>NZ_CP018154.1:1292680-1912860 GCF_001889025.1 Sphingorhabdus lutea | reverse complement strand
AAATCGCGCAATGCTTGGCTGGCCTCTGGCCCACTATTTATAACGCCTCCACCAGTATAGAAAATGGGTGATTTTGCATTGGCCAATAATTCAACAGCCTTTGTTATTTCGGCAAAGTCCGCTTCCTTTGGTACGGCATGGCGGTGGCGCTCGGTCACCATTTTACGGCTATATTCTGCGGTTGCCACCTGAACATTTTTGGGAATGTCGATAACAACAGGGCCAGGGCGACCTTTTGTGGCCAGATGAAATGCCTCTGCCACTGTCGCGGCAAGCTCGCTTGGATCTTTGACCAGATAATTATGCTTTGAACAATGGCGGGTAATGCCAACGGTGTCGGCTTCCTGAAATGCATCAGTCCCAATTAAATTGGTGGCCACTTGTCCTGTAATCACAACCATGGGAATGGAATCCAAAAACGCATCGGCAATGCCAGTTACGGCATTGGTTGCGCCGGGGCCAGATGTCACCAAAACAACGCCAGGTTTTCCGGTTGACCGTGCATATCCCTCGGCCGCATGGGCCGCGCCTGCTTCATGCCGGACAAGGATATGTTTAATTTCAGGATGTTCAAAAATGGCATCATAAATTGGCAGCACCGCCCCGCCTGGATAACCAAAAATGGTATCCACGCCCGCCGCCAATAATGCGTCGATTAAGATGTCTGCTCCAGATTTTTCAACCACTATATTAACCCCATGTCTAAATTTGGCATACCAAAAGGGTATAGCGCCAAATTTCTATAATAAAAGGCCATTGCTGCAGCGCAATATGACCATGCGGGTTAGGCGGATACCTATTATAAAATTATTAGTCAACCCTAAACTTTGAAATTATATTTCAAATTTAGATATAATTTCATTATTAAAGGAAAGTTTGCTGTTCAATTCTACTCTATTCCATGATGGCGGGCTTTGATTGCGAAACCATGTAAATTGCCGTTTTGCATATTGCCTTGTTGCAATTTTGCCCAAATTCAGCATTTCTTCCTTGTTTATTTCTTGGGCAAGAAAGGCCGAAATTTCCTTTACCCCTATGGCGCGGGCTGCCGGTGCATCATGGGGTAGCTTATGGCTAATCAGCATCTTTACTTCATCAATTGCGCCTAAATCTATCATTTGATCAAATCGCCTGTCGCACCTTTCATATAACCAATTCCTATCGGGCAATAATATATGCGCTTCTAAATCCACATTTTCCAAAATCCCGCCGCTTTTTTCCTGTTGCCATGATAATAGCGACCTTTGGGTCGAAAGGACAACCTCCAACGATCTTTTTATACGTGCATCATCATTGGGGTTTAATTGCTTGGCTCTTATCGGGTCTTCATGGCATAGCTGGGCATAGGCGGCGGTGACATCCAATTGCCGAACCATATGACGCACATTTGCATCTATGGCAGGGACAGGGGAAATACCATCAAGCAATGTGCGCATATAAAGCCCCGTTCCGCCTACCAAAATGGGCAGGCGGTCCTTATCCCATATTTTTTGCAATTCGCGCTTTGCATCATTGGCCCAGCGCGCGGCGGAGCAATATTCATAAGGCGGCAAATATCCGAATAAATGGTGCGGTGCGCTTGCCATTTCTTCTCGGCTTGGTTGGGCGCTTAAAATCGGCATTCCATCATAAACTTGCGCGCTATCCGCATTGATGATTGATATTTTATGCGTTTTGGCCAATTGAAGGGCAGATGCAGTCTTGCCGCTGGCCGTTGGTCCAGCGATAAGAAGTAAAGGTTGTTTATTTTTATTTTCAGGATTCGACATGATAATTGCCACCATAATCGGCTCAAATAATTTGGATAGTGTTACTTTGGGGGAGGCGGTTGATAGCCTTTGTTCTGCTGGCATTAAAAATGTAGAATCCAATTGGATAGAAGAAGGCAAGGCCGCCGATATTATGCTGGGCGATTTGACAATTGAGCAGGCCGCGCATGCCAAGACTGCTTTAACCCCGATGGCCGATAAAATTGATTTTTTGGTTCAGGATGATGAATTTAGGCGTAAATCATTAATCGTGTCGGATATGGACAGCACCATTATCACTGTGGAATGCATTGATGAATTGGCCGATTATGCCGGAATAAAGGCGCAAATTGCTGAAATTACCGAGGCAGCTATGCAGGGAAAACTTGATTTTGAACAGGCATTGCGCGGGCGTGTTGCCCTGTTAGAGGGGTTGGACGCGGCGATGATTGATATTTGCTTGAAAGATCGTGTCCGTCTGACCCCTGGGGCGGAAATATTGGTAAAAACAATGAAATCATGGGGCGCACATAGTATATTGGTGTCGGGCGGCTTTACCGCCTTTGCTGCTCCCGTGGCCCAAATGGCCGGTTTTGATGAATTTTATGCCAATATATTGGAAATGGAAAATGGAAATTTAACCGGAGGGTTGGAAGGCGAAATTGTCGATGCCTGTTATAAGGCATATATTATGGATAAAATAATGTCCGAATTGGGGATTGATAGAAAATCAACCTTGGCCGTGGGCGATGGGGCAAATGATATACCCATGATAGAATTTGCCAATCTTGGCGTGGCATATCATGCAAAGCCAAGGGCAGAGGCTGCAGCAAATGGATTTGTCCGCCATAATGACCTGACCGCTTTATTATATTTTCAAGGAGTTCCTTCTTCTGCATGGATGCAATAGGTGGATCAAGGCCAAAGCCCTATCATATCATGGCGCGAGGCGATTGCCGCATGGTTTAAAATTGCGATGTTAAGCTTTGGCGGGCCGGCAGGACAAATTGCCGTCATGCATAATGTGTTGGTTGAAGACAAAAAATGGATTGACGATAAGCGTTTTTTACATGCGCTTAATTTTTGCATGTTGCTTCCCGGGCCAGAGGCGATGCAATTGGCCGCCTATACCGGATGGATTACCCATGGGATAAGGGGTGGGTTGATCGCGGGGTTAATGTTCATTTTGCCGGGCATTGTCTCGGTCATGCTATTGTCCATATTCTATGTCAGTTTTGGCAATAATATTTATTTTGCCGGATTATTTTTGGGGTTAAAGTCGGCGGTTATCGCGATTATCATTCATGCAATGCAAAAGGTAATGGGCAGGGCGTTAAAAGGGCGTGTGTCATATCTTATCGCGGCGGCGGCCTTTATCGCCCTTGCATTTTTGCATATCCCATTTCCGATTGTCATTATATCGGCCGGAATTTTGGGGTGGATTTTTTTAGGCACGCAGCAACATGCCGAAACAAAGGCCAATATAGAATATAAAAAACCCATTATCATGGCGTTGATTTTATTGTCCCTATGGCTGGGCAGCATGGCGGTCATTTATAAATTTACAGGTGTTCAGTCTATATGGAGCGAGATTGGGTCATTATTTTCAATTTTGGCAATGGTTACATTTGGCGGGGCATATGCGACCTTGGCCTATGTGGGGCAAGTGGCGGTGATGCAAAAATCATGGCTATTGCCCGGTGAAATGGCCGATGGTTTGGGTATGGCGGAAACCACGCCCGGCCCATTGGTTATGGTGCTGCAATTTGTGGGATTTGTTGCGGCCTATCGCAATCCCGGTGGGCTTGACCCATTATTGGCAGGTATTTTGGGCGGATTATTGACCAGCTGGGTAACGTTTCTGCCCTGTTTCTTGTGGATATTTGCCGGTGCGCCCTTTGTGGAAAAATTACGCGCACATGCCAAATTATCTGGCGCTTTATCGGCCATTACGGCGGCTGTTGTGGGTGTTATTGCCAATTTGGGCCTGTGGTTTGCGGTGCATAGCTTATTTGCGGATGTGCAGGTGATAAATTGGTCTGTCGTTACATTTGAATGGCCCATTATATCGTCATTAAAATGGGATATGGCAATTTTAACGATTTTATCCTGTTATTTATTGTTAAAGCGCCATTGGAACATGATTTTGGTTATCGCCATTTGTGTTGGCGCGGGGTTGGCAGTGAATTTGGCATCTATATTTTAAAATGATGGTTTAACTTTGTAAAAAAATCTATGCTTGCAAAAAAATATATATGAATATATAGCCGATTTATTCCGACATTGTTATGAGATGAAGGGCTGGCGCCACGGGGCCGGTTTCATTTCCATATGTCCGTATAAATATTGATTGAAAGCAGAAATTTTGGACGATTTGCAAAAATTGCAAGATATTATTTTACCCGAGGTTCAGGCCTGCGGCTTTGACCTTGTGCGTGTTAAATGGATTGGCAGCGGGGAAGACCGCATTTTGCAAATCATGGCCGAACGGCCCGATACGCGGCAGTTAAATATCGATGATTGCGGCAAATTATCGCGCCTGATTTCTGATAAATTTGATGAGCTTGATCCGATTGAAGAAACCTATCGTTTGGAGGTGAGTTCCCCTGGAATTGACCGCCCATTGACCCGCTTGTCCGATTTTTCCGATTGGGCGGGGCATGATGTTCGCCTTGTCCCCATTGATGCGATTGACGGGCATCGGCAATTTCGCGGGGCAATTGTCGGCGTAGATAATGATATTATATCGGTTGATGATCGCAAATTTGGAGTGTGCGACATTCCATTTAATATGGTAAAAAGTGCAAAGCTGCTCTTGACAGATAGATTGATTGCGTCGACTGCCCCTATGAGTGCAAGCGGGGTTGACGATGTGGAAACAGAAACCGCCGTTGATGATGGCGCTGAATATGAACAGGAAGATTGATAATGGCGAGCCCAATTTCTGCAAATAAGGCCGAATTACTGGCAATTGCAAATGCTGTAGCAAGCGAGAAAATGATTGATAAGTCAATCGTGATGGAGGCTTTGGAAGAAGCGATTCAGCGCGCAGCACGCGCCCGTTATGGCGCGGAAAATGATATTCGTGCAAAACTTGACCCGCAAACTGGCGATCTTCGTTTATGGCGTGTGGTTGAGGTTGTTGAAGAGGTTGATGACTTTTTCAAGCAAGTCGATGTGGCGCAGGCCGAAAAATTACAGGCCGGCGCGGTCGTTGGTGATTTTATTGTTGATCCATTGCCGCCTGTTGATTTGGGCCGTATCGACGCCCAATCGGCCAAGCAGGTTATTTTTCAAAAGGTGCGCGATGCAGAGCGTGAGCGCCAATTTGAGGAATTTAAGGATCGCGCGGGTGAGGTTATTACCGGCGTTGTAAAGTCGGTTGAATTTGGCCATGTTGTTGTTGATCTTGGCCGTGCAGAGGGTGTTATCCGCCGGGATCAGCAAATTCCGCGTGAAGTTGTTCGCCCCAATGACCGTGTTCGTGCCTTGATTATGAAGGTGGTGCGTGAAAATCGCGGTCCACAAATTTTGCTGTCACGTGCGCATCCTGATTTCATGCGTAAATTATTTGCACAAGAAGTGCCGGAAATTTATGATGGCGTGATTGAGATTAAGGCGGCGGCCCGTGATCCAGGAAGTCGTGCCAAAATTGGTGTTATCAGCAATGATAGCAGCATTGATCCTGTGGGCGCCTGTGTTGGTATGAAGGGTAGCCGTGTTCAAGCCGTGGTTCAGGAAATGCAGGGCGAAAAAATCGACATTATTCCATGGTCCGAAGATACTGCGACATTTGTTGTAAACGCGTTGCAGCCCGCGACCGTTGCGCGCGTGGTGATTGATGAGGATGAAAACCGTATTGAGGTTGTTGTTCCTGATGATCAATTGTCATTGGCAATTGGTCGGCGCGGCCAAAATGTCCGATTGGCAAGCCAGTTAACAGGCCGTGCGATTGATATTATGACCGAGGCGGATTCCAACGAGAAGCGCCAAAAGGAATTTGTTGAACGTTCAGATATGTTCCAAAAAGAATTGGATGTTGATGAAACATTGGCGCAATTGCTTGTCGCTGAAGGGTTTAGCGAGCTTGAAGAAGTTGCCTATGTTGCGCCAGAGGAATTGGGTGTCATTGAAGGTTTTGACGAAGATTTGGTGGCTGAGCTGCAAAATCGCGCGACCGAGGCGCTAGATCGCCGCGAAGAGGCATCCCGTGCAGAGCGCAGGGCGCTTGGCGTGGAGGATGCTTTGGCGGAATTGCCACATCTTACCGAAGCGATGTTGGTTGTGCTTGGCAATGCGGGCATTAAAACATTGGATGATTTGGCGGATCTTGCCACCGATGAATTGGTGCAAAAAGGTCTGCGTGAGCAGAAACGTGCCGATGGCCGCCGTAATGAGCGCCGTCGCAGCGATGAAAAGCCGGGCATTCTTGCTTCATTCGCATTGGGCGAGGAAATTGGTAATGAAATTATCATGGCCGCCCGTGCGCATTGGTTTGAGGATGAAGATGATGCGCCAGTAGCCAAAGCCGAAGAGGCGGAAGCTGAAAATGTTGTTGATGGGGAGGACGCCCTTGCCGCGGATAGCCCCCAATGAGACGCATGACACAGCAATAAGGCGGTGTATAATAGATGGCGATCGGCACGCTCAATCGGATTTGGTCCGATTGGCGATGAACGATGATGGCCAGATATTTCCTGATATTCATGCAAAGGCCCCTGGCCGTGGTTGTTGGGTGGGGGTTGATAAGCAGAAATTGGCCATAGCGGCCAATGACGGCAAATTAAAATCGGCTTTATGCCGCGCCTTTAAACGCAATGATATCAGCTTTGATGCCAATATTGCCGACCATATTGACGATGGAATGCGCGGGCAATTTTTGAACCGTTTGGGTCTTGAATCGCGTGCGGGCAATCTTTTAACCGGATCAGAGCGCATTGCCGAATCTGGTCGCGCGGGGAAGGTTTTTCTGTTATTACATGCGCAAGACGCGGCCGAGGATGGGCGCAGAAAATTGGACCAAGCATGGCGTGTTGGCACGGGACAAGAGGGGCAGGGGTTGCAAGGTGCAATCATTCCCACATCTCGCGACAATATTTCGGCGGCATTGGGGCGCGGTAATGCAGTCCATGTGGCGATTATAAATAAAAAAGCAGCGGTCAGAATATGGCAAATTTCTGCGCGCTGGTTAAAATATTCAGGATGCCCTATTCAACAGCAAAATATTTTTGCAGATTTGTTGAATAGTGGCAAAGAGAAAAAGATAGAGAAACAAAGGATAAGTCTGTTCCATGAGTGATGATAATAATGAAAAGCCAACACTGACCCGTAAGCCTTTAGGATTAAAGCGGGCGGTTGAATCTGGCGAAGTGAAGCAGACTTTCAGCCATGGCCGCACCAATAAGGTTGTGGTTGAGGTGAAACGTCGCAAATTAGTCGGCAAACCGGGCGCGACCCCTGAACCTTTGGTGGAGGCTGCGCCGCCGCCGCCGCCGCCTGTTGCTGCACCTAAAGCGCCGCCAGCACCTGCGCCCGCGCCAAAGAAAAAGGCCGATAGCGTTCAAGATCGTAAAGATTTGCAAGCGCGTTTGTTAAGAGAGGCGGAAGAGGCCCGTTTGGCGACATTAGAAGATGCCCGCCGCCGTGAAGACGCGGAAAAAGCGAAAGAGCAGGAAGAAGCCCAGCGCCGCGCCGAGGAAAGCAAAAAGGCCGAACAGGCAGCTGCGCAAAAGGACGTTGAAGTTAAAAAAGAAAAACCTGTTGAAAAAACAGAAAAAGCGCCAGCCGAAGCGCCGGTGAAGGAAGAAAAGAGCGTTGACGCACCGCCGCCGCCGCGCCGTTTCACCCCCGTTGAATCGCCAAAGCGTGAGCGCGCAAAGGAAGAAAAAAAGCCAGCGCCGCGTTCGCGCGCAGAACGTGATGACCGCAGGCAGTCGGGTAAATTAACCGTTACCCGCGCATTAAGCGAAAATGACGGCGCCAGAGCGCGGTCTTTGGCTGCGTTGAAACGCGCGCGCGAAAAGGATAAACGCGCTCAAAATAGCGGCCCACGCGTGGCTCAACCCAAAAAATCACGTGAAGTAAATGTTCCTGAAGTTATTACAGTTCAGGAATTGGCAAAAAGAATGGGCGAAAAGGGCGCTGATCTGGTTAAAGTTTTGTTCAATATGGACATGATGGTCACCGTCAATCAGTCCATTGATCAGGATACAGCAGAATTATTGGTCGAAGAATTTGGCCATATTATCAAACGTATTTCGGGCGATGATGTGGAGATTAAGGTTGAGGAAGATCAGGATGATCCCGCAACATTAAAACCACGCGCCCCTGTTGTTACGGTGATGGGCCATGTTGACCATGGTAAAACATCTTTATTAGATGCTTTGCGCGGTGCAAATGTTGTATCTGGTGAAGCCGGCGGTATTACCCAGCATATTGGCGCATATCAGGTCAAAACTAAAAAAGGTGACATGATTACCTTCCTTGATACCCCAGGGCATGAGGCATTTACCGAAATGCGCGCGCGCGGGGCGATGGTAACCGATATCGTGATTTTGGTGGTGGCGGCCGATGATGGCCTTATGCCCCAATCAATTGAGGCGATTAACCATTGTAAAGCGGCCAATGTGCCGATGATTGTGGCGATTAACAAAATTGATAAGGATGGCGCAAATCCCCAACGTATCCGTGAAAGATTGCTAGAGCATGAGGTCATGGTTGAGGCGATGAGCGGTGAAGTTCAAGATGTTGAGGTTTCGGCATTAAAGAAAATCGGCCTTGATGACTTGCTTGAAAAAATTGCTCTTCAGGCTGAGTTGCTTGAACTTGGAGCAAATCCGGATCGTATGGCGGAGGCCATTGTGGTCGAAGCGCAGCTTGATAAAGGACGCGGCGCTGTTGCCACCGTTTTGGTGAAACGCGGCACATTGAAGCGCGGCGATATTTTTGTTGTCGGTGAATATGCGGGTAAAGTGCGCGCATTGATTGACGATAAGGGTAAGCAAGTTAAAGAAGCAGGGCCTTCCGTCCCTGTTGAGGTGCTTGGCCTTTCTGGTGTACCAAGCGCGGGTGATGTTTTGACCGTGGTTGAAAATGATGCGCGTGCCCGTGAAGTGGCCGCATATCGCGCCGAACAAGCAAAATTAAAGCGCACAACTCAGGCGCCTGCTTCGCTTGATACCATGTTCTCATCACTTTCTTCGGACCGTGCAATGGAATATCCGGTGTTGATTAAGGCGGATGTTCAAGGGTCGGCTGAGGCGATTGTTAATGCGCTTAATAAATTATCGACCGATGAGATTAAGGTTCGCATATTACATAGCGGCGTAGGTGGGATTACCGAATCCGATATGATTTTGGCCAATGCGTCAAATGCGCCATTAATTGGATTTAATGTGCGGCCAAATGCCAAGGCACGTGAAATTGCGCAGCGCGAAAAAGTGCGGTTGAAATATTTTGATGTGATTTATCATTTGACCGAGGATATCGCCAAGGAAATGGCCGGTGAACTTGGCCCAGAAATCATCGAAACCGTGGTTGGCCGTGCAGAAATTAAGGATGTATTCCCTGCCGGCAAACATGGCAAGGCGGCAGGTATTCTTGTCACCGATGGCTTTATTAAGAAAGCTTTAAAAGCGCGTATTACACGCGATGACGTTATTATTTATAATGGCGAAATCGGTTCATTGCGCCGCTTTAAAGACGATGTGGCAGAGGTTCGTGCCGGTCTTGAATGTGGTGTGACCTTCACCGACCATAAGGATATTAAGCCGGGCGATTATCTGGAAACTTTCGAAGTGGAAGAACGCGAACGGGTTCTTTAATTTGAACTTTTTTAAGGTTTTTCAGGCAGCATAATATGGCGAAATATAATGATACAGGCCCTGAAGGGCGTTCGGTTCGCTTGCTCCGCGTGGGGGAGCAAGTGCGCCATATTTTGTCGGAATTATTGGCGCGAAAGGTCGTGCATGATGATATATTGTCCAGCCATCATGTAAGTGTGACCGAAGTTAGAATGTCACCCGATTTGCGCCATGCCGCCGTCTTTGTGAAACCATTATTGGGTAGTGAAGAAGAAAAGGTGATAAAGGCGCTGCGTACCAACACCGCCTTTTTTCAAAAAGAAGTGGCAAGCCGTATGAAGTTAAAATATGCGGCAAAGTTGAAATTTTTATCCGATGAAAGTTTTGATGAGGCCAGCAAAATTGAAAAATTACTGGCCGATCCGCATGTTCGACAAGATTTAGATTGAATAAATAAATACAAGCATTTAAGCTTTATCTATGTTTCGTGAATATATTTTTTCTGCCTCCAGTGCGCTGGCTTTGTCCTTTGCATCACTTTTGCCGATACAGGCAAAGGCATGTGGCGACGATGCGCCAATGCGCGATGTTAATGTGGATGTGGCGCAAACATCCTATCGTGTCATAAATTTTGTGCCCAAGGGGTGGAAATTATATGATAAGGTTGATGGAGATTTAAACGGCGATGGCCGCAATGACAGTGCGCTTGTCATTCAAAAAAATGATCCAATAGGCATGGTGCAAAATCCCGATGGCCTTGGAAGTGATGAATATGATGCAAATCCGCGCATTTTAATTATTGTCTTTGCCGATGAAAAGGGCGGATATCGGCGTGTCGGCATGAATGATGTGATAATCCCCGATCATGACAGCCCGACAATTTCCGATCCCTATGCCGATATGTCGATTGCCAATGGAAAATTATTTTTAAGGTTAGAATTTTTTGCCAGCGCGGGCAGTTGGACCATGTTTAATAAAGAATTTAATCTGCGTTGGGACGGCGCAAATATGAATTTAATTGGATATGATATGCACATGGTGCACCGTGCATCGGGCGCGGTGGCGGATGTCAGCGCGAATTTCTTAACCGGCAAAATAATTATTTCCGAAGGCAATATTGAAAATGAAGCCGAAAAAAGCAAAGTGCGGCAGATGAAAAAACCGCATAAATATCGGTTAGAAGATATTGAAAATGGTTTTCAGTTTGAACCTGATAGCAATTTATATTCATTATAAAAAATAACTAAATCCATGGCCGTGCTTTCATCAATCGCAGCCATAATAATATTGCCCATATAGAAATTCCGCTTTGTATCTGCGTCATGAAAATGTAGGTGCGCAATATGGCAAAATTATATTTTTATTACGCATCGATGAATGCGGGCAAATCGACAACTTTATTACAGGCCGATTTTAATTATCGAGAACGCGGTATGCGCACCATGTTGTGGACGGCGGCGCTTGATAATCGATATGATATTGGCGCGGTGACTTCGCGAATTGGGTTAAAGGCGGATGCGCATCAATTTCAACCCGAAACTAATTTATGGAATGAAATTATCGCGCATCATGATGACGCGCCCATATCCTGTATTTTGGTGGATGAGGCGCAATTTTTATCACGTAAGCAGGTATTGCAATTGGCAAAAATTGCCGATGAGGGCAAAATCCCTGTTTTATGCTATGGCCTGCGCACTGATTTTCAGGCTGAATTATTCCCCGGCTCTGCGACTTTATTGGGGGTTGCGGATGCGTTGGTAGAATTAAAGGCGGTGTGCGAATGTGGCCGTAAATCGACCATGAACCTGCGCGTGGATGGCGATGGCAATGCGGTAAAGGCAGGCGAACAAACCGAAATTGGCGGAAATGACCGCTATGTGGCGCTGTGCCGGAAACATTTTATGGAAAAAATCGGCCAATGAGCGTGCTTGAAAAAAATTTAACCGATCGTGATTTGTCATTGGAATTATTTGCGGATCATCATGTAGAGGGCCTGCGTGCGGCGGTGCATGAGGATGATGATATTTGGCAAATTTACCCTGTTAATTTACGTGATGAGGATGCGGAAAGGCAATTAAAATCCTTTCATGGGGAGGATGGATGGGTGCGTTTCATCATTGTGTATCAGGGCAAAATTGTCGGCACGACCAGCTATATCCATCCTGATTTGGAAAATGGCACGTTCATGATTGGCGGCACCTATATTGAACCATCGGTGCGCGGCAAGGGCATTAACGATCGCATGAAAAAATTGATGCTGGACCATGCATTTGCCAACGGATTTTGGCGCGCCGAATTTACCGTGGATACGCGCAATAAACGATCTATGGCAGCGGTCACCAAATTGGGCGGCACATTAGAGGGGATATTGCGCAAAAATCGCGTGACATGGACGGGCTTTGTCCGTGATACGGCGCTTTATTCCATATTAAAGGATGAATGGGAAAATAATGCTTAGTGGATGGGTTATTCTGGATAAACCACTAGGCATGGGATCAACCCAAATGGTCAGCGCGGTGAAACGCAATTTACGCGAAGCTGGGTTGATGGGCAAATTACGCGATGGCCCAAAGGTGGGGCATGGCGGGACGCTAGACCCTTTGGCCACGGGGGTGCTGCCCATTGCCATTGGGGAGGCGACCAAATTATGCGGACATATGTTGGATGCGGCCAAATGCTATGATTTCACCATTTGTTTTGGCACAGAGACCAGTGGGCTGGATGCAGAGGGCGAGGTAGTTAAAACATCCGACTTTCGCCCATTATTAAGTCAAATAGAGCAAATATTGCCAAACTTTACTGGCCCGATTGAGCAAATACCGCCTGCTTTTTCTGCGATTAAAATTGATGGGAAACGCGCCTATGCCTTGGCACGGGAGGGCAAGGCAGTGGAGATGAAAAGCCGGTCTGTGAAGATATATAGCCTCAAAATATTGGCTTTTGAGCGGAATCCAGATGAAGGTTTATCCTCGGTCACCATCTCTGCCAAAGTATCAAAGGGCACCTATATTCGTTCTTTGGCGCGTGATATTTCCTATGCGGTGGAGAGTGTGGGTCATGTCACCATGTTGCGGCGCACCAAATCTGGTCCTTTCACATTGGATCAGGCGATTTCACTGGACAAATTGAACAAATTAGGCCAAGGGCTGGACCCACAGGACATAATATTGCCGTTTGAGATTGGGCTGGTCGACATCCCGGCTCTATATCTCTCTTCGCAGGCGGCGATTGCGATCAAACATGGTCGTGTCTTGGCGGAGATAATTGAGGGCGATGGTTTATATTGTTGCAAGGATGCCGAGAATCGGCCTTTAGCATTGATAGAAATTACCGGCGGTGAGCCGAAAATTGTCCGAGGTTTTAATTTATAACAGGATGTTCGAAGGAAAATAGCATGTCAGTTACTGCGACTCGTAAAGCAGAAATTATTAAAGAATTTGCCCGTGAAGAGGGTGATACAGGTTCTCCAGAAGTACAGGTTGCTGTATTAACAGAACGTATCGTTAATTTGACCGAGCATTTCAAATCAAACCATAAAGATAATCATAGCCGCCGTGGTTTGTTGATGATGGTCAACAAACGCCGTTCGCTTCTTGATTATTTAAAAGGTAAGGATGAAGCACGCTATAGCGACTTAATTAAGAAATTGGGTCTGCGTAAATAATTTGGTGACGGCCTCCATTGTGGGGCCGTTTCCTTTTATTTGGCCGAAATAGCCAAATGATGATGATGGTGACGTAATAAGGCGGGCCATCAAGGGATGCAAAATATATCCCGACTGCCGCAGGACGGTAATCCTGTAATTTAGAGGTCCCTGGCGCAATAGGGTGCGGGGGTTTTAAGGAAAATCAATGTTTGATGTAAAAAAAGTAGAGCTGGAGTGGGGCGGAAAGACGCTGACTCTGGAAACTGGACGTATTGCACGTCAAGCCGATGGCGCAGTGCTTGCGACCTATGGCGAAACCGTTATTTTATGTGCTGTTACGGCGGCCAAATCGGTTAAGGAAGGTCAGGATTTCTTTCCATTGACCGTCCATTATCAAGAAAAATTCTCTGCCGCTGGACGTATTCCCGGCGGCTTTTTTAAGCGTGAGCGCGGTGCAACCGAAAAAGAAACACTGACCAGTCGTTTAATCGATCGCCCCATTCGCCCATTATTTCCCGAAGGTTTCTATAATGAAATCAACGTAATTGCTCAAGTTTTAAGCTATGATGGCGAAACCGAAGCCGATATTTTGGCGATGATTGCGGCTTCGGCTGCGCTTACCATTTCCGGTGTTCCCTTCATGGGGCCAATTGGCGGTGCGCGCGTTGGGTATAAGGACGGCGAATATCAATTAAACCCATCCATGGCCGAAGTTGCCGAGGGTGAGCTTGATTTGGTTGTTGCTGCCACCGGTAATGCCGTGATGATGGTTGAATCCGAAGCAAAAGAGCTTTCTGAAGAAGTTATGTTGGGCGGCGTTTTGTTCGCGCATAATGAAATTAAAAAAGTTTGTAATGCAATTATCGACCTTGCCGAACAAGCAGCGAAAGATGCTTGGGAAATCGATTTGACCGACAATACTGCCGACATGAAAGCGGAATTGAAAAAATTGGTCGGCAAAGAAATTGCCGCTGCTTATAAAATTACCGATAAGTCAAAGCGTAGCGATGCGTTGAACGAAGCACGCGCAAAAGCAAAAGAACATTATGCCGATGCAGAGCCGCAAACCCAAATGGTTGCCGGCAAAGTGATGAAGAAATTGGAAGCGGACATTGTTCGCGGTGCGATTTTGAAAGATGGCAGCCGTATTGATGGCCGCACCACCACCCAAATACGTCCCATTGAATCTATTGTTGGTTTCTTGCCGCGTACCCATGGTTCGGCATTGTTCACCCGCGGTGAAACACAGGCAATTTGCACCACTACTTTGGGCACCAAAGACGCGGAACAAATGATCGATGGTCTTGACGGGCTAAGCTATAGCAATTTCATGTTGCATTATAACTTCCCGCCATATTCCGTGGGTGAAGTTGGCCGTTTTGGTGCGCCGGGTCGCCGTGAAATTGGCCATGGTAAATTGGCATGGCGTGCATTGCACCCTGTTTTGCCAACGGTTGAGGATTTCCCTTATACCATCCGTATTCTTTCCGACATTACCGAATCCAATGGTTCGTCATCCATGGCGACCATTTGTGGTGGTTGCTTGTCAATGATGGATGCCGGTGTTCCTATTGAACGCCCCGTTTCCGGCATTGCCATGGGATTGATTTTGGAAGGCGATGAATTTGCCGTATTGTCCGACATTTTGGGTGACGAAGATCATCTTGGCGATATGGATTTCAAAGTGGCTGGTTCTGAAAAAGGCATCACCACCATGCAAATGGATATTAAGATTGCCGGTATTACCGAGGAAATCTTTACCGCTGCATTAAATCAAGCAAAGGAAGGCCGCGCGCATATCCTTGGCGAGATGAATAAGGCTCTTGGTGGTTCACGTGGTGAATTATCTGCCCATGCGCCGCGCATTGAAACATTGCAAATTGATAAGGCGAAAATTCGCGACATCATTGGCACAGGTGGTAAAGTAATCCGTGAAATCGTTGCTGAAACTGGCGCTAAAGTTGACATTGATGATGAAGGTTTAATCAAAATTTCTTCATCTGATATGAAACAAATCGAAGCTGCAAAAGCATGGATTCAAGGCATTGTCGAGGAAGCCGAAGTTGGCAAAATTTATGACGGTAAAGTTGTAAATATCGTTGATTTTGGTGCATTTGTGAACTTTATGGGCGGCAAAGATGGTTTGGTCCATGTGTCCGAAATTCAAAATGACCGTGTTGAAAAAGTTACCGATGTCCTTTCCGAAGGCCAGGAAGTTAAGGTAAAGGTTCTTGAAATTGATCCGCGCGGTAAGGTTCGCCTGTCCATGCGTGTTGTTGATCAGGAAACTGGTGAAGAGTTGGAAGATACTCGCCCCCCACGCGAACCACGCGAGCCACGTGGTGATCGTCGTCCTCCACGCCGTGATGGTGATGGCGGCCGTGGTGGTCGCGGCGGAAATCGCGCTGGTCGTGATGGTGGCCGTGACGGTGGCCGTGACGGAAATCGTGGTGGCGGACGCGGTGAGAAGCGTGAACGTTCAGAAAATTCAGATAATGGCGGCAATGCTGGCCTTCCTGACTTTTTGACCAACGACTAATCATCCATATTGTTGAATAAATTGATAAAGGGGGAGGGGCTTTACGGCCCCTTTTCTTTTATCCAAAAAATTATATTTAGTTCATCTTGGGTAAAGGCGGCACAGCCATAAAGGATGCTTCACCATGATGTGAAATGATACGGCATTATCCCGCATTTATTTTGTATCATTTAACATTGTAAATGGCTTGGCGTTGCCTGTAAAATTGGTTAAGGGATTATAGTATGAACAAGAAAATTTTATATCCGATTGCCCTTGGCCTTTCCGTAACCGCGCTTTCCGGCTGTGCCACTTTGGGCCTTGGCGGCGGCGGTAAAAAAGGCGACACGCGCTATGTCGCCCGTGATGTCAGCACCCTGTATAATGCGGCAAAAGAGCGTTTGGATAATAAGCAATATGAAGTTGCGGCGGCTTTATTTGATGAGGTAGAGCGCCAGCATCCTTATTCCCCATGGGCGCGCCGGGCCATGTTGATGAGCTCATTTAGCAATTATATGGCGGGCAATTTCAACGAATCAATCCAGTCTTCACGCAATTTTTTATCAATCCATCCGGGCAATAAAGACGCGCCCTATGCTTATTATCTTATCTCTTTATGTTATTATGAGCAAATTAGCGATGTGACCCGTGACCAAAAAATTACCGAACAGGCATTGGCCGCATTGGGCGAAGTGCAGCGCCGTTTTCCCACAACACGTTATGCCGCTGATGCTGGATTAAAAATTGATTTGGTGAACGACCATTTGGCGGGCAAGGAAATGGAACTTGGCCGTTTTTATCAACGCCGTGCTTTATGGTTGGCCTCTGCCATGCGTTTCCGCACCGTTATTGATAAATATGATACCACAACCCATACGCCAGAGGCGCTATATCGGTTGACCGAATCATATTTGGCAATGGGCGTCCCGGATGAGGCAAAACGCGCAGCTGCGGTTTTGGGAGCCAATTACCCAGGCAGTAAATGGTATGAACGCGCCTATGGGTTGATGCAAAAACACGCGCCTGGGGCATAAAATATGTAAAAAAATTTTGGCTTTGGGGATATTTTATCTCCAAATATCATGATTTTTGTTCTTTATTTGTACCGGCAATGGGGTTAAGGTTTTGGCCATATGCTAAACAGCCTATCCATACGTAATATAGTTTTGATTGAGGCATTGGACCTTGATTTTCGGGCGGGGCTTAGCGTGCTGACCGGTGAAACGGGCGCGGGTAAATCTATTTTACTCGACTCGCTTGGCCTTGTGCTGGGTATGCGCGCGGATAGCGGCCTGGTCCGTCAGGGGGCGGATAAGGCACAGGTTATTGCCGTTTTTGAACCCGAAATAATGAAATATATTGCACATATTTTGGATGAGCAGGATATGGAGTGGGAAAGCGGCGAGCAGTTGATTATCCGGCGTACATTGCGCGCTGATGGCGGCAGCAAGGCATTTATTAACGACCAAAGCTGTTCGGCAAGTTTACTGCGTGAAATTGGCAATTATCTGGTTGAAATACATGGGCAACATGATGATCGCGGATTATTAAATGCCAAGGGGCATCGCGATTTGTTGGACAATTTTTCCGATGTGAATTTGTCAAAATTGCATGCTTTATTTCGCAAATGGCATGCGGATCAATCCGCGTTAAACGATGCGAAGTCCATGTTAGAAAAAGCAGCAGAGGAGCGCGAATTTTTGGAACATGCCATTTCAGAATTGCAAAATTTCGCGCCCAAAATGGGTGAGGAAGAAGAATTGGCAAATGCGCGCGCCGATATGCAAAAAGGAGAGCGCATTGCCGAAGATTTATCCTCTATCTTGGTGGCGTTTGAGGGGTCGGACTGCGCCATGGCCCAATTGCGCGGCGCGGCACGGCGGTTGGACAGGGTGGCGGAGCAGCATGATTTGCTGGCCTGTGCTTTGGCGGCAATTGACCGTGCTTTGATTGAGGCGGGTGAGGCGGAGGAGCATTTGGCCCGCGCGGCAGAGGCGATGAGTTTTGACCCTGAAATGCTCAATCAATATGAGGAACGTTTATTTGCATTGCGGGCATTGGCCCGAAAATATCAGGTTCAGGGCGATGAACTTGGCCCATATTTACAAGGGCTACAGGCAAAATTATCTTCTTTAGAAGCCGGAGAGGCAGGTTTGGCGCAATATGAACAGGCCGTCATCCAATCGCGCAGCGCATATGAGGCGGAGGCCAAGATAATTAGTGAAAAGCGCCAAAAGGGCGCGGCAAAATTGGATAGGGCGGTTGCGGCGGAGCTTATCCCCTTAAAATTGGATGCGGCGAAATTTCAATGCGCCATATCCACGCAACCAATTGATAAATGGAATGAACAGGGGATGGATTATGTGGAGTTTTTAATTTCCACCAATCCCGGCGCGCCATTTGCGCCGCTTGCCAAAATTGCCTCTGGCGGTGAGTTATCACGTTTTATATTGGCGTTAAAGGTTGCCTTAGCCGAAGAAGGCGGAGCGCAGACCATTATTTTTGATGAAATTGACCGGGGTGTGGGCGGCGCGGTTGCCTCCGCCATTGGGGAAAGATTAGCGCGCTTGGCGAATGGCGCGGCTAAAAAGGATGGCGTGCAATTATTGGCCGTAACGCACAGCCCGCAGGTTGCATCAAAGGGTAATCAACATTTCTTTATCGCCAAATCATCACAGGGCACGGTTACACGAACCAGCGTGAGCCAATTGTCAAGCGATGAACGCAAGGAGGAAATTGCCCGTATGCTGTCGGGGGCAGAGGTAACGGACGAGGCACGCGCACAGGCGCAAAGATTGCTGGAAAGCGCGGCATGAATCGGCGCGACATGATGGCGTTTATTGCCGCCACCATCGCCATGACGGGCACGGGGGCAATTTCCGGCCCTGTCTTTGCATTGAATAGGAGAGACGATATGGAAGAGATATTCCCTGAATATGGCCTAATGGGGCAAATAATTGCAACCCCGGGCAATAGGGCGGCTTTAATCGATATTTTGAAAGAAGGAACAAAGGATATGCCCGGCAATATGGGATATGCCCTTGGTGAGGATTTGGAAAATGAAGATGCCCTATGGGTAATCGAATTTTGGCAGAATAAGGATTATCACGGCGCATCATTAAAATTGCCTTCGGTTCAAGAAGCGATTGCGAAGGGACGTCCCTTAATCGCCAGCTTTGGCCAAAGGACAGAGTTTAAGCCAGTATGATTGATAAAGCCGAAGCTGCCAATAAATTGATGCGCCTTGCGCGGGAAATATCGCGGCATAATAAATTATATCATGGACAGGATAATCCGCAGATTTCGGATGCCGAATATGATGCATTGGTGCGCGAAAATAATGAGCTGGAGGCGCAATTCCCCGATCTTATTCGCGATGATAGCCCCAATAAACAAATAGGCTCGGCGGTGGATAGCAGCCCGCTTTCCAAAATAACCCATGCCAAGCGGATGATGTCGCTCGACAATGCATTTGATGGCGATGATGTGCGCGATTTTGCCGCGCGGGTAAGGCGGTTTTTGAATTTGTCTGATGATGAAAATATTGCATTTACTGCTGAGGATAAGATTGACGGGCTGTCGCTTTCAATACGATATGAGCATGGAAAATTGGTTCAGGCGGCAACGCGCGGCGATGGTCAAGTGGGGGAGGATGTTACCGCGAATGTCGCGAAAATATCCGATATTGCGCAGCAATTAAAAGGTGATAATATCCCCGAAATATTTGAAATTCGTGGTGAAATTTATATGTCAAAGGCTGATTTTGCGGCCTTAAATGAACAGCAAGAGGCCAATGGCGGGAAAATATTTGCCAATCCGCGCAACGCCGCTGCGGGGTCTTTACGGCAAAAAGATGCCGAAATTACCGCGAGCAGAAAATTGAAATTTTGGGCGCATGGTTGGGGAGAGGCCAGCGCGACCCCGGCAAATACACAAAGCGAGATGATTACAGCAATCGCTTCTTGGGGCGTGCCCGTTTCACCATTATTTACCACATGTCAAAATGTGGAGGATTTGCTGTTACATTATATGCAGATTGAACGGCAACGTGCGACATTGCCATATGATATTGACGGGGTGGTGTATAAGGTTGATCGGTTGGATTGGCAGGAAAGACTTGGCTTTGTGACCAAAGCACCGCGATGGGCGATTGCGCATAAATTTCCCGCCGAACGCGCCGAAACCATATTGGAATCGATTGATATTCAGGTGGGGCGAACGGGTAAATTAACCCCCGTTGGCCGGTTAAAGCCCGTCACCGTTGGCGGCGTGGTGGTCAGCAATGTGACCCTGCATAACCGTGATGAAATTGCGCGTTTGGGGGTGCGGCCTGGTGATATTGTGGTAGTGCAACGGGCGGGTGATGTTATCCCGCAAGTGGTGGAAAATTTGACATATAATGTCGAAAAACCGGCCTATTCATTCCCCGAAAACTGCCCCGAATGTGACAGTGATGCCGTGGCAGAGGAGGGCGAGGTTGATGTTCGATGCACGGCGGGGTTAATTTGTCCGGCGCAAAGATTTCAGCGATTGGTCCATTTTGTTTCGCGCGTGGCATTGGATATTGAGGGGCTGGGAGAGCGCAGCATTGCCGAATTTATCGATCTTGGCTGGTTGAAAACACCGGCGGATATTTTTCGGATTCATGCCCAAAGGGATGAATTGTTAAAGCGTGAGGGATGGAAGGAAAAATCGGTCGAAAATCTTTTGGTTTCGATAGAGGCAAAACGTGCGCCCGATCCTGCGCGTTTATTATTTGCATTGGGAGTTCGCCATATTGGCGCGACAACGGCCAAGGATTTGGTGAAATATTTTGGTGGTTTTGATGAGGTTGGACAAGCGGGCAGGCGGCTTTCCCAAAATGATGAGGCGATGCTGCAGGAAATAACCTCCATCGACGGAATTGGCGGCGCGGTTGCCACGGCATTGGGTAATTTTTTTGCAGAGGAACATAATGTCGAAATATGGGAAGATTTATTAAAAGAGCTAAACCCTAAGCCATATATTTCCACCGCACGCGAAACCGAATGGAGCGGAAAAACCATTGTTTTTACCGGTAAATTGGAAAAATTAAGCCGTGATGAGGCAAAGGCAACGGCGGAAAGCATGGGGGCAAAGGCGTCTGGTTCAATTTCATCAAAAACCGATTTATTGGTAGCTGGCCCAGGCGCGGGTTCAAAATTAAAAAAGGCGCAGGATTTAGGCGTTCAAACCATTGATGAGGCGGCGTGGCTGCATATTATTGGCCGTGATTAGGCGGCGTTACCGCGCGCCTTTTCATCATTTAAAAATGCCGCCACATCGGACAGGTCAACATCCTTTGCCAAATAAGTTTCACCAATGCCGCGCATTAACAAAAAGGGCAGATTGCCGCCCGTTAATTTTTTGTCATGCAGCATATGTTCCACCAATTTTTCCCCCGCACAATTTATACCGCATTCGGCCAAATTTGTGGGAAGCCCGGCCCGCTTTATAATTGCGGCAATATTATCGGCAATGCCCGCCTGTATATCGCCGCGCCATTCAGAATATCGGGCGGCAAGCGCCATGCCCGCCGCGACCCCCTCACCATGCAATAAGATTTCACTAAACCCTGTTTCAGCCTCCAATGCATGGCCAAATGTATGACCAAGATTTAATAAAGCGCGCGTTCCCGACAATTCTTTTTCATCCTCAGCAACGATTGCGGCCTTTGATGCAATGGATGTTTTAATAGCGTAGATTCTCGCATCAATATCGCCATCGAAAAATGCGTCAACATTTTCGCTGCACCATTGGAAAAAATCAGCATCATTGATTAAGCCATATTTTAATATTTCTGCAAATCCTGCCGCCACATGTCTTTTGGGCAGGCTGTTTAAAAAATTCGGATCGATTAACACCATGGCGGGTTGATGAAATGCACCGATAAGATTTTTGCCCATGGGGCTGTTTATCGCGGTTTTTCCGCCGACGCTGCTGTCCACTTGGGCCAAAAGGCTGGTGGGGATTTGAATGAAATGACAACCGCGTTTCACAATATGCGCGGCAAATCCGACAATATCGCCCACCACACCGCCGCCAAGCGCGATGACATGGCTGCTTCGTTCCACGCCGTTTAATATCATCCAATTGGTTATTTTTTCCAGCTCAGCCCAATTTTTTGATGGTTCACCTGCGGGCATGATATAGGTGATGATTTCGGCATGTAATGGCAAAAGTGCGCGGGTTAATTCGGGCAGGATTGCCCGTTCAACATTGCTGTCAGTGATGATAAGGATTTTGTCATTTTTCAAAAATGGGGCGATATAATCGGCGCATTTTGACAGCAAATTTTGTTCAATATGCACATGATAATCATGTCCTGAAATATCAACATATATATCTGCTTTTTGTCCATTATTCATGAAATTCAAACCTGTTCTTTATTTTATATTTCAATTTTATCGGCCAATAATGTTGCGAAAATCTCGCTTACCGTGCGTTCATGCGGGGCATTATTGCTCATCACCATATAATCTGCCTTGGCATAAAATGGGTCGCGTTTTTCGGCTAAATCGCGCAAAACGGTTTCAGGATCCTTGCCATGTAATAAGGGACGATGGTTGCGGCGCGACACCCGATCAACCAAAATATTGATATCGGCATTTAACCATATGGAAAGCGAACTATCCAAAATGGATTGGCGGGTAATATCATTTATGAACGCACCGCCGCCCGTTGCAATAACCGCTGGCCCTTCGGCGATTAACCTTTGAATGACGCGGGTTTCGCCTTCACGAAAATATGATTCTCCAAAATTTTCAAAAATTTCGGAAATATGCATCCCTGCGGCCTCCTCTATCGCTTCATCGGCATCAACAAAGGGAAGGGATAGTTTCTTTGCCAAACGGCGGCCAACCGTCGATTTGCCAACCCCCATCATGCCGACAAGCACCAAGGAACGGCCATTTAGCAGTTTTTTTACATGATTTATTGCACGATGGCTGATTTCATTGGTTTGAGGCATTGCAGAATAGCCTATATATCGGCTAACCCCCCTAGTGAAGATAAATGATAATTTTTTTAAGCTATTTTTGAAAATATTGTTAAAAGAGCATAATTAAAAAGAATAAGGATGAATGCGTGCAACGTCGTAAGAAAAACTCAGGCCTGGCCCCAATCATTATTTTTATCGCGGTTGTCGCGGCTATTTTAGGCGGTTTATATTGGATGGGTGGGGAAAAACCCGTTGCAGAGCAAAATATTCCAGTTGAATTAAATAATGATATGGGAAGCAGTAAATGAAGGTTGGTCGGCCACATGTCATTATTTTAGGGGCTTCTGTCCTTGCTCTTGCCGCGGCGATACCCGCAATTGGACAGGAACGGCCCGAATCTATTTTACCCCCCGGATTGGGTAAGCGCGCGCCCGCGCCCACAAACACGCCGCCTTCTGCGCCGAAATCAAATCCTACGCCAAATCAAAATGCGCCCTCTGCGCCAAAGGCTGCGCCATCAAATTCGCCGCCGGTAAACGCTGCGCCATCGAATAATATTCCTTCTAATAATATTCCTTCTAATAATTCCGCAGCGCAGGCAAATGCGGCGGCATCATCTGATTTGCCCGATAATGAAAAGGCAGAGGAAGAAGAAGGCGATGCTTTAGAAGAAGCGCCCCTTACCTTTGACGCGCCGCCCTCTGCGCGCCGTTCGCTGGCCGCCATTGGATTTTTTACTGAAGAAAAAGGCGGTTTTCCCCGCGGTGCATATGGCGCATTGACCGGAAAATCACTGCAAAATATCATCAATAAAATAAATGGCCCGCTGGTTTCTCGCTGGGGTACCATCATGACCCGGCGCCTATTGGTCAGCAGGACCGCAACACCATCGGACATAAATGGCGCAGATTTGGCGGGTGATCGTGCGTGGTTGCTGCTTCGCATGGGGGAGGCGGATTTGGCCCGCAGGTTAATTCAGCAGGTCGATTCCACTGATGCTACGAAAAGATTATATCAAGTCGCCATGCCCATTTATTTGGCCAATGGAGATATTGCAGGCAGTTGCTCACTTGTCGATAGCGCATATAAGCAAGTGGACGCGCCAACATGGAAAATGGCTCGCCCCATTTGTGCCTCGCTTGCCGGGGAGCAAGGACGCGCCAAAATTTTAATGAACCAAGCAAGGTCACAAAGATGGGCGCGCGGCGTTGATTATTTGCTCGCCGAAAGGCTGGTTGGCCTTGGCAAAGGGGGCGGCGGCGCGGTTAAAATTGAATGGGCAAAGGTTGATGCATTAAATGCGTGGCGTTTTGGCACGGCGATATCGGTGGGTATTTATCCGCCGGATAATTTGATGCAAAAAATGGGTCGTCATACAGCGGGCTGGGAATTATTAGCACCCATGATACCTATTGATAAACGTGTTGAAAAATCGGCCAGCGCGGCGGCACTGGGCACTATTTCCAATCATGCAATGGTAGATTTATACAGCTCTATCCTTACTTCTGATGGGGAGGCAAGCGAGGCCAGCAAGGCATTGGCCGATCGATTGGAAACGGCCTATGTCGCCAATAATATGTCCACCCGATTGGGCGCGATGAACGAGTTTTGGAAATCGGCAAAAAATGAAAATGACCGATATGGCATGATGGTTTTAACCGCCAGAGCAGCTGCTTTGGTGCCGGTTTCATCATCCTATAGCGGGGATGCCGACAATTTAATTGCATCCATGTTGACCGCCGGGTTGGATAAACAGGCCGCGCGTTGGGCATCTTTGGTCGATGTAGGCAGCCTTGGCTGGGGATTGATTCAGCTTTCTTCCCCCCAATCATTGGGAGAGGTTAGCGAGTCAAATGTGGATGATTTTTTAAGCGATGATGACAGCGAAAAATCCTTAAAAACCGCCTTTTTAACCGCAGGATTGGCGGGGCTTGGTCGGATGAACATGGCAGATGCAAAGGCGATGGAGGGCGCGGTTGAGCTGCCGATATTTAAACAAAATAAATGGACACAGGCAATTGATGCTGCGGCAAAGCGCGGCGAGGCAGGCAGTGTGGCGATTATCGCGGCGGCGGGGCTTCAGGGGCGCAGTTGGAAACAAATCCCCCCTTTTCAGCTTTATTATATTGTGCGCGCATTAACACAGGTGGGCCGAGAGGCGGAGGCACGAATGATCGCCGCTGAGGCAGTTACCCGCGCATAATATCATGCCCAAAACATCCGCCGAGACGATATCTTTTTGGGAACAATCCAGTTCCCAAAACCAATTATTGATTCAAAATTATATTGAAATGATGAGCGCGGAGCGCGGTGTTTCGAAAAATAGCATATTGGCATATCGCCGCGATTTGGCCGAGTTAGGTGTGATATTTAACATATATTTGGCCGATATTAAAAAACATCATTTGGCACAATTGGCAGAGCATTGGGCCGCATTATCCGCATCTTCCATGGCGCGGAAATGTTCGACTTATCGCGGGTTTTTCGCCTTTTTACAGGATGAGGGGATTTGCGATGACGATCCCAGCTCCGCCCTGCCAAAACCAAAAATGACGCGGCCATTACCCAAAATATTGGAGCATGAACAATTAAATATATTGTTCGATTATATGGAAAAAATTGTGCAGGATGAAAATGCTAAACCGCATGATTATCGCCTGCTTGCCATCGTTGAATTATTATATGGTTCTGGCCTGCGGGTCAGCGAGTTAATTGCGATTAGGGCCGATGGATTTCGTCAAGAACAACCCTTTATCATCATAAGGGGCAAGGGTGATAAGGAGAGATTAGTTCCTATTTCAGACCGTGCAAATTTGGCGATTGCAAAATGGCGTTATTTTTTGCCGCCCGATAGCATTTATTTATTCCCCTCACGCGGCAGTCATATCAGCCGCATTCGTATTTTCCAAATGTTGAAAACATTGGCCAAAAATGTGGGTATTGCGCCCCAATTGATAAGCCCGCACATATTGCGCCATGCCTTTGCCACGCATTTATTATCCGGCGGGGCAAATTTGCGTGCGTTACAGCTTATGCTTGGCCATGCGGATATATCGACAACCGAAATATACACCCATGTTGATAATGAAAAATTGGTCGAATTGGTGAATTTACGCCATCCATTAACAAAGATTTAGCCAGATGATGATGTTCCAAATTTATGGATCCAGATAAATTCTATATTGTCCATGTGCAGAATCGTTGACCCACGGCGATAGAGAGACTAAGTCAAAAAAATGACAATTTATCTTGATTTTGAAAAGCAAATAGCCGCGATAGAAGGCCGTATAGCAGAGTTGCAGGACACCGCAGAACAAAGCGATGTGGACATGAGCGCGGAAATCGCAAGGTTAAGAGCAAAGGCAGATAAAAGTTTGGCCGAAACCTACGCCAAATTGACGCCTTGGCAAAAAACGCAGGTGGCGCGTCATGCCGAACGGCCACATTTTAAGCATTTAATTTTATCCCTTTTCGAAGATTTTATGCCATTGGCGGGGGACAGAGCATTTGGCGATGATCAGGCGATTATTGGTGGATTTGCCAAATTTGGTGAACGGCGCGTCATGGTTATTGGCCATGAAAAGGGCGATGATACAGAAAGCAGGCTGCGCCATAATTTTGGCATGGGCAAACCTGAAGGATATCGCAAGGCCATAAGATTGATGGATTTGGCCGATAAATTTGGCCTTCCCATTATTTCTTTGGTAGATACATCGGGCGCATTTCCCGGGGTTCAGGCAGAGGAGCGGGGGCAGGCAGAGGCAATTGCGCGTTCAACGCAAAAATGCCTGTCGCTTGGTGTGCCAATGGTTTCCATTATTGTGGGTGAAGGTGGTTCGGGCGGTGCGGTTGCCCTTGCCGCGGCGGACCGTGTGTTAATGTTGGAGCATGCGGTTTATTCGGTTATTTCGCCAGAAGGCTGCGCATCTATTTTATGGCGCACAGCCGATAAGGCCGCCGATGCAGCGCAAGCAATGAAGGTGACGTCGGCGGATTTAAAGCAATTGGGCGTCATTGATGATATTATCCAAGAACCGGTGGGCGGGGCGCATCGTGATCATGATATGGCATCAAATTATATTCGCGTTGCGATAAATAAACATTTGACCGATTTGGAGAAATTAGGGCCAAAGCGTTTGTTACAGGTGCGCCGTGAAAAATATTTGGCTTTAGGAAATTTATAAAGTGCTTTTTGGCACTTAAATAAAATAAACTTATATCATCTTGGCCAAGGAATGCTTGGCCGAAATATTATTTTACATGATTTTTCTTCGCTATATTTGCCTTTTGCCGATGCAAATTGCATAATATGGTTAAACAATATGTTTTTGTTAAAGATGAGGAATATTTCATGTCAAAAAAAGTCGCATTATTATTATTGGGTTCGGCTACATTTTTGGGCTCTTGCACCACAATGTCACAGCCCGTTGAGGCGAAAAGTAGCAAAAACAAAACCGTGCAATTGATTACCGATAAGGAAAAGGCACAGGGCGCAGAATATCATCCACAAATTTTAAATGAATTTGGCGGCGCGTGGGAAAGTCCGCAAACAAAATATGTCGTTGATACGGGGCAAAAAATTGCATTCCAATCGGGGCTGGCAAATTCGGAAAATGATTTTACCGTCACTTTTTTAAATTCTCCGGTCAATAATGCCTTCGCGATTCCCGGCGGATATATTTATATCACCCGTCAATTGGTCGCGCTTTGCAATAGCGAGGCCGAAATGGCCGGTGTTTTGGGGCATGAGGTTGGCCATGTAGCGGCGCGGCACAGCAAAAAACGCCAAAGTGCGGCGACTCGCAATGCAATTTTGGGCGTCCTTGGCCAAGTAGCGGGCGGATTATTGGGAAATAGCGGCGGTTTACTGGGTGCATTTGGTGGCTTGGCACGCGAATATTCCGGCGCATTGGCGCAGGTTCTCACATTAAAATATTCACGTAAACAAGAAGAAGAAGCCGATGATTTGGGCATAGAATATTTAAGCAAAGCCGGATATGATCCCATGGCATTGTCCGATATGTTGTCATCTTTGGCCCTTCAAACAAGTTTGGACGCGCGTATTGCGGGTAAAAGCAGCAATCAAGTTCCCGAATGGGCATCGACTCACCCTGACCCCGCCAAAAGAGTGGTGCGCGCCGCGAAAAATGGCGGTAAATATGGTGCATCAACCTATCGTAATGCCGATGGTCATTTAAGGGCGATTGACGGCATGCTTTATGGTGATGACCCAAAGCAAGGGATTGTTGAGGGACAAAAATTCATGCACCCTGAATTGCGTTTTCAATTTACGGCGCCGACCGGATATGGAATTGAAAATACCAATAATGCGGTGTTCATCAATGGCAGCTCTGCCCGGGCAATGTTCACGACACAGGCGTATAGCGGCAATAAAGCAAGCTATATTCAGGCGGCATTTAAGGCAGTTTCGGGCGATCAGACCATAAATTATGGTCAGGTTGCTGAATTTAGCAGAAATGGATTTAATGTTTTTTCTGCATCCGGTGTGGCCAGCACCAATAGCGGCCAAGTCAATGTGACGGTGACAGCATATGAATTTTCAAATAATCAGGCTTTTCACTTTGTCACGCTGACCCCGGTCAATAGCGACCCATTTGTCAGCATGATTAACAGCTTTGAAAAAATGACCTTGGCGCAGGCCAATGCAGTGAAACCGCGCAAAATTGACATTTATACTGTCAAACGCGGGGATAGCATGGCAAGTGTTGCAACAAAAATGGCCTATGAAAACAACCAATATGAGCGTTTTTTGGTTCTGAACGGTTTAAATTCGAACAGCCAATTGCAAACAGGGCAAAAGGTTAAAATTGTTACTTTTTAACTTTATATATTTTTAAAAATAAGATGGCGCTATTTAACTATAGCGTCATTTTTTTGATTATCCCATGCATAAGAAAAAGGCGGCAATCATATGATTACCACCCTTTATCTTGTCAGTTCGGAGATGTCCGAACAATCGGCTATAAAGCCAACGCTTTATTAAAGAGCGTTGCTTACGGTGCCGAATGTGTTGTTCAGGTTGTCACCCAAAGATTGCATTGCAGTAATTGCAGCAACAGCGATAAGAGCAGCGATCAAGCCATATTCAATTGCAGTCGCGCCTTCTTCGTTTTTGAAGATTTTTTTAAACATTTTCATTTTAGGTCTCCGTATTTAGATTCAAAATTAACACCCGGCTTTAAACAATTCAAAACGCGAACTTTTTTAAAACCAACAACTCAACTTACTCTTTATTTCCTAAGAAAAGATTAACACCTATTTCACTTCATTGGTTGAAGATAAGATTTTGTTTGAAACCCGATCCCACATACCGCCAGTTTTAGAGCCAACCGATGACATTGCAGTCAAAATTGCAATAACCACCAAAGATAAAATTAAGCCATATTCCACAGCTGTTGCTCCCGCCTCATCATTCAGCAAATTTTTAAAAAACTTGTACATTTAATTTATGTCCCGAATGATTAATTTGGTTGCGAACAAGCTCTTTTTCACACAAAAAAGTTAACAAATACTTTCGAAGAAGTGAGTAAATGGAAAAAAATCCGACAAGTTTATGGGTGGTCGCCGCCGTGATGCGCGATGACAAGGGAAGGGTGTTTTTGCAAAAAAGACCTGAAAACAAAAATTTAGCAGGCCTTTGGGAGTTTCCAGGGGGCAAAATTGATGCCGGGGAAACACCCGAAATAGCATTGGCGCGGGAGCTTTATGAAGAGTTAAGCATCCATGTAAGGGTTGAAGATATTGCGCCCATTACCTTTGCAAGTGAAATTTTACCGGTAAAAATTGCAGGTAAAGCAAAGCATCTCATTTTATTATTATTTGATGTTCATAAATGGAATGGCGAGGTAATTGCGACCGAAAGCTTGGAAACCGGATGGTTTTTCCCGCATGAAATGGATGAATTAAAAATGCCTCCTGCAGATATTCCTCTGGTAAAATTTCTGCAAAAATAGGGTTATTTTTTATTTAAGGCATCATGAAGGGATATTTTGCCGCTGCCCCTTGCCGCAGGTTTTGGCTGACTGTCATCTGGCGCCCAACCGGAAAGATGGATGAAGGCGAAATTTTCGCTTACCCTGCCATCCTTGACCGCCAATGAATTCCACAAGGATAATATATTGGCATATTCACTGCGTGTAATGGGATATATGGGTTGATGAAGGCTATTGCCCAGGCCATGGGCGCGAATATCGCGGATTAAGGTTTTGAATTTTGAATAGCGTATCTGGACTATATCGCTATCCGCCACGGGCAGGGCAAAGCCGGTCCGCGTTAATAAATCGGCAGCGGAGCGAAGCTCAATTTGCGGGTGACAGCGCATAACAGATTGCCGATCATTGCTGTTTAACAATATTTGTTTGAGTGTATGCAGGCTGCCTGAACCAAATAGGCTGCATAATAATAAACCATCTGCTTTTAATAAATGTCGCAATTGGATTAAATGCCCGGGCAGGTCATCCACACTATCGGCAAAGCCGGCGGTGACGATTAAATCATAATTTCTATCTGGCCAATTGATGACATCATCACCAATTATTTTTATATCATAAAATTGCGCGTCATATATATTTGTCGCGGCCAGGTGAATTTCGCGGATATAGGCACAGGGCGGCAATTTATTCTGCCGTGATATTAAATGCGCTGCCGGTCCAATCAGCAGGATTTTAGCCAATTTGCGATCAACCATCATAATACGATCAGCAATTTCATCGGCCAGATATTGCCATAAAAATGGAATCTCGCCCGTTAATTTCTCCATCATCGCGGCGCGTTCACATTTTGCCTGACGGCGTTTTATATGAAATATTTTTTGTTGTGTGGCGGCATTATTCATAATCCCTCAATGCCCTTTTTAATTGAATAGGACAAGTTTTACGCTTGTCATTTTAATTTATAAAAGCATAAATATTCAAAATTAAGGGGCGGCATGATGATAAATAAAATTATCGATACGATATTGCCGTCACGTTGTTTTTCATGCGGCATTATTGTTTCAGATCCTTTTGCACTTTGCACCTCATGTTGGCAGGATGTTAAATTCCTAACCCCGCCCTATTGCGATATATGCGCCATGCCATTGCCATTTCCCAGTGAGGAAGCGCAAAAATGCGGCAAATGTTTAACCGACCCGCCTATTTTTGAAAGGATAAGGGCGGCGGTGCAATATAATGATATGACGGGAAAAATGGTCATGCGCCTTAAATATGCGGGGCAAATTGGCATGGCGGTGTTGATGGCGCGGCAATTGGCCAAATATGCCGAGCAAGAGGGTGAGGAAGCATTATTGGTGCCTGTGCCGCTGCATTGGACGCGGATGTTGCGCCGGACATATAATCAATCTGCTTTAATTGCGCAGCATTTATCGACGATTACTGGGCAAAAATATGATCCATTTATCTTAAAAAGGCGGGTGGCAACAAAATCATTAAAAGGCATGAGCGGTAAACAGCGTGGTGAAATGGTGGGCAGGGCATTTGAAATAAATAAGGCACATCGAGCAAAATTGGCTGGCGCAACCATAATCTTAATTGACGATGTTTTGACATCTGGCGCAACCAGCCGCGCCTGCGCCAAAACATTGTTAAAGGCAGGGGCGAAAAATATTATATTATTAAGTTGGGCCAGAGTGATGAGCGCCGCTTGACATTGATGGCGCAGATATCCACATAAACAATATGGAAAAAGAAATTAAAGTCGAAATTTATACCAAGGGCTTTTGCCCATATTGTGCCCGCGCCAAATCTTTATTGGACGGTAAAAATATTAAATATACCGAATATGAAATCAGCATGGACGCGGACAAAAAAAATGAAATGATTACCCGTTCCAATGGTGGGCGCACCGTTCCGCAAATTTTCATCAATGATACGCCCTATGGTGGTTTTGACGATGTCAATTTATTGGATCGTCAGGGTAAATTGGACGCCATTTTAGGCATTGGTTGATAATGATTGTTTTTGATCTGCAATGTGAAAATGGCCAACATAAATTTGAAGGTTGGTTTAAATCACAACATGATTATGAAGCGCAATTGGCGCGTTCGATGATTGCGTGCCCCATATGTGGCGACCCATCGGTAAAAAAGGCAGTCATGGCGCCCAATATTGGATTAAAATCCAATCAAAAGGCAGCTGTAAATATTGGCGCAGCTAAAAATAGCTTGGCAGCCGATGCAGGCATGGCAAAGGCGGCTGTTTCGCAAGATATTGCATCAAATTGGACCGAAAATGAAAAAACAAACCAAGGATCGGGGCAGGCGGTTAACGCGCCGGATTTGGGCAAGGTTGAGCAATTATTGACTGTTTTGCAGCAGCCTGAATATAAAGATTTTATATCAAAGATTTCTGAAGCGCAAAATAAATTGCTCGCCAAATCGGAATGGGTGGGGGATAAATTTTGTGATGAGGCCCGCGCCATATATTATGGAGATAAGGAACATCGGCCCATTTATGGCAAGGCAGCAGAAAAGGATGTCGCCGAATTGGTGGATGAGGGGATAGATGTTGCGCCCTTATTATATCCCGTCATTCCTGATAATATTAAAAATTAAATATAGCTTTTAAAACGATATGCTTGACCATATCCGCCCCATATATTAGCGCAGCATAAATAAATGCACCCATAGCTCAGCAGGATAGAGCATCAGATTCCTAATCTGGGGGCCACTGGTTCGAATCCAGTTGGGTGCACCAAAATTGCGGCATTATGGCGCAAAAGAACCAATGAGCGTTATAAAAATTTGAAATCATTGGATTAAAAACTGCTTTTTATGCAGGTGCGCTTTTCACTGGCTTGAGAAAAGTTCTATTCATGAACTTCATGTTTTCATCAAAAATGAAGCTACAATCTCCGCGCCGAATCCGTTCGCGCTTTTCCTCTCGGTCCACTGCAACGCCGATGTCTAAGTTATCGATAAATCCTTCCAAGGAAAAAAGCATAATTTCGCCCAGCTGGTCATAGTCAATAGCTTCAAAATTTGCTGTTGCTGCGCGCTCTGCACATATTCGCACATTTTCCTGATTGTCACGCCTGTCAACGGCGGTAAAAAAATTGGGCTTGTTGATGAGTTGACGACTGGCTAGCGCTAGTCTTGCCGCTAGTTCGCGCAACTGAACCATTGTCAGAGTCTGTCCAGCGGTTTCCATGATAATATTTTTCAATGCATGCTTAGCCGCGCCGGCATCGGTTAGAACAGCGATGAGGCCCACATCTCCTAACCTAAGAACGACAGTCTGATCGTTAGTCAGATCGAAATAATCGAATTGATCGACCATCATTTCGTCTTTGATGCGATACCACAGAAGCGTCCCGATCACTTCAGGTCCAATATCACCTCGCACATAGGGCATTCGTGCGACACAATGGATATGATGCTGCATTTCCCAAATGTATTGATCGGCGATCTTCGCTTTACCTTTGTTATAATTGAGGTGTTCGCGTAACATACGGTCTTTGAGGTGCGTTTTAATGAATAGGAGGCAGAGCCACGCATAGAGCGCCTTAATTCGCAGGGGCCCGTTTTTAGGATCGCGCAGTTGAATGTTTACTGCATCAAATCCTCCCGCAAGCATCTCCCTCATCGGATCTTCAATCAACTTTCCAAGAAGGCTGTTGCATTCTTTACAGCACGGCATCTTATATGTGCCATACTTGTGCTGTTTTCCATTGGGCAGCGTTATGTTTCTGTCGAAGAGACCATATCGCTTGAGCACCCATCGCGGTATTATGTGCTCATCATTAAACTTCACATTCCCTCGGGCTTCACCGCAAATAAAACAGCAATCAGTGCCGCAAATGCGATCGACAAACTCATCAACGCTAAACATGATTGTGCTACCATCTTTGCGGCGGAGCGTTCTACTTTCCGTTTGCGTGACCATCAGCTCAATCCACCGTCAACGCATCTAAATCCAGCTTATCGCTAGATGTCACGGTATCGTAGATAATATTTATCAGTATTCCCATTGCCTGCTTACCTTCATTAAGGTTTTAACTAAATGTATTTCCGATAGTCAGCGCTCACTACATCACCATCTCTGACATACTTCAAAACTTCTCCAACTTTTCTCGCGGCTCTTATTGGAATTGGCAGCCTCTGATTCATTTGGGTCGAATTCCAATTCACCTTTGTTAAGGAAAAAACCTCTTCGGCGATTTGCGAAACGGTGCTTTCGCTGCTGGGATGGGGGCAAAGCAAAAGTGGGTTTGGATCATATTGGCCTGGATAGGTCCCGTAGTAAGGCATGCTACCCCCAGTATAGAGCAATCCTTTTCCATGAAGGTCGACAAAAGTTCCGCGTAAAACTGGATAATTTCCATCACGCAGAATCCTCGCCGTATAGGACTCTTGAACCCAAACCAAATCATGCAATTCAGTGCCTGCCTCATCCAGTGCTGCAATGATTCCATCAGCCTCCTCGTCTTTGAAGCGGGAAGTTTTCAATACGAAAACGCGAGCCGGGAGAGTTTTATGATGGACTTTGTATGCGGCGAGAACGTTTTCGATGATTTCTTTGGCATCTTCATAAGCCATATATGGGTGCCGACCCCGGCTCTCTGTCTGGGCGCGGCGGCCCTTCAAAATAAAGCCGCGACCACGCTCGTCAAACATCTGAGCTGCACTTGTGAAGAGCTGCTGTCCGCCCACTTCCCGGTAAAAGCTTATTCCGACATAGCAAGATGAGAACTCGCCTTCCAACGGCATTCGGCGCCAAGGAATGCGTCCGCTCCCTTTGTAATAGAGGCTAGTCATGAGATTCCATGTGCGGCCAGCGATATCTTGGATCTTCCGAGAGCTGCTTTCTTTTACTTTTTGCGGAATAGCGACCTTATCGTCTATTACGTCTTCCCAGACTATTTGGATCGGAAAACTCAATCCCATTGCTCTGGCTTTCAACATCCCCCGAAAATTAGGCGCATCAGAACCGCTGCTATCTGATTTCTCGGTCGTGCTCCGGGTATCCACTTTTGCGTTCCAGACGCGCTCCAGAAGCCTTACAGGCAGCGCTATGACAGCAACATCGGGCCGGCTGCCACCGTCATCCATAGCTTGTAACTCACCAACGATCTCATTTACCGCCATTTCAACCGCGCGATTATGGTCGGGCTCCTTAGCAATTTTGTCTAACTTGCTCTTGGATAGGGCAGCGGTCGCACCGTCTTCGATTTGGAAACGACAACGATAGGGGCTTTGATTTCCAAGACCAGGGAAAGGCGGGTGCATGTTTGGATGTTTTTCACTTTTGCCATCAATACCACTACTGACAGTTTCAATGAATTTTCGAGTGTCTTCGATTGTCTTTGAGCTACCTACGACGCCTATCTTAATAACATCACCAAGAAACGCTTGAAGAGGGCCCGCTTCGGACAGGCCAAGTCGGGGATCCTGATGATGATGGTGATCGCCGAACTCCAATTCTGGTTCGTCGAAGATGCGGGTTTTAAATGACATCTGAAAACAGCCCTTCATCAAGAATGGGGTCTTCTTTCTTTTTTTCCGTCACCCATCCATCTTCTGGAACTCTAATGTCCAGATGTATTGAGGGAGGTTCGCCAAATTTCAAATAGGCCTCAGCCATTTCAACGCCACCGAATAGATCGTTCGCATTGCGTTCGGCTACGCGATCGCCTTCAGTGAGAAAGCGATGCCACATGATAACCTGCCCGCGCAGAGCCGCGCTTTTATCCAGACGCTTTTTCCCTGATAAAAGCGGAGCGGCGAATTGATGCGGGTAATACCCATTTGTCGTAAAATGATAGGTAGGGGTAACGATCAGATACCACTGATCTCCCATAAGTTCGAAACGAGGACTGAAGGCATGATGGCGAACGAAAGATACCCTTTCCTTGTTTTTGGAGTCCATAAAAACGCTGACAACATCCGCGTCGGTTTTCTTTTTAGATGACGTATATGCAAAATTTCGAGGCATATTCGTTTCTGTTGCTCTGAAATAGAGCGCTTTATGATCTTTGTTCCAGCCAAGATCCTCATCAGTTTGATGCCGGAGCGCTTGGCGGAGCAAGTAGCTAAACTTATTTTGCTCATCCACTTCGTCATGCAGCGCAAGGTCTTCAGTATCGACGGCCTCTACCTGATCGCCATCCACTATGTTTGCGCATAACGATGCCCGTGGGTCATGAAATGACCAGAATATGCCTCCATTAATTACCCAGTCGAAGCGCTTGGGACCGTCCCCATCAAGCATCACTGCAATGGCTTTTGCTGGCGTATATGGCGTGGAAGAAATATACATTTCTTTGGGAAGTGTAATTGGAAGTATGTTTACCAAAGCGTCTTCACCACCACCAAGAGGCGGGACATAATATCCCAGACCTGTCTTGGGCACTGTTAGCGCCGCCAGTTTGTTCACGGTGCTATCGTCAAGAACGTCAGCAGCTTTGTCTATATTCAGTCGCCGCTCGCCTGGGTCAGCGTCGCGAGACACCTCCTTCCAATAAAAACTACGATCAGATTGCCTAAAAAATACTACGACGACAGGCAGGTTTGATCCTCTCCAATATGCAAGATCCTGAGGGCGCAGAAGGTAGGTAAATCCAGAATCAGTTTCGGAAGTGTATTTTCCTTCCTTCGTGGATTTTATCTGCACTGCAATCATACGGGCCATTGGCTGACCCTCGTTCATGACTTCGGCTATACCATCAATGCCGGCTTCCAGTCTGGACCGACCATCAAACTGCCAACCCAAGGTTAAAAAACGGCCTCGAACCTCATTCTCGCCGATTTCACCGGTTATTTGATTGGCTGTGATTTTTTTTGTCATTGTCCCACTATTCAACCGAAAGCGAGTATAAATCAAGCTTCTCGCCTGATTTCAGGAAGTCGTCGATAATATTGGTTAGTATTCCCACGGCCTTCTTACCTTCATTAAGAAAAGTCGTAGGTTCAAGAACACAACCAAGCCGACGTAACAGCGTAAAAGGCAAGGCAATCTTGAAGCCTTCCCAAAGACCGTCGGTATGCTTCCAGGTAAGGCTGGCGAACATACTGCTCTGAGCATTTACTTCACGCGTCATGTATCCGATTCCTAAAGAATGGTAGAGTTTGCAATAACCTATGTTTTAGGACGGAAATTGAATTTACCCAAATGCGCTATTTTTATTCTGATGGTTTTGATGGTCCGCGCGCCAAGGTTTGTGCTCCACTCTTGCCCGTCGCATCATCTAGAGATGCCGACAAATTGATCCATTCAACGTCGAGTGCCTTTAGGCACTGCGCGAGAAAAACAGCCGTAAACCGACCTCGACTGACTTTATTCCGCAAATTGAGTTCATTATCCTCAATACCGTAGGCTGCAAGACGCTCGGCCAGGACAGCGTAAGACACGCCCCTCCGCATCATTTCAGCGCGCAAAATATTCTTGACGAGCTCTTCCCAGGATTTCTCGCTTGGATGGGCTTCTTCGGGCTTTTGGTTTTTCTCTGTCATGCCGATCTTATAGGACGGAAATTTCAAACTGCAAAACTTCTATCACCGGCTGTAATGGCAGGCATCATCATATATGATGATATAATGCTGGACAATCTATAAACATCACCATATATGATGATGCAGATCACCATATGGCGCAACATTTCCTCCTTTCCTCTAAAGCCAAAACGCTCTCGTTGCGTTCGGTCTTTAGCATGTCAGAAGAGCGCGCTTATGCGAAGTTCAAGCGTATCCGCTGGATCTCCACCAAGGGCAGACCGGTTTGTCCCAAATGCGGATCAGAAAAACATTGGGTTCTGATTGCTGACCGAAAATGGAAATGCTCTGTCGCGAAATGCCGGACACAGTTTTCTGTTACCAGCGGAACCATATTTGCAAGCCGCAAACTGAAATTCCGCAAAATCCTTGAGGCGATCGCTATCTTCACCAACGGCGTGTTGGGCGTGGCGGCACTGCGTCTGCAACGTGAAATCAAGGTAGAATATAAAACAGCGTGGGTGCTGGCCCACAAGCTTCGCGAAGCAATGGGCATTGATAACCACGATGATTTCGATGAGCTCGATGGTGTCGTAGAAGTCGATGGCGCGGTATTCGGCGGAAAGCCAAAGCGCATTGCTAATGACCCTGTCAATTGGGAAGGCTTGCGCGCGGCATCCAAAGCTGAGCAGCTAGCTAAAAAGCGATTGATCGTCGTGGTGCGCGAACGCGAAGATGAAGCGCGCGATAGACCCGCCCGTGTCCGCACCTTTCATCTAAGCAAGGAAGGCGATGCGGTCCCGATCATGCGTAAGTTGGTAAAACAGGGCAGTATTGTCCATGCTGATGAAGCGAGTCAGTATGACTCACTGCACGGCTATTTCGATACCAAGCGGATCAATCATTCCAAGAGCTACTCCGACGGCATCGCTTGCACAAACCAAGCCGAAAGCTTTTTCTCAAGAATGCGTCGAGCCGAACGGGGCGTCTATAACAGTATCGGCAGAGGCTATACCAGTTACTATGCCAGTGAGATGGCATGGAGAGAGGAAAATAAGCGCCGGCCAAACGGTGATTTGTTCGGAATGATACTTTCAAATGCTCTGGCATCACCGATATCGAGGCGTCTGAAAGGGTATTGGCAGCGTCAGGGCTCCGATAACTGCGCTGATCCCGACAAGGCGGAACTGATCAGGGCATTGAATTTAGGCCGCTGATTTTCAGGCTGGGATGATCGACCAATATATCGGATATTCGCCTTCGCCTTTGACATATTTATCGCGGCGGGAGCGCATGCAAGCGTCGACAGCGCCGCGCACTCGATCCACAAGCTGCCAGTCAGCATCAGCTATATTATGACGCTCAAGGATCATTTTGCCAATTTCTCGTGAAGGCATAGGCCTGTCATTTTCACGGAGGATCGTCATGCAATCCTTCGAAACTGTCCCTATCTCAAAAGGCAGGGCGTATCGGCCTGGTCGGATTGGCTTGATTTGTTCAGCATCCCATTCGGGGTTAACCTCAAAGAAAATGTTCTTGGCGTTGCTCACAAGATCTTCAAGCCTGGTTGCACGCGACCGCAATACCGACAACTCGGCATGTGACTCCTCGATCTTCGTGATGCTTTTTTGAACTTCGAGAAGTTCGCCGCTCCAGACGGCGTATTTCTTCTCCAGCGATGCTTGTAGATTGCTTTTACCCATACCAATTTCTTACGGAAATCAGCGCGATTCGTGGAGTCTGCGAATCGGTTATTTTGCGACATAATGCCGCAAAATTGCGTATAAAAGCGAACCAGTGTTTTTTATATGTCCGCCTTAAAAAGCGGTGGCCTTTGGTTGGCTTTGGGCACGGAGTAGCATTTACCCTGTTTTATATATTTTTTAGGTATGGTTTTCGCATATCATATTGATTATTATACTATAATGACAGATATCTATATATATTAGATATTTATGCGGAAGAGGCAGGATGTATACACAGCCATTTTCATTCCCAAAGGCCCATCCAGAACAGCATTTGATAATGCACAAGGAATGTAGAGATGAAATATACAATTAAAAACATGCTGAAAATTATAGGTAAAGGTATTTTGTACTGCTTCGCTATTCAGATTGTGGGGGGAATATTGTTTGCAATATATCTTTGGATTCAAGAGTATATTACAGGGCCAATTTATTGGGACTAAAATATCTAGTTTAAATGAAAATTGGATAAATATAATGAAAATTACTCCAAAACGGGTGCTTGATAATATTATAAAAGCAATTTTGATCTCTTTGGGCTTTTATATTGGTTTACTAATCCTCCTAGGTATATATCTCATTTTGCTTAATTATATTTTTGTGTGATTGGTCAAGGCTTGCCGATTTCATTAGTTTCATCTGGCACATGCGGAGTTAGGTAAATGCGTAGAATTGATGAACAGTTTATCACCGATGTTAGGATGTTCGCCATATTTATAATGACATTCTCTTTGGGGCCTATTCTAATGACTCCACTTATATCTGAAAATGCTCAATTCATAACAGTCTCAATATTTCATATCATATTATTTTTATTGGTTCGTTACGAGATATTGGCCAGAAATCTACCAAATTATTTTGTCCTTTTTGCTTTTTTCCTCATTATTATATGGATTGATTATTATGCTATATGGATAGATTATTTTGCTGTGGCCGATTATTTCCCGGAATTAAACAACATAGGTAAGTTTATCAGCACTAATTTTAGTTTCTTTACTGGAAATTCTTTTAAGTTTATTTTGCTGATGACATTCATACTCTCAATTGATGAAAAGAAACAATTTGATTAGATGTGTTTACCAAGCCTCTTGCGGCGATAAAAATAGCTTCGTAAAGGGCAATAAAAAAGGAACAGAAGGCCATTTCAGGCCCATTTGTTAATTTCAGCGCATAAATCTCCGGCTTAATGTCGCACAGATGTTTACATGCGTGAGTGCGTTAATGTGCAGCTTTGCGATATATCAAGCAATTTCTGTTGACCATATTACAGGATAATAATTTCATGTCCTATTTCGACCCATATCCGGTGAGCATAACCAATATGGTGCGTAGGAAAATGATCGCGTCTAGCCAGTAAGAGAAATTTTTAATGTAGAAAAAATCATATTGTAATTTAGTGTCAATATCTTCCAATTCGGTCACATGGCCTTGATTTACCTGTGCCCAACCGGTAATTCCAGGGCGCACAATATGGCGATATGAATAAAATGGGATTTCATTTTCATACCATTCTGACAAGGCAACAGCCTCTGGCCGTGGGCCAATCCAGCTCATTTCGCCTTTTATAATATTCCAAATTTGTGGCAATTCATCTATGCGCGAACGGCGCAGGAACATTCCATAACGGGTAATGCGCTTATCCTGTTCTTTGGTCATTGCCTCAACCCGTGGGTCTGTTTTATCCGAGGGAGCCTCTGCATTGCGCATGGTGCGAAATTTAACCACTTCAAAAATCTCTCCGCGATATCCCATGCGTTTTTGTTTGAAAAATATGGGGCCGGTTGAATCGATTTTGACCATAATCGCGGCAATCAACATGGGCAGCAAGATAATTGGAAAGGCAATAAAGCATAGGATTAAATCGCCAAGCCGTTTCACATGGCGATAGGGTTGGCTGGGCAATAATGATCCAAAACTATTTTCGGAAATATGTTCCATGCGCACACGGCCCGATAGCGCCTCTGACACTTGTTTAAAATGATATACCGCAATGCCTGACAATGCGGCCTTTGCAATCATCTTTTCCCATTCATCATCATGATCAAAATGTAAATCAGCAATGATAATTGCATGGGGATCACCGGGTAAAATGGCATCTTTTAAATAGGATGCAGGAATGTTTATATGCTTTTGTAATGTTTCAATCCTGCCGCCGGGGATTAAATAATAATGCACCTTTGGCGATCGGCGAATAATGGCATCAATCGCAAAACGGGTGGTGACCGATGAAGCAAAAGCCAAGGAAATAATCATATTGCTATAAGGAAGGCGCAGGGCGAGCAGGATAATCACGCCAATTCCATATAATGTTGCAAAGGTGGGTAAAATAAATGCCGCATCACTTGTCCCGGGAAAACCGCGCATTTTGCGTAAAGCGGCAATGCTGAACGCGGTGCTGAAAAATGACATCCAAAAAGAATATAATGATGTATCGCTGGAAAAACCAACCTTGGGTATCATCAATAATATAATGGTTGTGGGGACAATAACCCCAATAATTAAGCAAAGGATAAGCTGTGTTAAACCGCGATCAAGCAAACTTGCCTTAACCGTTGCCGCACCAAGTGGGGTCTGCATATTATTTCCTGCTGTTTAATTATTATAGAGCGACCAATTTATATTAATTTTTCATTAAAGAGAAAATTAGCATTCTACAACCTTTGTTTGTTATGAAGTAATTGGTGAATCATATAAGGATGGAATAACAGTGATATGATGATTAAACTTCCCAAAAATCTGGTTGATAAACCATGGGGGCGTTATGATTTGCCGACAAATATGGGCGGGCAGGGGCGCCAAATTGGGGAAATATGGTTTGATGACATTCAATTACCCTTGCCATTATTGGTCAAATGGTTGTTCACATCTGAAAAATTATCGGTGCAGGTTCATCCTAATGATGCTCAGGCAATGTCACGCGGCTTAAAGTCCGGAAAAGAGGAATGTTGGGTGATTACTCAAGCCGAACCAAATGCCGTTTTGGGCATTGGGACTCAGCAAAATTTGAACGATGAAGAATTAAGACAAGCCGCCATTTCAGGCGATATTGAACATTTAATGGATTGGAAGCCGGTGAAGGCAGGGGATTGGTTCTACATTCCCGCCGGAACTATTCATGCAATTGGTGCGGGCGTGACATTGGTTGAAATACAGCAAAATTCCGACATTACCTACCGCCTATATGATTATGGCCGCCCGCGCGAATTACATTTGGATGATGGTGTATCGGTTAGCGTGGCAAAACCATATGATGACCCGCGCCATGGGCAATTGCCAATTGGTGACGGCTTGGTCCAGTTACTTTCCTCGCCACATTTCACTCTTTATTACGGAAATGAAACGGCCATCAATATATTAGCCGAAGATAAACCCATTTGGTTGATCCCTATTCACGGGCAGGCCGATTTAAGCGGAATGGATGTCGGCATAGGTGAAGTTGCCTATGGCACAAAAAATGGCAAATGGTCATGCGATGATGGCTGTGTTTTTTTGGCGGCTTATATTTAATTAGGCATATATAATATAGCGCATGAAAAAGTGGGAGCCGTAGCTCCCACCTTAATTTGGTGCAAATCAGATTGCTTGTTAACAACCAGACCACGATTTCAAGAATTTTTTAGATATATATCAAAAAGATATGTAGCCAAAATTAGAAATCGTGGTCCAGCTGCAACCAATTCTAATTACAGCCATTTTTCAGTATTTATGACAATCCTTGTTATATTTATTTCGAAAATTGTTTTTAGTTATGGATTAAATTAAATGATATTTTCCTTTGGCTAATAAGGAGAGTTTTATGCCACCATCGAAATTTATCATGCTTGCATTTTTATGGGCAATGGTTTCGGCTGCACCGGCAAATGCCCAAAATGGATCAATCGATGGTGAAGAGCCAGATATGTTTGAAGGGTCAGAAATTTTTGCATGTCCCGACGGCAAATATCAAAGCGGTTGTGATATTGCGGATGTCGAAAAAGCAATCTTATCCGATGCATCGTCCTTTTCCAATATTGGGCAAAACTGCCTTTATGCGGTGAAGGCGAATTGTTCAGTAATTGCTGCTGGTCAAATAAACATATCGTCGACGAAAACCCAATTTCATTGGCAGCATCTGTCGCTTCAACCAAAGGACGGGCCGCATGTAGAAATGATGATATTATTTACAAATGAGAATGAACCGGAATTTTTCTCCGCCATGCAGGTGGAGGGATTTTTTGATGCGCCCATTTTGGTGCGTGATGATGATAGGGCAATTCTGCATGTTCCGGCCCGAAATCGCGGTTTGGGCAGTGCGGATCAAATTTTTTATTCAACGGGTAATAGTTGGAATGTTACGACTGCTTATAATATTGAAAGACAGGTCAATAAATTACTTCCTCAAAACTTCCAATTGGCATCACCTATTTTCTTTAACCTTCGTGAAGCAAGTGCCTTTTCATTGGTGCGAAGGCACAATGACGCAGGGTGCTGCGCCACGGGCGGCACGGTAAATATCGATTTTGAGGTTAGGGATTATGTTTTAGAGGTCAGCCAGATCGCCTTTAACGAGACTATTCCTGTCGGAAACCCTAAATATACATCATCAGGCGATAGTGAAAATCATACTGAAGGAGGATCGAAGTGAAGAAATTAAACAGGGTTTTGCCTATATTTATTATATTTCCCGCGACAACGGCGCTTTGCATGGATCAAATGCCCACTTTTACACCTGGTGAATGGGAAATCACCACACAGCAAGAGGCGGGGGCCACATATAAAGATAGCAATAGTAAAAGAGAAGGCGGGTTTAGCAGCATTAAAGAGGATAAACCAAAGCAAGTGATCAAAATGTGTGTGACAAAGGATCATGCCAAATTGTCGCCCCAATTATTTGCACCAAAATGCCAATTTTCAAACGCTGTTTATTCCGAGAAAGAGATGAAAGCAGACCTTAATTGCTCCAATCCTTCCATGCCAATGCAGGGAAATATTCGCATGACGATATTAAATGGCGGAAAAGAAATTTCCGGTTTTCAGTTTTTAAGCGGCGGCGGCAAACAAGTAGGCGCGATGATGATGACCAATATTAGAATGAAATATTTGGACGAATGCAGCGATAAAAAATAATCTATTGCCTATTATTTTCACGAGATAATAACGGAGGAGATATGAGATATATCGCATTAATAATATTGCTTTTTGGATATATTATTCCAGTAAATGCCACAGTTTCAGAAAAAGCTAAATCTGTCGAAATACTTCGTATTTCTTGTGAAAAGAAAAAGGCGCAAGCATGTTTGGATTATACTTCTGCCCTTTATATGGGAACATATGATAGGGTCAATTATCCATTAGCCAGAAAATATGCAAAAATTACATGCGACTTAAAAGAAGCTGAAGGGTGTAATTTTTTAGCCGCCATGCAAGAAAAGGGACAGGGCGGTGCACAAAATATGGACGGTGCAATTAGCAATTTTGACACTGCCTGTAATATGGGAAATGGCGGTGCGTGCAATAATTTGGCGCAGATTATATATGACGGGCGGCTAACGGAACAACGAAAATTAGATTTTTCATTGGATACGGCTCGCGCTCTTTATGCAAAGGGGTGCGATAAAAATATTGCCATCTCATGTAATAATTATGCTGTCATGCTGCTCCAAGGGCAGGGTGGTGCACTAAAACAGGTTGAGGCACGCGCATTTTTTGATGTTGCCTGCACGGCGGGCAATTTGGATGCATGTGCCAATTATGGATATATGCAATTATCTGGCATAGGTGGCCCTGAAGATTTTGCAAAAGCGTCTGTTTTATTACAAGAGAGTTGCGAAAAGGGGCATTTATTGGCCTGCGACAATTGGGCATATATGATGATGAACGGCCTTGGTGTAGAAAAAAATCTTAAATCTGCGGAAACAATTTTTGCGAAGGGGTGTGCCGCTAATCAAGGCAATAGCTGTTATAATTTAGGCGGTTTTTATTATTATGGGTATGACGGTTTATATGTAATCGACAATGTAAGTGCCTATAATTATTATAAAAAAAGATGTGACTTAGGCAATCCTTCTGCTTGCGGCAAATTGGCGGCGATGATGATTGTGGGTAAAGCGCCCATCGCAAAGGATAAATGATGTAATATTCGGTTAATGTTTTTAATAAAATTGCTTCTCAATAAGTATATTTCTTATGGAAATATATAATTCGGTAGTTCCGAATTTACTCTACCGATAATCCCGTTTTACTATATTGATGCTATTTTCTATGGCCGCGTAAATATTTTACGGAGGTCTTTAATGGCAAAAAATCTTAAATCGGCTGCTGCAATGGCTATATTAATGGGGTCTGTCTCTCCCATGGTGGCGCATGCACAATATGCGGGCAATGCAAAATTATGTAAGCGCGGCAATGACATGGTGCTTTCGGGGATAGAAGATCGCACCAAATATTCGCATAATCTTATCGATTTAAAGTCAAAGGTGCTGGCTGCTGAAAATGATCAGCGAATTGCCGAGGAAAATGTCAAAATTTATTCGGCGGAATTTGCGCGTTTGACCGCAGAGAAACCTGAACTTGCTTCACCAGAGGAAGCAAAAACATGGGCAAAAGATATTAATGATGCTTCCGTCAAATGGAAGAAGAATGAAGAAAATCAACGCAAGGCACGCGAAGATTATAATAAATATTCATCCAAAAAAATTGAAGAAGAAGCCAAATTGTCAAAGGCGGATATCACAATTATGCAAGGCCGCTTGTTGAAAGAAGAGGCATGCTATGGTTATCGCGCACCGCAAATTGCGATGCAGCCTGTATCGCCTCAACCTGTTGTTCAGGAAAGGCGGGTCAGCATATTGACGCCCAATCCCGTTCAACAAAACCGCGCGCCAATTGCTTCATTAAATAATGAAGTGGTTAAGCAAGAAGCGGAAGTTTTGACACAAAATAACTCTTTGCAATCTGAACAAGTTGCCGTTGAACCAGAGATGGTCATGGTAAAAGAAGAAATTAAAGAAGCTGTTCCGGTTGAAGCTAAATTGGCCGAAGCAAATGTTGAGCTCATGACAATTGAACAACCCTTACAGGAGGCCCAGCAACAGCAAGAAGCTGTGCCTGCTACACCAGTAAAAATGGCTGAGGCAAGGCCCGTAATGGAGGTTGCTCCTGCATCAACTCCAGCACTTGCACCAGCACCGGCACCAGCACCTGCTCCGCAGACCGAATATAGGCAGGTTGAATATCGCGCGGCAAATGCAAAGTATGAAACAATGCCTGCGGGTCGAGATATACGGGAGGTGAGGGATTCCTCAGAAGAAAAGGGAATGGACGGCCTACGTATTGAAGGGCGCATTGGGTATGAAAGGCCTAAATTAACCGCAAATGCGACTGCGCCTACTGCTGTTTTTACAACCGATGAAGATATTACATATGGCGGCGAAATTGGCTATGATTTTGACATTATAGGCGGGTTAACCTTTGGCCCATTTGGACGTTATGAGGTTTCCTCTGCGCCAGATAGTGGAAACCCATCTTTAATAGATCAAAAGGGTACATTTGGCGCGGGCGCACGTTTGGGTGTGGCTGTAATTGATGGTTTCGCATTGTTTGGCAAACTTGGCTATAGCGATATAGATTTCAGTTCTAGCAAGAAAAGAGTTTCCGCCGATATAAATAATAGCGCCCTTCGCTTTGGTGGCGGTGCGGAAATTTCCCTATTTGGTGGATTTTATATTGCCGGTGAATATAGCCAGTCAGATTTTGGTGATATTGGCGGAGCAGATTATAAACGCCAACAAGCGAATTTCAGCTTAGGATTCCGTTTCTAAACTAAACCTATTATTATTTATATAGGTAAAGCCGCATATATGGTTCTGATAGGGCTATATATGCGGCTTTTATGTATAGTTTGGTCAATATTTCTTTAAGAATAAATATCTCAACTAAAATTTAGCTTTTGAGCCTATATGTGGCTTAATTGCTAACTATGGGGCTTATCCATGCCATCAACGCTTAATGAAGCAGTATTCGCAAATTTAAGGGCTTTGCTGAGGAGGTGTTTTAATCAGTTGGGCGATATTGAGAGGAGCTCACCAAAAAAATTACAAGAGAAATAATAATATCTAAATTATTTTTTTAGAAGGGGTAATTGGGAAAGAAGAATAGCATTGACTTAATGCTTTATTTCACCACTTTTTCAAAAAAAGGTGGTGAGCCCTGCTGGGTTCGAACCAGCGACCTACTGATTAAAAGTCAGTTGCTCTACCGACTGAGCTAAGGGCCCACAGATTGAAATATTCGGTGTTCTTCAATCGCGAAGCATCCCCCTAAAGCCCCTTGCCGAATTGGTCAAGCGGCTTTGATCGGTTTTTTTGGAAAAAAATTTGCGAGATCGAAAAACCGCTATGTGGATCGCGCCATTTTCCCGCAATTTGGGCTGCGGGACCCAGCACAAAATCACGATTTGTCATCATGGGATGGGGAATGATTAACGATGGCGAGTCACCTACAAAGCACCCGCCGGACCAAGTTATAATATCTAAATCAAGTGGTCTGCTGCGCCATTTTTGGCCGATATCTGCGCCTTTACGCGATTTTCGTCCAAATAGATTTTCGGTGTTTTTTAAATGGCGCAATAATTTTTGCGGGGGCAGGGGGGTGCATATTAACGCAGCGGCATTGGCATAATTTCTTTTGGATGGGCCGATGGCACGTGATGTTATAATTTTAGAAAAAGAAAGCACATCAATTTCGTCACATTCCAAAATTTCGGCGGCGCGCATTAAAATTTTGTCGGGTCCGCCATATTTGGGCAAATATTGATTCGATCCTAATGCGATAATGTATAGCTGTGTGGTTGCGTGTGTCATTTGGGGGATGTAACCTACGGCCATGTTATTTGGAAATCCTTTTCTTGAACCCGATTCTCTGCCTCTTGCCAATAGCGAGCCTGCGAAAAATTGCGCGCTCTGCCCTAGATTGGTTGATTTTCGCAATGAATGCGCGGCGGAATATCCCGATTGGTGGAATGCGCCCGTGCCCGCATGGGGCGATAAAGACGCTTGGCTGGGCATTATTGGCCTTGCCCCTGGAAAACATGGGGCAAACCGCACGGGCAGGCCATTTACAGGCGATTATGCAGGTGATTTATTATTTGAAACCTTTGCCAAATATGGATTTAGCGAGGGGGAGTATCAGGCAAGGGCCGATGATGGGGTGCAGTTAAAAGGCGCGATAATCCTAAACAGCGTAAAATGCCTGCCGCCACAAAATAAGCCCACGCCGCAAGAAGTGCAAAATTGCCGTCAATTTTTAACCACCCAATTGGCCGAATTGCAAAATTTACGGGTGTTCATTGCTTTGGGCAAAATTGCGCATGACAGCTTCATTCGGCATATTGGTGGAAAGTTGGCAGATTATAAATTTGGCCATGGGGCGCAGCATCAATTGCCATCTGGGCAAATTTTAATCGATAGTTATCATTGTAGCCGATATAATACGCAAACGGGGCGGTTGACGCCGCAAATGTTTGGCGATGTGTTTCAGGCCGCAAAAAATATTAGGTAATAGTGCCATTTTTTGCTTCAGCTCTGTCCTTGACGATATGCAAAATATTTTCCTGAATATCGCCAAGAAAATGCAAAAAAAGCCATAATGGAGAAATGAGAATTATGCAGATTAGCGCTTCGTTAACAATCAGGCATAAAATAGTAAATGCGCCTACTATCACAAAACCAGCCCGCGTGACTAAATCAAAATATTTTAATTTTGCATTAGGATCTAATAATCCTGCGAGGACCATAGAAAGAATTAAAGGGCAGAGGAGAACTAAAACGACATTATCAGCGCCGCTTTTTGTATAATTTACTCCAGTCGTAATATATACCAAAGATAAATAGATGAAGGCTATGGCGAAGGCATAAACACTCCCCCTACCAAAAATTTTAGAGAGTGTTTCTTTTGCCTTTTGCATCAAATATCTTCGGCCAGCCTATTATATAGCTGTGGCCGCCGATCACGGAAAAAGCCCATGCCAGCGCGATGTTCTGCCGCCATGTCCAAATCCAATGTGGCGGTTAAAATTCCGGTTTCATTATCGCCAAATTCGGCAATTAAATCGCCCCATTCATTGGTGATGAAGCTGTGGCCATAATAGCTTTGTGATGCGCCGTTAAATTCCTCTGTTCCAATGCGGTTGGCGGCAATAACCGGCATGCAATTGGAAACGGCATGTCCCTGCATTGATCTTCGCCACATGCGGCTGGTATCCAATCCCTCATCATAGGGTTCAGAACCAATGGCAGTGGGATAAAATAGCATTTCTGCGCCCATTAACGCCATGGCGCGTGCACATTCAGGATACCATTGGTCCCAACAAATGCCCACACCTATGCGCGTGCCGACCACATCCCAAACCTTAAATCCGCTATTGCCCGGGCGGAAATAATATTTTTCCTCATATCCTGGACCATCGGGAATATGGCTTTTGCGGTAAACGCCCACCACTTCGCCATTTTCATTTATCATGGCCAAGCTGTTATAATAATGATGCCCATCTTTTTCAAAAAAGCTTGTTGGAATGGCAACCCCAAAATGTTTTGCCAATTTCGCCATTGCACGGACCGACGGATGATCCAATGTTGGACGGGCAAGAGAAAATAGCGCCTCATCCTCCACCACACAAAAATAGGGGGAGGAGAATATTTCTGGCGGCAAAATTATTTTTGCGCCTTTTCCCGCCGCCTGTTCCACCAAGTCACAAACGGCGTCAATATTGGCGTTTTCATCACCGCCAAGGGCAAGTTGCAATGCAGAGACGGTGATGATTTTATTCAATGTAATTTCCTATTATTAAATTTTTATAATAATTTATGGGCGTTTTTTGAACAATAAAGTCATGCGATCGGATTCGCCAATTGCTTCATATTTTTCTTTATCAACATCTTTTTTCGCAAAGGCAGGGGGCAGGGTCCACACACCATTTTCATAATCGGCAGTGTCTTTATCATTGGCGTTTACTTCGGATGAGTTGACAAGTTCAAAACCATGAACTTCCATAAATTTAATTACATCCGCTTCGCGCAAATATCCTTTATTGCCATCGCTTAATGCATAGCTTGCATCGGCCTTTGCACGGTGTTGGACAATGCCAATCATGCCATCATCTTTTAATAAATCGCGCATGGCGGCAATTTCGCTGTCCGCCATGTTCCAACGCAGCATATTATGCATCATGCGGATGATTAAAATGCGGTCCATTGTGCCCTTGGCCTCTGCGGGGACTTTATCCATTGTATAGGTAGGGAATTTATCAGCAGAAATGCCGGTCCATTTGGCGACATCTTCGGGAAATTTTGCTGCGCCCGCGCGGGTGCGTTCCTTTGCCTCATCCGAAAATGGCAGATTGTCTGGGTTAAAAAACAAGCCGACATATTGCCCTTTTTCGGCCAAAAGAGGCCCTAATATCCGGCTATACCATCCGCCGCCGGGGGCATATTCGCCAACTTTCATATCAGGGCGAATGTCAAAAAATACTAATGTATCCTTTGGGTGGCGATATTTATCCCGCGCCATATCATCTTTACGAATGTCGGATGCCAGAATGGGGTCAAGTGGGCTTTCCAATTGTTCATGGACAGCCTCTTTATCGCCATGATGTTCTGCCATAGCGGGGGCGACAAATGCGCTGGCGGCCAATAAAGCAGCGGATAAGGTTAAGGATTTTTTCATTTTACTCTCCATAAATTTCAAATTTGGACGTCATTATGAAGATAGCGCGTCATGATGCAAGCATATATGTTGGTTTAAGCGGGAATTTGCTGACTGGCGCAATGGAAACTGCCGCCGCCCAAAATTACTGCCGTGGCGGGCAGGGCGGCAATTTTGTGATTGGGAAAATGCATGCCCAAGGTTTTGGCGGCCTCATCATCATATTTTGTTCCATAGGCCGGCATGACAACAACTTTATTCCCAATATAAAAATTCATATAGCTGGCGGGAATTGCTTCCCCGTCCACCAAATAAGCACCGGGGGAGCAGATACGGCTTATCTGCACATCATGTTTCGACGCCTCGGCAAATGCCGCCTCATAAATATAAAAATTGGGGTCGTCTGGGGACGATTGCGGGAGTAATAAATGACCAGCGCGAATAAAACGCGCCAAATTATCGACATGGCCATCGGTATGATCATTGCGCAGCCCATCACCCAGCCAGATGATATTGTTGATCCCCAAATCTTCGTTTAATTTTTGGGCAATATCCGCCTGCGAAAGGGCAGGGTTGCGATTGGGGTTAAGCAGGCAATCCATTGTGGTAACCGCCCATCCACTGCCATCAACATCAATTGCCCCGCCTTCCAATATCCAATTACATTTATCAATGGGAAATTTTTGGGCAAGGGCAAGAGTATCGCCAATTTCTTGGTCGCCATCCATTAAATAACTGCCGCCCCAGCCATTAAAATCAAAATTTTTGGCCCGTCTATTCGCGCCAGATCCGGTGATTATTGCCGCCGTATCACGCAGCCAAATATCGCCAATTTTCTCTAGGCAGACCTCCACGCCATCATCCACCAAAGAAATGGCGCGATCATAAGATGACTGGTCACCCGCAACCAATATGACATGTTCGCCCGCGCCGCCGCAATGCACCGCATTGGCAAAGGCGGCAATTTGTTGTTGCGCCTTGTCCATATCGGTGGGCCATTCGGCACTATTCCATGGAAAACCAATCCATACGGCCTGATGCATAGCCCATTCGGCGGGCATAAGATTTGTTTCCATCTTTATTCTTTCGTCATTGCGGGTCATGATTAAGGGCTACATAGCAGATGCTACATAGCCCTCAATATATAGTTTATTGATTATAGGTTTGAATATTATTTTGCGGCGCGGCTTTTGTCACGAATGTCGCGAAACTCATCGCCTTCATTCCAATTTGGCCAATCTTCGCTCATCGCCAACATCCGTCCCACACGATAATATAGGCGCAGGTCGGCCATTACGCCGGACCAATCCCATGCTTCATTATATTCATCCTTTGGGCCATGGTAACGATTTTCGACATAATCCTTGCCCACGGCTTCTCCCGCGGGTCTGCCGCCATTGACCAAATCATCGCCGCCTTCAAAATAAATCATCGGCACGCCCAATTTGGCGAAGCTGAAATGGTCGCTGCGATAATAAAATCCTTTTTCGGGCGTTGGCTCGGCCTCTGGTGTCCGGCCCTCAATTTTGGCCGCTTCACCTAAATATGCGTCAAGTTGCGATTTGCCCATGCCCACAACGGTCAGGTTTTTGGCCTTACCCGACATGGAAAAAGCATCCATATTAACGCCGCCAACGGTTTTATTTAGCGGGAATACAGGGTTTTCAGCATAATATTTTGAACCAAGCAGGCCCGATTCCTCTGCAGTTACAGCCAAAAATACCATGGAACGATCGGGCGCTCCTGCGGATTTATGCGCCTTTGCCAATGCGACAAGGGCGGCTGTTCCGGTGGCATTGTCGATTGCACCATTGCAAATATCATCGCCGTCGGGCGCGGGCTTACAACGTCCTAAATGGTCCCAATGCGCGGTATATAATATATTTTCATCGGGCCGCTTTGTGCCTTTTAATATGCCAATTACATTTTTACTGTTCTTTTTATTGATGCTATTTTCTAATGAAAGGCTGGCCTTCAATGGCATGGATATCGCCTTAAAGCCTTTATTTCGTGCGGCGGCCATTGATTTTGCCATGTCCACGCCAGCAGCGGCGAATAATTGCGCCGCGCCCGATTTTTGTATCCAGCCATTTGCCTTTGTTTGATCCGCACCGCCATTGGTGCTTTGCGCGTAAAATTGCGGGCCAGTCCAGCTTGATTCAACAACATTCCAACCATAGGCCGCAGGGGCATCGTCATGAATGATAATGGCAGCGGCGGCACCTTGGCGCGCGGCCTCTTCATATTTATAGGTCCAGCGGCCATAATATGTCATAGCGCGGCCACCAAATTCACCCTCTAGGCTTTGCGTACCAAAATCAGGATCATTGACCAATATGAGGACGGTTTTTCCCTTTACGTCAACGCCGGCATAATCATTCCACCCTTTTTCAGGGGCGTTAATACCATAGCCAACAAATACCACCTCGCTGTTCGCAATATCAATTTTTGCCTGTTCTTGGTAGGATGCGGCAACATAATCCTTGCCATAATTAAACGACATGGCCTTGCCATTGGGGCCTGTTACCGTCATGGGGGATTGTTTTACGGCGTTAATTTCGACCAAGGGAACATCCTGAAACCAGCTGCCATTATTGCCCGGCTCTAACCCTGCGGCCTTAAATTGCTCTACTAAATAGGCTAATGTCTTTTCCTCACCTGCTGTGCCAGGGGCGCGGCCTTCAAATTCATCGGATGATAATGTTTTGGTCACATCCTTCATAATCTGCTCAGAAATTTCAGGAACAGTAATTTTGCTGGCGTCTATATTATTGGCATCGATTTTCTTACATCCGCTAAGGGCAAGAACAGCAATGGCTGCTGTTAATAAAAATTTATTTTTCATCACTTCCTCCAAATATTATTTGGTCAGACAATGGCAGAGCGTTGTTTCATCTGCAACGATGTTTTAATAAAATAATGCGCTGGGCATAAAAAAAGCGGCGAAAAAACGCCGCTTTTTTTATAAAATAGGGTATATTTATTAACGTGAATAAAATTCAACAACCAAATTTGGTTCCATTTTAACAGGATAAGGAACCTCATCCAAAGTAGGAACGCGGGTAAAGGTTGCTTTTTTATTGTCGGTCACGCTGACATATTCAGGAATGTCACGCTCGGCAAGGCCTTGTGCTTCGATAACCAAGGCCATTTCCATCGCCTTATTACCCAATGAAATTTCATCACCAACAGAAATTTGACGGCTTGCAATATTACATTTTACGCCATTTACGCGGATATGTCCGTGGCTAACCAATTGACGAGCAGCAAAGATGGTAGGGGCGAATTTCGCGCGATATACCACCATGTCAAGACGGCGTTCCAACAAACCAATAAGATTTTGGCTGGTATCGCCTTTTTGACGGCTTGCTTCGGTGTAAAGACGCTTAAATTGCTTTTCGGTCACGTCGCCATAATAGCCTTTCAGCTTTTGCTTGGCGCGCAATTGAATACCAAAGTCAGACAATTTGCCTTTACGACGTTGGCCATGTTGGCCAGGGCCATAATCACGGCGGTTAATAGGTGATTTGGGACGACCCCAAATATTTTCACCCATACGGCGGTCTAATTTATATTTTGAACTTGTACGTTTTGTCATTTCAAACTCCAATTTGCTATCATAATTCCCGGAAACGCACTATTGAATAAATCAATACGGCCTCTGCTTCACCGGGGTGCAGTGCCCATTGCGAAGGCGCGCTATGGCGATAATATTTGCTGAAGTCAAGTGTTGAAACGCCCAAAATCAAAGTTAATTGGAGTTAAATAATAGTTTGGCAGTGGACAATATGGGCCATGCTGATTATTGGCCACGAATGGCTGAACAAAAAAACATCAATATTATCCCATCTGTTGAATGCGAAACCATGGTCGATGTGCGTGCAGGCGTGGACGAAATTGACCGGCAATTGGTGAAATTATTGGCGGTTCGCTTTGGATATATGCGGGCCGCAGCACGGATTAAACCAAATCGGGAAGCCGTGCGTGATGAACCGCGTAAAGCGCAGGTAAAGGATAATGTGCGAATATTGGCCAGCGAAGCCGGACTGCCAGATGCATTGAGCGATCAATTATGGGAAATATTGATTGAAAGCTCAATTGAGTATGAATTTAATGCCTATGATAAGGGGCGTTAATACATAGTCGGCACAAACCAACGCTTAATTTCTGGGCGATTGTTTAGATTTGCCAAAAGTGGAAAAAACGCCGCGCAAAGTGCGTATTTCTTGGCTGTTCCACGACGGCTTTGTTAATAAATTTCGCAAAGTATTTTTGGTCACTTCGCTGCGTTCAGGGGGGAAGAAATAGTCCTTTTCTTTCAATATTTCAAACAAATGACCAATCATCCCTTCAAATTCGCCCTGTGGAGCAGCGTCCAGCATATCAACCGATGGTGGCATCGAAAGGGATTGATTTTTTGACCATTCATAGGCGCATATAATCACAGCCTGTGCCAGATTTAACGATCCAAATTCTGGATTTATCGGCACAGTGATGATGGAGCGGGCATAGCCAACCTCCTCGGTTTCAAGGCCAGAGCGTTCTGCGCCAAATAAAATGGCGCTTTTGCCGGGTTGGGCATGGATTTGGTAGGCGGCCTCTTGCGGTGTGAAAACCGGTTTATCAATGCCGCGTTTACGCACGGTTGTGGCATAAACATGGGTAATGTCGGCCACTGCATCGGCGACATTATCAAATAATTTTGCCTCGGCCAAAATTTGATCAGCGCCGCTTGCCGCTGGGCCAGCCATGGGGTTGGGCCACCCATCGCGCGGGGCGACAAGGCGCATTTCGGTCAACCCAAAATTAAGCATGGCACGCGCTGCCTTGCCAATATTTTCGCCCAATTGCGGACGAACCAATATGATGGCGGGTTGAACAGATTGTTGCGCCGAAGCTGGTTTCTCAATATCCATGAAATTGGCCTATTCTATATCCGCAACATCTTTAACGCTGCCGGCAAATTCTTCAAAATCCTTGGCCTCTGTAAAATCCTTATAAACCGAGGCAAAGCGGATATAGGCGACACTATCAATAGCTTTTAGGGAGCTCATCACCATTTCGCCAATTTTCATCGAGGGAACTTCGGTTTCGCCCATTGTTTCCAATTGCCGATGAATTCCCGAAACAAGCTGCTCAATCCGTTCCTCGCCAATCGGGCGTTTGCGGCATGCAAGCGAGACCGATTTTGCCAATTTATCGCGGTCAAATGCTTCTTTGCGGTCTTCGGATTTTACCACCATTAAATCGCGCATTTGAATGCGTTCAAATGTTGTAAATCTGGCGCCGCATCCTTCACATTGGCGGCGGCGGCGGGTCGCCGATCCATCTTCGGTGGGACGGCTGTCCTTTACCTGGCTATTTTCATGGGCACAAAAAGGACAGCGCATTATATATCAATTATCTGGTTTATTTTTTTTGTTCAAATGGCGATAGGCGACAATTCCCGCACCAATGGCCGCGCCTGCCGCAATGCCAACGGGCGCAATAACACCCGCCAATGCGCCAATGGCCGCGCCACCGGCAACTTTTTTCGCGCTATCTGCATCGGCTAGTTTTTTGCCGCCATTAAAAGCTTCTTTTGCCGCGCCATAAAGCTCATCAGCCGCTTCGCCAACATAATGTTTTGCCTGCGCAGCATAGCTTTCGGCAGAGAGTTGTTCATTTGTCTTTTCGCCGCATTGCGGACAAAAACGTGTTCCTTCGGTGATTTGAAAATCACAATTATTACAGGTTATTTGGGTCATTTCATTTCTCCCTCCTTATATAGATGTGTTTTGAAACATCCTATTTCAAGAAGGATAAATTGGAAATTTTGCGCATAATGCCTCAACGCGTTTTTTGACATCGGCCTCGACCGCTGCGTCACCTTCCTCACCCTTATTGCGCAGGCCGTCCAACACATCGGCAATCATATCACCAATTTGTTGAAATTCCTCAACGCCAAAGCCGCGCGTTGTGCCCGCTGGTGAACCAACGCGAATACCGCTTGTTTTTGTGGGGGGCAGGGGATCATTGGGAATGCCATTTTTATTGCAAGTAATGCCGGCTCTTTCCAATGCCTCATCCGCATCCTTGCCAGTTACGCCCAATGGTGTCAGGTCAACAAGCGCCAAATGCGTGTCTGTGCCGCCGGAAACAAGTGCCGCGCCGCGCTCACGAAGCCGCTCTGCCAATGCTTGGGCATTTTTAATCACGGCTGCACTATATGATTTAAATTCAGGCTGTAGCGCCTCTCCAAATGCAACCGCCTTTGCCGCGATAACATGCATTAATGGGCCACCCTGAAGTCCGGGGAAAACCGCACTGTTGAATTTCTTGCCCAAATCTGGATCATTTGACAAAATCATGCCGCCACGCGGGCCGCGCAATGTTTTATGGGTTGTGGTGGTCACCACATGAGCATGAGGCAGGGGCGATGGGTGCAGACCCGCCGCAACCAATCCGGCAAAATGGGCCATATCCACATGCAAATATGCGCCAACCTTATCGGCAATTTCACGGAAACGAACAAAATCAATAATGCGCGGATAGGCGGAGCCACCGGCAATTATTAATTTTGGTTTATGTTCCAGCGCCAGTTTTTCAACCTCATCATAATCAATTAAATGATTGTCGCTGCGCACGCCATATTGCACGGCGTTAAACCATTTGCCCGACATTGCAGGGCGCGCGCCATGGGTTAAATGCCCGCCCGCGTCCAGGCTCATCCCCAAAATTGTTTCGCCCGGTTTGACCAATGCCAACATCACCGCGCCATTGGCCTGTGCGCCGCTATGTGGTTGCACATTGATATATTCACAATCAAATAATTGTTTTGCACGGTCAATAGCCAATTGTTCGACATCATCGGATGGTGCGCATCCTTGATAATATCTTTTGCCAGGATAACCTTCGGCATATTTATTGGTAAAGACCGAACCTTGTGCCTGTAAAACAGCTTTGGAGACGATATTTTCCGATGCAATTAACTCAATTTGTTTTTGTTCGCGGGTTAATTCCTTGCCGATTGCGGACATGACGGCTTGATCAGCCTGTGCCAAATCTTCGGTAAAGAAACCATTTTTGCGGATCATATCATGTTGGTTATTATCGGACATAAAATTCCCTTTATCTCAAAATTGCGGGTTGGATAATTTTGTAACACGGCGTTGATGGCGTTCGCCGCCAAATGATGTGTTGATAAATGTGGCGACGCATTCTTTTGCCATTTCAATGCCGGTTAAACGCGCGCCAAGTGCGATGACATTTGCGTCATTATGTTCGCGCGATAATTTTGCGGATAAAGGCTCGCCCACCAATGCACAGCGGCAATTATGATGGCGGTTAACCGCAATTGATATTCCAATGCCCGATCCGCAAATGGCGATGCCAAAATCGGCCTGTTTGTCGGCAATCACCGCCGCCAATTTATATCCATAATCGGGATAATCCACACTATCATCATTATGAGGGCCGCAATCGGTGATTTCATGGCCCATTTCATTCAGCCATTGAATAAGCGCAGTTTTCATTTCAACCGCTGCATGATCTGATGCAAGTGCAATTTTCATCAAAACTCACCCCTTATATTGCTGGTTTATATTCTGTTACAGAATCGCATGCGCGTCTTTTAGTGCAGGGATAAAAATAACTCTACCCCTTGCTTATAAAGAAATGGGATTTATTATTTCACAAAAGCAATAGGCGCAGTTTTGGCGATTTAAGGGTAAATTATATGAGCGATTTTATTATGGGCGCATTGATGCTGACCAGTTTTGCCCTTATTTGGGGGGCAATATCCATGGGCCGCAGGGAAGGTTGGGGGCAAAAGCCATTATTGATGATAATTGCGGCAATTGTCATGATTGCCAATGTTGCGATTTGGGCCATTCCAAGTGAGGCAGAAAAATCCGCTTCGCTTCAAACGGCCCAATAAATTATTTAATCGAAATTATTTAATCGGGCAATCTGGGTCCAACCGCATATTCAGATAATTATTAACCGAAGCCATCAACATTTCCTGTTCATTTTCAAAGAAATGATTGGCGCGGGGAATTTCATCATGGTGAATGGTGATATGTTTTTGCGTGCGCAATTTATCCACCAATTTTTGCACCGCATGGGGGGTAACAACTTCATCGCCCGCACCCTGAATTAAAATGCCAGATGATGGGCAGGGGGCAAGGAAGCTGAAATCATACATGTTTGCGGGCGGTGCGATGGAGATAAATCCACGAATTTCCGGGCGGCGCATCAATAATTGCATGCCAATCCATGCGCCAAAGCTGAAACCCGCAATCCATGTGGTTTCTGCCTCTTGATGGAAATTTTGAACCCAATCAAGGGCGGCTGCTGCGTCGGATAATTCACCAATGCCATTGTCAAATTCGCCCTCGCTGCGGCCTACACCGCGAAAGTTAAACCGCAAAACGCCAAAGCCGCGTTTGACAAATGTTTTGTATAATTCCTGTGTTATACGGTCATTCATAGTGCCGCCAGCCTGAGGATGCGGGTGCAAAATCATTGCAACGGGCGCACGTGGGCGTGGTGGCGGGCTGAAACGGGCTTCTAAACGGCCCTCAGGGCCAGGAATAATGATTGATGGCATATAATAATTTATTTTCTAACTAAATGAAAAATACATATTCAAAGCATCTATACGCATCATATAGAATGTTGAATATATAGCTTTTGAAGATTCTACCCCCTATATATAAACATATAGGAAAAATGCGCAATATATAAGGCAATAGCCACGGATAATGATGACAAAAGAACAAATATATTTGGACCATGCGGCAACAACGATGATGGTTGCCCCGGCGATTGAGGCAATGAGTAGTGCCCTTTCAAGCTGGGCCAATCCATCTTCGCCGCATTTAACGGGCCGCGCCGCGCGCGCTTTATTGGAGGATGCACGCCACCGGATAAAAAGCGCATTGGATTGGGATGGGGAGTTGATTTTTACCAGCGGGGCGAGCGAGGCCATTTACACCGCATTAAAGGGCAAAAGTCATATTCAGCTGAGCGCGGTTGAGCATGATGCGGTTTTGTCAGCAGGCAAATTGGCGGATAAGTCGCAAATTATTGGAGTTGATGAGCAGGGGCAGGTGAATATCAATACCCTATCCCCATGTGACATGGTGGCTGTGCAACAGGTGAATAATGAAACTGGCATCATCCAAAATACCGATGATATTATGGCATGGGCCAAAGAAAATGGGGCGTTATTTTTTTGCGATGCCTCCCAAGGGGCGGGAAAATTGCCATTGCCCCTTGCGCATATGATTGCCATTTCGGGGCATAAATTGGGCGGGCCGCCGGGAATTGGGGCATTATTGGTAAAAAATCTGGGCAGATTGTCTCCCACGGGGGGGCAAGAACAGGGATATCGACGCGGCACGGAAAATTTGCCCGCCATTTTGGGTTTTGCCGCTGCTATTGAAGCTGGCTTTGAATGGACGGCCAATATTGCAGCAATGCGGGATAGGCTGGACAGCGCAATTTTATCGCATGGAGGGCAAATAATTGGCCAATCAGGAAACCGCCTGTCCACCATATCCAGTTATCGTCTGCCCGGGGTCAGCTCCTCGGCGCAGTTAATCCATTATGATATGGCCGGCATTGCGGTATCGGCGGGCAGTGCATGTTCATCGGGCACGTTAAAGGCAAGCCATGTTTTAACCGCCATGGGGCATGACATGAAAAGCGCGGGCGAGGTGGTTAGAGTTAGCCTTGGCCATAATAGCAAAATGTCGGATGTGGATGCGTTTATCAATAGTTGGATAAAATTATCATCAAGGCATTATGATAAAAAATAACATGTTAATTAGAAAATATGTTAATCACGCCGCTGGGAAATGTGAATGAACCAAAAAAGCATTTATTTGGATTATCAGGCCACAACCCCTATGGCGCCAGAGGTGGTGGATGCCATGTTACCATGGCTGCGCGATCATCATTATAACCCACATAGCAGCCATATGGGCGGGAGGATGGCCCAAGCAGCTGTGGAGCATGCAAGAGAACAAATAATGGCCCTATTGCCCAAGGGTGGACGATTGATTTTCACATCCGGTGCAACAGAGGCGATAAATTTGGCTATTAAAGGCAGCGCATATAAACGTTTTGCTGCAACCACAATTGAACATGCAGCCATATTGGATAATATGGATGAAATGCGGCGCATTGGCCATGAAGTGCAGATGTTAAGCGTCAACAAAGTAGGCTTAGTCAATTTAGATGAGTTAGAAAATATTTTAAAAAATAACCCTCCAGCGCTTATATCTGCCATGATGGTAAATAATGAAATTGGTACAATTCAACCCATAAACAAAATTGCGCAAAAAACGCATGATGCAGGCGGTTTATATTTATGTGATGCGGTTCAGGCATATGGCCGAATGGCGATAGACGAAGGGCCGGATATGATTGCGATATCGGCACATAAAATTTATGGGCCAAAGGGTGTTGGCGCATTATGGGTTCGCGATGACATTCATTTAAACGCAATTCAACATGGTGGAGAGCAGGAAATGGGAATGAGGTCAGGAACTTTATCCCCAGCCTTATGTGTTGGTTTTGGCAAGGCTGCAGAAATCGCGAAGCAGAATATGGAGACGGATAATAAGCATGTTCGCCATTTATGGGATTTGGCGGTGAAATTATTCGCATCATGGGACATAAATGGAGATATTGAAAATAGATATTATGGAAATTTCAATATTCGAAAAGATGGACTTGATGCAGATCGCTTAATATCCGAAGCCAGAAATATCTTATTTTCGGCGGGCTCCGCCTGTGCCAGCGGTTCGGGACGGCCCAGCCATGTACTTAAAGCCATTGGGTTAAGTGACAAACAGGCAAAATCCTCTATCCGTTTGGGTTTTGGACGTTATACAAGCATGGAAGAAATAGATAAAGCGGCCCAAATTATAAATCAATGTGCGCAAAATCAGGAAATATTTTAATGGTCAAAGTCATTTTTACCAATATAAGCGGTTCGGTTATCCAAGAAGTGGAGGGCAATGAAGGGGACTGCCTGTTAGATGTGGGGCAGGCGGCCGGCCAACCATTGGAGGGGACATGTGAGGGGCAGATGGCCTGTTCCACCTGCCATGTCATTGTAAAGGACGCATGGTTTGATAAATTACCCCCTGCAAGCGAGAATGAAGAAGATATGCTTGACCTTGCTGCGGGCGCTCGCCGCACCAGCAGATTATCCTGTCAGATATTATTGACCAAGGATCTAGACGGCTTAACCGTCGCTATACCCAGTGAAAGCAGAAATATGCAGGGTTTATAAGGGCGTAAAATTTTTTTTATCCCTTTCACTTCCTATTCATGAAATTGCGTCTATATATGTCATGTTCGCTTCGGCGGACTATGGCGATAAATGATGATGTGTAATAGATGCAGCGGACCCGGGGGCAGTACCCGGCGGCTCCACCAAAATGGTCGATTATGTTAAATGATTGGCAATATTGACGGGGCCGAACCAGGATCGACGTGTGTTCAAAGGCATTATTTTCACCCGGGCTGAGTAACCCGCTATAGGCTCAAAACTTATAAGTGCAAACGATAACGAAGCACTTGCTCTTGCAGCGTAATTGACGCCCTAACGGGATAGATTACTAAACAAGAACGCGGCCGAACCGGCCGGGCAACAGGAAGGTTACAGCGGCCCGGAGGGCGCCGGGCAACAGAAGCTCTCCACCTTTTTTCTTTATATATTCAATATATTATTTTTCGCTGCCGAACATATTTTGAAATTCGACCGCTTGTAACATTTTTGAACCCGCCAAAAACACGGCAAAGGTGCAAAGAACAAAGAAAACTTTGCCAATATTTCCGGGATATTGAAATAAATATTCCTCACCACGCTTTACCGCGCCAAGCCCTAATGCATAAGTGACAAGGAAAACCTCTGCTTTGGTTTTAATGGTGAATAATCTGGTTAATTTTCTCATAACTAATATAATGCACAGGCCGTGCCAAAATGTAATTTCAGCAGCTTATATGGTTAATGCAAATGGTTATTGTAAAGTTAACCGACGATTATTTTGCCATGTGTAAAAAATTATATTTGTTTATAAAAGATCATCAATATCACAAGCGGTTAATAATTGAGTGCGGGCAATTTTAACCTGCTCCAACAATGCCATGTCGCGCAAATTATCGGCCGAAATTTGTTCGGGCCAATATTGGCTGATAATTTGGCTTATCTGGTCCAATTTTTCATTTGTGGCGATAAACCGCGGGTCAACCATGTCTGTATTGCAAACCACGCGCAGACGAAGGCAGGCAGGGCCGCCGCCATTGGCCATGGATTGACGCACATTAACTGGCACCAATTTTTGAATAGGGCCATTGCCCGCTACCATTTCCTCAAGCCAGCTCCAAACCGGGGTGTTTTCTTGCGATTCAGATGGCAGGATAAGCGCCATGCCATCACCATTAGGAAGGGTGACAAGCTGAGCATTGAATAGATAAGAACTTATCGCATCGGCAAGTGAGATGCGATCTTTTGGAACTTCAACGATAATTGCTTCGGGCATTTTTGCTTCTATCATCGCATAGGCGGCGTCCTTATCCTGAAATGCCTGTTCATGCGTGAACAGGACATTTTCATTGGCAACTGCGACTACATCATTATGAAAAGCGCCACTTGCAATTGCGATTTCGGATTGCTCAATAAACAATGTTTTTTCTGGATTCAATCCGTGCAGGCGGGCAATGGCCCTGCTGGATTGTTCATGTTGGCGCGCAGGAAATGCACCGCCGCTTTTGCCATAAATAAATATTTCAATGCCTGATTGGTCATGGCGAGAACAAAGCCGCATATGATTGGCCGCGCCCTCATCCCCAAAGGGGGCCTTTATGGGGTCATGCACGGTAAAATATTCTTGATTGGCGAAAATCAATTTTAACTGTTTTTGCATGTCGGGCCATTCATGGCTGCGATGCGGCATGGTGATAAGATTGGCCGGTGTTAAATGCGTTTTGCCATCCTTTGTATCGGCGGCAGGGGAAATTGTGGCTGCATTTGCCGCCCACATGGACGAGGCGCTATATGCCGCAGCAAGAAGCGCGTCTGGCGCATTTTCCAAATCGCATCCCAAATGGTTTAACCAGCCGATATTTGGCCGGGGAAGGGGCATGAAAAACCCTTGAGTTAGGCCCAAATTCATATTTGAGCGCATTTTTTCAATACCCTGAAGAGCGGCGGCACGCGGCATGGAAACCGCGCCCTTATTTTTTGATGAGGCAATGTTGCCCAGACTTAATCCTGCATAATTATGTGATGGCCCAATGATACCGTCAAAATTTATTTCAATATTTTTCATCTCAACCCCTTGGAACAAAACTGATGCTATCGCCGATATTCAGGCGGAGTGACTTGGCGCAAATCATGTCAATTTGCACATTGTCTTTATCTTGCTTGACCCAGCCATAGGCGCATCTAAAATCATTTAACTGTCCGGCACAAATCAGCATTTTGACCATATTTGCATCGGCAATTTTATTGCTATCTTCATAAGAGATAATATCTGAAATCACACCATCATTGGTTTTTTCTATGGTGCTAATCCGGTCGGTATTAACCGACATGGTCGGGCCGCCATCAAAAATATCGACATATTTTTCCCAAACAAAATTTTCATTTTCAAGCATCCGCATCGCCGCCCGGCCCGATGTATGCGGCACGCCGATTACCGCGCGGGCACTATCTGGTAACATGGCGATATAAACAGGATGTTTGGGCATTAAATCGGCAATAAATTGATTGCCATTTTTGCCGTTAAATTCATCGGCTTCTTGAAAGCTCATGCCAAAAAAACGTCCAGCAACCCCATTCCAAAAAGGGGAAGAACCCGCCGGATCAATAACACCGCGTAATTCGGCCAATGTTTTATCGGCAAAACGGTTGCGGTGATTGCGGATGAACAAATATCGGCTGCGGGCCAATAATAAACCCAATCCGCCCGAACGCGCATTGGGGTGAAGATATAACCCGCCTACTTCGGTGCATCCTTCCAAATCGGTTGAAAGATTTAAAATATCGGCGCGAAATGTGCGGCCCAATTCTTCGCTATGTTGTGTTAATGCGCTAATCCGATAGCTGTAAAATGGCCATCTTTGCCCAACGGAGGCAAAAATTTGGCATGTGCCATGGATGACACCGGCTTCATCATCGGCAAGAACGAACATGAAAATATCGTCGCTTATTTCATCGCCAACGCGGATGAATGACGCGATTGACCGTTCAATTTTGGCTGATAAAGTTTTTTTATCAGGGGGTAAGTTGGTAAAACCGCCGCCCGTGCTTTTCGCCATTTCATAAATTGGTTGAACATCGCCGGTTTGAACCGGTCTTAAAATATAGGTCATAATCCGCCTTTTTGTGCAATTCGTGATATGGCGAGCGCAGAAAGTTTTGCCCGCTCAACCAAGCTATCGGTTAATAAAAATTCTTGTTCGCTGTGAATAGAGCCGCCTCTTACCCCCATTGTGTCAACCACGGGAACGCCGCAGGCCGCGATATTATTGCCATCGCACACTCCGCCAGTGGATTGCCATTTAATATCTATCCCCAAATCCTTGCCGCATGATTTGACCAGGGTAAATAATTTTGCCGCCTTATCATCAATCGGCTTTGGCGGCCTGCCAAATCCGCCATGCATATGCACGGCAACATCATGCTTTATTTTGATATTTTCAATAATTTCGTGCATTTTGGTTTCGGCAAAATATTGCAATTCAAATGTTTTTGGACGAAAATTAACGCGCAATATAGCATGATCGGGCACCACATTATTTGGCGATCCGCCCTCTATCTTTGCCGGATTAACGGACAAGCCCGCTTGGCTTAGCGCTTTTAACTGCAATCCTAAATCTGCGGCGGCAAGCACTGCATTGCGGCCATCATCGGGGTTGCGTCCTGCATGGGCGCTTTCCCCGTTAATGCAAATTGAAAAATTGCCGCTTCCGCCGCGTTCACCAGCCAATGTGCCATCGGGTAATGCAGGTTCATAGGTAAGGGCCGCTGCCTTACCTTTGGCCAATTGCGCTATTAACGCAGCAGAGGAAGGAGAGCCAACTTCTTCATCAGAATTTATCAATATTTGATAACCAAATTTTTCGGCAATCGCGCTATTTTCTATGGCATGTAAAGCGGACAACATTACAGCAATGCCGCCCTTCATATCGGCTACGCCGGGGCCATTTAAAATATTTTTGTCAAGCCATGTGACATGTTGAAAATGATGGTCCACCGGAAAAACCGTGTCCATATGGCCGGTGAACAGCAATTGTAATGCGGCGTCGGGGCGCACTGTCACCACAAGATGCTGGCCATATTCAACTTGTTGAACTTTGCCGTCGGCTTTCATAATTTCATGCTGTTGGGGATTGGACAGGGAAATGTCGGCGGGCAATATGGAAAAGGCATCGGCCAGCATTGCGGCCATTTGCGCAAGGCCGGGCAAATTTGCCGACCCGCTATTCACTGCGCTCCACGTTAAAATCTGGTTCAACATTATATCATGTTGAATTTGAGATAATATTAACTGTTCTTCATTTGAAATGCTGCTCATTCAGCCTATCTAGCTTTTATTATGCCAGCCTGCCACCCCCGAATAACAAGTTTCGAAAAAAACTATCTTTATGATTTTAAGGCATGGGGAATTGCGGCTTTAATGCCCGCTTTATGACGCGATTTATATTATTTTGATAATATTTTGGCCAATTTGGTAAATTCTTGAACCGAAATTGTTTCTGCCCTTCGGTCACTAGGGATTCCTGCAGCCTCCATTGCGTCCAAAGCGCCCGCGACGGATTTCAAACTTTGACGCAACATTTTGCGCCTTTGCCCAAATGCAGCGGCGGTAATTTCTTCTAACTTATAGGGGTTTACTCCGTCTGGCGCGTTTTTAGGTGTAATATGAACGATGGCGGACATTATCTTGGGTGGCGGGGTAAATGCCGAACGGTGGACCGGCATGGCGATTTTGGCCTCTGCGCGCCACTGTGCCAATATGGATAGGCGGCCATATTCTTTGCTGCCATGCGGTGCAACAATGCGGTCAGCAACCTCTCTTTGAAACATTAATGTCAAGCTTTGCCATTTTGGCGGCCAATTTTGTCCCGAAAGCCAATTAACCGCAAGCGCAGAGCCAATATTATAGGGCAGATTTGATGCAATATGAAATGGCCCATCAAAAAGGGTCGCAGGATCAATTTTTAATGCGTCTTCTTCGATAATTTTTAACCGACCATCAAAATATTGCGATATTTCCTGCAGGGCGGGCAGGCATCTTTTATCCTTTTCCACCGCGATGACATTTGCCCCCGCACGAAGCAGCGCGCGGGTTAATCCGCCCGGCCCTGGGCCAACTTCATAAACATTTTTGCCCGATAAATCCCCAATTACGGCGGCAATTCTATCCAATAATTGCTCATCCAAAAGGAAATTTTGGCCCAAAGCCTTATTCGCCCGTAGATTATGCTGGGCAATTACCTCACGAAGGGGGGGGAGTGACATTTATGCTGCCTGTTGTAGATAATTGGCGCGCGCTTGGGCGGCATTATATGCCATTTTTATTGCCTCTATCATGGATTTCTCGCTGGCAATATTTTTGCCTGCTATTTCAAATGCAGGCCCATGATCGGGGGATGTCCGCACCATGGGCAGTCCCAAGGTGATATTAACCGCTTCATAAAAATATAATGTTTTTAAAGGGACAAGCGCCTGATCATGATAACCGCATATGGCAACATCATATTTTTCACGGGCATCGCGATGGAACATGGTATCGGCGGATAGGGGGCCTGAAATATCATAACCCTCGGCACGTAAAGCCGCCAGGGCAGGGCGCATAATTTCATCTTCCTCATGCCCAAATTTGCCATTTTCGCCAGCATGGGGGTTTAATCCAGCAACCGCAATGCGCGGTTTTTCAATGCCAAAATTTCGTTGTAATCCCTTGGCCGTGGCGCGTATTTTCTGTCTAATCACCCTAGAGGTTAATGCTGCTGAAACGGCATTTAACGCAATATGAGTGGTTAATGGAACAACACGCAGGCTGGGCCCGGCAAGCATCATTATGGCGTTATTTTGGCTTACCCCGCATCGTTCGGCAATAAATTCGGTTTGACCAGGATGGGTAAAGCCCACTGAATATAGCTGTATTTTTGAAACCGGACCGGTGACAAGCGCACATGCCGCGCCCGATTTTGCAAAGCCGGTTGCCATTTCCAATGCCTGAAACGCGCAATTTGCGCCCGCAAGTGTCGGCATTCCGGCGGCAATATCGCCGCCATCATACATGTTTAATATGGGCAGCGCATGGTCAAAAACGGCCAAAGCCTCGGATGGTTGTTCGATAATGGCTGTTGGGCCATCCCAATAATGTTCGATGGATTTTTGATCCCCAATGGCAAAAAAGGGAGGCAGGTTTTCTGCTTTGCGGCCTTCCCACCCCTTGGCAATTATTTCCGGCCCAACACCCGCAGGGTCGCCAATGCTGATGGCAATTGGCGTGGTGATTTTATTCCCTGACATGTCGTGCGCCCCGTTAATCCTTAATTATATTCAATAATTGCATCGCGGCGCAAATCACGAAGATAGATGCGTTCTCTTTTCGCAATACGTTCATTTTCCAAACGTTCCATCACATCGTCAAAGCTTTCTTCGGCTGCCGATGGAGCAGCATCGCGGCCGCACAATACAAAGGCGCGCAGCCCTTCATCCTTTGAACCAAATGCAGGGGTTGATTGACCGACCTGTAATTCGGTCATGATTTTTTGCAATTGGGGGGGCAGGTCACGCATTTTAATTGAATCGCTGTTCACCACATCGGCGTTTAATTCGGCGGCCATGGCATCAGCCGCGCCGCAACCTTTAATCGCCTGAACCCGCATGTTAAAATCCTGTGCCTTTAATTGGAAATCGGGCACGCTAATATCCTTTGGAAAATCCAGCGCAATTTGCTTTAAACTTAAAATTTGGTCGCGTGGGTCGGTCACGCCCAATGTGCGGGTGTCAACCAATGCCAATATGGAAATACCGCCAGGTGAGGGGATAACAACAATTTCCCCCTGATCCATTTTTTGAGCAGCCTGTGCCAATGTTGTCGGCAATTGATTTGGACGCAACCAGCCAAGGTCACCGCCCTGGGCCGCGGTGGTGGATTCGGAAAATTGGCTGGCGATTTGGCCAAAATTTGCGCCCTTTGCAATTTCGTCCAATAATTTACGCGCGGTGCCCAAAACCTGTTCTTGGTTGCTTTCATTGGCCCGCAAATAAATTTCGCTCAATTTATATTCGGTTGTTCCCTTTGCCGCTGCGGCACGTTGAACAATTGCGGTTACTTCTTCTTCGCTGACATTTATAAATGGCGTAACATTTCGGCGAACGACGCGCGACCATGCAATTTGTCCCTTTATTTGCCGGCGAAAGCTATCTTCCGAAGTCCCCATTGATTTTAGATGCTTGGCAAAATCGGCCTTGGACATTCGGAAATTTTGTTGACGTAAGGTTTCAACATTGCTGTTAACCTCTGCATCGGTAATTTCAATTTCATTGGCCTCTGCCTCTTGAATTTGAAGGGTTTCATCGATGAGCTGTGCCAAAATTTGCGCGCGAATTGCGGGCATTTGTTCTGCCGGAATACGGCTTATTTGTCCATTTGATGCCAATCCTAAACGATGGTCAATATCGGTGCCGGTAATGATGGTGCCATTGACAATGGCGGTTGCTTTACGAACATTTGGATTATTTTCAAAAAGCTGCGCATCTGCAGGAATGTTAAGCCCGCTGTCCAAAGAATCATCCTGATTCTGTGCAGTGATGCCCGATGAAAGCGACATGATTATCGCGCCCATGCTCACCATAACGGTCATTTTTGCCGCGCGATAAGTGTCACCGGTTATATTTTTGATAGGAAATAATTTTTTCATTACAACTTTCCAAACATTTTAAGCACCATATCAATCAACCAAAAAAATTTAAGCTGAAATGGCCATATATTATGTTGAATAATGATATTTTCATGAACATTGCCTGAGCTTATTGATGAAAATATTATTCATTCATTCTATCATCTTCACTTATACGCCCAAATTACGAAAAGCCAGCCGGAATAAAAAACTATTGCCCGCCCGCGCATCGCCGCTTGGTTGATAATCGCGCCGCCATGTTAAACCAAAGGATAAACAATCATCATCATAGGAAAAGCCCAAACGGTGACGTATCGGTTCATATCCATCCGCAGAGGTCAGAGGGTCTTCTTCTTGGCCCGTTAAATCAATATTGGTTGAGCCAAAAATGGACCAAAATTTGCCAATTTTTACCCGCGCGCCAAGGCGTATTTCTTCGCGATCGGCAATATCTTCTAATTGCAGTGAATTATTTCGGTTCAGCCGCAAATATCCCATTTGGAAATAGGTTTCTTTTGACCCAATGGTTGCGTCCACTTCATTGCGTCTGACCGCAAAACTATCTTTATCCAAACGGAAACGTTGCGACAGGGTCAAAAAATCTTTGAACCGAACATCATATCTGCCCACAAAATCGGAAACTTTATTGGCAAGCCCCGTACCATCGGGAAAAATGCTCGACCGATTGGATAGGCGATAGCTTTGGCCCAGATTTGCATTTACCTGAACATTTTTTGTTTCCAATGACCAATCAACGCCATAGGTAATGCGGTAACTATCCTCAAAACGATCATATCCTGCAAATCGGTTTAGAGCGAATAAATTGGATGTTTCAAGCTCCAAAGACCTTGAGTCCTCATTGGGGATGGAAAGATTCGCATCAAAGGGCGTGGCGACAATTTGCACGCGCGGCGTAATATTTTGCACCCCGCCAAATGCTTTGCCAATAAAGGGCCATTTTATATCCACGGCAGAGGAAAAAATGCCGCGCGATTGCCAGCCGGATGCACCACGGTAAAGCACAACATCGGTCAATAAATTATCGCTGCTATGATAAATATCTGTGCGGCCCAACAGGGTGAAATCAATCAATTGCCCCATATTTGTGACAATGGATTTCTGCCATTTGGCCGATGCAAAGGCGCGCTGTGTATCCTGCCCCTCTGGCCGTGCAATTAACAAGCTATTTGCCTGTAACTCAACAGTGCCGCCCATAATGGGTGAATTAAAAATCTGACGATAATCAATTTCGGGCAATGCAATGGGGACTTCGCTTTGGCTGTCATTACTTCGTAAAGTTTGAAATGCCCAACCATTGATCGAAAAATATCTGTTCTGTTTAATATTTTCGATATTTATATTACTGCGCAGTAAATCATCGCGGCTAATATCATATCTTCTTAAAAAGGTGCGGTCACTGGACAGTCGCAATGATCCCGATATTTTCCAATCATCAGGATAATAAAAACTGCCGCTTCCTTCTATATATCCGCGTGCGCCAGAATCCTCGACAGCGGAAATGGGAGAAAGCCGATCTCCAAATGTGCCATATGCCTGAATTTGGAAAGCGCCATTTTTTTCAAGACTACGGAATTTTGCCCTAATCAAAGGAGCGGTTTCTGTATAAAGGCTGGCCGCAACCTCCAAATCACGCTGATCAGAAATCCGAAAATAATAAGGAATGGTCAGCTCCGCCCCATTATTACGGTCATATCCAATATCTGGAACTAAAAATCCCGATCCCGCATCAATACCCGCAGGGTGTGAAAGACCGGGCAGCGGTAAAAGCGGCAGGCCGAATAATTTCACCACCGCGCCTTCATATCTTACCCGTTTTTTATCCGGATCAAACACCACCTTGCGGGCATTTATTTGCCAAGTGGGGTTTTTATCACATCCATGCGAATCAACCACAGCACAGGCGGTATAGGCGGCGGAATCAAGGAACAGCCTGCCATTGACGCGGCTTCCTTTTTGGGCGGCAAGTCGCCCGCCATTTTCCAAAATCACCAATAAATTTTCAATTGCACCGTCTTTTAAACTATCGGTCAATGCGATATTGTCGCCAAATGCGGAATTGCCCATATTGTCAACCGATCGGACATTGCCAATGGCGTTGACTTCGCCTGTTTTGCGGTTCCAAATAATTTGATCGGCAAATAAGCTATATCCATCGCGATATAAATTCACATTACCATCTGCAGTAATAATGTCATTTTCGCTGTCATAATCCAGATTATCGGCGGAAAAGGAAATTTGGTCTTCCTTATCATTATTGGGCTTTACCGATTGAGCTGCATTGAGATCTGCAGAATTGGATTGAGTGTTTTTATGCGCTATTCCTGCCTGTGCGTCATTTGCACCATCAAATGCAAAGACAGCAGGGGCCAAGGCCATAAGCGGAAGCGGCGCTAATAAAATAGCGGAATATTTAATGATGCTGTTCATGTTTTGGATATTTCAGCTATCTTTTGTCATTCTATATTTAAAAAATCATTTTTCCGTCATTAGCCCTTGATGGGGCATGAACACAATGGGCGAAGATAAATTATTTTCTTATATTGTTGGCCTTGCCGATTGGCTGCTCTATCTATATCTCAATCAAATATAAAAACAGATAGGCTTTTTTAATAAAGCATCACGCCGAATAAAGTTAAAGAAAGATAATATTATTATGAAAATCGCGTTCACAACGGCCATAAATGATAAAACAGACATTATTGCCTTCGCCCTTAAAAAAACAGAGGTTGCGGGTTTTTCATTTGGCTTTGATGATGATGCCTCGATTCATAAAGCTTTAGAAGCCGGACGCTTTACCGGTGCAGCGGGGCAAAGTTTTTTATTATTCGCAAATCGCGGCGGTAATGTTGTTCGTTTGGTGGTTTTGGGCGTGGGTGAAGGCCGCAATGCTGATTATCAATCGGCAGGTGGTAATTTAATTGCCAAAGTGCAAACATGCGGCGCGAGCCATATGGCGGTTTCAGGGGATAATATTTCCGCAGAGGACGCGGCCTATCTTGCCTATGGCGTTAAATTACGTAATTGGCGCTGGGATAATTATCGCACAAAAATGGCGGATAATTTAAAACCATCTGTTACACAATGCGATGTTGTGACGGCTGGCGGCGCGGATAATTTGCTTTGGGATCGGTTAAGCGCGGTGGCCGATGGGGTGTTTTTAACCCGTGAATTGGTGACAGAGCCTGCCAATATTATTTATCCAGAAAGCTTTGTTCAACGGTGCCAGCATCTGGCCGAAATGGGCGTTGAAATTACCGTTTTGGATGAAAAGGAAATGGCGGCACTTGGTATGGGCGCTCTGCTTGGCGTGGCACAGGGAAGCGCGAAAAAACCGCGTTTATTGGCCATGCGTTGGGACGGCACTGGCGGAAAAACCGAAAAGCCTGTCGTATTTGTGGGCAAGGGCGTGACATTTGATACAGGCGGCATTTCGTTAAAGCCGCCCGCAGGTATGGAAGATATGAAATGGGATATGGGCGGCGCAGGCGCGGTTGCTGGCGCGATGAAGGCGCTTGCCGGACGCAAAGCAAATGCCCATGTGGTCGGGGTGTGCGGGTTGGTTGAAAATATGCCCGATGCCAATGCACAGCGCCCCGGCGATGTTGTGACATCCATGTCCGGCCAAACGATTGAGGTTATTAATACCGATGCAGAGGGGCGTTTGGTCCTATGTGATGCGCTGCATTGGGCGCAAGAACAATATAATCCAGAATATGTCATTGATTTGGCGACATTAACCGGTGCAATTATTATCTCATTGGCGCATGAACATGCTGGATTATTTACCAATGATGATGATTTGTCTGATAAATTGACCGCGGCAGGCAAGGCCACAGGCGACAGTTTGTGGCGTTTCCCACTTGGCAAGGCATATGACAAAATGATTGATTCCCCAATTGCGGATATGAAAAATGTTGGCGCACGTGGCGGCGGCTCAATTACTGCGGCTCAATTTTTACAACGTTATATTAAAGACGGTGTGAAATGGGCGCATTTGGACATTGCGGGCACCGCATGGTCAGATAAATCAACATCCACTTGGGCAAAGGGCGCGACCGGATTTGGTGTGCGTTTATTGGATAAATTTATTGCAGATAATTTTGAAAAATAAGAATGAAACGGATATATATTTTGTGAATATAAAGTGCGTGTAGATTTTTATCAGTTACAACGTGACCCCGCCCCTTATGTCTTGCCTCAATTGGCGCAAAAGATTTTGGAGGCGGGGGAACGATTGCACATAAAATGCGCTGATGCGCCCTTATGTCATCAAATATCCGATCGGCTATGGACACAAATTAAAAGCTCTTTTTTACCAAATTGTCATGCGCAGGATGATGATGCCGCAAAAACACCCATTGTCATTTCGCCTGATGGACAAAATATAAATGGGGCAAATTTAATCGCGCTTGCCGATGGCGTTTGGGATGCTCTGGCGATGCAATATGCACGTGTCCTGTTCCTTTTTTTACCCGAACAAATTGACAATGCCCGTGCAACATGGCGTGAGTTGGACGGCGAAAATATTGAAAAACATTATTGGAAGCAATTGGACGGTAAATGGGTGAAAGGCCCCTGATATTTAACAATAAAGCATCTTTCTAATTGTAAAATTATTTTTAAACCTTACTTTTATTATTAGGATTAAAAATAGAGGAAAGAATGATGCGTTCCATTAAACCTATAAATATATTCGCTGCAATTTCACTGGTCATTGGGCTGGCCGCTTGTGGTGGGCCAGATGTGTCGAAAGATGGTGATGAGGTCTCCATCGAAACCGAAAAGGGCAGCATGAAGGTTTCTGAAACGCTTAAGCCTGAACAAATGCCATTTGGCTTTGCCGTTTTGCCGGGCGCGACATCCAAAGGCGTGATGAGCACGAAAAATGAAGATGGTGAATCGCAAATTGTGACGTTGGAAACCGATAAATCAATGGAAGATACGGCAGAATTTTATAAAAAAGAAGCAGAAGCCAAAGGTTTCAAAATTGAAAGTGAAACAAGTGTTGATAATGGCAAAATGATTATTGGAAAATCTGATAGAGGCGAGGATATTTCCTTTGTCATCAGCAAGGAAACCAGTGACGCCGCAACGCAAATATTGATTATGGGCGGCAAGAATAAAAAATAATGATAATGGGCGGATTAAAAAGCCGCCAGTTATTTTTGTTAAATTATAATCAGCAGTCCATTTTTGCCGATATGATAAGCAAATGCTTGCCATATCGGGCAGGCAAGGCTAAGGCGCGGCCAACATTTATTCCAAAGGAGCATTCACATGGCGGTTACCCGTACATTTTCAATCATTAAACCAGACGCTACACGCCGCAATTTAACCGGCGCGGTGACAGCAAAATTGGAAGAAGCTGGCCTGCGCGTTGTCGCATCAAAGCGTATCCAAATGACCCGCGACCAAGCAGAAGGTTTTTATGCTGTGCATAAAGAGCGTCCTTTCTTTGGTGAATTGGTCGATTTCATGATTAGCGGCCCTGTGGTTGTTCAGGTTCTTGAAGGTGAAAATGCCATGCAAGCAAATCGCGACATTATGGGCGCGACCAATCCAGCGGATGCTGCACCTGGCACAATTCGCGCAGAATTCGCCGAAAGCATCGAAGCAAATAGCGTGCATGGCAGCGACAGCGACGAAAATGCAGCAATTGAAATCGCATATTTCTTTAAACCAGAAGAAATTGTTGGATAATCATCGCTACAAATAGATGAAAAAGGCCACCGGAATCGCTTCTGGTGGCTTTTTTGTTTAAAATTGCTCGGCAATATCCATTAATTTGGTCATGCTTTTCGGCGCGACGCTGCGCCAGCTACGTTGCATCCATGTGGCAATATGCTCCCAATCAACATTTGGCCGGTTCAGGATAATGGCAACCCAGCCGCTTGCCCCATAATAAGCAGGCTTAAAATAAATATCGGGTTGATTCTCACATAGGGATAAAAGCTCATCCATCCCGCTCGTTTTTACCAAAAGGGCAATATGATCCTCGCCATGATGCCTATTGTTAAAATAGGCAAAATATTTGCCCGATTTTTCACTGCCAACGCGCCATCCCTCGCTGCCATGGCTTTCACGCTCATGACTTTGGGGCAGGGCAAGGGCAAGGGCGCGAACTTTATCAAGCAAATATTTCGGATTTTGGAAGCGCGACACATATTCGCAAACAATATGGGGATATAGCTGATGTTCAGCGAATAATATTCTTTTGGCTAGGCTTTCTGCATTGTCATCGGGTAATATAGCAACCTTGCATTGCCCCAATATAGGGCCATCATCCAATTCAGCGGTCACCAAATGCACGCTGACCCCGCCAAATTTATCGCCCGCATCAATGGCACGTTGATGTGTATGCAATCCTTTATATTTGGGCAAAAGTGAGGGATGAATATTCAACATCCGGCCATCCCATTTTTGTACAAATTGAGCTGATAATATCCGCATATAACCGGCAAGGATGATATAATCTGCGCCCGATTTTATAACAGCATCATGCATGATTTGGTCATGCGCCTCGCGTGTCATGCCTTTATGCGGATGAGCAAAAATGCTAATTCCCTCTGCGGCGGCAATGGAAAGGCCGCCTGCATCAGGTTTATTGCTGCCCACCATGACAATTTCATAGGGGCAATTTGGCAATTTACTATGATAAAGCAGCGCCGCCATATTGCTGCCGCTGCCGGATATTAAAATGGCGATTTTGGCCTTTTCAGCCATGATGCGTTGCTGTCCACGCGCCCTTCGCGCTCCAAATTTCATCTTTGCCTGAAACGGTGCATCCTTTTTCGCCCGATTTGATGTCGCCGATAATATAGGCGGTTTCACCTGCTTCGGCCAATTTGGGCAAGATGTCATCAACCTTGTCCGAATCGACCACCAACACCATGCCAATGCCGCAATTAAATGTGCGGGCCATTTCCATAGGCTCAATATTACCCTGTGCCTGTAAAAATGCCATCAGGCGCGGTTGTTCCCAATTTCCTGCATCAACATGTGCGTGAAGCCCATGTGGCAAAATACGCGGAATATTTTCCAACAAACCGCCGCCCGTAATATGTGCCAAGGCGTTGATTGCGCCGCTGCGGATTAAGGGGAGCAGGCTTTTTACATATAATTTTGTCGGTGCGATTAAATAATCAATCAATAATTTTTCATTGTCGAATAAGGCAGGGCGATCCAATTTCCATCCCTTATCCTGTGCAAGTCGGCGCACAAGTGAAAAGCCATTTGAATGGACACCCGAAGATGCAAGCCCGATCAGAATATTGCCATTGGCCACTTTTTCGCCCGTTAATTGTTCGCCGCGTTCCACCGCGCCAACACAAAAACCGGCCAAATCATAATCGCCATCTGCATACATACCAGGCATTTCTGCGGTTTCGCCGCCAATTAACGCGCATCCTGATTCCATGCACCCATTGGCAATGCCCGCAATTACCCTTTCAGCAATTCCATTTTCAAGGCGGCCCGTGGCAAAATAATCAAGGAAGAATAAAGGCTCTGCGCCCTGCACAATTAAATCATTGACGCACATAGCCACCAAATCGATGCCGATTTGATCATGGCGATCATAATCAATGGCCAATTTCACCTTTGTGCCGACGCCATCATTGGCCGCGACCAGCAAGGGATCTTTATAACCCGCTGCCTTGGGGTCGAAAAAGCCGCCAAATCCGCCAAGGTCAGCATCCGCACCGGCACGCGCCGTCATGCGTGCCAGCGGCCCGATTGCTTTGACTAGGGCATTGCCCGCTTCGATTGATACACCCGCCTTAGCATAGGTGTAATTTTCTTCTTTATTGTCATTATTTGCCATATAAAGATGCGAATAACGAATTCTTGCTTGGATTTCTATGCCAAAATCGCCAAAAGGGAATTAATGATAAAATCTATTTCAAATTTTAAGCGAATCTGTGCGGCATTATGCGTGACTGCATTGTTGGGAACCACAGCCATTTGGGCACAGATAGAAGGGCCAAAGCGTGGTATTGCGCCCATTGCCAGCACAGGCGATTTTGAAGTTGCGGGCATTGAGGTAAATGTCACGGGCAATAATGCCGATGATGCACGGCGCAAGGGATGGCAAGAGGCGCAGCGCAAAGCGTGGAGCAAATTATATAGCAGCCGACATGGCAAGGGCGCGAGCTTAAGCGATAGTGCGCTGGACAATATGGTAACCGCCATTGTTGTGGAAGAAGAGCAAATTGGCCCGCGCCGTTATGTAGCAAAATTGGGCGTTGTTTTTGATCGTGCCAGAGCAGGGCAGATTTTGGGCATTAAGGGCGTGGCCAGACGATCCGCACCCATGTTGATTTTGCCGGTAATGACCGATGGCGGCGCAAATTTTGTCTTTGAACGCCGCACCGAATGGCAACGTGCATGGGCATTATTTAAAACCAGCGAAAGCACAATTGATTATGTGCGGCCAAGCGGGTTTCAGGCCGAATCACTATTGTTAAATGCCGGGCAAATTGAACGAAGGGGGCGTGGATGGTGGCGCGTGATTATGGATCAATTTGGCGCAGCGGATGTTTTGATTCCGGTTGTAAAGGTTGAACATAGTTGGCCCGGTGGTCCTTTAGTGGGTAAATTTACCGCATTTTATGGGCCGGATAAAAAGTTAATTGGCAGTTTTAATTTGCGCGTAACGGGCGAAAACGCCATGCGCCGATTGATGGTAGAGGGCGCAGCGCGCATGGATGGTATGTTCCAACAGGCGCTTGCCAATGGGCGATTGCGGGGCGATTCATCTTTGGTGGTTCAAGAGGAAGTTTTGGAAGAGCCGGTTGAGGAAGAAGCGCCGATTATGGATGAAAGCGATATGGGCGGTGAAATTCCAGAAACGCCAATAACCCCGCTTTCGCCGCCGGTTGATGCGCCCGTTAATAATGATCCTGCGCCTGCGCCCGCGCCAAAATCTGCGCCAGCACCAAAATCTGCGCCCGCGCCAAAATCATTATTACCAAAATCAGGGCCGGCACCAAAATCTTCGCCGACTGCGTTTAATGATGTTAAAATACAAAAAAGGCCTGCCAGGGATAAAAAAGGCAATCTTGCCGCCAGTCATAGATTCGCTGCGTAAAATATTGATATATAATTTGATATAAGGATGAAAAGTGAAATCATGTCGCGTCAAATCGCCCTGCCAATTGATGCTATTGTTAATGGTGAAATTGGCCGTTTAATCATTACAAATTGCAATGAATTTATTGTTCGTCGTATCGATCAAATATTTCAAAAATCAAGCGGTCAATTATTATTATCTGGCGCGGGACGCAGCGGCAAAAGCACCATGTTAAAATATGCCGCCACATTGGGCGATGCGGTGATAATTGATGATGCGCAAAATAGTGGCGAGGAATTTTTATTCGCGCAGTGGAATTTGGCGAGGGAGAAAAATATCCCATTGATTTTCGCCTCGCAAAGGCCGGCATTTGAATGGCAAATGACATTGCCCGATTTGAAATCGCGCATTGGTTCGATGGATTGGGTTGAAATTGCGCCGCCCGATGATGAAATGGTCGAAAATTTATTGCAAAAACATTTAAATGATCGTGGTGCGACCATTTATGATGAGGCAAGTGCCTATTTAATCAAAAGAATTGAAAGATCATATATGGCAGTTGAACAATGCGCGATTGAGATAAATCGGTTGGCATTGGAACAAAAATCGCCCATCACATTGCCATTGGTCCGTCAAATATATTAGGGAATTTATGAATAATAAGTCACCGGCAACAGGCAATTTAAACCAATTTGATGCCGAAAAAGGCTTTGTCATTCCTGTGGGCGGTGCACGATATTCCAACCGTGAATTAAGCTGGTTGAAATTTAATGAGCGCGTTTTAAGCGAAGCGGAAAATATGAACCATCCAATTTTGGAGCGGTTAAGGTTTTTATCTATTTCTGCGACGAATTTAGATGAATTTTTCATGGTGCGTGTTGCCGGACTTGCCGTGCAATTGATGCAAAATGTTGATGTGGTCAGTTTTGATGGGCGCACGCCGCGCCAACAATTGTCGGAAATTGAAATGGCCAGCGATGCCTTGGTCGTGCGGCAATCCAATATTTGGAAATCAATGCGCGAAGAATTGGCCAATATGAACATTACGGTGACAAGCTGTAAAAACCTGTCTAAGGCGCATGTAGAGTGGCTGCATGGATATTTTTACGGTCAAATTTACCCATTATTGACGCCGCAGGCATTGGATCCATCGCACCCATTTCCCTTTATTGCCAATTTGGGGCGATGTTTATTATTGGATATAGAGGATGATAAAGCGCGTCAGATTTGGCAGTTAATTTTATTGCCAGACAGTCTTGCCCGCTTTGTGAAATTGCCTGGTGAAGAACCAATTTTTGTTGCGGTGGAACATGTAATTGCCCATTTTGCCGAAACAATTTTCCCCCAATATAAGGTGAAAGATTGGGGGATGTTCCGTCTTATCCGCAATAGCGATATTGAATTTGAAGAAGAAGCCGAAGATTTGGTTCAATATTTTAAGGGCGCCATAAAAAGACGCCGCAGAGGCGATGGGATAAGGTTGGAATTAACCGAACAAATGGGCGATAAATTGCGCAATTTTTTAATCGAAAATGTGTCGATGATGCCCAATGCGTCTATTGATGATTTGCCCTTTGTTGGGGTGTGCGATTTATCCGAAATAGTTGATTTGGATTTGCCCATCCATAAATTTAGCCCATTTTCACCGCGTTTTCCCGAACGTGTGCGCGAATATGATGGGGATATTTTTGCTGCCGTAAAGGCAAAGGATATATTGGTTCATCACCCATATGAAAGTTTTGATGTGGTGATTTCATTTTTGGAACAAGCCGCCGCAGACCCCAAAGTTGTGGCGATTAAGCAAACATTATATCGCGCCGGCAGCCAATCACGCATTATTCGCGCTCTTATCAACGCTGCAGAGCAAGGCAAGTCTGTGACCGTTGTGGTGGAGATTAAGGCGCGTTTTGATGAGGAGCAAAATTTATATTGGGCTGACGCACTTGAAAAGGCGGGGGTTCAGGTTGTTTATGGTTTTGTGAACATGAAAACCCATGCCAAAATTTCTATGGTCATTCGTAAAGAGGATGAGGGGATCGTCACCTATTGCCATTTCGGGACGGGTAATTACCATCCCATCACTTCCAAAATTTATACCGATTTAAGCTATTTCACGGCCAATAAAGACGCTGCATCAGATGCAGTCCAATTATTTAACTATGTCACCGGATATATTAAGCCGCATGATTTAAAATTGGCCACTTTTTCACCTCATAATATGCGGGAAAAATTAAATAGCTTAATCGAACGTGAAATTGCCAATGTGGAAAAAGGTTTGCCTGGTGAAATTTGGGCAAAGATGAATTCCCTGGTCGATGTGGGAATGATTGAAAAATTATATGAAGCCAGCCAAAAAGGCGTGAATATCAGCCTGGTCGTGCGGGGGATATGCTGTCTTCGCCCTGGTGTATTGGGGCTTTCGGAAAATATAAGAGTAAAATCCATTGTGGGCAGGTTTTTGGAGCATAGCCGGATTTGGGCATTTGGAAATGGAGCCAAATTACCGCATGATAAGGCCGATGTTTATATTAGCTCGGCAGATTGGATGACGCGCAATTTGGACCGGCGGGTGGAATATATGCTGCCCATGATTAACCCAACCGTGCATATGCAAATATTATTTCAGGTTTTATTGGCCAATTTATTGGATAATCAACAAAGTTGGACATTGAATAATGAAGGCGAATATGTTCGCGTGCAGGCAGTGAAAAAACCATTTAACCTGCACCAATATTTTATGGATAATCCTTCCCTATCGGGCAGGGGAAAGGCATTGAAGAAAAAATCAGTGCCAAAATTACGACAATTAAGCCATGATGAAGGCCAAGATGGCTGGGGGATATAGATAAATTGTGGATATGGATAAGTTGAGCGAGCAATATATTACGCCCGAACCGCGCGGAAGTGTGAAGGCGCAAAAGGCGATTATTGATGTTGGATCAAATTCGGTTCGATTGGTGATTTATGGCGGCCCCGCCCGTGCGCCCAATATTTTATTTAATGAAAAAATATTGGCGGGCCTTGGTGCATCGCTTGATATAAATGGCAAAATTGGCAAGGATGCGATGGATAGATGCCTACGCGCCTTGGCACGGTTTAAATTATTGGCGCTGCAATATGGCATCGCAAATCCGATTGTCATTGCCACGGCCGCAGTTCGTGATGCAAAAAATGGCCATAAAATTGTTGAAAAGGCAGCGTCACTGGGCATTGAAATGCAGGTTATTGGCGGAGAGGATGAAGCATATTTTGCCGCAATGGGGATATTATCATCTATCAATAATGCATGCGGTATGATGGGCGATTTGGGCGGGGGTAGTTTGGAGCTGGCAATCCTGTCGGATAATAAAGTGCATGAATGTGTTTCAATGCCGCTTGGCGTGTTAAGGTTACAGGCGATTAGAGAGGGCGAGGATAGGGCGATTATTCGCTCTGACAAACAAATAAGCCAGGATATGGCGATTTTGGAGGGTGAATTTTCCCGATTATTGGGCGCGGCCAATTTCGCCTGCAAAAATATTGAAAATTTCTACATGGTTGGCGGCTCTTGGCGTGCTTTGATGCGGCTTTATATGTTGGAGACTAATTATCCTTTGCCCATCATGGATCAATTTTGCCTTCCCGCCGACAAGTTGGACAATATTATCAGCATGATTGCAGGCATGGATGACGAAAAATTGGGCCAATATGAATGGCTGGCTTCGATGCGCGCGGGTAAATTATATGATGCGGCGTTGATGTTGAAAATTATTGCCAAAAATTTCGGTCCAAAAAAATTTATTGTTTCAACAAAGGGGATTAGGGAAGGTATTTTATATAATGATTTAAGTTCCGAACAACGATATTTAGACCCATTATTGGAAAGCACGGCTGATGTCGGCAATGAATTGGGTCGCTTTCCCGCGCATGGGCAAATTTTGGATGATTGGGTAAGTCATTTATTCATTGAAGATGGCACGGATATGCCCAGATTACGTCTTGCTGCGGCCAATTTATGCGATGTGGCATGGCGCGCCAACCCCGATTTTCGGTCGGTTCGCGGGGTGGATATTGCCCTTCATGGTAATTGGACGGGGGTTGATGTTGTGGGGCGCGAGGTGATGGCGCAGGCGGTATATAGCTGTTTTGGCGGCGATGATGGATATTTCCCCCTTGGCGGACATTTTGCCAGTGATGCGCAAATGAACAGGGCCACAGGATGGGGATTGGCATTTCGCCTTGCGCAAAGGTTAAGCGGCGGCGCAGAGGCATTAATCCGCAGCACTTCCATCACATTACAGGATGGTAAGTTATTTTTATTCATTCCGCAGGATATGGAAAATTTAATCGGGGAAAGCATCGAAAAAAGATTGGGCCAGCTGGCCAATTTTATGCAAATAGAGGCAGATATTATATTTAAGGGATAGTTTTTATTTAAGGGATAGGAGGCATACAAAAATGCGTTTCAAAACCTTAACTCATATATCTATCTTTAATCCCACCTATATTTGCGTATCTTTTTCTGGTGCGGGATTATCCCGATTATCATCATTTTGCGCGGCCATATCTAAAATAGCATCTGCTGGTTTGTTTTCGTCCTCTCCGCCTGTTTTAAAAGTGGAAATTTTTCCATTATTCACGGTAAAGCCGATGCGCCCCTCGACAAGGTCGAGTGCCTCATGACCAAAAATATCATAACGCCACCCCTCTAATAGGTCCAAATCCTTGCGAACACCGGCGGCCAATTTTTCCAGCTCATCGGCCTTGCTGATTAAACGGGGTGCAACATCCATTTCATTGGAACGAATTTTTAATAATAATTTTAATAAATCGGCGACATGGCTGCCATTGCGGCCCAATGTTACGCCTCTTTTCTTTGATGGGATTTCATCCTTGGGCATGGGTTTTGCATTGGTAATGACTCCCATCAACCTTTTGCCAATATCATTATTGGACCATGCGCCCGAAAGCCCTCGAACGCGGGCAAGGGAATGTTGATCCTTGGGCGGATTGGTGGCGATATCGCTTAATGTTTCGTCCTTCATAATTCGGCCGCGCGGAATATCCTTATGCTGCGCCTCGCGCTCTCGCCATGCTGCCAAAGCCTTTAACCGACCAAGGGCATCGGGATTGCGCGATTGAATTTTAATGCGCTGCCATGATGTTTCGGGATCATTGGCGTAATTTTCCGGATTGGCAATACGCTCCATTTCCTTGTCCAACCATGCGCCGCGGCCTGTTTCGACAAGTTTATCCAACATTTTGGGGAATAATTCGGCCAAATGGGTCACATCGCCAATGGCATAGTCAATTTGCCTTTTATCCAATGGACGGCGGCTCCAATCGGTAAATCTTGCGCCTTTGTCCAATTGATGGCCCAGCCATAAATTAACCAAATTAGAATAACCAATTTGCTCCCCCTGACCCAATGCCATGGCGGCAATTTGCGTATCAAACATGGGATGCGGGGTTTTGCCGGTTAAATTATAGAAAATTTCGATATCCTGCCCACCGGCATGAAATAATTTCAATATATTTTCATTGCCACAAATCAGATCCAATAACGGCTTTAAATCCATATTTTTGGCCAAGGGGTCAATCGCGGCAACATTTTTGCCATCGGACACTTGGACCAGGCATAATAAGGGGTAATAGGTGTTTTCACGCATAAACTCTGTGTCTATGGCCAGAAATTCAGCATTTTCCCATAGCGCACAAAGCGCGGCGAGTTGTTCACTATCAGTGACGAGTGGATGAATCATCATAATTCACACTCATAACAGCCATTCCATACTTGACAAAACATTCTATGCCCTGTGTAGCGCATAGAAAGTTTTTTTTGATACAAATTTATACGGAAAATCACATCATGCATGCATATCGCACCCATAATTGTTCCCAATTGCGCCAAGAAAATGTTGGCGATACAGTAAAATTATCTGGTTGGATCCACCGTAAACGCGACCATGGCGGCGTTTTATTCATCGATTTACGCGACCATTATGGCGTGACGCAAATTTTGGCAGACAGCGACAGCAAGGCATTTGCCCAAATGGATAGCCTGCGCAGCGAATCTGTTATCTGTATTACGGGCCGTGTGATTGCGCGTGATGCAGAGGCGAAAAATGATCGCCTGCCCACAGGCGCGATTGAAGTTTATGTCGATGAAATACAAATTTTGTCAGCAGCCGAAGAATTGCCTATGCCGGTATTTGGCGATGCGGAATATCCCGAAGATATCCGTCTGCGTTACCGTTTCCTTGATTTGCGCCGTGAAAATGTTCACGCCAATATGATGTTGCGTTCATCGGTTATTTCGTCTTTGCGCCGCCGCATGACGGAGCAAAATTTCACTGAAATTCAAACACCGATTCTAACCGCGTCGTCACCAGAGGGGGCGCGTGATTATCTTGTCCCCAGCCGTGTGCATCCGGGTAAATTTTACGCCCTGCCGCAGGCACCGCAAATGTTTAAACAATTATTGATGGTGGCCGGATTTGACCGTTATTTCCAAATCGCACCTTGTTTTCGCGATGAAGATGCGCGCGCAGACCGCAGCCCAGGTGAGTTTTACCAGCTTGACTTTGAAATGAGTTTTGTCACCCAAGATGATGTGTTTAACGCGATTGAGCCTGTTTTGGCCGGAGTTTTCGAAGAATTTGCCAATGGCAAAAGCGTGACGCCAGCAGGTGAATTTGTGCGTATCCCCTATAAAACCGCGATGTTGAAATATGGCAGTGATAAGCCTGATTTGCGAAACCCGATTGAAATTTCCGATGTGAGCGAACATTTTAAAGGATCAGGATTTGGCTTATTTGACAAAATCGTTGCTGGCGGCGGTGTTGTTCGCGCCATCCCCGCACCAAATACTGTTGAAAAAAGCCGTAAATTCTTTGACGATATGAATGATTGGGCGCGTGGGGAAGGTCATGCTGGCCTTGGCTATGTCACGCGCAAGGGCGGCGAGTTTGGCGGGCCTATCGCTAAAAATCATGGCGAAGAGGGTATGAAGGCGCTTTATGCCGAACTTGGCCTTGGCGATGATGATGGTTGTTTCTTTGCCGCAGGTAAAGAAGGCCAGGCCGCGAAATTGGCCGGTGCTGCGCGAACCCGAATTGGCGAGCAATTGGAGCTTATCGAACAAAATTGCTTTAAATTTTGCTGGATTGTCGATTTCCCAATGTTTGAATATGATGAGGAAAATAAGAAAATTGATTTCAGCCACAACCCATTTTCAATGCCGCAGGGCGAAATGGATGCGCTTGAAAATATGGACCCGCTCGACATTTTGGCATGGCAATATGATATTGTTTGTAATGGCGTGGAGCTTTCTTCGGGGGCAATTCGTAACCACCGCCCAGATATTATGTATAAAGCATTTGAAATTGCCGGATATAGTAAGGAAGAGGTGGACGCCAATTTCTCTGGCATGATTAACGCGTTCAAATTTGGCGCACCACCGCATGGTGGCTCGGCGCCCGGTGTTGACCGTATTGTGATGTTATTGGCTGATGAACCCAATATCCGCGAAGTAGTGGTGTTCCCGATGAACCAAAAGGCAGAGGATTTGATGATGGGTGCGCCCAACCTGCCCACGGCAAAACAAATGCGTGAATTGCATTTGCGGGTGATTGAGCCGCCAAAAAAGGCATAAATTAAAATATGGATTTTGTGCGATTAAGGGACGGCATTATTTTTGCGCTTTAATCAGCACAAAATCTGTATATCCTATTTATTATGACCATTTCACTTTCAAATTTTGAGGCTGGCTCGCCATTTGATGGCAATTATGCCAAGTCATTAAAGGCTGTTCAAAAACGGCTTGGCGAATTGCAATCCCTGCACATTTTGCATAATTGTCGCACTTTAATCATTGTTGAAGGATGGGATGCTGCGGGTAAGGGCGGCGCAATCCGCCGTTTAACGGCCAATTGGGACCCGCGTTATTTTGAGGTTTATTCAATTGGTGCGCCCACGGCCGAAGAAAAGGAAAAGCATTTTCTGTGGCGGTTTTGGAATAAATTACCCCGCGCAAAAGAAGTTTCTGTTCTTGACCGTTCGCATTATGGCCGTGTGTTGGTGGAGCGTGTGGAGGGATTTGCCAGTGAAGCCGAATGGCGGCGCGGATATGATGAAATTAACGAATTTGAGGCGCAGCAACGTGATATTGGCACAAATATCATCAAAATTTTTCTGCACGTCACTGCAAAAACACAAGATATAGTGTTGCAGGAACGTTTGGAAACGCCTTCGAAAAGATGGAAGGTAACGGCAGAGGATTTTCGTAATCGTTCCAAAAGAACGGATTATGAAGCCGCCATTGCAGAAATGTTTCGTTTAACCGATACAAGATGGGCGCCGTGGAAAATATTTGATAGCAATAATCAAAAGGCAGCACGCATAGCGATATTAAATTATATTGCGGATATGATGGAAAAAGATATGCCGAAAAACTTTCCCGAATTATCGCCGGAAATTGCGGAATTGGCCAAGTTAACATTTGGAAAATAATATAAGGACCTTATTTTTCTAAATATTTAAACTAGTCCAAATATTTTATGTCCATTACTTCCCATTCTTTTGAACCAGCGGGTAGGCGCACTGTTCGCAAATCACCTATTGCGGCGCGGCGCAATGCGCGGGCAATAGGCGATGACCACCCAATTCTACCTTTTCCAGCCTCCGCCTCCTCATCACCGACCAAGGTGACAATGCGCTGATTATCATCCTCATCCGCCAAAGTGACGGTCGCGCCAAAATAAACATGTTCTTTATCTGGCTGCTTAGAAGGGGTAATGACCTGCGCCGCCTTTATCTTGCGGGAAAGCCAACCCAGTCGGCTGTCAATTTGGCGCAGTCGTTGTTTGCCATAAATATAGTCACCATTTTCGCTGCGGTCACCATTTCCGGCGGCCCAACTGACTGTTTCGACGACTTTGGGCCGCTCCACGCCGAATAATTGATCATATTCGGCGCGCAGGGCATCATAACCCGCAGGGGTTATTGGATTGGTTTTTTCCATTATCTTCACTTAATTAACGAGGGGTGTTTTTTCCCAAATATCGACTTAATGGATTTGGTCCTTTAATTTCCGCTTTATCGGGATTTAATGCGTCATACATAACTGCATTTTCCAACACGCGTTGAACATAATTTTTGGTTTCGTAAATGGGAATACGCTCAATCCATGTAAGAATATCAATTTGACCGGTACGCGGGTCGCCATTGGCCCGCAGCCATTTATTCACATTGCCAGGCCCAGCATTATATGCCGCGACGGCAAGGGGATAGCTGCCGCCATAATAGCGCAGCATGCTTTTAATATAGGTAGAGCCAAGCTGTATATTATAATGTGTATCGCCTGTTAAACCGCCCAAATTATAGGACAGGCCAATTCGGCCAGATGTTTCCCGCGCCGTTGCTGGCATTAATTGCATTAAACCGCGCGCACCTGCATGGCTTATCGCCTCGCGATCAAATTGGCTTTCTTGGCGTGTAATGGCGTGGATTAAGGTGAAATTATCCTGATGTTCATAGGGCACAGAAATGGTGGGAAAGGCAAGGTTGATAAAATTGCTAAAATCCTCAACCCGTGCATTACGTCCCGCCATGACCGCCAAATCAGGGCGGTTTAATTGTTTGGAAAGCGAAAAGGCATCAAGAAAATCTTGTTCATTATCCGCGCCATTGGCGATGGCCCGCAAAAATAATGTTTGTTCTTTCCAACCGCCATTACGCGCGGAAATTTGTGCCGCCAAATAAACTGATGGGCTGTTTTCATTTTGCGTCAAATGGGGCAGGGCAGGTGTTAAGCCATTTTTGGGACCTGAACGGCCCAATGCCTCCAATGATAATTGGCCATAAAATTGGTCATGATAGGCGGCAGCCTGTTCAAAAAATTGATTCGCCGTTGCATTGTCACCGGCCGTTTTTGCCGCCTTTGCTGCCCAATAAAATCCCTTTGTCCTTGTTTGTGGGGACTTGGCGGCGTTGCCATAATTTGCAAACATTTTGACTGCATCGGCAGGGCGGTTTAGATTTTCTAGGGCTATTGTTCCGGCCAGCCATGTCAGGCTGGTATAATCATCGCGCACACCAAGCGATTGATTGATAACCTCTTCCCCCATTGGGATGGCGTCATCCACCTTTGATGCGATGTTATAGGCGGTTTGATATTGTCCATCATTTGCCGCCTCCCGCGCCAATGTTAATAAAATTTCATACCAATTTTCAATATCGGCGGGTGTGGATGACAATGTTTGGCGATTGGCTAGCAATTCTCGTGCGGCCCATCCCGAACCATTATTGCGAAGATAACGTGCCCGTTCCCCCAAATATCCCGCATCGGTAATGGCGATTGCACCGACTTGTTCCATACGGGTGCTGGCATCGCTTGAATTGGTGCGAATGGCAATGCGTGCGGCAAAAATGGGTTGGTTCTTCGCCGATGCATAGGGCAGCATTTTTGTCGCCGCACTTGTCGCGCCTACCCATATAAGCTTATCGATGCGCGCATCATGATCCGTCTCGTTCAAATGAGAGGCGAATTTGCCCAATAAAGCAGCCTCTATATCATCTGGCAATGTGCCGCCGCGCCATGCCTGTTTCGCATATTTAATGGCAGCGTCATTATTTGTGCCAGATTGCAGGATAATCGCATATTTTGCCTTACCCACATTGGTTTGCGGGGGTAATTTATTGAAAAAGGCAATTGCCTGACTTGGCGAATAATTATTTAAATCCAATGCCTGTTCAGCTGTGCTGCGCATTTTTGATTCATTCGGCCATTTTTCATATGTCATTAAAAATGTGGCATATTCGTTAAAGCTATAATTATCGGACCGATTCAACTCACGCCAACGATTTAACGCGGCGGGAATATTCCCCTCGCTAATATCCATCATATTATTTGGGATTATATTTGGATTTTGTTCCGCCACGCCCGTTCCAGGGACAAAAATAATGCCATCTTGGGAAGTTGTTTGCGCGCCAGCTGAATTTACAGCTTGTAATGCGGTGCTGGTCAAAATAAATGAAGCAAGGGCTATCTTTGAATACATAGTCGTCATATTAGTAAAATGTTCCTTATCGGGAGATGAATGATTTCATCCTATGGTAAATCATTTTGGTATTAAATATATTTAAGGAAAAAAATCCATGTTCTCCGGCTCAATTCCGGCTCTTGTGACTCCTTTTTGCGATGGAACGTTTGATGAAGCTGCTTTTCGGCAATTGGTCGATTGGCAAATTGAACAAGGTTCCAGCGCACTTGTCCCTTGCGGGACAACAGGGGAGGCGTCAACCCTTTCAAATGCAGAACATCATCGCGTGATTGAAGTTTGCGTGGAACAGGCAGCTGGCCGAGTGCCCGTTATAGCAGGTTGTGGGTCAAATGACACGATGAATGCTTTATTGCATATGAATTTTTCGAAAAAATGCGGTGCAACGGCGGCATTATGTGTTGCGCCCTATTATAATCGCCCAGGGCAAGCAGGCTTAATCGCGCATTTCAGCTATTTGGCGGAAAATTGCGACCTTCCTATTGTGCTATATAATGTGCCGGGCCGAACTGTTACCGATATAGAGCCGGAAACGGTGTGCGAATTGGCAAAAAAATATCCAGAAAAAATTATCGCGATAAAGGATGCCAGCGGCGATTTATCCCGCGTGACCGACCACCGCATGGGAATTGGCAAAAATTTCTGTCAATTATCGGGGGATGATGAATTGGCATTGCCCGCAAATGCAGCGGGCGCGGTTGGATGTATTTCGGTAACGGCAAATGTTGCGCCCAAATTATGCGCCGATTTTCAGCGGGCATGTGCGGAAAATGATATTGAAAAAGCGCGTTCTTTAAACGATCTTTTATATCCGCTGCATTATGCCATGTTCGAAGATGCAAGCCCGGGTCCGGTAAAATATGCTTTAAGCCGGGTGCATAGCTGGTTAAGTGATGAGGTGCGCCTGCCGCTTGTCCCTTGTAATGATAAAGCGCGCAAAGCGGTGGATCATGCATTGGAGCATGCGGGGCTTTTATAATGGCAAGACCACGTCCCGAAGCATTTCAAAAGGTAAAGACCGTGGCGGAAAACCGCCGCGCCCGTTATGATTATCATATTGAAGATAAATTTGAGGCGGGCATTGCCCTTACCGGAACAGAAGTGAAGGCGCTGCGATTTGGGGAAGGATCAATTGCTGAAAGCTATGCCGAGGTAAAGGACGAAGAAATATGGCTTATTAACGCCAATATTCCCGAATTTAGCCATGGCAACCGACATAATCATGAACCTAAAAGACCGCGTAAATTATTATTAAACCGCCGTGAAATAAATAAACTTCATGGTGCAGTTGCCCGTTTAGGTATGACATTGGTGCCATTGTCGATTTATTTTAATGGCAAGGGGCGGGCAAAAGTCGAACTGGCGCTGGCCAAGGGTAAAAAAGCACCCGATAAACGCGCAACAGAAAAAGCGCGCGATTGGAAAAGAGAGCAGGGCAGATTGTTAAAACAGCATGGCTGAAAATGGCATCATGAAATGGATTAAGCGAAAGCTACCTAGCAGAGAAATACTGCTGCAAAATCCTATGCTTCGGCCATTTGCCCATCGTTTGATGATGAGCGAGCTTTGGCGTTTTACAAGGCGTTCTGTTCCCGCTGGTGTGGCATTGGGTTTTGTAACTGCGATTATCGTGCTGGTCCCCGGATTTCAAATTTTTGTCGCTGTATTATTATGTCCGGTATTTCGCGCCAATATACCTGTGGCCGTGGTGGCAACCTTTCTCAATACACCGCTGACCACGCCGCCTCTTATATACGCATCCTATATTTTGGGTTTAAAATTGTTGGGCAGCGACCGGATGGTTTCGCAAAATATTGGTGATGGGTTTGCGGAAATGAGCCTGCATGATTGGTGGCAATGGTTTTTATATGAAGCTGGTCCGCCTGTTTTAATTGGGTTATTCACCATTGCGGTTTTATGCGGCGCTATTGGTTATTTGGTTTCCAGCTGGCTTTGGGGCCGCTGGATAATGTCAAAACGTCGTCGTCGGTCGATGAAAATCGACGGCTAATCGATGAGGCTTCTTTTCCCATAATAATATCGTTAAATGGTTTCATAGGAAATTATATTTAGGGGATTATTATGAAAAATATTCGTTTCAATTTATCATTGGGTAGCGCGGCTGCCGCGTTGATGTTAACCGCGCCTGCCATGGCGTTGGACCATCATGGTGCGGCAAAGCACACAGAACAAAACACAGAAACTAAGGAAGCCAAGCCGCAATTAGGCAATTTCGGTTTCGATGTTGATGGCATGAATAGCGAAGTTCGCCCCGGTGATGATTTTTACGAATATGCCAATGGAAAATGGGCCAAGGAAACCGTGATTCCCGATGATAAGGCCAATTATGGCATGTTCACCGCATTGGATGATTTGTCCAAAAAACGTGTTCGTGAAATATTAAACGCAGAATTAGAAGGCGGCGATAGCAAGGTTGGCGCAGCATATGCCAGCTATTTGGACAGCGAAACCGTAGAGGCAAAGGGCATGGCCCCGATTGCGCCGATTATCGATGAAATTTCAAATATTTCTGATGATAAGGGTTATGAAGCATTTATGATTAAAAATGCTGCCTATGGCATTGCCCAGCCATTTTTTGGATATGTGGGGCAAGATGATAAAGATCCTGAAACCTATATTTTTAATATATATCAGGCAGGAACAGGACTGCCCGATCGTGATATGTATTTGGTTGAAAATGAAAAATTATCCAAAATTCGCACATCTTATTTGGAGTATCTGACCAAAACATTGGAATTGGCGGGGCAAGAAAATGCAGCCGAAAGAGCGGCAGCCATTTTCGAAATGGAAAAGAAAATTGCGGAAAAACATTGGACACGCGAAGATTCATCTGATTCCACCAAAACATATAATAAAATGAGCGTTGATGAATTAAATGACGCCACCCCTGGCATGGATATGAAGAAAATTTTAATGGGCATCAGCCCTAAAATTGACCATGTCATTGTGGCACAGCCCAGCGCAATTGCCGCGATTGCGCAAATTATGTCATCAACCAATATTGAAGTTCGCAAGGATCAATTGATTGTGTCTTTGCTGCAAACTTATGGCGGCGTATTGCCCGATGCTGTTGCCGACAATAATTTTGCCTTTTATGGCACGGCCCTATCTGGAACACCAAAAAGAGAAGAAAGGTGGAAACGCGCGGTAAGTTTTGCTGAAAATGCATTGGGTGAAGAACTTGGCCAATTATATGTGGCAAAATATTTCCCGCCCGCGACCAAGGCATCAATGGATGTCTTGGTTAAAAATGTGCTTGCTGCCATGGGTCGCCGTATTGATGGGCTTAGCTGGATGCAAAGCGAAACCAAGACAAAAGCAAAGAAGAAATTAGATAATTTTACCACGAAAATCGGCTATCCCGATAAATGGAAAGATTATAGCGCATTAGAAATTAAATCCGATGATTTGTTCGGTAACCAATTGCGGATTATGAAATTTAATTTTGATGATAATATCAGCAAATTGGGCACGCCCATCCGCCGTCATGAATGGGGCATGTTGCCGCAAACCGTGAATGCTTATGCCAATTTTGGTATGAATGAAATTGTGTTCCCTGCAGCAATTTTACAGCCACCATTTTTTGATCCAAATGCGGATCCGGCAATAAATTATGGGGGCATTGGCGCGGTTATTGGCCATGAAATAAGCCATCATTTTGATGATCAAGGGTCAAAATATGACGAAACTGGTAAATTATCCGATTGGTGGACGCCCGAAGATGTTGCTGCTTTTGAAGCAGCGGGCAAAAATTTAATCGCACAATATGATAAATATGAAGCATTGCCGGGCGAATTTGTAAAAGGCGAATTCACCCTTGGTGAAAATATTGGCGATTTGGCCGGCTTGACCATTGCATATGATGCTTATCGCGCGTCCTTAAATGGCAAAGAAGCGCCAGTAATTGACGGTTTCACCGGAGATCAACGCTTCTTCCTTGGTTGGGCACAGGTATGGCGCCGCAATTATCGTGAGGCAAATTTGTCGCAAAGATTATTGACTGACTCACACAGCCCTTCCATTCAACGCGCATGGGTTGTAAGGAATCTTGACAAATTTTACGATGCGTTCAAACCGGAAAAGAGTGAAAAACTATATCTTGAGCCGGAGGCCCGCGTCAAAATATGGTAGTTTAATAAAGGAATAATATGTCTTCTTCGCCCTCCACATCTAAATTATCCTTGTGGGGGGCGGGAGATAGCCGCTTTTTAGGCGAAAAATGGCCCGTTGCTCTTGGCCTTTTTCTATTATTATTGGGCTCGGTTGCTTTATTATGGGTGCTGACCGATCAAAATATTTTGTTGGTCGGCGGATATGGCGTTGGCGCTTTATTCACCCTCATCATCCTGCGTTTATTAAGGGGGCGGCCTGATGTAGCACCGGCTGTAAATATTTTGCCTCCCGATTGGTCGGTGACGCGCGCGGTTGCCAATGATCGCGCCTCGGCCATTGCAATATGCGACCGTGCGGGGCGGTTAATCTGTGCCAATGATAAATATGGAAATTGGTTGGGCGGGTTAAATGCGCCGCCGCAAATTGGTGATGATAAATCGGTTCAGGAAAAATTAGCTTATATCGGGCGAACCGCATGGCGGGAGGGGCGCGCCCATGAAGATGCGCTTAATTTTGGCAATCATATTTTTAATGTATCTGCGGTTCGTTCGGGCAGCGCGGACGATTATTTGGTTTGGAATTTTGAACCAAAGCAAAAAACCAGCTTAATGACTTTATCTAACGAAATGGCCGCTGGTCCAATAGGTATATTATTAAGCGAAGCTGGAATTATGGCGGCATCCATTGGTTCTGGCGGCAGGATACGGGCCGCAAATGGTGCCTTTACCTTGCGTGCAACGGGTGATGCCACCACCAATATTGTGAATATTGATATTGCCACTTTATTATCCACCGATGAAAAGGGGCGTATATTTTTTACCCATGATGGCCCGCGCGGTTTAACCGTCCGTTTGTCGCATATGCCATATGATAAACAGCAGCCCGACGGGGCGTCGCTCATCCTATTATTGGATGAAGATAGCGTGGTCGCAGAACGTCAGGCCGCCTTAACCCATGTGGAAAATTTATTGTCCACCTTACCCCTTGGCCTTGCCATGGTGGACCGTGATGGCCGTTTCATTTTCGCCAATAACAGCTTTATTCGCGCGTCACAAATTGGCGAGAGAAATTTGCCGCCCTATCCCAGTGATTTGGTTATTGCAGAGGATAAGGGCGCGGTAGCCGATACAATAAGGCGATTTGCCCATGGCCAACCACAATCGGGCGATTTGGCCATTCGGTTGCGCGGGCAAAGCGATGAGGTGACATCGCTTTCTATTGCGGGGGTTCGCGGATTGGGCGAGGCTGCGGTGCTATTGGGTATAAAAGACGGCAGTGAGGAAGTGCGCCTTAAACGGCAAGTGGCTCAGGCCACAAAAATGCAGGCGGTGGGCCAATTGGCCGGCGGTGTCGCGCATGATTTTAACAATATTTTGACGGCAATTATCGGTTATTGTGATTTAATGTTGATGCGCCATCCGCCCGGGGACAGCGATTATGACGATATTCAACAAATTAAAAATAACAGCAATCGCGCTGCCAGCCTGACCAGGCAATTACTTGCTTTTTCGCGGCAACAAACATTGCGTCCGCAAATTTTGCAATTGCCAGATATTGTTTCGGAAGTTTCTGCGCTGTTAAAACGTCTTTTGGGAGAGAAGGTGGAGCTTGCCGTGCGCCATGGTCGCCAAATTGGTTCGGTTCGCGCCGATCCAGGCCAATTGGAACAGGTGATTGTTAATCTTGTCGTGAATGCACGTGATGCAATGCCCAATGGCGGCACGGTAAATATCGAAACGCGCGCGGTCTCGGTTGATGAAGTGCGCCGTATGTCCAGTGATATTCTGCCATTGGGTAAATATTCGCTGCTTTCGGTAATTGATGGTGGCAAGGGCATAAAGCCGCAGGATTTAGGTAAGATATTTGAACCATTTTTCACGACGAAAGAGGTAGGCAAGGGGACAGGGCTTGGCCTTTCAACCGTTTATGGCATTGTGAAACAATCAGGCGGATATATTTTTGCCGATTCCCAACTTGGCCAAGGGACGCGATTCGATATTTATTTTCCGGTGCATGCCGATGCGCAACCAATTGCAGAGCAGAAGAAAATAGCGCCTAAGGTAGAGGCGACGAAGGATTTATGGGGCAGCGAGAATTTATTGCTGGTCGAAGATGAAGATATGGTGCGCGCGGTTGCCGAACGTGCATTGGCGCGGCAGGGATATAAGGTGGACGTCGCCCGTGACGGGGAGGAGGCTTTGGAACTGCTTGCCACGGGTAAGAAATATGACCTTATCGTGTCAGATGTGGTGATGCCAAATATGGACGGCCCAACCATGGCCAAAATTGCGCGGGAAAAATATGGCAATATCCGGTTATTATTCATGTCTGGCTATGCCGAGGAACAATTGCGTGATTCGATTGGCTTGGATGATGTTTCTTTCTTGCCGAAACCATTTTCGGTTCAACAAATTTCGGAGGCCGTTCAAAACGCCTTGAAGAAAGATATATAATATATTGTAATATATGATATAAAATAATATATAAAAAATATTGTTCTACTCTTGTTCTTTTGGAACAAATGCGGTACATAATAATGGTCGTTGACATCAGGGCCAATGACGATAGCGCAAGGGAGTGGGATTATGGCCGCAAGTTTAAAAGTCATTCAAGCAGGAAATCAGACAGGCAATATGGATAGAGAAAAAGCATTAGAAGCAGCATTGGCACAAATTGATCGCGCCTTTGGTAAGGGTTCGGCAATGAAATTGGGCAGTCGGGAGGCGATTAACATTGAATCGGTCTCCACCGGTTCTTTGGGATTGGATATTGCACTTGGTATTGGCGGATTGCCAAAAGGCCGCGTGATTGAAATTTATGGCCCTGAAAGCTCGGGTAAAACGACATTAACTTTACATGCCATTGCGGAGGCCCAAAAGGCAGGAGGCACGGCGGCATTTATTGACGCAGAACATGCACTTGACCCTATTTATGCAAAACGATTGGGTGTTGATATTGACAATCTTATCGTGTCACAGCCCGATACAGGTGAGCAGGCATTGGAAATTGCCGACACACTGGTTCGGTCCAATGCGGTTGACATTTTGGTCATTGACTCAGTGGCGGCGCTTGTCCCCCGGGCAGAGATTGAAGGCGAAATGGGCGACACGCATGTTGGTCTTCAGGCGCGCCTCATGTCACAGGCTTTACGTAAAATTACCGGTTCGATTAGCCGTTCAAACTGTATGGTTATTTTCATCAACCAAATCAGGATGAAAATCGGTGTTATGTATGGCTCACCCGAAACGACAACGGGGGGCAATGCGCTTAAATTTTATTCTTCGGTCCGTTTGGATATTCGCCGCATCGGGCAAATTAAGGACAAGGATGATATTGTGGGCAGCACCACCCGCGTTAAAGTGGTTAAAAATAAGGTTGCGCCACCATTTAAGCAGGTGGAGTTTGACATTATGTATGGCACCGGCATTTCAAAAGTGGGCGAGCTTATCGATCTTGGGGTAAAGGCAGGTATTGTGGAAAAATCAGGCAGCTGGTTTAGCTATGATTCCGTTAGAATTGGCCAGGGACGTGAAAATGCAAAGCAATTTTTGCTCGATAACCCCGAACTATTTAATAAATTAGAAGACGCCATTCGCAGAAAAACCGATGTGGTGGCCGAAGAAATGATGAACGGTTCGGATGACAGCAGCTCTGATGGTGATGATGGCTGATTTGTAAGAAAATAAGTCAAAATGATGTGGCGGTTTAAATAATATCAAAATTATATTATTCCGTCCTATCAATATCTTATATATTTTATTGAAATTTCAAATTGCCAGCATGATTGTCTGATTTTCATGTTGGTTTCGGCCCGCCTATCCCACCCTGATCCCGGCGGGCCGATTTCTTTATAAATTTTTGTGTGAAATATGCCATTCAAACAGATAAAAAATGATATTTTGGACGCATCGCCACTTGCCAGTTGCTTATCGCTTGCTTAAGTCAGCAACATGACTTCTACAAATGATATAAGACGCACATTTTTGGATTATTTTGCTAAAAATGGGCATGATGAGGTGGCTTCGGCTTCTTTGGTTCCGCATAATGACCCAACTTTAATGTTCGTCAATGCGGGGATGGTCCCATTTAAGAATATTTTCACCGGACTGGAAAGCCGTGAAAATAGCACCGCGACATCATCGCAAAAATGTGTTCGTGCTGGCGGTAAACATAATGATTTGGATAATGTTGGCTATACGGCGCGTCACCATACATTTTTTGAAATGTTGGGTAATTTCTCCTTTGGAGATTATTTTAAAGAAGAAGCAATTCATCATGCATGGACATTATTGACCAAAATATGGGGCATTGATCCCAATCGTTTAACGGTCACCGTCTATCATAATGATGATGAGGCATTTAATCTGTGGCGCAAAATTGCGAATATCCCAGAAAGCCGAATCATTCGTATTGCGACCGATGATAATTTTTGGTCAATGGGCGATACTGGCCCCTGCGGTCCGTGCAGTGAAATATTCTATGATCATGGCGAACATATTGCCGGCGGCCCTCCAGGCAGTCCAGATGAAGATGGTGACCGATTTGTCGAAATCTGGAATCTGGTGTTCATGCAATATGACCGCTCGGCAGACGGTACGCAAAAACCGCTCCCTAAGCCATCAATTGATACAGGCATGGGGCTGGAGAGGATTGCGGCATTATTACAAGGCGTGCATGATAATTATGACACCGACACATTTAAGGCATTAATTGATAATTCTGAACATTTGACCGCAACAAAAGCTGTTGGCAATCAAATGGCAAGCCATAGGGTGATTGCGGATCATCTACGCTCATCCAGTTTTTTAATCGCCGATGGGGTGCTGCCATCCAATGAAGGGCGCGGTTATGTATTGCGCCGTATCATGCGCCGCGCGATGCGCCATGCGCATATTTTGGGAACAAAAGACCCGTTAATGCATCAAATGGTTGCATCATTGGTCACTGAAATGGGTGCTGCTTATCCTGAATTATCGCGCGCTCGTCCGTTGATTGAGGCGACCTTGCTACAGGAAGAAACGAAATTTAGACAAACATTGGATAAAGGGCTGCGCCTATTGGATGATGCCTTAATCAATATGAATGAAGGCGCCATTTTGCCTGGTGAAACCGCATTCAAATTATATGATACCTATGGTTTTCCCTATGATTTAACCGAAGATGCCTTGCGTTCAAAGGGATATGGGGTTGATCGCGCTGGATTTGATAGCGCGATGGAGAATCAAAAGGCGATGGCACGTGCGGCCTGGAAGGGGTCAGGGCAAAAGGCCACAGATGATATTTGGTTTGATATTGCAGAGCGTGTCGGGTCGAGCGAATTTATTGGTTATGATGCAATGGCTGCCGATGGGCAAATTGTGGCATTGGTCGCAAATGGTGCCGAGGTTGAAAGCGCAAAGCAAGATGAAGATGTTATCATCATTACCAATCAAACGCCATTTTACGGCGAATCAGGTGGGCAAATGGGTGATGCAGGATCGGCCAAAAATATTGATGGTTTTGCCGCTATAATTTCAGATACGGCAAAGCCGCTGGGTCGGTTGCATGCACATCATGCGAAAATAATATCGGGCGATATTAAAATTGGTGACCAAATTCATTTGCAAGTCGATGCTGAACGCAGGAATCAATTGCGCGCCAATCATAGCGCGACACATTTGCTGCACGCGGCCTTGCGCAATGTGCTGGGCGCGCATGTGACACAAAAGGGCAGCATGGTTGCACCGGATAGATTAAGGTTCGACTTTTCGCATAATAATGCGCTTAGCGGTGAAGAAATTGATGCAATTGAGGCACAGGTAAATGCCGAAATTCGTGGAAATGAAGAAGTAAGCACCCGTTTAATGACCCCCGAAGATGCCATTGAAGCGGGCGCTCTTGCATTATTTGGCGAAAAATATGGCGATGAGGTTCGCGTTCTTTCCATGGGTAATAAATCGGATAATATGCATTATTCGGTTGAACTTTGCGGTGGCACCCATGTCCGCGCACTGGGCGATATTGGGGTAATGCGCATTATATCCGAAGGCGCGGTGGCCAGCGGCGTGCGCAGGGTAGAGGCATTAACAGGTGAGGCTGCGCGTAAATATTTAACCGGTCGTGAGGGCCAGTTAAAGGATGTCGCAGCTTTATTAAAAACCGGTATTGATGATGTAGCCGAACGTGTTGAAACATTGGTTGGCGACAAAAAACGGCTTGAGAAATTATTATCGGAGGCCAAAACTGCACTGGCCATGTCTGGCGGTGGCGGCGCGAAGGTTGAACCTGTCACCGTTAATGGCGTTACATTTTTGGGGCAAGTCATTGCGGGTGTAGAGCCAAAGGCACTGCGCGGATTAGCCGATGAGCATTTAAAATCACTAGGCTCAGCCATTGTTGCGATTGTTGCGGCAAATGAAAATGCCAATACAGTCGTTGTGGCTATTTCTGCAGATTTGCTGGATAAATATGAGGCTGCGGATTTGGTCCGCACCGCGACGTCGGCCATGGGCGGACAGGGCGGCGGCGGCAGGCCGGAAATGGCACAGGGCGGCGCTCCTGCTGGTGATGGCAATATTGCGATTGAAGCAATAAAAGCACAATTATGATTAGGCTGCTGCTCTTTTCTGCGTCATTTTTGAACATGATGGGCGCAGATGGGGCAGCCGCAAAATCACAGGAAAAAGCTCCTGTGGCCATTTATGGAAATGTCTCCATGTCCGAGGAAACGGGCGATTTAGGCGGTATTGAGCTGCAATTTTATCAAAAAAATGGTCAGCAAATGGCTGAAATAGTCATTTGTGAGGGATGGTGCAATCAAAGTTATCATGTCATTTTGCATCCATGGGGCAGGGGATATAGATTTTCTTATGCCGAATTATATCGAAATGCAGATGGTGAGATTATAAATAGCGATAAATTCACTTATTGGATTGAACCTGCGGGCAAATATTATAAAATTTATGATGATATTAAGGGCAGGCCCAGCCTATTTGGCGGAAAGGCGGGACGTCTTAAAAAATTATCACAGCGTTTTGGCCTTGCGGTTGCAAATAAGGAATAAGCCAGCTGCCTATCATGCATAGGGGGAATATCATCTGCATCATAACCATCTGGTATAAAACAACAAATCTATCCTAATGATTTTAGCATGGGTGCGTCTTCCAATCCGCCCGCTTCCTTTATCGCGCGGCGAAATTCATCGCGTTTTTCATGAACAGATGCGATAACGGGGCCCATAGCCACGCCCAGATCGACCAAAACCGCTTCGGATAATTGTAAAGAGCTTTCCAAGGTTTCGGGCACGGCATCGCTTGCCCCTGCCTGATATAAGGCAGCGGCATGTTCCGCATCACGCGCGCGAACCACAATCGTCAAATCAGGCAGCCAAGCGCGCACTCTTTTTACGGTGTTTACAGCCAAAACTGGCTCGTCCATTGTTAAAATTAAGGCTGTTGAATGGCCAAGGCTAAGCTTATCAAGCGTTTCAGGGCGCGTAATATCCCCATAAATTACGGGATAACCATCGCGCCTTGCGGCGGCCACGGCATCAATGTCCGATTCAACAGCAACAAAATTTTTACCATGTATTCTTAACATATCAGCAATCAAACGGCCAACACGGCCAAATCCGATGACCACGGCGCGTTCTTCGGTCGAACCAAGATCTTTTGCCATGTCGCTATCGCTTTCGCGCATTTCAATTCTTCGCGCCATATCATGGCCAATACGTGCCAATATAGGCGTGATGGTTAGGCCGATTGCCGTTGCAACCTGCCAAAAATTGGCTGTTTCTGGAGCGATGATATTGGCGGCGCTGGCCGCGGCCAGCACGATCAATGTTGTTTCCGATGGGCTGGACATTAAAACGCCTGCCTCTGTCGCCGTGCCGGTTCGTGCGCCAGCCAATTTCAACAAGCTGCCTGTTACGATGGATTTCACAAATAAAACACCAGAGACAGCTGCGAATAAGCTGACCCAATTGTCCGCGACATAACGCAAATCAATCTGCATCCCAATGCTAATCAAAAATACACCCAGTGCCAGCCCCTTAAATGGCTCAATAATAACCTCAACTTCATTGTGATAATCGGTTTCAGCAATCAGCAATCCGGCAATCATTGCGCCCACAATGGGGGACAATCCGACAAGGCCTGTGGCTAGACTTGAAATAATAACGATGAGTAAGCTGACCGCTAGAAACAACTCTGGGCTTTTTGTGCGCGCGGCCTGACCAAATAATTTGGGTAATAAAAAACGCCCAAGGATTAGCATCGCCGCAATGACCAACGCACCCTGCCATAATGTAGTGGTTAGCCCATCCAAACTATCTTCGCCAGCTTGCGGCGCAAGTGCGCCAAGCAGGAAGATGATGGGCACAATTGCCAAATCTTCGAACAAAAGCATGGCCAAAGCCGATTTACCGACCGCCGATTTTGTGCCCGAAATGGGCAGCACCAAAGCAGTGGAGGATAAGGCAAGCGCAAGGCCCAATCCCATGGATGATAACCAGCCCTGACCCGAAAAATAAATGGCGATTGCGATGATTAGCCCGCTACCAATCAATTCTGCTGCACCAACGCCAAAAACTAATTTTCGCATTATCCACAAACGTTTAAAGGATAATTCTAGGCCGATTGTAAACAATAATAATATAATACCATAATCCCCAATGGGTTTAATGGCCTCTGTATCGGATATAGTGACCCAGTGAAGCCAGGGATATTGATTGCCCAATGCGCCAAATCCCATTGGCCCAACCAGCACGCCGATGATGATAAAACCAATAATTGGTGTAATACGAAACCTTGCAAAAGCAGGGATTACAATGCCAGCAGCCCCCAAAATGATTAGGGCGTTGCCAATTCCATCTGTGCTAATTTCACTTGCCATATAATTTTTCTAACCATCAATGATATTAAGGTGAAGCAATAAATTTATTTTTTGCTTAATTGATGCGGTTTCCCCGCTTAATGTCACAATGTGTAGATTATTTTTTCGCTTCTAAATTCGCGTTATTTTCAATTTCATCATCTTCATTTGCCCAATTTATATTATAAAGGTCAAAACGCCGATCGGCCAGATTGCGGACTGTTCCTTCTGCTCTGGCCCAGCTGAGATCAGATAGATTCACGTCGCTTATGGTCAAGGTTTCGACATTTTCGCTTGCTTCTGCAGCAATACCATCGCGGGCAAATGGAAAATCGCAAGGGGTAAGGATACAGCTTTGCGCATATTGAATATCCATATTATGCACATTGGGCAAATTACCCACATTACCCGACATGACGACAAAACATTGATTCTCAATCGCTCTTGCCTGTGAACAATAACGAACGCGTAAATAACCTTGTCTGCTATCTGTGCAAAATGGCACAAAGATAATGCGCGCGCCCTCATCTGCCAATCGGCGGGCCAATTCTGGAAATTCGCTATCATAACAAATTAACACGCCAATTGGACCGCAATCTGTGGGAATGACCGAAATTTGATCGCCGCCCTTGATATTCCACCAATAGCTTTCATTGGGGGTAGGGTGAATTTTTTCCTGTTCATGCACTGCGCCATCGCGCAAGCAGATATAGGCGACATTTTGAATTTCGCCATCTTCGGTGCGGGTTGGATGAGAGCCGCCAATAATATTGATATTATATTTCATCGCCATGTCGGACAGGCTTTGGCGGATTCGCGGTGTATATTCGGATAAGGCTTCTATGGCCTCATGCGGTTTTAATTCCTTTTGCTCCGAAGACAGCAGCATCAGGGTAAATAATTCGGGAAATACTACAAAGTCAGCCTCATAATCGGCGGCGACATCGACAAAATATTTCACATTATTGATAAATTCGTCAAAATCCTTCACTGCGCGTGCCTGTAATTGAACGGTGGCCAGACGCACATTTTCCACATCGCGGGGAATTCGGAATTTTTTGGGCTCATCGGCATTATCATATGGGTTGCGCCACACCATATGCGATGCAAAGCCCATGCTATCATCATCTTCGGGAAGATATTTTTTCAATACGCCCTGAGGCTCAAACCCGTTGGATAGATGAAATCCGATGACGGGATCGCGCAATTTATTGCTTTTTACCTTTTCCAGATAATCAATAGGATCTGTTGCCTTTTTAGTTTTTATCGCACGGCGAAGACCGGGCATGCGGCCACCAAAGACAATACCGCGCAAATCCAATCTTTCGGCCAATGTTCGGCGTGCATCATATAATCTGCGGCCAATTCGTACCCCGCGCTGCTTGGGGTCAACACACATTTCATAGCCATATAACCATTCGCCATTGGGAATGTGCCGTGAACCAAGACCGTTTCCGGTAATCCTGTTCCAGCTATGGTTTGCAAGGGCCAGCTTTTCTTTTAACCGGGAGCAGGCGCAATATCCCACAACCTTATCATCTAAAATTGCGACAAATTGGCCCTCTGGAAAATTATTTATCTGCCCGCGTAACTCTGCACGTGTATAGGGCGGCATGCCCTTATATACGCGCTTAACCAGAGAGGAAATTTCAGGAATATCAGATAATAACGCCTGCCTTACTTCTAATCTTGCTTGGCTGGTCGCTGCCATCTGATACTCCTAAAAAATTAATTGGGTTGGATTAGCTCCAGCTGCCCATTTTGGTTTCTAAATTACTGCGAACCGCTTCGAAAAACTGCTCTGTGGTCATCCATGCCTGATCAGGGCCAATTAAAATGGCCAAATCTTTGGTCATATTGCCTTGTTCAACGGTTTCGATGCACACTTGTTCCAAAGTTTCGGCAAAGCGAACAACATCTGGTGTATCATCAAATTTACCGCGATATTTCAAACCACCGGTCCATGCAAAAATTGATGCAATTGGGTTGGTTGATGTGGCTTTACCTTGTTGATGTTGGCGATAATGGCGCGTTACAGTTCCGTGCGCGGCCTCTGATTCCACGGTTTTGCCATCTGGGGTCATTAAAACAGAAGTCATCAGACCCAAAGAGCCAAAGCCCTGCGCCACGGTGTCGGATTGCACGTCGCCATCATAATTTTTACACGCCCAAACGAATTTACCGGACCATTTTAACGCACTTGCCACCATGTCATCGATTAAACGATGCTGATATTCAATGCCTGCTTTATCAAAATCGGCCTTAAATTCATTGGTAAAGACTTCTTCAAACAAATCTTTGAAACGGCCATCATATGCCTTCAAAATGGTGTTTTTCGTGCTCAAATATACTGGCCATTTGCGGGCAAGGCCGTAATTCATCGACGCGCGGGCAAAATCGCGAATGGAATCGTCCAAATTATACATGGCCATCGCAACGCCAGAAGAAGGGAATTGGAATACTTCTTCATCAATATTATTGCCGTCTTCACCTTCAAAAACCAGGCGCAATTTGCCAGGGCCAGGTACACGGAAATCGGTTGCTTTATATTGATCGCCAAATGCATGACGGCCCACAACAATCGGATCGGTCCAACCGGGGACCAAACGCGGCACATTGTCGATCACAATTGGTTCACGAAAAACAACGCCGCCCAAAATATTGCGAATGGTGCCATTTGGCGATTTCCACATTTTTTTCAAATTAAATTCGGTAACGCGATCCTCATCGGGGGTGATGGTCGCGCATTTAACACCGACGCCATATTTTTTAATCGCATTGGCAGAATCAACCGTAATCTGATCGTTGGTCTCATCACGTTTTTCAACTGATAAATCATAATATTTCAAATCAATATCAAGATAAGGTAGAATGAGTCTTTCGCGAATCCATTCCCAAATGATACGGGTCATTTCATCGCCATCAAGTTCTACGACCGGATTTTTTACCTTAATTTTTGCCATTTTCTCTATGCTTTCCTAGGGATTTTCGTTTCTATTTATTCTTGTTTGCGTAGGACATAGCAAAGTTTTGCATTTGTTCAACATGCAGCTTGCATTTTGCATGATATTTAATGATTTTCAATTTATGCATTTGTTTGGTTGTCACGGCATGAATGTGTGGGTAAACATAATTTCATGTCAAAAAATATATTAAGCAACCGCGGCGAGGGTGTCGCGAAATGGGAATTTCCCAAAATTCATCCCGAAGGTAAAAAATTCGGAACAATTGCAATCTTCATCACCCTAATATTGGGTTATTTGGGATATAGGTTTCTGGGCACAACGGCCATTGGTTGGTTGTTGTCAGGGGTAACAATATGGGTATTTGCGTTTTTTCGCGATCCGGTTCGCGCGACCTCTGCCGACCCATCGATTGTAACTTCGCCCGCAGATGGGCTTGTGACCTTGATTCAAGAGGTTCAGCCACCAAAGGAAATGCAAGATTTACTGGGCGATCATCCCGTTACCCGTGTGTCAGTGTTTATGAGTGTGTTTGACGTGCATATTAACCGAATGCCGCTTGGCGGAACGGTAAAGCGCGTTTCATATATTAAAGGAAAATTCCTAAACGCCGATTTGGATAAGGCCAGCGAGGATAATGAGCGGCAGCATTTTGTTGTGGAAAATGAAAATGGCGTTCGCATTGGTTTTACCCAAATTGCCGGTTTGGTGGCGCGGCGCATCATGACCTTTGTAAAAGAAGGCGATATATTATCAAAAGGGCAGCGTTTTGGTTTAATCCGATTTGGCAGCCGCGTTGATATTTATCTTCCCGTGGGGACTGGTTCACGCGTTATAAAGGGGCAACGATGCGTTGCTGGTGAAACCGTAATTGCAAAATTGGGCGAAGATATTGAAACAAAGGCCATAGCACAATAATGGACGCGCAACCTCCCGAAATGGGGCATCAACCCAAATATGGCATTAGCATCAGGGCGTTAATTCCCAATATGGTGACAGCAATGGCGCTTTGCACCGGATTGTCTGCGATATGGTTCGCCCTATCTGCCCGATGGCCAGAGGCGGTAATGGCAATTGTCGCCGCCGGTGTGTTAGATGGTATAGATGGACGAATTGCCCGTTTATTAAAGGGGCAAAGCCGTTTCGGAGCAGAGCTGGATTCGCTTTCCGATAATATTGCTTTTGGGGTTAGCCCGGCAATCGTGCTCTTTATCTGGTCTTTGCAATATATGCCGCGTTTTGGGTGGACGATTGCGTTATTTTATACATTGTGCATGGCGCTTCGTCTGGCGCGGTTTAACGCACAAATTGATGTGGAGCATCAACCGCATAAATCAGCTGGATTTTTAACTGGTGTGCCTGCGCCTACGGCGGCGGGGCTTGCTTTATTACCACTTGTCATTTGGTTGGAAACTGGATTCGACATCGCACAGGAACAATGGATTGTTGGCCCGTGGATGTTGTTTGTTGCTTTATTGGCCATATCGTCCGTGGCAACATTTAGCTGGTCTTCATTGCGCATTCGCCGCTCGGTCCGCATGGGAACAATTGCTGTGGCGGGCATGTTGGTGACGATTTTAATAACGGCACCTTGGGTCGCGCTGATTATTTTATGCATTGGATATTTGATTTTAATACCATTTAGCATGATTAGCTATGGCCGAACAAAAAAGCGCATCGGTATAGCTGCAAATAATTAAAGTCATTGATAAATTTTATATATTGATTTTTATTATGCACGATAAACATGCTTGACGATATTAATTTATCCTATATGTTCTTATTTCGTTCTTTTTGCATGGGATATTAACTTGGACCCTATTATTGTCATATTTATCATCATTGCCACCTTATTTTTAGGCGGAGCTGCGGGCTGGTTTATGGCCAGTAAATTCGCTCAAAAGGGGGCGGAAACGGCCTTGCAACTGCGCGCAATGTTGGATGAAATGGCGGCAGAGCGTGATTATGTTAAGGATCAATTGGCCCGTTTAGAAGCAGCATCAGAGGAAAAAGAGCGAGGATTTGAAAGGCAGCTTTCCCAAATTAAGGAGGCAAAAGATATTTTGGCCACCGAATTTAGGGAAATTAGCCAAAAATCGCTGGGCGAGGCGCAAAGTCAATTTTTACAACGTGCTGATGAACGATTTCATCAGGCCGGTGAGAAAAATGAAGAGCGGCTAAAACAATTGCTCGGCCCTGTTGGGGATAAATTACGCGCTTATGAAGAACAAGTGGGTAAGGTTGAGCGCGAACGGACCGAAGCCTATGGTAATTTAACCGGATTGATTGATCAAATGAGACAGGGGCAGGATCGTGTTCAAACCGAAGCGGCCAAGCTGGTCAACAGCCTGCGTAATGCGCCAAAGGCAAGAGGGCGTTGGGGGGAGCAGCAGCTTAAAAATGTGTTGGAGAGCTGCGGGCTTAGTGAGCATATTGATTTTGTGACAGAGGCCAGTGTGACGACAAGCGATGGGGATAGGTTACGGCCCGATGTTATAGTAAAGGTGCCGGGCGGCAGTTCACTGGTCATTGACGCCAAAGTATCATTAAATGATTATCAAGATGCGTTTGAAGCAGAGGATGAGGATGGGCGGCAAATCGCCTTGGCCCGCCATTGCCAATCCATGAAAACACATATCAATGCTTTGGGTAATAAATCCTATCAAAGCCAATTTGATGACGCGCCAGATTATGTCATTATGTTTGTGCCGGGGGAGCATTTTCTTGCCGCCGCATTGGACCACCAACCCGATTTATGGGATTTTGCTTTTGATAAAAAGGTGCTGCTTGCGACGCCAACCAATTTGGTGGCGATTGCGAGAACCGTTGCCGGTGTGTGGAGGCAGGAAAATTTGGCGGCTGAGGCAAAGCAAATTGGCGCATTGGGTAAGGAAATGTATGATCGTCTGGCTGTTGCTTCCAAACATTTGAAAAATATGGGCAGCGGGCTTAGCAATGCGGTGAATAATTATAATAAATTTGTCGGCAGTTTTGAACGCAATCTGCTCTCCACAGGGCGTAAATTTGCCGAATTAAATGTCGAAACGGGTAAGAATGAAATTATCGATGTCGATGAGGTGGAGGCATTGCCGCGTTATGGGATGGCAGAAGATGAAGCGATAGATACCGATAGAGCTGAAGAAGGCTCATTAAAATTAGAAGCAACAAAAAAAGCCAAAAATATTGATGATGAACCAGCTTCGCTTATTCATTTGAGCGGGGATTAAATTTTAATCCTCAACACGTCTAAATTGGTTCAAAACTTCATATGCCATTACGGCGGTTGCAACCGCAGCGTTTAGGCTATCTGCCTTGCCGCGCATTGGCATTTTCACCAATAAATCACATTTTTGTTCATATGCTATGGGCAATCCTTGAGATTCATTGCCAGTCAAAATAAAACATGGCCCTTGATATGAAACAGCTTGATAATCTTGATCAGTATTTAAGCTGGTGCCGACCAATTGTCCATTTCCGTGACGCAGCCATGTAAAAAATGCTTCAGCGTTGCTGGTCACTATATGCTGTGTAAAGGCTGCGCCCATGCTGGCGCGGATGGCCTCTGCCGAAAATGGGTCGGTGCAATCATCTAATAAAATCAATCCACCTGCGCCAACCGCATCGCCAGTGCGCAACATTGTCCCCAAATTTCCCGGATCACGAAGTGATTGCGCGACTAGCCAAATTTTTGCGCTGTCACGGTCCAAATCCTGTAATTTGGTGAGATGATCGGCAAATATCGCAATGGCTTTTTGGCTATTATCCTTGCCAGATATTTTGCTCATAATATTGGCGTTGGTTTCTATTATCTCGCAATTATGCGCGCCTGCACGTTTGATGACATCTTGTAAAATGGGATGTGATAATTCGGCCTGATCAACGAACATACGCAGCGGATATTTGTCGGCGTCCATCGCCTCAATAATGATTCTTAACCCTTCTGCTAAAAACATGCCTTCTTGTTTGCGGAATTTTTTAATACGCAGGGATTTGGCGTGCCGGACAATCGGGTTTGAAAAACCGGTGATAATATGTGGTTCGTCGTGCATTTAAATTTATTAATCTTCGCCAAAGCCATCAAGGACTAAACCTTCGAGTTTTTGGCATATTTTTTCGCTATTTTCGCCGGTCACGGTAATGGTAATGTCATCCCCTTTGGCCGCACCCAACATCATTAAACCCATGATAGAAGTGCCTGATACAGATTGCCCATCCTTTGCCACCTCTACGTTGATTTCTTGCGGAAGTCGGCTGACAAAAGTGACGAATTTCGCGCTGGCGCGTGCGTGTAGGCCGCGATCATTTATGATGGTCACTTTGGTAGAACAGCTCATTTTGACGCCTCCAACAATTCTGATGCCACGCTAATATATTTGCGGCCCGCATCACGCGCTGCGGCCAATGCCTGATCAATGGGTAATTTGCGGCGTGCGCTTTCCAAACGGATCAGCATGGGCAGATTTATCCCAGCAATAACTTCTACCTTACCCGGCTCCATTAATGAAATGGCCAAATTCGATGGAGTTCCGCCAAAAAGATCGGTTAAAATGATGACGCCTTCTTCTTCGTCAACATTTTTTACAGCCTTGGCAATATCCTTGCGTCGTAATTCCATGTCATCATGCGGGCCAATGCAAACAGCCTCTATCGCGCGCTGCGGACCAACAACATGTTCCATCGCGACGATAAATTCTTGGGCCAATTGGCCATGTGTTACTAAAATAATTCCAATCATCGTTCCCGCTCAACCATGTTTTTATCTTTTTTTCAATGAAATTAGCTTTCATCAGCTTTATATTTTACGTCAATATTGCACTTGTCCAGGATTACCTTCCAACGCATCAATTGATCTTGATGCCAAATTGCGGTGAATAATCGTTGGGGAATACCCTTTTTCTTCAAATAATTTTGCAAATTTTTCCGCCACAAAGACCGAACGATGCCGTCCGCCGGTGCACCCAAATGCAATATTAACATGCGCTTTGCCCTGCGCGGCATATAATGGCAATAAGTCAGAAAGCATTTGAGACATTTGATTATAAATTTTGTCGAAATTTTTATCCGAACTGACATATTCGGCAATTTTATTGTCAAGCCCGGTTAAAGGGCGCAATTCGTCAACCCAATGGGGATTTTGTAAAAAACGCATGTCGAATATTAAATCGGCATTGTGCGGAACGCCGCGCGCAAATCCAAAACTGGTAATCGTCAGGCTTAACCCCATTTGTTGGTTTAGGGAAAATCTCTCACGAATTTCGATTTGTAAATCATTCGTGCTCAGCCGGCTTGTGTCAATTAAGGTTTCGGCCCATCTGCGCAATGGCTCCATCAATTGCCTGTCCTGTGCGATGCCGTCAATTGTTGGCCGGTCCTTGGCAAGCGGATGCGGCCGCCTTGTTTCGGTGTATCGGCGCTCAATTTCATTTCCAGAACAATCAAGAAATAAGGTCATAATGTCATAAGCGCCATTTTCCTGTAACGCCTTTACCTGTTCAATTAACAGGCTGGGATTATATCCTCTTGTTCTGCTGTCAAATCCAATTGCAAGTGGTTTTTGCAAATCAACTTGATCATGGGGAAGGGGGGTTTCCAATAAAGCATGGATTAAAGTAATGGGAAAATTATCAACAATTTCCCACCCTAAATCTTCTAAAGTTTTAACGGTGGTTGATTTGCCGGCGCCAGATAGTCCCGTCACCAATAATATTTTTCGGGCCTTTTTTGGGTGCTTTTTATTATTTTCTTGCGACATATTATAACCTTAAGATATAAATTTTATCCGCCAATGGCATTTGCACCAATGACAATATTACCCAAATTTATTTGTTGTAAGCTTAATTCAATTTTTTGAGCAATATTTGGCGTATGCGCCATTTCCATTTTAACTATTTGCAATCCGTCAAAATCAAAGCTGTGATATTTAGAAGGGAATCTGGGGGCATTTGGGTTTAGGGCAACGCATAGGGCCGCTGGAATATTTTGGCAATGCTCCATTTGGATGATGCCGACATTGCGAAGTTCAATTTTTCCTTCAAAACCAGAAATGCTGGAAATATGAATATGCCCATTATTTTTGGACAGCACACATTGATCATCGGCAATTAACATTGCACCGCGATCGATAAGGTCAAGGCAGCTTTGCGTTTTGCCGCTTCCCGATGGACCCATGATAATAACTGCCTGTCCATCAATCGCAACCGAGCTTGCATGAATGATTTTTAATTGCTGCGCCATTATGCATCTTCATCTTTATTATCAGAATCAAGATTTTCAATGGGAGGGAGTTTAATCACAAAATTTGCACCATTTTTATGATCATCACGGTCATGCACCGAAATTGTCCCGCGATGCCCCTTTATAATGGCCGACGCAATGGCAAGGCCAAGGCCGCTATGCTTACCAAATTCTTCTTTATCATTTCGGATGCTGTGAAATCGTGTGAAGATTTCCTGTCTTAAATGAACGGGGACACCCGGTCCTTCGTCAATAATTTGGATGATAATCGCGGTTTCGGTCCGCGTTGCGCGAATTTCAATCAACCCATTATGGGGCGAAAAAGAAATGGCATTGTCGATTATATTATCTATAGCTCTAAATAATCGTGCCTCATCACCCTTTATTATCGCGACATTTTTACGCGGGCGGGCAAAGGCGAATTTGATATTATGCTGGTCCAAATGGTCAGCGCGTTGTTTCCGCTCATTCAAAATATATGAAATCAGGTCGCCAACATCAATTTCCTCAAAATCTGTTCTGGCAAGCAGGCTGTCCACTCGGCTGGCCTCCGATATATCGGTAATTAACCTATCCATACGCATGACATCATCCATGGCAATATCCAATAACTGCCTTTGTAAATCGGCATCTTTAATATTATTCATCCCCTCAATGGCGGATCTCAGCGACGCCAGAGGGTTTTTTATTTCATGTGCGACATCGGCTGCAAATGCTTCTGTTGCGTCTAATCTGTTGCGCAGGCTTTCATTCATATCGGCAAGCGCACGTGCCAACATGCCAATTTCATCACGGCGAGAGGGAAGACGCGGCAAATCAATATCAAAAGCCCGCCCAAATTTCACCTTTGTCGCCGCATGGGCCAAATAACGAAGGGGGCGAACAATTGTTCGGGCAAGAAATAATGATAGTAAAATAGCAAAACCCAGCATGAGTAAGATAAACATGCCAATATTAAATCGTTCCGCACGAACCGAGGTGCGAATATCGCGCGCATTGAGGGTTAAATGAATAAATTTTTGTTGTTTGGGCAAATAACTGCCCGCCAAAATTACCGGTGTTCGGTCGGGGGCATAACGTGCCTGAGTTCTTATATAAAGATTTTGACCGTTTTTCTGCCGTGCCAATAAATATGGCCATGAAGAGATATTTTCATCCCTATCCATTATATAAAGCGGCAGGGGCTTTGCCAAAATCAACCAATCAATAATGATATCCATTTGCCGCGCGGCACGTTTATTGAAATTTTCATCATCTGGGTTGCGTTCTTCATAGGATGGACCAAATTCGGCAAAACTATCAAAATTTTTGCGGCCATTTTTATCATAAAACCGGATGCGCAGTTCATTTGTTTCACCAAATTTCTGTAAATATTGCCGTTGTTCATTTTCATCCAATTTGGGCAAAGTAAATGCAATGTTTTTGATATAGTTTCTTGATATTTCTTGTCTTTTAATCAATAATTCAGTGCGGAAATTATCTAATAATAATAAACCAGCGGCAAATAATAATAATGTTACTGCGTTCACGGCCATAATACGCCATGTAAGCGAAATATTCCTGCTCCATCCTAAATTTAACTCAGGTGGATCATCCTTATCAATTTTCCGCAAAACGATATCCCGCGCCATATAATGTATCGATAGAGGTGAATTCGGGGTCAACTTGCCGGAATTTTTTACGCAGCCTTTTAATATGGCTGTCTATTGTTCTATCATCGACATAAATATCTTCTTGATAGGCGGCGTCCATTAATTGATCGCGCGACCTCACCACACCGGGGCGAGTTGCCAATGCCTCCAAAATCATAAATTCGGTAACCGTTAAGATGATAGATTTTCCATCCCAGCTCACCTGTTGTTTGGCCGAATCCATATGTAATTTCCCTCTGATTAAGGGTTCTGATTCTTCATCGGTTTCGGTACTGGCTATATTTTGTCGTGCCTTTGTTCGGCGCAAAACGGTTTTAACCCGCGCGATTAACAATCGCTGCGAAAATGGTTTGGCAATATAATCATCCGCCCCCATGGCAAGGCCCAATGCCTCATCCAACTCATCAGTTTTTGATGTTAAGAAAATAACCGGCAAATTGCTTTTCTCACGCAATTTACGCAGCAATTCTATGCCATCCATTTTGGGCATTTTAATATCAAAAATGGCAAGGTCGGGCGGGCTGTTAATAATTGCCTCTAACGCCGCCTCTGAATCCGTATAAACTCGTGTCAAAAATCCCTCTGACTGCATGGCAATGGAAAGGGATGTTAAGATATTTCGGTCATCATCGACCAAGGCAATTGTTTCGGACATAATATGCTTATAAACGAGGAGTAAATACTGTTCAACAGTTGATAATTACTATATTTCTACTTCTTTATGTGGCCAATGTGAAACATGATTTTACCTTTGTTTACCATTGATGGTTTCCAATGGGTTCAATAATTTGATATGTTGTATTTAATTCAACATTGAAAGGAATTTTACATGGGTATTTTAGACGGATTATTGGGCAATTTAGAAGGTGTTGCAGAAAAATTGGGTGTACCAAAGGAACAAGCTGGATCGATTATGAGTTCTTTGCAAGACAAGCTTTCGGGCGATGGTGACAAAATGCAAGCCGTTCAAGATTTGGCGCAAGAGCATGGAATTTCAGCTGATAAAATCCAAGAAATGCTGGGCGGTGAAGATAGTTTGTTGAGCAAAGCTGCGGGATTTTTGGACCGTGATGGCGACGGCAACCCGTTAAATGATATTACTGACATGGCATCTGGTCTGTTCGGTAAAAAATAATCAATTTTAATATAAAAAGAAAAGCCCGGATTTAACGTCCGGGCTTTTTATGTATAGATAGACTTAATTTTCAATATATTATAGCATTAATCCAGCATATTGGCGGGCACTTTGCCGCCATTTTCGGCAAGCCCCTTCATCACTGCCTTATGCAGCCAAATATTCATTTCCGCACTGCCGTTTAATTCGCCAGCATAGCCAAGCTCTTGTGCCAATTCTTTACGCTCGGCCAGGCTGGAATCCATGCCCAATAATTTCATTAAATCCACAATTGACGATTGCCAATTTAATGATTGCCCATTTGCCGCAGCCATTGCTTCTAAATTGGCGATAACGTCAACTTCTTCAATTGCAGTTGGAGTGGTTAAAGTCGAAGCTGCCGCTGCTGCCGCTGCTGCCGCCGCCGCGTTAGTTGCGGGAGCTGTGTCACCAGTTTGTGCAACGGCTTTTTTACCAAAAATCGCATCTTTCATTTTTGAAAAAATACCCATTTCATTCTTCTCCTTATTTCAAGTGATGAACTTAACTATAAGGACGGCCTGTTATTTTGCGAGCATAGTTTTGTCGATGAAATGTAAAATTAAGTAGCTTCGTGCCCGAATTGTACCAAATATGACATTATATATTGCTAAATGTGCCGCTCTCTTGTCTATTCCTCGAAATAAACTAGGAGGAAAAATATGAATATCGCCGATATTTTGCAACAATCAGGCGCCATTGAATCTGTGGCAGGGCAATTGGGAATTGATAAAAATACTGCGCAAATTGGCGCGGCGGCTTTGCTGCCTGCAATTTTGGGCGGGTTTAAGAAAAATGCACAGACCCAATCAGGCGGGATTGAAGGGTTAGGCGGTCTTTTGAGCCAGCTTGGCGGCGGGGGTCTTTTTGACAAGGTTTTAGCACCAGAGCCAACGCCAGTGGAGCAGGGCAATGATGTTTTAGGGCAAATTTTTGGCAGCAAAGATGTAAGCCGCACCGTTGCGGGGCACGCATCTGGCCAAACAGGAATTGATTCATCAATTTTGAAGAAAATGTTACCCATATTGGCGATGCTGGTTGCTGGATATATGGCGAAACAGGGCGGAGACAATGAATCGTCAGGTGGCGGATTGGGTGATTTAATTGGCGGAGTTTTGGGTGGTGGTCAATCCGCATCCAGGGCATCAACAGGCAGCGGACTTGGCGGAATATTGGGAAATGTATTAAGCGGTGTGGTGGGCGGCGGTAGTGCTGCACCTTCATCTGGTGGTTTAGGCGGCCTTGCCAACATGCTTGATTTTGATGGTGATGGAAACCCATTGGATGATATTATCGGTATGGCGGGTAAGCTGACCAAATAATATTGGGAATTTAATCCTTATCTGAATAAAAAGCCGGTGCAACTTGCCCGGCTTTTTATTTATATATCGCTTCACTTTAATAACTGATGCGGTTAAGCTTTTTCTAAATATATCACGCCATCTTTTACCGATGAAATTTTGGCGGTTGCCCCAATTTCCAAATTGGGGCCGCGTGCATTCCATTCGCCATCGGCCACCTTTACCCGGCCACTATTTTCACCAATTGGTTCAACCACAGTGACAGTTTTGCCGATTAATTGTTTGGCGCGATCATTTAATAAAAGGCTTTCATCGCTTGCTGGTTCTTCAAGAAAGAACCGGCGGCCAATAACAACCGATATAATTGAAAATCCTGCAAATATTAAAAATTGAGCCGCAGAAGGAATATCAATAAAAAACGCAATTCCTCCAGTTAAGGCCGCCGCCGCCGCAATCCAGATAAGAAAAACGCCAGGCACAATCAATTCGGCAATTGCCAATATGATGGCGAAACTTAACCAGATGAAATGCGTTTCCATATCTTATCCTTTATTATTGGGGTTAAGAGCGCTGGAAATTTTATCATTGGAAAATGCGTCTTTGGCAAGTTCCCCAATACCGCCCAAAGTGCCAATTAACTGTGTGGCCTCAACAGGAAATAATATTGTTTTGGCATTTGGTGATGTGGCAAATTTTGACACTGCCTCCACATATTGCTGCGCGATAAAATAATTGACCGCTTTGCCATCACCATTTGCAATGGCGTCGGATACCATTTGGGTTGCTTTTGCCTCTGCCTCTGCTTCGCGTTCACGCGCCTCTGCGTCACGAAACGCAGCTTCTCTGCGGCCCTCTGCTTGCAAAATTTGACCTTGCTTTTCACCTTCGGCGCGCAATATTTCCGAAGCACGTAGGCCCTCTGCCTCCAATATCTGCGCCCGTTTCTCACGCTCTGCCTTCATCTGGCGGGCCATGGCATTGGAAATGTCGGCTGGGGGACGGATATCTTTAATTTCCACACGGGTAATTTTAACCCCCCATGGTGTTGTTGCCTCATCCACGGTGACCAGCAAACGGCCGTTAATTTCATCACGTTTGGACAAGGTTTCGTCCAAATCCATCGACCCCATAACGGTGCGTAAATTTGTGGTGGTCAGGTTCATTATCGCATTATATAGGTCGGAAACCTCATATGCGGCCTTTGCCGCGTCCAAAACCTGAAAAAAAACGACCCCGTCGGTGGCAATCATGGCATTGTCGCGGGTAATAATCTCTTGCCCGGGAATGTCCAATACCTGTTCCATCATATTTACCTTGCGGCCAACGCGATAGAAAAATGCAGGATAGAAATTAAATCCGGGCCGCGCTGTTTCATGATATCGTCCAAAATATTCAATGGTATAATGAAAACCCTGGCGAACGATTTTGATGCTGGCGAATAAATATATTAACGTGCCAATCGCCAATAATGCAAAAAATGAATATTCCATATGATGTCATCTCCCAAGATAAACTGCATTTTCAAACATATAAACTTTGTATTTATTTTGTTCTTTTGCCAACTATTTTTTTCAATTAATATTGGCGTTCATTGGGTTGTGTTTGTTACTTGTCGAAAAATGCTGTTTTGTTAATTTAATTGACATAGCGATTTATCGATAATGACATAATTATATCAAAAGTTAGGGGCTGTTTTGAAAAATCTTAAATTAAGTTTGTTTTTGACCTGTTTTGCCATTGGTCAAACCACTGCTTTTGCCAAGGATATTAGCGAATCCGACATTCGCGCCCATATCGAAATATTGGCAAGTGATGATTTTGAAGGACGTGAGCCGGGAACAGCGGGGGAAACAAAGACCATTGGGTATATTTCCAAAAGCTGGGCAAATTCGGGATTAAAGCCTGCGGCGGCCGATGGGACATGGTTTGATGCCGTGCCCTTGCAGGAAAGAAAATCTGTAGGATATGATTTGATATTGAAATCTAAATCAAAAATGATGGATTTGAACAAAGAACAATATATTTTTATTGGTAATCAGGAAAATATAAATTTATCAAATGCAAATATGATTTTTGTCGGTTTTGGCGTCAATAAACAGGGTGATGTCGCCGCAGATGTAAAAGGCAAAATCGTTTATATGTTAATGGATAATGCGCCATTTGATCCTATGAAAAATGCATCGCTTGCCGATCGCCGCACGGCGTTAAGGCAGGCAGGCGCAGCGGCGATTATATATGTGGTTGAACCTCAAGAACGTTGGCAATCCATTAAGTCATTTATATCAAGTCCGCGCAAAGAAGCGCAATCTGATGAGGATTTTTCCCTGATTACCGGCGGGGTAAGCGCCGAATTCATGGTAGCATTGGTCACCAATGAAGGGGGTGATTGGGATGATTATCGAAATAATGCCAAGGATGGCGCATTTCAGGGGCATGATTTGACTTCTAAGGCTGATTTAAATGTCGCCACATCCATTCGTAAATTTAACAGTTATAATGTCTTTGGCAAAATTGCGGGTAAGAAAAAGGACGCAGGGTCGGTTTTAATTTTGGGCCATTGGGACCATTTGGGGATTTGCCGGCCAGATAGCGATGAAGATAAAATTTGTAATGGTGCGGTGGATAATGCCAGCGGTATTGCCGTTATTAATGAAGTTGCGAAAAAATTGGGTAAGCGCAAATATGACCGGGATATTTATTTTCTTGCCACGACGGGGGAGGAAAGCGGCCTTTTGGGCGCATATAATTTTGTGAAAAGACAGCCCATAAAATTAGAGGACATTGTCATTTCATTAAATATCGACACTATTGCGATTGCGAAGAAAAATTCAAAGGTCGCGATTATTGGGCGAGGCACTACCGATTTGGATAGCCATATTGAAAAAGTGGCATTGAAATTAGGCCGTGATATAGACAGCACAACCGAAGCCAATGCCTTTATCCGCCGTCAAGATGGTTGGGCATTTACACAAGAAAATGTCCCCGCCGTCATGGCAGGGGGCAGCTTTGCCGATTTAAACCTGCTGCAAGAATTTTTAGGATCGCATTATCACGGGCCAGATGATGAATTGACCGAGGATACCGAATTGGGCGGCGCAACCGAAGATGCCAATTTGCATGTTGAGCTGGTCAAATATTTTGCATCAAAAAAGAAATATATGCGCAAAAAAGGTGGAGAATCTATGTCCGACGATGTAAGGGAAGCGAAATAAACCAGCGCATCGTTTCAAAAATGCCTCTTTTGCCATTATAAAGAGGCCATTTTTTTCGATAGCGGCACAGATTCTACCTAGGATAGTTGATTGATTATGAGCGATAATATTCCCATTGGCTTAACTTTTGATGATGTATTATTGCAGCCTGATGCGTCAAATATCCTACCCAGTCAGGCAGATACCCAAACATGGGTCACGCAAAGCATTGGGTTGAAAATCCCGATGCTGTCATCCGCAATGGATACCGTTACCGAGGCAAAAATGGCCATCGTCATGGCACAATTGGGCGGCATTGGTGTGTTGCACCGTAATTTATCAATTGAGGAACAATGTGCCGCGGTTCGTCAGGTAAAGCGTTTTGAATCAGGCATGGTGGTTAATCCCATTACCATTTCGCCTAAATCCAACCTTGCCGAGGCAAGCCAATTGATGGCCGATCATCAAATTTCTGGTATTCCCGTGGTTGAGGATGATGGAAAATTGGTTGGCATTATTACCCACCGCGATGTGCGATTTGCCGATAATCCAGCACAGCCCATTTCTGAATTAATGACCAAAGATAATTTGGCCACCGTTCCAGTTGGCGTTGCCAAGGATGAGGCGCGTAAATTACTGCACCAACGCCGAATTGAAAAATTATTGGTGGTGGATGATAATTATCATTGTATTGGGTTGATAACGGTAAAAGATATCGAAAAAGCAGTAACATATCCCCATGCGACCAAGGATGAAAATGGGCGTTTGCGCGTTGCCGCAGCGACCACCGTGGGTGAAAAGGGGATGGAGCGCACATTGGCCTTAATTGATGCGGAATGTGATTTAATCGTGGTTGATACCGCCCATGGGCATAGTGAAATGGTGTCAAAAGCGGTGGCTGAAATAAAGAAAATTTCACCAAAAACGCAAATTATCGCGGGCAATGTTGCCACGGCGGCGGCGACGCGCGCCTTAATTGATGCGGGTGCGGATGGGATTAAGGTTGGTATTGGCCCTGGCTCAATCTGCACAACGCGGGTCGTTGCTGGTGTTGGTGTGCCGCAATTAACCGCGATTATGAATTGTGCCGCAGAGGCCAAAAAATCAAATATTCCAGTTATTGCCGATGGCGGGCTGCGCACATCGGGCGATGTAGCAAAGGCATTGGCTGCAGGTGCATCGACCGTGATGGTCGGGTCATTATTGGCCGGCACAGAAGAAGCGCCGGGCGAAACATTTCTTTATCAAGGCCGCGCCTATAAAAGCTATCGCGGTATGGGTTCAGTTGGCGCAATGGCACGCGGTTCGGCGGATCGTTATTTTCAACAGGATATTAAGGACCAATTGAAATTAGTACCCGAAGGAATTGAAGGACAAGTGCCGTTTAAGGGCGCGGCCAAGGATGTTGTGCATCAATTGGTTGGCGGGGTAAAGGCGGCCATGGGCTATACTGGTTCAGCAACAATTACCGATTTACAAAAAAATGCAAATTTTGTGCGCATTACCAATGCAGGATTGAGCGAGAGCCATGTGCATGATGTGACCATTACGCGCGAGGCGCCAAATTATCCGACCCGATAATTTTTTCAGGTCGTTTTAACATTTAACCAAGTCAGGCACATTATGAAAGATAGCGGTAGAGTTCAGGCAGCGATTGATCTGCTGCATGAAGTGGTTTTGGCCGCAAAAAATAATGGCGCAGCGGCGGAGAGGATTATTGCATCCTATTTCAAAACGCGCCGTTTCATCGGGTCAAAGGACCGCCGATATATTCGCGATTTGGTGTGGGATTGTATACGTTTAATTGGGGAGCGTCCGGTATCGGGCCGTGCAGCGATGCTTGCCATGGTGGATGCGGGCCATGTGGATGCAGCCTTATTTGACGGGTCGGAATATGGCCCTGCGGTGATTAAGGATATAGAAGAACGCGCCGCGCCCAGCATATTATCCGCAGGTTTACGGCAATATTTTGCATCTATCATCCTGCAATCGGACAATGTGGAGGAAGAATTGTCTGCTCTTTTGGGGCGTGCATCATTGGATATTCGGGCAAAAAATGATGCAGTCATTGCCCAAAAAATTACCGAAAATTTGGAACAGGCTGCGCCAATTCATAATGTGCCAAATGGATATCGTTTGGACAATGGTTTTAACATTATTGACCATGATTTATATAAAAATGGCATGGTTGAGGTTCAGGATGCAGGAAGCCAGATGATAGCCCATGCTGCCAATGCAAGGCCAGGAATGACCGTGCTTGATCTTTGTGCCGGGGCAGGGGGCAAAACATTAGCAATGGCCGATGCCATGAGCGAAGGCGGCTTATTAAAAGGACGTTTAATCGCGGCCGATACCAATAGAGCAAGGCTGCAGCAAATACCCGATCGAGCTGCGCGGGCAGGTTATGAAAATATCGAACAAAGATTGATAAATCCGCGCCGTGAGCTTGAAATATTGGGCGATTTGACGGGCGCATGTGATATTGTGATGGTCGATGCCCCGTGCAGCGGCACGGGAACATGGCGCCGCCAGCCAGAGGGGCGTTGGCGTTTAACCCCCAAAATTTTAAGCCAGCTTACCGATTTGCAATTTTATTTATTGCGATTGGCTGCGACTTTGGTGAAGCCTGGCGGGGCGATAATTTATGCTACATGTTCATTATTAGAAGATGAAGGCGGCAAGCAGATAGAGGGATTTTTACAATCGAATAAAAATTTCTTGCCAGAAAAGATTGACGCAGCGCTTGGTAGGCCGCATTTAAATGGCAGGATATTGACACCATTTCATGATGCTTGCGATGGATTTTTCTATAGCCGATTGCGCCATAAAGGATAAAATGGACAGGTTTGAAACATTAAAGGAGTTAATAATGCGCTTTTCACCAGCAGCAATTGGAATGTCTTTAATGCTGGCCCTTGTTTCCAGTGGGTTAAATGCGGTTCAACGCGATGATGTGATTTCCGCCCGTGCATTGGTTTATGTTGGGCAGGCCAAAGTCGCTATTGATGATCAAAACTGGCAATTGGCCATTGATAATTTGGAAACCGCACTTGCCCTTCATCCACGTAATGCAAATGCATATAATATGCTTGCCCAAATTATGGAAAAACAAGGTTTGTTGGGCAAATCAATACGATATTATCGCGAATCTTTGGATATTGATCCAAATGGGCAGGAAGCCTTAATCGGACAGGGCTTAGTTTATGTGAAGCGCGGCGCTGTAGAGCGTGCAAAAGATAATTTATCGCGCTATGAATTTTTATGTCGCAAAAAATGTGATGCCAAAGAAAAATTAAATTTGGCCATAAATACATATGGTATGGAAAAGGCAAAGCCGGTTGAAGATGTTCAGTTAAGGCCGACTGCAAAAGCGCAATAATTTATATATTTTGATAATTGTGCCATTTGCCCAATTTTTCTATCTTAAAATTAAGCGTCCAGTGACCTTAACATAGCAACATCTTCGTGAAAAATATCCACAACGGATTGATATAATTCGCGTTTAAATGGTACAATCATGTCAACCAATTCGTCAATTTCAGCCCATTTCCATTTGGAAAATTCCTGATGTTCGGTTGCGATATTTATATCTGTATCCTCACCATTAAAATATAATAAAAACCACCATTGGCGTTGCCCCATCCATTTGCCGCCCCACATTTTACCCGCCAAATGGTCGGGCAGATCATAAAATAATTCCTCCTCATTTTGGGAGATTATCGCCACTAAATCAGGATTTATACCCGTTTCCTCCTGCAATTCCCTTATCGCGGCCTGTTGTGCATCTTCGCCTTCGTCAATGCCGCCCTGTGGCATTTGCCATGCGTCGCTATTTGGGCTGTCGCTACGTTGTCCAACAAAGACAAGTCCCTGTTTATTAACCAGCATTATGCCAGCGCAGGGGCGATATTGATCGATATTTTTCATAATATTATACAGTTTCCAAATTAAATAATATGGCGGCATAGTCTATTTTCTATGCCCATAGATATAAAAATATTATATGCCATATAGCATTGCTGCGCTATGATTTAGTTTTTCTAAATTGCACAATTGGAAAAAGCCGATTAGGCATGAATTATATATTTTTATAGCGGGATTATCAAAAAATGAGTGAAAATAGCGCAGACGTGCAGGTTATTACAGGACGTCAGACGGAACATAGCGATTCAGTTGTTGTTCGTTTTGCGGGCGATAGCGGCGATGGTATGCAGTTGACTGGCGGGCAATTTACCCTGTCCACTGCATTGGCGGGAAATGATTTGGCGACTTTCCCAGATTTTCCGGCGGAAATTCGCGCGCCGCAAGGCACATTATTTGGCGTATCGGCGTTCCAAATTAACTTTGGTTCTCAAGCAATTAATACAGCTGGCGATCGGCCCGATGTGTTGGTTGCGATGAACCCTGCTGGATTGAAAGTAAATGTTCAATCGCTGCGCGAGGGCGGATTGATTATCGCGGATAGCGGCGAATTTACCAAAAGAAATTTGGACAAAGCCAAATATGACAGCAACCCATTGGAAGATGGCAGTCTTGCCAAATGGCAATTATTGGCATTTGATATTAGTGCACTTACCCTAGAGTCGGTTAAGCCCTTTGGATTGGGCAATAAAGAGGCGCTTCGTTGTAAAAATATGTGGACTTTGGGCCTTTCGCTTTGGATGTTTGGCCGTCCGCGCCAACCCATTATTGATTGGTTGAACAGTAAATTTGCCAAAAAACCCGAATTGGCAGAGGCAAATATTGCCGCGTTAAATGCGGGCCATGCCTATGGCGAAACGGCGGAGCTTTCCGGCCCATTAAAACAATATCAGGTTGATCCTGCGCCTGCTTTACCGGGCCTATATCGCACCGTAACGGGGGCGGAATCAATCTCACTTGGTTTGGTGGCAGGTGCGCAATTGGCGGGGCTACCTATATTTTTTGGCGGATATCCCATCACGCCCGCATCGGCGATTTTGCATCATCTTTCGCGGTTAAAAGAATATGATATTACAACATTTCAGGCCGAGGATGAAATTGCGGCCATTTGCGCGGCCATTGGGGCAAGCTATGCAGGTTCGCTTGGCATTACCAGCTCTTCTGGACCCGGTATTGCCTTAAAAGGAGAGGCGATGGGCCTTGCCGTGATGACCGAATTGCCGCTTGTCATTGTGAATAGCCAGCGCGGCGGTCCATCAACTGGCCTGCCGACCAAAACCGAACAGTCCGACCTGTATCAGGCGGTTTATGGCCGCAATGGCGATGCACCAATGCCCGTTATTTCGGTGAATTCACCCGTTGATGCATTTGATGCAGCGATAGAGGCGGTGCGCATTGCGGTGCAATATATGACACCGGTTATGCTGTTGACCGATGGCTATGTCGCCAATGCAGCCGAACCTTGGAAAGTGCCAGATTTAACCGAATATGAGCCATTTCCTGTAGAATTTATGACCAAAGCACCCGATGATGGGTTTAAGCCATATGGCCGTGATGAAAAATTGGCGCGTCCATGGGTAAAGCCCGGCACACCTGAATTGATGCACCGTATTGGCGGCATTGAAAAGGCGCAGGATAGCGGACATATTAACTATGCTCCGGAAAACCATCAGGCGATGACCGACATTCGTCAGGCAAAAATAAATGGCGTTGCGGACAGTATTTCTGATCAATCTGTCTGCCTTGGCGATGCGGGCGCGAAATTGGCGCTGGTCGGTTGGGGCAGCACTTTTGGCCCGATTCATCAGGCGGTGAAACGTATGCGTGCCAAGGGATTGGATGTGGCCCATGTGCACATCCGTCATATTTGGCCAATGCCCAAAAATATGGGCGATTTGCTGAAAAGTTTTGATCAGATTTTTGTGCCGGAAATGAATACGGGGCAATTGAAAACAATATTGCGGGATCAATTTTTGGTCGATTGCAAACCATATAATAAAGTATCAGGACAGCCATTTACCATATCGGAAATTGAAGCTGTAATCGAGGAGGCGTTATCATGAACGAGATGACCAAAGTGACCACCCTAAAAGATTGGGAAACCGACCAAGAGGTGCGCTGGTGCCCTGGATGCGGCGATTATGCGATATTAAAGGCGGTGCAGCGCACCATGCCGCAATTGGGCGGCGATCCCGCCAATACCGTTTTTATTTCGGGCATTGGCTGTTCCTCACGTTTTCCATATTATATGGAAACCTATGGATTTCATACCATTCATGGGCGCGCGCCTGCATTTGCAACGGGATTAAAATTGGCCAATCCCGCGCTTGATGTGTGGTTGGTAACGGGCGATGGTGACGGGCTTTCCATTGGCGGCAATCATATGATGCATGTGCTTCGCCGCAATGTGAATATGCAAATCATGTTGTTTAATAATGAAATTTATGGCCTTACCAAGGGACAGGCATCTCCGACAAGCCGGGAGGGTACAAACAGCCCGTCCACCCCTTATGGCTCGGTTGACCATCCTGCGCGGCCATGTGCCTTTGCGCTTGGTTCGGGCGCTCGTTTTGTGGCGCGCGGTTTTGACGTGTCCAAACATTTGCCCGATGTATTGAAGGCGGCCCATGCGCATAAGGGCGCAGCCTTTATTGAAATATTCCAAAATTGCATTGTGTATAATAAGGATGTGTTTCAAGATTTCGCCGCGCCAAAGGGGGCGGAGGACCGCCAATTATGGCTGCAAAATGGTGAACCCATGCTATTCGCCGGCGGCACAAAGGGTATTGGCCTTGACCGCGATGCCTTAACATTAAAGGTAGTGGATGTCGTTGATGGCGATTGGCAGGGCGCGAATGTGATTGTTCATGATGTGACCAATCGTTCCATTGCCCATATGCTTGTCGAAATGCCATTTGGCGAATTTCCCATGGCGCTAGGCGTGTTATATGATGATCCGCGTGAAACATTTGAAGATGCGGTTGTCGCCCAAAATAAGGCCGCAAGCGCAGGCAAGGTTGCCGATTTAAGCAAGCTTCTTGCCAAGGGGCAAACATGGACAGTGGGCATGAATGAACATGGAGCAGATGGCCCAGAATTATAATGGATAATTTAACGCACAGCTTAACCGGTGCTTTGCTTGGCCAAATGGGGTTAAAGCGTAAGACCGGTTTGGCTATGCCCACGCTTATCATCGCGGCAAATATTCCCGATATTGACGCGGTGGCAGTGTTATTTGGCGGCCATCAACATCTTGCCATCAGACGCGGCATCACCCATGGCCCAATTGCCATGTTGTTGCTTCCCATTATTTTATGGGTCATGATGCTATGGTTTGATAATTGGCAATTAAGGCGGTCAAAACGCCCCGAAAGCCGTCTGCCAATTCATAAAGGATGGTTGCTGACGCTGGCCTATATTGGTTGCTTGTCGCATCCCGCGCTTGATTGGTTAAACAGTTATGGGATTAGGTTATTAGAGCCATTTAGCAGCAATTGGTTTTATGGGGACAGCATTTTTATCATCGATATTTGGATATGGGCCGCTTTAATCGCCGGAGTTTGGATATCGCTGCGTCAAGAGCGTGGGGGCAGGGAAAATTGGAAAATTCCTGCCTTTATCAGCTTTGGGGCGATTTTATTTTATATATTGGGCAATATCTCGCTTAGCCGCCATGCGGTTCAGGAGACAAAAATTGCCCTGCGAAATTATGTTGGCGTTCATGATGTGGCCCAAATTGTGGCCAACCCCGTGCCCATATTTTTTTGGAAACGCGAAATATTGTTTGGTTCACCAAATAATTATTATCAATTTGAATATTCATTATTTGATGAAAAGAAATTAAGCGAAAATGCCGCCGCGCTATATGCATCATCTAAGGAAATAATTATTGCGCGCCATGCACCTGCCATTGTGAAGCCGGATAAAATTCGATTGCGTGATAAGGATGCGGATGCATTTTTATTTTGGTCGCGTATGCCGCATAATGCCATGATTATTGAAGGCGGCAAAAGATATGCAATTTTTGCCGATGCGCGTTTTACGGACCCAATGGTAAGCGAAAGATTCAGAGCAAGGGTGCAATTATTACCGCAAGAAGAAAATTTATCTGCGCCATTGGCTGCACCAAAGGATGTGCGATTAGATAAGCCAAAGGATACGCCCGAACAGGATAAAGCCGATGGGCGTTAATATTTTATGGCTGCGCCGTGATTTACGTTTGTCTGACCATGCTGCGTTAATTGCGGCTGCTGAACAAGGGGCGGTCATCCCAATTTATATTTTGGATGATGAAACGCCAAAGCACCGCAAAATGGGTGCTGCATCACGTTGGTGGCTGCATCATTCGCTATCATCATTGGATGCAGATTTGCGTAAATTGGGGTCGCGGTTAATTTTACGGCGCGGTAACGTTACCGATATTTTGCCGGAATTGGCCGCGCAAACGGGCGCTACATCGGTGCATTGCATCCGTCATTATGAACCATGGTGGCGAAATGCCGAAAAAATGTTGGCTGAAAAAATAAATTTGGTGCGGCATCATGGCAATTATTTAATGCCAATGGGCAGCATTAAAACAGGCAGCGGCGGTGAGTATAAAATTTACACCCCATTTTGGAAAGCATTGGCGCAATATATGCCTCCTGCAGAACCCTTATCTGCTCCAACGTTTCTTAACTCTCCGGAAACATGGCCAGAAAGCGATAAATTGGAGGATTGGAATTTATTGCCCAGCCGGCCCGATTGGGCAGGGGGCATGCGCGATATGTGGCAAGGCGACAGAGAATGCGGCATAGGAGAGCATGGCGCAGCGCAAAGATTGCACGAATTTTTCGATTATGCGGATAAATATGATGAACAGCGTAATTTCCCGTCAATAACAGGCACCTCATTCCTATCCCCACATCTTCATTTTGGGGAAATCAGCGCGGCGCAGGCATGGCATGGGGCGATGTCGGCAGGGGGCAGCGTTGGCACATTTTTAAAAGAATTGGTGTGGCGCGAATATGCGCAAAATATCATCTGTCAATATCCCGGTTATGGACGCAAAAATGCACGGGAAAATTTTGATAATTTCCCTTGGCGTGATTTGAATGATGAAGATGTTCAGGCGGATTTATCCGCATGGAAACAGGGGAAAACCGGATATCCCATTGTCGATGCAGGAATGCGCGAATTATGGGCGACGGGTTGGATGCATAACCGTGTTCGGATGATAACCGCATCATTTTTAATCAAGCATTTGTTGATTGATTGGCGCGTGGGTGAGCAATGGTTTTGGGACACATTGGTTGATGCAGACTATGCCAGCAATGCGATAAATTGGCAATGGACGGCGGGCAGCGGCGTTGACAGCAATATGTTCGTACGTATCATGGCGCCACTGGCCCAATCGGAAAAATTTAATACGCGTGATTATATACGAAAATGGGTGCCCGAACTTAGCCATTTGGATAACCCCCATATTCATGATCCAGAAGAATATGGCGTGAAACCGGCAAATTATCCGGGTAAAATAATTGGGCATAAAGAGGCAAGGGCAAGAGCGCTTGCCGCCTATGCCCAGATAAAGGGTTAAGAATCAACCTTCAACAAATAACCCGTTGGCTCATCGGATAATAATAATTCAATAATTGCATGGGCCACAATTTTTGGCTCTTTAACCGTTTCGGGTGCTTCGCCGGGATAGGCCTGTGCCCGCATATCGGTGCGGGTGCGGCCCGGATCAACAATATATGCGCGGATTTTGGAAAGATTCATTACCTCTTGGCCATAGCTGATAACTAAATTTTCCAAGGCGGCCTTGCTGGCCCCATATGCTCCCCAAAATGCGCGCGGTTTTGACCCCACAGAGGAGGTTAGGGCGACAAGCCGTCCCGCATCGCTTTTCTTTAACAATGGGTCAAATGCAGCAATCGCGGCCTGCCCCGACAATAAATTTAAGGTCAAAACCTTGTTAAATTCCACTGGATCAATTTGGGTAACCGGACCTAATGAACCAAGACGCGCGGCGTTTAATATCATAATGTCCAATTTGCCCCACCGTTCGGTGACGGCGGCGGCAAGGCGGGCAATATTCTCGCCATCGGTTAAATCCATGGGGGCGATGGTTGCGCTGCCGCCAGCTTTGAAAATTTCGTCTTCAACGGCTTGTAATAATTTATCATTTTTGGCTGTTAAGATGACATGTGCGCCAAGCGTGGCCAATTTTTTTGCCGTTGCCGCGCCAATGCCTCTGCTTGCGCCGGTGACAAGGGCAATTTTACCGTCAAAAATCTTATCCATTTTCTTTTATGTCCTTTCGCTGCGGACAACTTGTTCATTTAATAATTTTAATTGGTTGGGCTGCTCCACCTCATCCAAATCAGTCAAGGTGGTGGGATAGCATCCGGTAAAACATGCATCACAATGTTGCGGCTGTGCCTGATTGCGTTCTTTTTCACCGGTCGCACGATATAGGCCGTCAATGGAGATAAAACCCAAACTATCTGCTTGAATAAAATCGCACATTTCTTCCACCGTAAAGCGGCTGGCCAATAATTTTTCGCGTTCCGGCGTGTCGACACCGTAAAAACAACTATGTGATGTTGGCGGGCTGGCAATCCGCATATGCACCTCTGCCGCTCCTGCTTCACGCATCATCTGCACGATTTTAAGGCTGGTTGTGCCGCGAACAATGCTGTCATCCACCAAAATAATGCGCTTACCCTCAACCAATGGTTTATTGGCATTATGTTTTAACTTTACGCCCAAATGGCGCACGCCATCGCCCGGTTGAATAAATGTCCGGCCTACATAATGCGAACGAATAATTCCTAATTCAAAGGGTATATTTGCCGCCTCTGCATAACCAAGCGCCGCCGGCGTGCCGCTATCTGGCACGGGGATGACATAATCGGCCTCAACCGGAATTTCCTCCGCCAATACCGCGCCAATTGCCTTGCGCACACTATATACGCTGCTGCCATTGACGATGGAATCGGGCCGTGAAAAATATACATGTTCAAAAATACATGGCCGCGAGGGCTGTTTTGGAAATGGATGATGCGATGTTAATCCATTATGGGAGGCGACAATCATTTCACCCGGTTCAACTGAGCGAATATATTCCGCCCCCACAATATCCAATGCCACAGTTTCGGAAGCGAAAATATAATTGCCATCGTCCAATTTGCCCATGACCAAGGGGCGAATACCCAATGGATCGCGGCAGACAATCATCCCCTCATTGGTCATGCAAATCAGGGAATATGCGCCCTCCACCTGTTTCAATGCGTCGATTAAACGGTCAAGCAAGGTTCGAAAGCCCGATGTCGCGACAAGGTGGATAATAACTTCGGTATCAGATGTGGATTGGAAAATAGAACCGCGCCGAACCAATTCTTTGCGAAGTTTTTCGGCATTTGAAATATTGCCATTATGCGCCACGGCAAAACCGCCAACGGATAAATCGGCATATAAAGGTTGCACATTACGCAGCGATGTTCCCCCGCTGGTCGAATAACGTACATGGCCCGCAGCCATTCTGCCCTTTAACCTGCCAATAACTTCTTCTTGGTCAAAATTGCCCGCAACATGGCCCAAAGCACGGTGGGTGTGAAATTCATTGCCATCAAAACTGGTAATACCGGCGGCTTCTTGACCACGATGTTGCAACGCATGCAGGCCCAATGCGGTCATGGCCGCCGCATCATCGACGTTATAAACGCCGAAAACGCCGCATTCCTCTTTTAATTTATCATCGTCAAAAGGGTGTGTGGTCAACATAATGGGCCCGCGAATCTATTTAAAATTGGATTGATGCCCCTATAGAGGCTTGAAACCTATTTGTCTTCCTCTTGAAAGAAAAGAATAGCATTTGATGTTACAATGAAAAATTTGTGGTCAAATTATCATTGTTTAAGCTATGCAATATATATGACGAAAATTGATAAAAAAATATTGGAATCCGGCCAAATATTCGCGCCGCAATTTGCCGAAAATGGCTTAATTCCTGCAATTGTGACCGATGCGGGCGACGGGCATGTGCTAATGCTGGGCTATATGAATGAGGCGGCTTTGCAAAAAACATTATCCCTTGGCAAGGTGACATTTTATTCCCGCAGCAGGCAGTCCCTGTGGACCAAGGGCGAAACAAGTGGACATTTTTTGTCGGTCGAGGAAATTTTGGTTGATTGTGATCAGGATGCTTTATTGATTAAGTCGGTCGCAAAGGGGCCCACATGTCATACAAATCGCCGTTCATGCTTTTACCGAAGGGTTGAGGGGGATGCGGCATTGACCTTTGTTGAAAATGATGATTGTTAAAATGACGAAGCGTAAAAATCATTATCTTTTTTTCATGCCCCTATTTTTCACGGCCCTGTGCGCCGCCCTTTTATATGGTTGTGGCCAAAAGGCGGGCGGGGATGATGTAGTTGAAAGCGATAAGGCATCTTTGGATGCATTGGCGATAAATGCTGGTTTAATCACCGACCCAGATAATATTATTTTTGAAGGCCGATTTGAGGAAAGAAGCGAGCTTGGCATAGATAAATTTTGCGCCATTAAAACATCCGGCGATGAATATAATATTGGAATATTGGCGGTATTTGGACCGGAAAGTAAATGTGAGGGCAGCGGCACGGCAAGGCTGGATGGGGAGAAACTCTCCATTTCATTAAATTCCAAACAACCATGTGTGATAGAGGCAAAATTTGATGGCACAGAATTGCGTATCAATGGCATTGTCCCTGCATCTTGCCAATCATATTGCAGCGATCGGGCCAGCCTGTCAGGCACATTATATTATTTTGTTGAGCATGGTAAGGACGCCGCACAGTCCGTAAAGGGGCGCGATATAGACAGGCTATGTAGTTAATGGATAAGCCATATAGTTAGAAACATTAGCTTATCCATAAATTAACTTCATCATTTGCTCATCGATAAACATGCCTGACCAATATTTTTCATCTTATTACATAGCTTGTCCGCCTCTGCACGCGAAGCAAATGGCCCAGCCTGAAGGCGGGTAATTGTGCCCGCAGGCACCAAAAAGGGTTGAATATTTTTAAGCTCGGGCAATTTATTCTCCAAATCAAACCATAATGCCTCTGCACTGCTTTGTTTGCTAAACGCGCCTAATTGCACCCGCCATTTGCCATTAGCGGCTGTTTTTATTGCGGGTTGGCTTGGCATTGGGCTAGCCGAGCTAGGCTGCGGGCTTGTCGAGACAGGCTGTGCCGTCACGGGGGCAGAACGCACCGGCGCGGATGGAATATATGTGCCCTTATTACCAGCATTATTTATAGGCGCATTAACTGGCGCATTGGCAGGAGCAGATATTGGCGGCTGCACGGGAATATTTGACGGGGGCAGGGATATTGGCTTTCCAATCGGCGCTGCGGGCGATGTATCAATGGGTAATCCGGCAATTGCCTGCGAGCGATTTTGTTTTTCCTGTTGTTCAATATCGCCGGCCATAACCGTGCCTTTTTGACGGTCTTCTAATGAGATATAACCGTCCATCTGTCCTAATGATTTTGTTGCATAGGGCAGACCAGCCGTTGATGCACGGGTCATAAAGGCATAGGCACGCACCCAATCTTTTTGCACAAAAGTGCCGTTAAATAATTCGGTGGCATAAAGATATTGCGACAATGGCTGTCCGCGCGCCGCAGAGGCGGATAGATATGGAATGGATTCGGCAATTTTGCCCTTATAATGAAGCATATGGCCATAATTATCACTTGCCTGTAAATGGCCCTGTGCAGCGGCCTTGCCATACCAAATTAAGGCAGTGTCGACATTTGCCTCTACACCGCGGCCCAATTTATATGCCTGCGCCAAATTAAATTGCGCATCGGCATCACCATTTAATGCAGGCTGTTTCCATTTATTAACTGCGGCCTCATATTCACCCTTGGTCCATGCATCAACGCCCTCTTTGACCGGTTGAAAGGCCATTGCAGGCTGATTGCCCAATATAAAAGCAGATGCGCATAAAGCAATTGAGCAAGCAGCCATTTTTGCAGGGTAAGAAATTTTATTAAAAGATAAATTGCGCATCACATGCTCCATAGGGTGATATAATTTATTCATTCTATAGCCAAAAAATCCGAATAAATGGTGAACGACATTGAAACCATGACGTTATAACTATTATTTAATTAAATAAAAATGGCTTAAAAGTTAAATATCAGGCCGTTTAAGCCATTTTGCATAAAAAATGTAAATTCTTTGTGCGGCGCGTTAACCACTTATTAGCCCTATTCTGGCAAACCTCATTTCAGATTTAATTATGAAAGGGGAATGGCGTTGCGGGTTCTCGCATTGGCATCACAAAAAGGCGGCTCTGGAAAGACCACCCTATCAGGCCATTTGGCTGTTCAGGCACAATTGGCAGGAGCAGGTCCAGTTGTCTTAATTGATATTGATCCGCAGGGGTCATTGGCGGATTGGTGGAATGAGCGTGAGGCAGACCTTCCTGCATTTGCGCAAACCACCGTGGCGCGATTGGCATCTGATTTGGCAATTTTGCGGCAACAGGGTTTCAAATTGGCCGTGGTTGATACGCCGCCTGCCATTACCATGGCGATACAAAGCGTTATTTCCGTGGCGGAGCTTATCGTCGTTCCCACACGGCCCAGCCCGCATGATTTACGCGCAGTGGGTGCAACCGTTGATTTATGTGAGCGTGCAGGAAAACCGCTTATTTTCGTGGTTAATGCGGCAACGCCAAAGGCGAAAATTACATCAGAGGCTGCCGTCGCCCTTTCCCAACATGGCACTGTTGCACCAATAACATTACATCATAGAACAGATTTCGCGGCATCCATGATTGATGGCCGCACCGTGATGGAGGTAGACCCAAATGGCCGTTCTTCACAAGAAGTTCAGCAGCTTTGGACCTATATCTCCGATCGATTAGAGAAAAATTTCCGCCGCACCGTGTTTAGCGCACCAAGCGCGATGCATAATCAAACGCCCGCTGCCCGCCCAATGGGTGGTTTTGGTCGCCGTGTCATTGGGTCTTAAGGGAGGAATAGCATGACTGATTCATCTAAACCTCTTGCCTCTTTATCATCTGGTCTGTTGGCCAGAAAAGGTGCTGCGCGGCCCGCCATGCGCAGGCCCGCTATTGTGAATAATCAAGAAGCGTTTCAAAAAATGAGCCCTGATGGGCTGGATGATTGCGGCTGGAATGACATGGGATATGATGTCGATCCAAGCCCAAATACGCCCATGGATTATGATCATCGCCCATCGGTGAACCCATTGGCAAACGCAGTTCCAGATGCCACGCCAGAAGTTAAGTTACAGCAGCAACGTATCGCAGAGCAGCTTTCATTGGAAAGCGAAGACGCAGCTATTTTGGGGGACGGTGTTGAAAATCAAACCAATATTGCCCCGAATAATAGCCAAGATGTAAATACGCAAGAAACGAACATCGAACAAAGCTATAGCGATAATATTTCGCCATTGTTGGCAAAGTCGCAAAAGCAGCCAGCGGTAAAGTCAACTCAACCGACAAAGCTAAAACCTGAAAAGCGCGAAAAAATTGTTCGTGAGGTAAAGCCAAGGCAAAAGAGCAAGGGCAAGGCGGCATTTACATTGCGTTTGGACCAAGCAAGCCATTTAAAATTGCGCCTTGCCTGTGCGATTAGCAATTGTTCAGCGCAAGCATTGGTATCGGAAGCATTAAACGAAAAATTGGCAGCTATGCCAGAAATAGATTCGCTCGCGTTGCAAGTAGCAGCACGGTGATGGGCGATTTATCGCCTAAGAAAGGAAGAATGTGACATGAAACGCAATCTCATTTTAAAGCTGGCTTTAAGTTCGGTCGTGGTGGGAATGACCACAACGGGCTGTGCGAGTTTAGGATTTTCCACTGCGCATAAAGTTGCCGACCGTTCAGAACAGAACGCGGCGAAAAATGCAGAAAAGGCCGAGAAATATTTGGCCAAAGGAAAATTGGATAAGGCGCTAAGCTATGCCGAAATGGCGGTTGAGGGCCAATTGTCAAATGTTGATTACCGCATGTTATTGGCCCGCACCTATATGGCAAATGGTCTTTACACGTCGGCGGAACGCACGTTGATGGACGTCATGGAGCTTGGCCAAGTGGACCCGCGTACGGTGATTAGCCTTGCCTTGACCCGACTTGCCCAAAATAAGGCAGATTCGGCCAAATCTTTATTGGAGGCGCACCGTTCAATCATTCCTGCGAGCGATTATGGATTGGCGCTGGCCATTGCAGGAGACAGCAAAAAAGCTGTTGAAATTTTAGGGCAAGCAATAAGAGCGGATAATAGCGACGCGCGCGTTCGCCAAAATCTTGCCCTTGCTTATGCAATGGATGGTCGCTGGCGTGAGGCGCGTTTGATGGCATCGCAAGATTTATCACAAACAGCAGCGGATCAACGTATTGCTGAATGGGCACAAATTGCACGACCCGGCGCATATTCAACACGGGTGGCTAGCCTTCTTGGAGTTGCTCCACGTGAAGATAGCGGGCAACCTGTACGATTGGCATTGCAAGGCGCAATGGTGCCGGCAAATAGCGCGGTTGCGATGAACAGCCCTGTTAAATCCTATTCACAAGAAGGTGAATTAGCCGCCGTAGGTCCGGCGGTGCGTGATGCGAGCAATTTATTGCCCCGTGCGATGGAAAATGACGTTCGAGTATCCTCGGTCGAAATTCCAGAATCCAAACCTGCAATGATTAGCGCGCCATCAACCCCCGTTAAGGTTGCGGCAGTTCCTGTTCAAAAAACAACTGCTCCTGCAGTAAAGAAAGAGCCTGTTAAATTGGCGCTTGCCGATACAACGCGCAATGTTGGCCGCACCGCAAATGGTGGATATATGGTGCAATTGGGCGCATTTAGCAGCACAAATAGCGCAAATTCCGCTTGGTCGCATTATCAGGCAAAATATGGCGTGCTGAAAGGATTTGATCCTGCAAGTTCTACCATTAACGTAAAGGGCAAATCACTGGTTCGTTTGGCCGCAATCGGATTTGGTAATAAGAAAACTGCCGATGATGTGTGCGCGACAATTAAGGCAAAGGGTGGCAATTGCATTGTGCGCCAAGCACCGCAAACCGCCGAAAAAAGATTTGCATCTAATGGCGGCGCAAAAATTGCCGCACGTAAATAAATTTAGATAATATAAAAATTAAATGGGGCGGGAACTTGCTTAAAACAGCAATTTTCCGCCCTTTAACATATGGCGAACCTTGCCAATAACGGGCAATCCATCAAAGGGTGTATTTCCCGCCAATCCAGGAAGATTGTCTGATTTAATTTGCCAAGGGGCGTCTTCATCAACCAATATTATATCGGCCTCAAAACCATTTTCCAATTTTCCGGCATTTCCCAATCCCAGTAATTTGGCGGGATTGGAAGATAAAAGCTGCGTTAGCCGTTCCATATTTATCACGCCATCACGCACCAAATTTAACCCATGGCTAAGCAGGCTTTGCGCGCCAACCATACCGGCGGCAGAGTCCGAAAATGGCAATCTTTTTTCTTCGACATCGCGCGGGTCATGCGCGGAACATAATATATCAATTGTGCCATCGGCCAATGCCTCCAGCGCGGCCAAGCGATCATCCTCGCTCCGCAATGGGGGCGACAAATGGGCAAATGTACGAAAATCTGAAATCGCCATGTCGTTTAACAATAAATAAGCAGGCGAAACGCCCGCAGTAATTTTTAATCCCTGTTTCTTTGCCTGTTTGATTAAGTCTAATGATTTGGCGGTTGTGACATGACGAAAATGAAGCGCCGCGCCGCTTATCTCCGCCAATGCAATATCGCGCGCAATGGCAATTGATTCGGCCTGCGGCGGTGCGGCCAATATCCCCAATATTGTGGCGTTTAACGATGAAGTGGCATTTGCCCCGTGGGTCAGGCCGCAATCCTCGGCATGTATGATAAGGGGCAGGTCCAATGATGCGGCATATTGCTGTATTTTCAGCATCAGGCCGCTATTGCTTATCCAATGACGGCCTGTTGAAATTGCCCGTGCGCCGGCGTCTTTCATCAGGGCATATTCCGCCATGCTTTGATTTTCCAATCCCTTGGTCGCGGCCCCAATTGGATGAATCCAAAGATCTGGCTTTGCCTTTAATGCGGCATATTTTACTGCCGATGGTTCATCCAAGGTCGGATTTTGATCGGGCATCAATGCCGCGCGGGCAATCCCGCCCATGAAAAATGCAGCCTTATCAATTTTAAATGTACCAATATCAATAATGGCGGGCAGGGCGGTTAATCCTGACCCATCTATAATATCTGCGTCAGAAAGGCCTTTACCAGCATCACTTTTGGCTAAATTTTTGTTAATATCGGCAATATTTTGGTCAGATATTAAAATATCCTGCTTTGTACGGCCATCAAATAGGGCGATATTTTTAATTATTTTATTCATGCCCAACCCTCAACCTTGCGCGCTTTACGCGTTAAAATATCAAGACAGGCCATCCGCACTGCAACGCCCATTTCAACCTGCTCCTTTATCGCCGATTGGGTGACATGATCTGCAAGGCTGCTGGTAATTTCTACCCCGCGATTTATCGGGCCAGGGTGCATGATAAGAACATCATCCTTTGCCAATTTTATCCGTTGTTCATTAAGGCCATATAAAAATGCATATTCGCGTGGTGAAGGGATGAAATCACCGTTCATCCGTTCATTTTGCAAACGTAGCATCATGACCACATCCGCCCCCTTTATCGCGGCATCAAAATCGGTAAAAACCTCTACGCCCAATTGTTCCAAACCATGAGGTATTAAGGTTGCAGGGGCAGCAACCCGTATTTGAGCACCCATATTCAACAAACAAAATATATTGGATCGCGCTACGCGGCTGTGCAAAATATCGCCGCAAATAGTCACAATTTGTTCGTCAATTGGGCCTTTGCGCCTTTTAATGGTCAATGCGTCAAGCAATGCCTGTGTCGGATGTTCATGCGTGCCGTCGCCCGCATTGATGACGGGGCAATCCACCTTATCGGCAATTAACTGCACCGCGCCAGAACTTCCATGACGAATGACGATGGCATCGGCACGCATGGCGTTTAATGTAACGGCGGTGTCGATTAATGTTTCGCCTTTTTTAACACTGGACTGTGCTGCGTGCATATTGACCACATCTGCGCCAAGGCGTTTTCCCGCAATTTCAAAAGAAAGCAATGTCCGCGTGCTATTTTCAAAAAATGCATTGATAATGGTAAGGCCGCGCAGTCTATCATCATGTTTAGACGCGCCAGAACGGTTAAGCTTTACCCAATGTTCTGCCTGATCAATAATATAGGCGATTTCCCAATTTTTAAGACCGGAAATACCCAATAAATGTGGGTGCGGAAATGCCGCGCCGCCAATTGGGAAGGGCGAATGTGGGTTTAGATTTTCTATTGTCATTAAAGCAATGCTATTAGGCGCGATTATATAAAATCTCAACCTGCAATTTATAATATAAAACTGATTATTTTATAATGTGCCTGCCGCCATGGCGTCAATCGCCCCTTGCAGGATGAAAGCAGCGGCGGCATTGTCCACACGTTGGGCTCTTTTGGCCCTGCTAATATCACTATCAATCATGGCGCGTTCCACCGCCTGTGTTGACCATCTTTCATCCCATAATAATATGGGAAGTCCCAAATCGGCGATATTTTTGGCAAAGGCACGGGTGGATTGGCTGCGCGGGCTTTCGCTGCCGTCCATATTTACAGGAAGGCCGATAACTATCGCCTTTGTTTGACGGCTGGCGATAAGCTCAACCAGCTGCATTTTATCCTGCGTGAATTTACGTCTCTTTATCAAAGAAGCAGGGGAGGCAAATTGCCAACCCGCATCACAAAAAGCGGTGCCGATAGTATGCGAGCCAACATCAAGCCCCAATAATATACCAGCATTGGGTAATATTGCCGCAAATTCCAGCTTGTCGGTGAAAATTTCAGCAGCCATTATAAAACCTTATTATATAAATTTAGGCGTGTTTTCGCATCATTGCGAATATTTGCCCAAAATAGTGGGTAATCATAAACATGATAATTATTTCCCGGCAGCACATATTGGCCCAGCTCTGGCGGTTCACCAATAAGCAAAAATCCATTTGCATCGCAATTTGCGCCAACGGAGGCGGCGATAAGCTCCCCCTTTGTTAAATCTGCATTTGGTTTTAATGTGCCCATATTCATGGCGGCATCTGCATTTGGGGCTGAACCGCCATTTAATGGATTGGTGCATAGCATAGGCAAAGCGCGCTTTTTGCCATCAAATCCGATGCTATTGCCATAAAATTCAACAACCCTGTCATAATCGGCGGGCTCTGCATAGCTTTGATAGCTGAATATACAGCCAGATTGTGATAATGATTTGCAGGCGGGTAAACCCATATAAGGCAAATCATTGTTAATGGAAATGGGCCAACCGATAATATAGGCCGCCACAACACGCTTTGCCAATAATTTGCCTGCGACATGATTTTTCATCAAATGGGTTAAATGCAGTGCGCCTTGGCTATGTCCTGCCAATATGATGGGTTTATCCTTTGGCTGTTGTTTAATAAAATGAGCAAATGCCAATTCCACATCACGGTAGGCAGCATCAATTGCTTTGCCGCCCTCTGGCTTATCGGTTAAAAATGAACCAAAGGCTGCTTGACGATATCGTGGCGCCCAAATCTCTCCGCTATTGTTCAGGGCGCTGGCCATGCCGCGCAGAAATGTTTTTGCCCGCTGCTGTGATTCGGTGTCGTCCAATGGGGCGTTCCAATTATCGGTCGCCAAATATGATGTTGGGTGGATGAAAAATATCGCGGCATTGCCAATATCATCATTTGCAATGACAGGATTTGCAGTAACAGGATTGGCCGTAACAGGGGACGAATTATCTTCATCTTGGGAAATATTATTGGCCGGAGAGTTATTATCAACTTTAACATCACCCCCATTATCGTCTTTTTTATCATCAGCCATTTGGGGAAGCCACAGGCTGGGATCGTCAAATTTTGCTTTGCTGTCTTTTACTGGTTTGGAAAACCACATATTTTGATTTTCATATATATTGGCATCAAGCGGCCTTTGTTCCACAAAAGCAACATCGGGAACAAATATATATTCAGAAATTTCATCACCAAAAATTTTTAACGTAAATGCACCAACGATAAATATGCCAATGATGAAGGCAATTATATATAAAAATTTACGAGCCAAAATCTGTTCCTAATTTTTTCAAAAATAAATGATGCTAAAAATAGCAAATCTTCATGATATAGACTGCGCAATTAGAATATCTGTTCCATAAAGGCAATTGGAGCAAAAAAATTAGCAAATGGCCAAAATTCTGATTGAAGCATATCCGCCGCAATGCTAGCGAAAAATCATGTCTATTGATCAAGCAACTGTAAAGAAGATTGCCTCGCTTTCCCGTATTGCCATTAATGATGGTGAGGCGGATGCGATGGTGGGTGAATTAAATGGTATCCTGAAATGGGTCGATCAATTGGGGGAAGTGGATGTTAACGGTGTTGAACCGATGACCGCCGTTATCCCAAATGAACTTCGCCTTCGCGACGATATTATTGGGGAAGATCCCTTGACGGCCGGTGGGCGCCGCGATGATATTTTGGCCAATGCGCCCGCAGCGGAAGAAGGATTTTTCGGCGTACCAAAGGTAATTGAATAATGAGTGATTTAACACAATTGGGCATTGCAGCCATTCGTGATGGTGTTGCAAATGGTGAGTTTAAGGCTGTTGAAGTGGCGGAGGCGTTTAACGCCAATGTTGCGGCGGCATCTTCTGCGCTGAATGCATTTATTGTCGAAACACCTGAATTGGCGGTGCAGGCCGCACAGGCAGTGGACGCAGATAGGGCCGCTGGCAAGGCGCTTGGCTCTATGGCGGGTGTCCCCATTGGCATGAAGGATTTATTCTGCACCAATGGAACGCAAACCACGGCGGCCAGCCAAATGTTGGAAGGTTTTACACCGACATATGAATCGACCGTTTCTGCTAATTTATGGGCGGCGGGTGCAGGCATGTTGGGCAAGTTAAATCTTGACCAATTTGCCATGGGTTCATCCAATGAAACCAGCTATTTTGGCAATGTGATTTCGCCATGGAAGCTGGATGATGGCAAGGATCGCGCACCGGGCGGTTCGTCGGGTGGTTCTTCGGCAGCGATTTCTGCGCGTTTATGTCCTGCGGCAACAGGAACAGATACGGGCGGTTCAATTCGTCAACCGGCGGCGTTTACTGGAATTACGGGAATAAAGCCAACCTATGGCCGATGCTCTCGTTGGGGTGTTGTTGCCTTTGCTAGCTCGCTTGATCAGGCGGGGCCAATGGCGCATGATGTGCGCGATTGCGCCATTATGCTTGGTGCGATGGCGGGTTATGATCCAAAGGATAGCACATCATTAAATCTTTCCGTTCCAAATTGGGAAGCCGCGTTGAACAGCGATTTGCGGGGTAAAAAAGTGGGTGTTCCCAGGGAATATCGCATGGATGGTACGGACGCCGACATTTTGGAAAGCTGGGATAGGGGAATTGAGTGGCTGAAAGATGCGGGCGCAGAGATTGTTGAAATCTCTCTGCCGCATACAAAATATGCGCTGCCTGCTTATTATATTATCGCACCGGCGGAGGCTTCGTCCAATTTGGCGCGTTATGATGGTGTGCGCTATGGTCTTCGTGATTTGCCCGATGGCGCGGGCCTGCAGGATATGTATGCAGCCACCCGTGCCGCAGGATTTGGGCCAGAGGTAAAACGCCGGATTATGATTGGCACTTATGTGCTTTCTGCTGGTTTTTATGACGCCTATTATACACAGGCGCAAAAGGTTCGTACCTTAATCGCGCGCGATTTTGCCGAGGCTTTTACCCAATGTGATGTCATATTGGCCCCTACCACACCAACCGCTGCTTTCCCGCTTGGTGAAAATAGCGAAGATCCATTGGCGATGTATTTGAACGATGTGTTCGCAGTTCCTGCATCTTTGGCAGGGCTTCCTGCCATGTCTGTGCCATGCGGATTGAACAAGGATGGGTTGCCGCTTGGTTTGCAAATTATTGGTAATCAATTGGATGAACAGGGCGTGTTAAATGCCGGCCTTGCAATTGAAGAGCGCGCTGGATTTGTGGCGCAACCAAAGAAGTGGTGGTGAGTATGACAGAATCAACATATCGCGTTCATGGCGCAACGGGCGAATGGGAAGTGGTTATCGGGCTAGAGGTTCATGCCCAAATATCCACTCAATCAAAGCTGTTTTCCGGCGCATCCACCGAATTTGGAGCAGAACCAAATACACAGGTTAGCTTAATCGACGCGGCAATGCCCGGAATGCTTCCTGTGCCAAATCGTGAATGTATGCGCCAAGCGGTTCGCACGGGCATGGCATTGGGCGCTGAAATTAACAAATATTCGCGTTTTGATCGGAAAAATTATTTTTATGCCGATTTGCCGCAGGGATATCAAATCTCTCAACTTTATCATCCCATTGTGGGGGAAGGTGAGATTGAGGTTACTTTGGATGAAAAAGACCCCAATAGCCCAACCAAAAAAATTGGCGTGGAGCGTATCCATGTGGAGCAAGATGCCGGCAAGTTAATGCATGATCAGCATCCCACGATGAGCTATGTTGATTTAAACCGTTGCGGTGTGGCGTTGATGGAAATTGTGTCAAAGCCGGATATGCGGTCACCGGCTGAGGCTGGGGCTTATGTCAAAAAATTGCGCTCTATTCTTCGCTATGTCGGCAGTTGTGACGGCAATATGGAACAAGGATCTATGCGGGCCGACGTCAATGTATCTGTGCGTAAACCGGGCGAGGAGTTTGGCACACGGACCGAGACAAAAAATGTGAATTCCATCCGTTTTTTGATGCAGGTTGTGGAGATTGAAGCACGCCGTCAGGTTGATTTGATTGAGGATGGCGGCGAAGTGGTTCAAGAAACCCGCCTGTTTGACCCCAATAAAATGGAAACACGGTCGATGCGGTCAAAGGAAGATGCGCATGATTATCGTTATTTTCCCGATCCTGATTTGCTACCCGTTATTTTGGACGATGCATTTTTGGATGAATGCCGCGCATCATTGCCAGAGCTTCCCGATGCAAAGCGGGCTCGTTATGAAAATGAGCTCGGCCTTAGCGCATATAATGCCGCCGTCTTAACCGCAGAGGCGGAAACCGCAGCATGGTTTGAAGATATGATGGCGGCGGGCGCAGATGCAAAGGCCGCGTCCAATTGGTTAATGTCGGAATTATTCGGTGCGCTGAATAAAATGGGCAAAGGATTGGACGAAAGTCCTGTTTCCGCGGCACAGGCTGCTGAATTACTCGGCCTTATTAAAGATGGCACGATTTCGGGTAAAATCGCCAAGGATGTTTTTGAAATCATGCTTGAAACCGGCGATGGCGCAACAAAAATTGTGGAAGATCGCGGGTTAAAACAGGAATCTGACACTGGCGCGATTGAGGCGGAAATTGTCAAAATTGTTGAGGCAAATCAAGATAAGGTCGCCGAATATAAATCGGGCAAAGACCGTTTGCTTGGTTTCTTTGTGGGCCAGACAATGAAGGCAATGCAGGGCAAGGCAAATCCACAGGTTGTGAATGAGCTTTTGAAAAAATATTTAAGCTGATATAATTTATTGGCTTAAATATATTTTTTGATGAATGGCTTGACGCTTTCTTTGTCTGCTATAAACTATTTATATCATTAGCTATATAGTTGAAGTTTATTGCCAAAGATTATAAATCTGCTTAAAATATCTGCATTTGTGACGGCTTTATCGCTATCGCCTGCGTCAATATCTGCAAAGGTTGTGGCGCGGCAGGATATAGAAATAATAAATGCCGATAATCCCAATATTACTTTCTTAATCCGCGATGTGATTGTTAGTAAGTCCAGCTCCAGCAATATTGAAATTGTTAATGGTGATTGGACCGAATTGGCCACTAATAATGCAGCGGCCAGCATCAATAGCTTGGCACAGGTAAATGACTGGCAATATGATATAAAATCCATTGGCTATACACAGCCTAATTTATTTGTGGATAGCGCAAAATGGCATTTATTTGATGCCGTAAAAGCAACGATAAATGTGACCAGCATGTCAAAGGACCGCTTGCCCACCGGACGCGATCCGGAAAATTGGCGCAACTTCCTTAATATTTGGACGGTCGGTGAAGGATTTTTAAATAAAACATCTCAAGTGCCTGATAATAAGCAGCCCGATTATATCGTCATTTTCAGTATTCAAGATAGCTATGGCAGTCGAAGTAAATTGGTGAATCATGCGCTTACTGGCGGGGGTGTTTTTGGCGGCTCTATTTCAACAAGCCTTAACTATGCCGCGTTAATTGAGGCGAGGAGCGGTGATATTATTTGGTATAATGAAGATTCCAATCTTGATGGAGATATTCGCCAGCAAGAAGGAATGTCCGATCGGTTAAAGGATTTGATGCGCGATTTTCCTTTATTTAAAGAAAATATGCACAAATATAAGGTGGCAACACCATGATAAAAAATCGCATATTTAAACGTAAAGTGAGGATAAGAGCGTTAATCTGCGCTGCATTGGTGGTGATGGCAGCGCCGTCATTTGCGCAATCAAATAATCTTGATCAGCTGCAAAGGGAGGAACGCGACCTGCGGCTTAGCGCCGATATAGAGGAGCGCGATATTGCAAATTCGCAATTTATTATCCGAGATAGGGAGCTAAACGATTATATTCGCAATATTTTTTGCGCGATGGTGGGGCAGGATGAGTGCCGCGATGTGCGAATTTATATCATACAAAAGGCGGATTTTAACGCAACAATGGCGCCAAATGGCACGATGACAATATGGTCCGGTTTGTTATTGCGGGTAAAGAATGAGGCACAATTGGCCGCAGTAATCGGGCATGAATATGTGCATTATAAAAACCGGCACAGCATTCAATCACTACAAAATGCGCGGTCAAAAATGGATGCTGCTCTTTTGTTATCAAACAGCCCCCTTGGTATATTCGCAGCATTTGGCATTATGGGTTCGGTATTAAATTATAGCCGCGAAATGGAACGTGACGCCGATTATGGCTCATTATCTTTAATGGCAAATGCAGGATATGATCCAATTGAGGCGTCAAAAATATGGTATTTAATCCGCGAAGAAGTAGAAGCCAAATATGGTAAGTCCATAACGGATAGAATGGAGGATGGCTTTTTCGCAACGCATCCATCCCCAACGGAGCGGATGGTGGAAATGGCCCGGCGCTCACAAATTATGGCGAAAAGCGATAAAATCATTGATGAAGCGCGTTTTGATCAAATTATGGAAAAATGGCGGCCAAAATTTTTTGAAGACCAAATTTTAAATGGCTCAGAAAAAGAAAATCAATATTTTTTAGATAAATTTGGCAATATCGATAATCCCGGCATCGCCGATTATATTTGGGCGGAAAATGTTCGTGTTAAATGGAATGAAAAAGAAATAGAAAAAGCCAAAGATATTTTTGTTAAAATATCACAAAATAATCCGGAAGACGCGCTAAATTGGCGTTCATTGGGTTTATTATATTATCGGCAAGATCATAAAATTGAAGCCGCAGCGGCGTTGGCAAAATATATAATGCTCTCTCCCAATGCGAATGATGCAGATATTATTAAATTATATATAGGGCAGGGCAAATGAAGAGGGATTTATATAAGAAATCTGCTTATTTAATTGGCTTGTCCATCCTATTTGCGCCGAATTTTATAGCAAATTCTTACGCCAAAACCATTAATATGAATAGTGGGCAATATGAATTGGTAGAGGCGAATAAGGAATATCAATTTGAAGAATCTGCCTTAAAGCTTCGGCCGTCAATAAATTGGAATGAAGAGCGTAATTTCTATAATGGTTCAAAAGCAAAATGGACGTTGGATGGCCCAAATTTAAACCAAATTATATTTTGGACTGGTTCGGTAAGCATTGAGGATTCAGTGTCAGTCATAGAGGAAGTTATTCAATTAACCGCCGAAGAAGATGCGTCTGAAGAAGCAGTAGAAGATGAAGCAGTAGAAGATGATGTATCCTTAGAGAATGTGGCGGCCAGCGTTAAAAAAGCATTGGGAAGTGAGCCGGAAGATCCCAAATCGCAGCGCCCTGCAATATTAATAGCTGATATTCCTATATTAACTATGCGTTGGCTCTATGATTCTCAATATCAACGAAATTGGAATATTGAGGAAATGAAATTGGATAAATTGGGCGGTAAACAGGCCGTAAAATTTACTTTTACATCAATTTCTTTGATTGATCAGGTAAAAAGAAGAGGAGAGGCGATTGCCGCTCTTGTGAACGATAAATTTTACATGATATTATATCAGGCGCCAGAAAATTATTATTTTTCAGCAAATTATGCTGACTATAAGGCAATTGTTGCTTCTGTGAAATTTGGAAAAATCAAAAAAAAGAAAGAAGATGAATAGCTATATTGCGATTTGATGACATAATGTCATTATCAGCACTTGCCCTGTGATGATTTTCTGGTTAGAGGCATTCAACCGTTAACCCGGGCGGGTGTGGCGGAATTGGTAGACGCGCTGGTTTTAGGTACCAGTATCTTACGATGTGGGGGTTCGAGTCCCTTCACCCGCACCAAATTGAGGGGGTTATTTGGCCCTCTCAAGGTTTAATACAGATCATATAGGGCGCCATATGGCGACCTTTCAGACAGAGTAAGCAGAAAAATGCAGATCGTAGAATCATTGAATGAAGGCCTTAAGCGCGCTTTTAAAATCACCATTACCGCAAAAGAAATTGATGCGCGTATCGGCGAGGAAGTAAAAAAGGTTGCGCCGCAAATTAAAATGCCGGGTTTCCGTCCAGGAAAAGTTCCTGCAAATTTGGTTCGTAAAATGCATGGTGATGCCCTGCATCAAGACGCATTAAATGCGATGATCCAATCATCTGTTGATGATGCGATTAACAAAAATTCTTTGCGCCCTGCGACTCAGCCGCATGTTCATTTGGATCATGATTATAAACAGGGCGATGATGCAAATGTAGATGTGCATTTTGAAATTTTGCCTGCCATTGAATTGCCATCAATTGATGGATTGACACTTACCCGCATGACCGTTGAGCCTAGCGAAGAAGAAGTTAACGCATCTGTTGCGCGTTTGGCCGAAGGTCAAAAAAGCTTCGAAGCTGCGGCAAAAACTTATAAAGCAGCATCGGGTGATCAAGTTGTTATCGATTTTGAAGGCAAGGTTGATGATGTTGCCTTTGAAGGTGGCAAGGGTGAAGCGATGCCAGTTGAAATCGGTTCAGGCCAACTTATCCCCGGATTTGAAGACCAATTGATCGGTTTGAAAGCTGGTCAAGAAAGTCAAGTAAAGGTTAAATTCCCAGCCGATTATGGCGCAAAGGATTTGGCCGATAAGGACGCTGTTTTCGATATTAAAGTTGTCGAAGTTCGTAAACCAGTCGAAACCAAAATTGACGATGAAATGGCGAAGAAATTCGGGCTTGAAAGCTTAGAGCAGCTTCAAGGTTTGATGAAAGGTCAATTGGAGCAAGAGCTTAACGGTTTGACCCGCACCTATATGAAACGTCAATTGCTTGATAGTTTGGCTGCGTCGCATGATTTTGAAGTGCCGCCATCAATGGTTGAGGCAGAATTTAATCAAATCTGGCAGCAATTGGAACAAGAAGCTGCACGCGAAGAAGATGTCGAAGCGGCCAAAAAAGAAATGGAAGATGAGCGCGAAGATTATCGTTCAATCGCTGAGCGCCGTGTTCGTTTGGGATTATTGCTTTCTGAAATCGGCCAGGCAAATGGCGTAGAGGTAAGTCAGCAAGAAATGAACATGTTGGTTCAGCAAGCTGCGCAACAATATCGTGAAGAAGATCGCCGCCGCTTTGTTGAATATTTGCAGCAAAATCCGATGGCTGCTGCGCAATTACGTGCACCTTTATTTGAAGATAAGGTTGTTGATTTCTTGTTCGATAAAGCTGAAGTAACCGATAAAGTTGTTACTAAAGAAGAATTAGAAGCAGCAATTGAGGCTGATCCAGAAACGGCTGCTCCTAAAAAAGCTGCTGCGAAAAAGAAAGCACCTGCAAAAAAAGCAGAAGATAAAAAGCCAGCCGCAAAAAAAGCTGCTCCTAAGAAAGAAGCAGCTGAAAAAGAGCCGGCAAAGAAAAAAGCTGCCCCTAAAAAAGATAAAAAATAATCTAATTTAGGTAAAAATTAATCAAATTTGGGGCAGGGGATGTAAATCTTCTGCCCTTTATTATTGCGCATATCATTAAAGCACTTGAAACTTTATCTTGTCGGCGCAATGTAGTGGATAGAATATTCAAATAATAAATTAAGGCGATAAAATGAGCATAATTGAAAATAATGCAGAATTGATAACAAAGGCGATTGCAGTTGGGATGCCCTCTAATCGGGGGAAAGATTTTTTCGATATCTTTTCTGCGCTTTTACAGGAACGCATTATTTTTGTGACTGGCGGTGTTGAGGACCGAATGGCTGCAGAAATTACGGCGCAGCTTTTATATTTGGAATCCGACAATCCGAAAAAAGATATTTGGATGTATATTAACTCACCGGGTGGTGTAGTAACGGCTGGCATGGCGATACATGATACCATGCAATATATCCGCCCCCGTGTTGGCACCGTGTGCATCGGTCAGGCGGCATCAATGGGTAGTTTTCTTTTGGCGTCTGGTGAGCCAGGCATGCGCTATGCGCTAACCAATGCGCGGATCATGGTTCATCAACCATCGGGCGGGGCACAGGGCATGGCCTCTGATATTGAAATTCAGGCAAAGGAAATATTGCGTATCCGTAGCAGAATGAATGATTTATATGCCAAATATACCGGCAAGCCATTAAAGGATATTGAAAAGGCGATGGATCGCGACACATTTTTGGAAGCCGATGAAGCCAAAGCATTTGGTCTTGTTGACGAAGTATTTGATAAACGTCCGGTTACAGGCGATAGTGCGGATAAGGCATAATATATAGTTTACGCGCCAGATATATTCTTGGTAAATATAGTTGTATATTTGGTGCGATATTGTCAAAAGTAAAAGCAGTGATACAGTCGGTTTATATTCTTTACGTAAGATATAGGCCAAATAGGAAAATAATATGACGAAAATTAGTGGCTCTGAAGGAAAAAGCACCCTTTATTGTTCATTTTGCGGTAAATCGCAGCATGAAGTGCGTAAGTTAATTGCAGGGCCGACTGTTTTTATTTGCGATGAATGTGTTGAATTATGCAATGATATTATTCGCGAAGAGATTAAGGGCGGATTGTCCACCAGAAAAGAGGGCGAAGTGCCTTCTCCTCAAGAAATTTGTGATATCTTAAATGATTATGTCATTGGCCAAGCACGGGCCAAGCGTGTATTATCGGTCGCGGTGCATAATCATTATAAACGGTTAAACCATAGTGTTAAAAACCCGGAAGTGGAGTTAGCAAAGTCTAATATCCTGCTTTTAGGGCCAACGGGCTGTGGTAAAACATTATTGGCGCAAACATTGGCCAAAACATTTGATGTGCCATTTACGATGGCGGACGCAACCACCTTGACTGAGGCTGGATATGTTGGTGAAGATGTTGAAAATATTATCTTAAAGCTGCTTCAGGCATCTGATTATAATGTTGAAAAGGCGCAGCGCGGTATTGTTTATATCGATGAAATCGATAAAATTAGCCGTAAAGCAGAAAATCCCTCCATCACCCGCGATGTGTCGGGTGAGGGGGTTCAGCAAGCCTTGTTGAAATTGATGGAAGGCACGACCGCATCGGTCCCACCACAGGGCGGGCGTAAACATCCACAGCAAGAGTTTTTGCAAGTTGATACCACGAATATCCTGTTCATCTGTGGCGGCGCATTTGCCGGTTTGGATAAGATTATCAGCAATAGATTAGAAGGTAAATCCATTGGATTCGGCGCAAATGTTGCCGATCCAGATGATCGCAGAACTGGTGAAATATTAAAGCAATTAGAGCCAGAAGATTTGTTGAAATTCGGCCTTATCCCTGAATTTGTTGGGCGTTTGCCAGTTTTGGCCACATTGGAAGATTTGGACATTGACGCTTTGGTCAAAATTTTATCAGAGCCCAAAAATGCGCTGTGTAAACAATATGCAAAATTGTTCGACATGGAGGATGTGGTCCTTACCTTTACCGATGATGCACTGCGTGCAATTTCGCAAAAGGCAATTGAGCGTAAAACTGGCGCCAGAGGACTTCGTTCGATTGTGGAGGCAATTTTATTAGATACGATGTTCGATTTGCCCACAATGGAGGGGGTGACCGAGATTGTGTTGGATAAGGATGTTGTCGAAGGTCGCAAAGAGCCTGTTCAGGTTTTTGCGAAGGCGGAAAAATCCAAAAAAGAAGATGCTGCATAGGCATCTCGTCAAGCATTAAACATATAATTGATTCGCAAATAAAAGGCACAAATATTGTGCCTTTTATGTTACAGTCGATGAATAAAGCTTCATCAGAAGACGCTATTTGGCGTTTTGCACAATATTATAGGTTTTCTGCCCTTTTCCTTTAATTAAATCGCCGTTATTGGCCCTGAATATCTGTTCATCTTCTTTGTTTGTCATCAGACTGCAATATTGGATGGACATGGGAGTTGCGTGAGAGAGAATCACTCAATCGGGCATGAATTTCACCATGCCCAAATATATAGGGGTAGTCTTATGTCGAAGTTTAAATTTATGATGGCGAGCAGCGGTTTTGCTGTTGCAATGTGCGGTTTATCAACTGCTGCATTTGCACAATCAACTGGCTCGCTTGATTTCGAAGAAGAAATTGTTGTTACCGGCACAACCACAACCGATGTTGCTGGTGTTGAAATTCCAGATACCAGCAAAGCAAAGCAGGTTTTGAACCAAGAATTTCTATCAAAGCAAAATCCTGGCCAAACAGTTTTGGATAGCATCAACGCCATTCCTGGCGTTAGCTTTCAAAATAATGATGGTTTCGGTTCAGCTGGCGGCACATTGTCAATTCGCGGTTTCGGCGGCGATCGTATCAGCTTAACCTTTGATGGCGTTCCATTGAACGATTCAGGCAATTATGCCATTTATTCAAACCAACAGCTTTCACCTGAACTTATTGAACAAGTGAATGTTAATCTTGGTTCAACCGACGTGGACAGCCCAACGGCTTCTGCGACCGGTGGTACTGTTAATTACCGCACCAGAAAGCCTTATGAAGATTTCAGCGTCCGTATGGCTGGTTCAGCAGGTGATTTTGGCTTTATGCGTATTTTCGCATCGGTTGATACTGGCAATTTAACATCTTCTGGCACACGCGCATTTTTTGCTGCGGAAAAAGTTGACCATAGAAATGTTTATGGCGTTGGTAAAATTGACAAAACACAGGTTAACGCACGTGTTTATCAACCAATTGGCGACAATGGCGATTTTGTGTCGGTTTCTGGAAATTACAACGAAAACCGCAACAATTTCTTTGGTTCGGTTTCATTGGCATCATTCCCAACAACCAAGGACGCCCGTTTTGCCAATATTACCCGTTGCCAAGTAGCAGCGGCCCGTCCCGGTATTCGTGACGTTTCAAACCGTTGCGGCAGCGCATTTGATTATCGCGTAAACCCATCAAATACCGGTAATATCCGCGGTGCATCACGCTTTACACTTTCTGACGGCTTGGTTCTTTCAATCGACCCTAGCTATCAATATGTAAAAGCAAATGGCGGCGGCACCACACGTGGTAATGAAGGTTCACGTAACGGCTTTTATGGTTATATTGGTGGCCAACCCTATGCCGGTGTTGATTTAAACGGCGACGGCGATTTGCTTGACCAGGTTGAAATTTTGCAACCAAGCCAAACCCAAACCCATCGCTATGGTGTGATTTCATCATTGCGTTATGATATTAACGATCAACATACCGTTCGTATCAACTATACCTATGACAATGCACGTCACCGCCAAACCGGCCAAATTGGCCTGTTGAACACTGACGGTTTTGCAATTGATCCATTCCCAGTAAATGACCCAATTTTGGATGTTACTGGAACGCCGCTTACAAAACGTGACCGTTTGTCATATGCGATTTTGCATCAGGTTTCTGGTGAATATCGCGGCGAATTATTGGATGATCGTTTGATGGTGAATATTGGTGTTCGCGCGCCATTTTTTACACGTGAATTAAACCAATATTGCTTTACCACTTCTGCAAGTGGCTTTGTCGATTGCTTTGGTAAGGATGATTCACAAAATGCGGCATATGCAGCGGCAAACCCAACCTATGCCCCACCACAATCACGGACATATAAATATGACAAGATTCTTCCAAATCTTGGCTTCCGTTTCCGCTTAACCGATGATTTAAGCACCTATGGCAGCTATGCCAAAGGTTTGTCAGTACCTGGTACTGATCCGCTTTATGACTCATTATTCTTTGCGGATTCACCATCGGTACGTCCTGTTCCTGAAACTACAGACAGCTTTGACCTTGGTCTTCGCTATACTTCTGGCCGCGTTCAGGCACAGGTTGCAGCATGGTTCAGCAAATTTGAAAACCGTTTGGCCCGTTCATATGACCCAGTATTGGATCAAACCATTTACCGTAACCTCGGTACAGTAGATAAATATGGCTTGGACGGCAGCATCGCATTTGCTGTAAATGACAATTTACGTCTTTATGTCTTTGGTTCATTAAGTGAATCTGAAATTAAAGAAAATGTCCAAACCGGTGTTGTTGCTGGTTCTCCTGTATTTGCCGCGACTGCGGGTAAACAGGAATCTGGTTCACCAACAAACAGCTATGGCGGTGCATTTGATATAAATGCAGGTCCTGTATCATTTGGTGCATTGGCAAAATATACCGGCAAGCGTTTTGTAAACGATATCAATACCCGCGAAGTCGATGGTTATTGGTTGGTGAATTTGAACGCTCGTGTTGGCCTGGAATGGGTTGGCTTGAACGACAAAACATATTTGCAATTCAACATGTATAATGCGTTTGATGAACTGTTCGTTGGCGGCTTTGGCGGCGATTTGACCAGCACATCACCATTTGTACAGGTTGGTGCACCACGGACATTTACAGCATCTGTAAACTTCCAATTCTAACTTATTTAGATATTAAGTAAATGAAGAGGGCGGGGCATATTGCGCCGCCCTTTTTTATGGCCAAAATTATAATAATCAGCTTTTAAGCGATATGAATAATGGCGGCAGATTTATTTAGCTTCGCTCGCCAATCGGTCATTTAATCTTTTGCTTGCTGCTTGTGTATATTCATGACAGTTCATCGCGCCAATGAAAGAGCCGCTTGCTGCACGTTTCACCATGTTGCTTGATGACGGGTGCGGGGTTAATAAAATATCGCACTGCATTTTTGCCAATCTTTCCATGCCTGAACGATAATTGGCCAAATATACCGGATGGTCGGAAAATTTATAATCATCCCGTCCTATGGGAGATAAGCTGTCGGCATATATTATATTTTTGCAAATTTTATTCTCACAATCTTGCCATGACCAGCTTAATGCGCCGGGAGTATGACCAGGCGTAGAGATTGGGCTTATGCCAATATTGCCCAATATTATGGCTTCTTCTAAATTTACTATTTTATCGACATTAACTGGACGCATTGGTTTATGCAGGCCATGTTGCGGATCATCTGCGCTGGATTGTCCTGTCATCATGACAGGTGCGGCCTCTTTGCTGGCGTAAATTTGGGCATTTGTAAAAGCCTTGATCTTTGCTAATCCACCAATATGGTCAAAATGCTCATGACTGCTTAATATGATTTTGACATCTTTTAATTTAAAACCAAGCGATATAATATTGGCCATGACAATATCGGCACCGACCTCTGTGCCGCTGTCTATTAAAATTAAGCCATTGCCGCTATCGATTAAAATCGCGCTAATCCCGCATGTGCCAACATACCAGCTATTGCCATATATATGAAAGGCTGGGGCTGGCTTATCCCACTCATCCCTATCTTTACATGTCGCGGCCCATTTTTGCGGGGACTGTGTATTTTTAATGCGGGGCGCGTCATTATTATTGACGCCGCAACCTGTTAAACAAAGCGCCGCCGAAATAAATATATATGTAAAAGAGCGGAGCATATTATTCCTTATAGAAATTGGGGTTATTTATAAATGCAGCTATCCAGCCCATCACGTTTGACAATGGAAATGCGCGACGAAATGCTGTTTCCGTAGCGGCGGGTAAAGCCAGATGCGCCGTTAACGGCCCGTTTTTTTGGTGCGGGCAGGGCGGCAGCTATCCTTGCTGCCTCTGACTTGCTAAGATTATCGGCAGATTTATTGAAATAACGCTGCGCCCCTGCTTCGGCGCCATAGGTGCCAATGCCGGTTTCGGCGACATTTAAATATACCTCGATGATACGCGATTTGGGCCAGATAAATTCAATCAGCATGGTGAACCATGCTTCCAACCCCTTGCGGACATAACCGCCATTTTGCCATAAAAAGACATTTTTTGCTGTTTGCTGGCTAATGGTCGAGCCACCACGCAATTTTTTTCCTTTACGATTATTTTCAATTGCTTTTTCAATGGCCTCTGTATCAAATCCATTATGGGAGCAAAATTTGCTATCCTCTGCGGCGATAACGGCGCGGACCAAATTGGGTGATATTTCATCTAAAGAACGCCAGCTTTTGGTAACGCCATTTTCATCCATTAACATTGTCGCTGTAATTGGCACGGGAATAATCGCAAAAAAACCAACCAATAAAATGGATAATGCCACAAAATAAAAACCGCCCTTGAAAATGAAGATAATCAGTCGGCGAAAAAGGGACGGTCCTTTTGGAACGTCCCCTTCATGATATTCGGCCATTATTTCAGCATCCTAAATATATGTCCTGTAAAATTTAGGCGCTGGCCAATAATCGTTTGTCACCGGCAAGGCGCATCATCGCTTTTTGTAATTTTTCAAAAGCACGCACCTCAATCTGGCGAATACGTTCGCGGCTTACCTTGTAAACCAAGCTCAATTCCTCAAGCGTTTGGGGCTGTTCAACCAATCGGCGTTGCATTAAAATATCGCGTTCACGATCGTTTAAGCTCGACATCGCCTCGGCAAGCAATTCATGGCGGACATCGGCTTCTTGAGCATCAGCAAGAATTTCGTCCTGCAATGGCTCATCATCAACCAACCAATCTTGCCATTGGCCGCTTTCGCCCTCAGTTCCAGCCATGGTGACATTTAATGATGTGTCACCACCGCGCGACATACGGCGGTTCATGGAGATAACTTCTTCTTCGGTAACGCCCAAATCAGTCGAAATTTTGGCAACATCTTCGGGGGATAAATCACCATCTTCAAATGCCTGAAGATTATTTTTCATTCGGCGAAGGTTAAAGAAAAGTTTTTTCTGCGCTGCGGTGGTGCCGATTTTCACCAGACTCCAGCTGCGCAAGATAAATTCTTGCATGGATGCACGGATCCACCACATGGCATAGGTTGCCAAACGGAATCCTTTTTCAGGGTCAAATTTTTTCACGCCCTGCATCAGACCAATATTTCCTTCTGAAATAAGCTCTGATACCGGAAGACCATAACCGCGATACCCCATGGCGATTTTCGCGACCAAACGTAGATGCGATGTCACCAATTGCGCCGCAGCATTGCTGTCTTGATGTTCTTGATATCTTTTGGCCAGCATATATTCTTCTTCGGGTTTCAACATGGGAAACCGCTTAATTTCGGCCATATATTGATTGAGGCTATTGTCCCCCCCAAGGGCAGGGATTGTTGCCGGAACATTATTCGTCTCTGACATATTTCTCTCTCTTTCTGTTTTTCCGCTCCTCGGCCTCATCAAGCACCCAAGAGTCGGATTTATAAACCAATCATATCTGAAGTATTATTAACAATTCCTGCATATCTTCAGGAAGGTTACTTTCATACTGCAAATATTTTTCGGTAATAGGATGTTTAAACCCCAAAATCGTCGCGTGCAATGCCTGTCTTCCTGATTTCGACCATTTTGGTAGGATTTTATGATGTTTTTGTCGATTTCCATAAGTGGAATCTCCGATTAAACCATGTCCCAAATGTGACATATGGACGCGAACTTGGTGTGTTCGGCCCGTTTCCAAAGTGCAGCGAACCAATGCCGCCTTATCAAGATATTGGTCCACATGATAATGGGTAATGGCATGTTTTCCATGATTTTGCGCAGCAACAGCCATTTTCTTGCGATCATGGGGGGATCGCCCAATTTGAGTGGCAATTTTGCCGCTTGATGGGTGCGGATGTCCTGCAACTATTGCCAAATATTGGCGGTTTATGTCATGGGCGGCAAATAATTTGGATAGCCCCTGATGGGCAATATCGGTTTTGGCAGCAACCATTAAACCAGATGTATAACGGTCTATACGGTGGACAATCCCTGGGCGCTCCACCCCGCCAATGCCCGATAATTGACCTGCACAATGATGCAATAAAGCATTAACCAATGTGCCATCATGATGACCAGCGGCGGGATGCACCACCATGCCGGCTGCTTTATCTATGATAATTAAATGCTCATCTTCATAAACAACATTTAACGGGATATTTTGGGCAATGGCGACGGCGCTAACTGGAGCGGGGATGGCAATTTGCACCTTTAATCCTTCATATTTGTTGGATGATGCAGATGTAATAATCTTACCATCGATGGAAATATGATGATCCTTTAACAATGATTTGATGCGCTCGCGCGACAAATTGGGCAGGGCATTTGACAAAGCCTTATCCAGCCGCCCCTTGCCCAAGGTGATGCAGATAATATCATCATTTTTATTATTGGTTTGTGCATCGGTCATGGTTTATGATGTGCGTAATGGCCCAAATAATTACAAGCAATATTTATTATAATTTGCTGCATCATGCAGCCATGCATCATGATGAGGAAATTTGCGGTTTTATTTTTTATGATAATATTAAAAAAGCGCAATTATTTATATTGGCGCAAAATATTGCGGCCAATCGCGCAAGGCATTTTGAAATAGAACATAGGATTTTATTTGAAATATTGCGCCGTGAAAGATTGGATGAGGTGCGTGTTGATGCTATTTTCCATTCGCACCCAAATGGAGATATAAGGCCGTCAAAATATGATATAATGTCGGCCATTCAATATGCATGGCCATGGCTGATTATTGCGGGAAATGAAATGGCCATGTGGCACATGCCACAGGAAATGAGCATCGAAAATATAAATTTGCCCTGCCGTGTGCCAATTATTATTAAATCATCATAGACTTGAAATATTCTGAAAATAGAGGCAATGCAGTGGGATTAGGCGCGGCCAATTTAATTTTGATGATGCGCATTATTTTGATGAAGAAGGTTGAAAAAATATTATGGAAACCAAAGCTGATTTAGCCAGTTTATTATGCTCACGGCTTTGCCATGATTTATTATCGCCCGTCGGCGCAATGAATAATGGGCTTGAATTATTGGCCGATGAGCATGATCCGGCTATGCGTGAACGGTGCATGGAATTATTGGCCGATAGCGCAAGGTCAGCTGCCACAAAATTGAAATTTTTCCGTTTGGCATTTGGCGCGGCGGGTGGTTTTGGGCCAAAGGTTGATCCCAAAGAAGCCAAAGCTGTTTTAGAAGAATTGGTGGGGATGAGCGGGAAAACCCAATTGATTTGGGAGGTTGGGGATCAGCTATATCCCAAGGCCGCGATTAAAATTTTGCTCAACCTTGTATTCATGGCGAATGAGGCATTGGTTCGTGGCGGCCAAATACAGGTTGGTAGCGAGTTAAGCGAAGAAAGCTGTGAAATTGTGGTTGCGGCGTCGGGAACGCATTTGGCATTTTCGGCTGATGTTGAAAAAACCCTATTGGGTAATTTGAGAGAAGAAGAATTGGATTCCCGGACAGCAGCGGCATGGATGGTGCATAAATTATGTGAGGAAAATCACGGTCAAATTTTATTGGAACATCCGGATAAAAATATGCTTGTTATTGGTTCAAATATAAAGGTTTGATAAAAATTTGGCTATTTTGCCAATTGTAAACGGCTTTTTAACCATATTCGTGCAGAAATCAGGGCCTAATAATATTGGGCCTTAATATGGATGAACTTCTTCAAGATTTTATTTCAGAAACCAGAGAGTCGATGGAAGCTCTTGGCGGGATATTGGTGCATTGGGAAAGATGCCCTGATGATAAGGCCGCAATTGATGAGGTGTTTAGATTTGTTCACACGGTAAAGGGTAGTTGTGGTTTCCTTGGCCTTCCAAGATTATTAAACCTTAGCCATGCCGCCGAAGAAGTGATGAGCAAGGCAAGGGACGGCAAAATAAAGCCTGAACCTGAATTAGTCACCGCAATTTTGACTATAGTGGATCATATTGCCATGATTGCCAGCTCGTTTGAGGATGGCACGGCGGTGGCCGATATTGATCAAATGTTAATTTGTCAGTTGGAACAAATCTCCAGTAAAAGTGAACAACATGTTCATGAAGATGATCATGATATGGCGGTGCAGATGGATGCGGTGCCTGCAACATTTAATTTGCCCGATGCCAAAGCTACTGATGATAAAATTGATAAAGAAGAGCAAGGCAAGGCGGTGCCTGTAGTAAATCATAAAGAAGAACAGACACAAATCATCCCATCGGCGACATCCAAAACTGTAAGAGTGTCCTTGCAATTGCTTGACCGTTTAATGAATATTGTGTCCGACATGGTGCTGGCCAGAAATGAGGTTTCACGTCAAATTCGCACGCATAAGGATAATGGTGAGTTAAACTCCAGTTTTCATCGTTTATCCACAACAACATCTGAATTACGCGATATTATCAGCTTAATGCGGATGCAAAGCATTGATCGGCTATTTTCAGTATTTCCGCGCATGATACGCGATGTTTCAACCGAATTGAAACGACCTGTGGATATTGTAATCAAGGGAAGTCAGGTTGAAGTTGACCGCGAAATGGTGGAGGCCTTACGCGACCCATTAACGCATATTTTACGCAATAGTGTGAGCCACGGAATTGAACCCGCGCATGAGCGACAGGCCGCAGGGAAACCAGCAACAGGAACAATAAATTTGGGTGCGCGCCAATCAGGCAACCAAATTATCATTGAAATAAGCGATGATGGCGCGGGTATAAACCTTAAAAAATTGGGAAATAAAGCAGTTTTAGCAAATTTGATAACCAAGGCACATTGGTCTGAGCTGAATGAGGAACAAAAGTTAAATTATATTTTTGAGCCAGGTTTATCCACCGCTGATAAAGTTACATCCATTTCAGGACGCGGGGTTGGCATGGATGTGGTGAAAAATAATATTGAATCGGTTGGCGGTTCGATTGTTTTGGAAAATTTCGTTGGGCAGGGTTTAAAAATTATCATCCAGCTTCCCTTGACGTTAAGTATTATTGCCGCGCTGACCGTTCGTTCAGAGGATCAATTATTCGCGATTGCACGATCTTCTATCGTTGAAATTATCTCCACAAAAAATGCAAATATCACATTGCACAATGTCGGCGGCAATCCAATTGCCGATATTCGAGGGGAAAAAATCGCCTTTGGTCGTCTTTCCGAAATATTATGGAATGATGAAAATAAATCTGTTTTAAGTAAAACCAATAATAATGTTGACCGGATTGAAAATCTGGTCGTGATTGAACCGGCAATTGGCGGTAAATATGCGCTTGCAGTGGACAATGTCTTGGATCATGAAGAATTGGTGGTCAGGCCGGTCGCGCCATTGGTAATGAAATCAGGTATATATGCGGGTTCTTCTTTGCCCGATAGTGGCAAGCCCATCATGCTATTGGATGTAAATGGCATCGCCAATATTTTGGAATGTTCCCAATCAATTAAGAAAAATATTGGTTCGGTACAAACTGAAAATCAAACCGCCGTCAAAAAACCATCTGCTTTATTATTTGAAGACATGCAGGGCAGACGTAGAGCAATAAGATTATCCGATATTGAACGAATGGAAGAGGTAGAAGCAGATACAATAAGCTTCCAAGCGGGCGCGATGCGTTTAACCCAAAATGACAAAATATATTCGGTTCACTGGCTATCTAATGCGCCGAAAACAGGGCAAATAAAGCTGTTGAAAATTAAATATGGCGATAAATATCATTTCTTTGCTGTCGAAGATGTTTTGGATATTTTTACATTGAATCAGGATGTTGATACTGATGTAAATGACCCTTCCATCGAAGGAATGATTGTTTATGAAGGTAAGGCGATTGAGATTATAAATACAAAATATATCTTACAAAATCCAGATCATCAATTTTCAGCTAAAGTTACAAAGACAAAGTCCCAAAGCAAGGGGCTATGTTATATGCCAATTTCCGAAAATGAAGATTGGGGGCAATTGGTGCTCGCGCCATTATTAAAAGCCGCGGGATATGAATTCACATCAGACCAAAATAAAGCTGATAAGGCGGATTATATCATAAAATTTGATCCAGAAAATGTGACAAATGGCAATGATGAAGACGCGAAAATCATCTCATTAAGCAAGGATATTGCCAGCACAGACGGGACGCATAATATCTACCTTTATGATCATGTCGCTTTATTAAAAAAATTAGAAGAAAAGTCAGTTGCTGAAAGGATAAGAGTAGGTCATGGAAAATAATCTTTACCTAATCGCGCAAATTGGCGAATCCTATGTGGCGATTTCCAGTGCGCATGTTGAATCCGTTGTGCATATACAAAATATCACCGCTATTCCGCGTGTCACCCCCCTTGTCGCTGGACTTGTTTCGTTAAGAAGTCAGGTTTTAACCTTAATCGACACCCAATATTTGATTACGGGTGAGGCACAACAGGTGAAAATTGGTGCATTGGCGATTGCTGCCACCATCATGGGGCATCCATATGGTTTATTGGTCGATCATGTCAATGATGTAATTGAAATTACAAAGGACAAAATAATCAATGATTTTACCATTCGCGGCCAATGGGCGGATTATTGTAATGCCATTGCGGAGCTTGATGATAAAATGATATTGATTATTGACCCTTCCGCATTGGTCAGCCAAAGAAATTCTATCGCAGCCTAAGATAAGCTATTAAAAACTTAAAATTATTAGGCGTTTGTTTCATCGCTCTCTTCATCATCCCCCAAATTTAGACCATATTTCGTCATTATTAAAATATTGATGAAGGTAAAAATGATGGTGAGCGCCATCACGCCCCAAATCTTAATCAATAGCCAAGTGTCGAAGCTGAAATAAGCACGAGCAAATTCATTCATTACTGCCATGGCGGCAAAAAATATGCCCCAATTACGCGATAAAATAAGCCACCCTTTATCGCTTATTCCATCAAAGCCAGCCTCTAGCACATATTTAATGAGCGGTTTTTTTATTAACGCGCCGCCAATTAACAATATAGCTAAAAATAAATATATAAATGTCGGCTTTGCCTGAATAAATGTTGGATCACGAAGCCATATTGTTAATGAACCAAAGCCCAATACCAAAATGATGGACAGCCACATAATGGGGCTTAGCTTACCCTTTATCTTTTTTGCGATTATAGCCGCGATGGTTACCGAAATCATAAACGCAATTGTCCCATAAATGGGTCCTTGAACAGGATCAGTTTTACTAGCGCCAAATTTATTGACAAGCATGAAAATGATTAAGGGGCCGTAATCAAGTGCATAGCCAAGCCAAGCGGGATGTTTATTAACCTGCTTGCCATCAACGCTTAGATTTAATGTATCGGGATTTAATTTATCGCCTTTTTCTTGGTCTGTCTTAGTCATTTTCAATATCACTTATTCCCGCAATCGCCTCGGCCAATTCGCGCGCGTTAAAAGGCTTTAAATCATGCATCGTCTCTCCAATGCCAATGGCATGAATGGGCAGACCAAATTGCTTTGCCGCCGCAACCAATATACCGCCGCGCGCCGTGCCATCCAATTTGGTCATGACTAGCCCGGTGACATTGGCGACTTTTCCGAAAATCTCAATTTGGGAAAGCGCATTTTGACCTGTTGTTGCATCCAAAACCAAAATTACATTATGCGGCGCGGCGGGGTTTAACCGGCCTAAAACTTTACGAATTTTGGCAAGCTCATCCATCAGCTCGCTTTTATTTTGAAGCCGGCCTGCTGTATCGACTATTAAAATATCTGTGCCATCTTGTGTGCATTTTTTAACGCCATCATACACAATGCTGGCGGCGTCCCCGCCTTCTTTCCCCGCGATAATGGGAACGCCAATTCTTTCGGCCCAATTTTGCAATTGCCCAATGGCTGCCGCGCGAAATGTATCACCCGCCGCCAACATGACGCCATAATCTTCCTCAATATAATTATGGGCCAATTTCGCAATGGTGGTTGTTTTACCAGATCCATTGACACCGATAACCAATATAACTTGCGGCCTTGGAAATGCATCAATTTCAAGCGGGACAGCCACAGGCGCCAAGATGCTTTCAATTTCATCGGCAATAATATGGCGAACGGCATCGTCGGTCGGGTTTTTCTCAAACCGTGTTTTGGACAATGTTTCGCGTATTTGGGCCGCCGTCGCTGGACCAAGATCGGAAATAATCAATGCTTCTTCAATCTGATCCAAAATCGCATCATCCAATTTAGCCTTGGTGACAAGACCCGTTAGATTCTCGCTTAATTTACCAGATGTTTTTTGTAGGCCACCAAATAGCCGGTTACGCCATGATGATTTGGGTTGTTGGTCAAAATCTTCGGTCATGTAAACTAAATCTGCTCCCCGCATAATTGTCCATTTTCAATATGGGTGATGTGGACATTCACCAATGATCCGGCAAGCATTTTCTTTGCCATTTTAACCATAGCGAAATTTTCCGCATGCCCAATATGCCCGCTGCTTTCCACCAATATACGTTGATTTGAGCCAATTAAACCATGTTGCCAAGCCTCTTTTTGCTTGGCGACCTCATCGCGCAATATTTTGGCGCGTTGTTTAATCAACTGTCCTTCAACCTGCGGCATTTTGGCAGCAGGCGTCCCTTTTTTGGGAGAGTAGGGGAATATATGTCCATGCACAATATGACATTCACGAACCATTTTTACCGAATTTTGGAACATTTCATTATCTTCGGTCGGAAAGCCTGCAATAATATCTGCTCCAATGGTGATTTCGGGACGCTTGCTTTGTAATTTTTCCACAATATCGACTGCTTGAGCAAAATTATGGCGTCTTTTCATGCGTTTCAAAATCATGTCATCGCCAGATTGCAGGGACAAATGCACATGGGGCATCAATCTTGGTTCATTGGTCAAAAGATCAAATAAATGATCGTCAATTTCAATTCCATCAATGGATGAAAGGCGCAGTCTGGGCAAATTGGGGACAAGTTTCAATATACGTTCCACCAAATTGCCTAGGCTTGGCCTGCCGGGCAGGTCCTGACCATAGCTTGTCACATCAACGCCAGTTAAAATAATTTCATTGATATTATTTTGGCATAGGCTTTTAATTCGATCTACCAATATTCCGGCGGGGATAGACCGGCTATTGCCCCTGCCATATGGGATGATGCAAAATGTGCAGCGATGGTCACATCCATTTTGTATTTCAACAAACCCTCTGCTTTTCTCGGCAAATATTGTTGAAAAATGGGGGGCTGTTTCGGTTAATTGCATAATATCATCAACGATGATTTTTGAATTACGGCGGATATCTTCTCCCAAAAAGCGATCAAGGTTTAATTTTTCGGCATTACCAAAAATTTGGTCAACCTCGCGCATTTTGGCAAATTGTTCAGGATCAATTTGTGCCGCGCATCCAGTGACAATAATTTTCTTGTCGGGCGCGTTTTTCTTTGCCTTGCGGATTGCTTGGCGCGTTTGACGCACAGCTTCATTGGTGACAGCGCAGCTATTCACGACAATAATATTGTCATGACCGGCTAGTTTTTCCTCTATAACCGCGCTTTCCGCGATGTTAAGGCGGCAACCCATGGTGATGACTTCGGGGCCAGCCATTAAATTTCTTCCGGATTAAATTCGCCATTAAACACATAGGTCGCTGGACCAGACATGATGATGTCGCCGCCTTCCTGCCATGAAATGACAAGATCGCCGCCCCTTTGCCGAACCGTGGCAGGGGATAAGACAAGGCGCTTTTTTATAGCGATAACGGCGGTGGCGCATGCGCCCGTGCCGCATGCCATTGTTGCCCCCGCGCCGCGTTCCCATACATTTAAATGAATGATATTATCATGGGATATATGAGCGAAATTTGCGTTGACGCCGTTCACGAAAAATGGATCAGTTGCAATTTTCAGGCCGCTAATCTCACATTTTTCCAATAATGATTGATTACCAAAAAAAACAATATGCGGGTTGCCGACATTGACCACCGCCCCGCCATCTATATCATCCCATGCCATAGGAATATTCATATTATCCACGGGATAGGCAAGGGGGATTTCATCCCAGTTAAAATGCGCCTTGCCCATATTAACGGCGCAATTATTTTTCGACCAGCTGCCTGAAATAATCCCGCCATTGGTTTCAATGGTGCAATCCGCGCCCATTAAAGACACAACGCAGCGCGATGCATTTCCGCATGCAGACGCAGCCGTGCCATCTACATTATAGATATCCATCCTTAAATCCGCTTTATCACTGGGTTTTAAGATGATGAGTTGGTCGCATCCAACACCAAATTGACGGTCACAAATTTTTTGGGCAAGTCTTTTATCTATTTCAAAATTATCAATTGCATCATTATTGACGCGTTGATCAATAATGACAAAATCATTGCCCAATCCGTGCATTTTATGAAATAAAATCTTGCTCATGCTCCGCGATTTAAGGGGGCAAGGCGATTAAGTCCAGATAATATGAGAAACAGCCTATTTTTAAGCTGTTTCTCTATCGCTAAATTCATGCTTGCTTCTTTAAGTCGCCAACAGGTGCGGCTTCGCGTTGTTCCTTGGTCGTTTCCAATTTACGCGATGGCGCGACCAATAAATCTTTGGAGCTTAATAAATTGCGCACATCGGTAATGTTCATTGGGCGTCCAAAATGCCAACCTTGACCTTTGCTGCATCCAATTTCGACTAAAGCAGGTATCATATCGCCATCCTCAATACCTTCTGCGGTAATTGGAACGGTTAAGCTTTTGCCAAGCCCGGTAATGGCCGAAACAATCGCCTTGCTTTCCGCATTATCATTCATTGATGTAATGAAACTGCGGTCAATCTTAATCCGGTCAAAGGGCAGGGCGCGTAAATGTGCCAATGAACTAAATCCGGTGCCAAAATCATCCAAAGCAATTTTGATATTTTGGTTTTTCAAGCTGCCGACAATGGATTGTGCCAAAGATAGGTTTTTGAATAGCGAAGTTTCGGTAATTTCTACCTCTAAACGATCGGCGGGAAAGCCTGTTTCAACCAATAATTTCACAATTTTTTGGGCAAGCCAGGGATCGCGAAGTTGAACAGGAGAAATATTGACCGAAATGCTTAAATCTGGATGCCAGTTTTTCGCCTCAATCAATGCCTTTTTAATGACATTAAGGGATAGCTCGTCAATCATGCCGGTTTCTTCGGCAACAGGAATGAATTCATCAGGTGAGATAAGCCCCCTTATAGGCGACACCCAACGTGCAAGCATCTCAAAGCCAACAATTTCACCGGTGGCAAGGTCAATTTGCTGTTCAAAAAACGGAACAAATTCATCATTGGCAATGCCTTCGCGAATATCAGTTTCAAGGCTGTTGCGCGTGCGAAGTTCTATTTCCATTCCGCTTTCGAACCAGCAATACCCATTGCGGCCATTTTTCTTTGCGGCATATAGAGCAATATCGGCACGGCGAATTAACATATCAATTGACGCGCAATCCAAATCAGGACGCGAAATACCAATTGATGCTGTTATATTTTGGGCGTTTCCATCAATCATGATGGGGCGGGCCAATGCCTCAATTAAATCTTCGGCAATACGGTCGATGGTTTCTGGAAATTCAGGTTCAAAAACAATCGACATACCAAATTCATCACCGCCAAGACGCGCAATAACACTGCTGGGGGGCAGGGTTTCGCGCATACGCTCTGCCACTTCGCGCAGCAATTGATCGCCGCTATCATGGCCATAAAGGTCGTTGATTTTCTTAAACCCATCAAGGTCCAGCATCAAAAATGAAATTGTTTTGCCGCGACGCGATGCACGCAGGCTAAGCTCATGAGTTTTTTCTTTAATAACGCGCCGATTATATAAATTGGTCAATGGATCGGTAATCGCCATATGTTGGGCGCGAATTTCAGCCTGTTTATAAACAACAACCTCGTCACGTAATGACATTGTCCGCCGCCATACCAACATGATAAGCGCGATGTTTAATATAAGCGCGGTGACCATGGCTTGGTCCGCGCCTCGGCTGCTGCCAATATATCCGCGAACCATATCGGTCCCAACTGAACCACCCACGCCAACGAATAATATTAGCGCAGCTATCATCAGGCCATTATATAAAAGCTTATTTGCTTCAAATTTCTTGGATTCAGTTTCAGATTTTTGGGGTAACTCGGTCATTTGAATTCCATTTTCGTTATAATATATATTTTTATGAAGGAGAGTCCTCAAAAAATGGTTAATTTTTACAAAAATATATATTAGCCATTATTGATGATATTATGCGTTACTGTATATTTTCCTCTCAATAACATGCCCTCCAAAACATAATATTGTGGTCTATGGTGCGATTTATGGCTTGCTTTTTTGGTCAATCCATATAGATAAACGTCTCATAGATTATTTATTTGATAGTTTATCGCATAAAAGAGGCATTTTATATGTCACGCTGGTCGGCGAAGATTCGCTCACCGGCGTTTTCTGTTTGCTATAAGTTATTGCGTGATTTTATTATATTTGGAGCATTTATGTTTGATAAGTTGAGCGATAGGTTAGGCGGGGTCTTTGACCGTTTGCGTGGCCGTGGTGCGCTTAATGAACAAGATGTGCTGTTGGCGATGCGCGAAGTGCGTGTTGCTTTGCTGGAGGCGGACGTCGCCTTGCCAGTTGTAAAAGAATTTGTTGATGGTGTGACCCAGCTTGCCATTGGTCAACAGGTTTTAAAGTCAGTTGCGCCGGGCCAACAGGTTGTCAAAATTGTAAATGATGCCTTGATTTCCATTTTGGGCGGCGAAACCAGTGGGCTTAATCTTGCTGTAACGCCCCCTGCTGTTATTATGATGGTGGGTTTGCAGGGGTCGGGTAAAACCACGACGACGGCAAAAATTGCTAAGCGCTTAAAAGAAAAAGAGCGTAAAAAGGTAATGATGGCGTCTTTGGACGTTAACCGCCCTGCCGCGCAAGAGCAGCTGGAGATATTGGGCAAGCAAATTGATGTGGCGACTTTGCCCATTGTGGCGGGTCAGCTTCCTGTTGATATTGCAAAGCGGGCAATGCAGGCCGCAAAGTTACAGGCTTTTGACGTTTTGCTTCTTGATACGGCGGGCCGTTTGCATGTCGATACCGCATTGATGGCGGAGATGAAGGCGATTGCCGAAATTGGCAAGCCGCAGGAAACTTTGCTGGTTGTGGATAGCTTAACCGGCCAAGATGCGGTGAATGTCGCCAAAAACTTCTCTGATGAAGTGAATTTAACCGGTATTGTGTTGACCCGTATGGACGGTGATGCGCGTGGCGGTGCAGCATTGTCGATGCGTACAGTGACTGGACAGCCGATTAAATTTGCCGGCGTTGGCGAAAAAATGGACGCGTTAGAGGAGTTTAATCCAGAACGTGTTGCGGGCCGCATATTGGGTATGGGCGATGTTGTCGGCCTGGTTGAGCGAGCAAGCGAAATCATCCAAAAGGATGATGCCGATAAATTGGCGGCCAAAATGGCCAAGGGTCAATTTGATATGGACGATCTTCGTTCGCAATTGAACCAAATGACCAAAATGGGCGGCCTTGGTGCTTTGGCGGGTATGATGCCCGGCATGAAAAAGGCAAAGGCGGCCATGGCGGCAAGCGGCATGGATGATAAAATCTTGCTGCGTATGGATGCGATTATCAGTTCTATGACCAAAAAAGAACGCGCTAAGCCAGAATTATTAAACGCAAAGCGTAAAATCCGCGTTGCCAATGGTTCGGGGACCACGGTGCAAGAGGTTAACAAGGTTATGAAAATGCACAAGGAAATGTCCGGTGCAATGAAAAAGATTAAGAAAATGGGCGGGTTAAAAGGACTTGCTGCCATGTTTGGTAAGGGCGGAATGCCAGATTTGGGCGGTCCTTCGGCTGGCGGTCCGGCAATGCCCGGTGGTCTTCCCGGATTTGGTGGGCCAGCAGGCGGCCTGCCCCCGGAATTAGCAAAATTAATGAACAAAAAGCATTAAGTAATTAAAATATAAGTTATAATTTGAAAGGTAAGTAGGTAATATTATGGCAGTAGCAATGCGTTTGTCCCGCGGTGGATCAAAAAAGCGTCCTTATTATAGAATCGTTGTCGCCGATGCGCGTGCGCCACGTGATGGTAAATTTATCGAAAGAATCGGTAGCTATAACCCGCTTCTTGCAAAGGATAATCCAGAGCGTATTAAATTGGACGCAGAACGTGCAAAACATTGGTTGGATGCAGGTGCGCAGCCTTCTGACCGTGTTGCACGTTTCCTTGATGCAGCTGGCGTTAAAGAACGCGCCGCGCGTAATAACCCGAAAAAGGGTGAGCCAGGCGCCAATGCAAAAGAACGTGCAGAAGAAAAAGCTGCTAAATTAGCTGAAGCAGAAGAAGCTGCAAAAGAAGCCGCAGCTGCGCCTGCTGAAGAAGCTGCTGCTGAAGAAGCGGCGAGCGAAGAACAAGCTGAAGGTTAAGCATTGGCCCAGAAACCTCCCGTTATGTTGGCCGCCATTACAGGTGCGCATGGTGTAACGGGAGAGGTTCGGTTAAAAATCTTTGCCAAAGATTTGGCCAGCCTCAAAAAATATAAAAAATTTAATGATGGGGCATTGACCCTAAAAAAAATACGCCCGCATAAAATTGGTGCAGTGGCGCGTTTTGAAGAAATTACTGATCGCAATATGGCCGAGGCGGCGCGTTCGACACAGTTATTGGTTCCGCATGAGGAATTGCCTGAGCTATCGGAAGATGAATTTTATTATAAGGATTTAATTGGTGCGCCCTGTGTTTCCGACACTGGCGAGCCATTGGGCAAATGCATTGGTGTTGAAAATTTTGGCGCTGGTGACATTATTGAGATTCAGCGGGAAAATGGAAAAAAATTCATGGTGCCGATGAATAAGGATTCTGTGTTAGAATTCCCAAATCCCATCATTATTTCCTCTATCTTTATCGATATATAAGCAAACAAAAATGAGTTTTGCTGCCCAAATCCTGACACTTTATCCCGATATGTTTCCCGGCCATTTGGGACATAGCCTTGCGGGACGCGCGTTGGAAGCAGGCGATTGGTCACTGGATTGCATTAATATTCGTGATTTTGCCACAGATAAGCATAAAAGTGTCGATGATACCCCCGCCGGTGGCGGCGCGGGCATGGTGCTGCGCGCGGATATTGTCGCAGCTGCGGTTGACCATGCATTGTTGAAACAGCCCAATGCCCCTATTTTGGCAATGACGCCAAGGGGTAGGCCGATTACACAGGCGCGAATCCGGCAATTGGCGCAGGGCAGTGGAGTCACCATTTTATGCGGCCGATTTGAAGGATTTGATGAACGAATTTTTGAAGCAAGGCCAATAGAAGAGGTTAGTCTTGCCGATATTGTCCTTTCCGGCGGTGAAACTGCGGCATTTGCGATATTAGATGCTTGCATTCGTTTGCTTCCTGGCGTAATGGGCGGCACGGATAGTGAAGTTGAAGAATCATTTGAACATGGTTTGCTTGAATATCCACATTATACCCGACCACAAAAATGGGAGGGGCGCATGGTTCCTGAAATACTGCGATCGGGGGATCATGCGAAAATTGCTGCGTGGCGTCAAAGCCAATCGGAGCAAGATACACGGTCACGGCGGCCAGATTTGTGGGAGCGTTATAGGAATGCTCCGGTCCTGTCGCCCTCTGATGTGCAGAAAAAGAAAAAGAAAGATGGGCCATGAACCTCATCCAAACATTAGAGCAAGAATCAATTGCTGCTCTTAAAAAAGACAAAATCATTCCTGAATTTCGGGCTGGCGACACTTTGCGTATTGGCGTGAAAGTTGTTGAAGGCGAACGTAGCCGTATTCAAAATTTTGAAGGCGTATGTATTGCGCGTTCAAATCGCGGAATGGGTTCAAATTTCACCGTGCGTAAAATGTCATTTGGCGAAGGTGTAGAGCGGGTATTCCCCCTTTACTCACCCAATGTTGACAGCATTACCGTGGTTCGCCGTGGTGTTGTTCGCCGTGCGAAGCTATATTATTTGCGTGGCCGCACTGGTAAGAAGGCACGTATTGCAGAGCGCCGGGATCATAAACCTGCTGCCGCAGCTGCAAAAGCGGATTGATTTTTTTAACAAATAATCAAATTTAATTTTTTTGCAGCCGGCTTCTCCTTCATAGGATAGGCCGGCTGTTTCATTATGTGCGTCATAAAATGGGTAAAGGAAATAAAATGGGCTATAAAATTGCAGTTGTTGGGGCGACCGGAAATGTGGGCCGCGAAATGTTAAACATTTTGGCAGAACGTGAATTTCCAATTGATGAAATTGCGGCGGTTGCAAGCCCGCGCTCTACGGGTTCGGAAATTGATTTTGGCGATAGCGGCAAGACATTAAAAGTCAAAAATATAGAACATTTTGATTTTACCGGTTGGGATATGGCATTATTTGCTGCTGGTTCAGAACCCACGAAAATTTATGCACCAAAGGCTGCTGCTGCGGGATGTGTGGTTATTGATAATAGCTCACTTTACCGTATGGACCCTGATGTGCCGTTAATTGTGCCAGAAGTAAATCCTGATGCGATTGATGGTTATAAAAAGAAAAATATCATCGCAAACCCCAATTGCTCCACTGCGCAAATGGTGGTGGCGTTAAAACCATTGCATGATGCGGCTGGTATTAAACGCGTTATTGTTTCCACCTATCAATCGGTTTCTGGCGCAGGGAAATCCGGTATGGATGAGCTGTTTGAACAAACCCGCGCGGTATTTGTTGGTGATGAAAAAAGCAATAATGTATTTACCAAGCAAATTGCATTTAATGTCATTCCGCATATTGATGTATTTTTGGACGATGGTTCGACCAAAGAAGAATGGAAAATGGTTGTTGAGACCAAAAAAATTATGGATCCCAAGATTAAGGTATCGGCGACATGTGTTCGCGTGCCAGTATTTGTGGGGCATAGCGAGTCCATCAATATTGAATTTGAACGCGAAATTTCCGCCGAGGAAGCGCAAAATATTTTACGTGAAGCGCCCGGTATCATGTTATATGATAAACGTGAAAATGAGGGTTATATTACCCCTATTGAATGTGTGGGCGACAGCGCAACCTATATCAGCCGCGTTCGTGAAGATACGACCGTGGAAAATGGCTTAAACCTGTGGTGCGTTTCGGATAACCTGCGTAAAGGTGCAGCATTAAATGCGGTGCAAATTGCCGAGTTACTTGGCCGCCGCCATTTGAAAAAGGGATAAATTGTTGATCAATATAAAGCCTGATGAGTTTCGATATCGTAAGTTGCTCATCGGGCTTTTATTGGCAGTTATTTTAATTGTTCAAATAAATCAGCCATTCCCCGAAATGGCATGGATGCAACATTTGCCCACAATGTTGCTGATAATTTTCTCCCCCCTGCTTCTGCGCCGATGGCCGATTAACGATGCAGCGCTGGCCTTTATCATCCTATTTTTAATATTGCACAGCATTGGCGGGCGATATGCATATAGCAATGTCCCCTATAATCGTTGGAGCCAGGATATATTCGGTTTTCATCTTAATGAGATAATGGGTTGGACGCGCAATCATTATGACCGATTGGTGCATTATTTTTTTGGTTTTTGCGCTTTATTACCCTTTGCGCAATTGTCAAAAAGCGCGGGGCATAGCGCGTCATTTTCGGTAAAATTGGCCATTGGATTTGTGTTGGCGGCATCTTGTATTTATGAAATATTTGAATGGTTGCTTACCATATTTATGGCGGGTGAAACCGCAGCCCGTTATAATGGGCAACAGGGCGATATTTGGGACGCGCAAAAGGATATGGCGCTGGCGGCGATTGGCGCAATGACGCTTTATTGGCCGGTGAAAAAATGGATTGATCATTAATTTTCGGCGCATCTATTTCATCTCGCGGTCATAAAATACTGGTAAAATGGGCGATAAATTCGCATAATAAGCCATGACATTATCCGCAGATATTTTTTGGTCCTTTCGTTCACCCTATAGTTTTTTGGCAATGCCGAAATATCGCGCCATGTTGCATGAATATGACGTCATATTAAATTTACGGCCCGTTTATCCACTTGCCATTAGGCAGCCAGATTTTTTTGAACGAAATCATCCCAATTGGTTAAGCTATACAGTCCGTGATGTGATGCGCGTGGCACAAAAGAACGGGATAAATATGGCCATGCCAAATCCCGACCCCATCAAACAAAATATGATGACGCGGGAAATTTCCCCTGATCAGCCGCATATATATCGTTTGACCCGATTGGGCCAAGTGGCCGCGCGGCAGGGCCGATCATTTGCCTTTGCCGATGAGGTGTCGCAATTAATTTGGGGCGGTGTCATCAATTGGCATGAGGGTGAATATTTGGCAGAGGCAGCGATGCGTGCCGGATTGAACTTTGCCGAAATGGAACAAATAGCGTTAAATGATGCGCCGCAATTGGATAAGGAAATAGCCGATAATCAAAAGGCATTGGAGAGAGGCGGCCATTGGGGCGTTCCCACATTGATTTTTGATGAAGAGCCATTTTTTGGTCAAGACCGCATCGAATTGGCCATTTGGCGGATGAAAGAAAAAGGATTAAAGGCCCGATGAGTATATTAAACAGCACGGATTTTATGTCATTTGATGGGAATATATTGAAAATTCATCAAATGGGCAGCGGGCGGCCCATATTATTGCTGCATGGATTATTTTCCAGCGCAGAGATGAATTGGATTAAATTTGGTCATGCGCAGGCGCTATGCAATGCAGGGTTTCATGTGGTGATGCCAGATTTCCGTGCGCATGGGCAGAGCAGCGCACCGCATGATCCCGCGGCCTACCCCAATGATGTGTTGGTTCAGGATATATTATGCCTGTTGGATTATTTCGCATGGGACGATTATGATTTGGCCGGATTTTCATTGGGTGCGCGAACAACGGCAAAATTACTGACCAATGGGGTAAAGCCGAATAGGGCGATTTTGACCGGCATGGGATGGCAGGGGTTAAGCGGATGGGATGGCCGCCGCCAATTTTTTATCGATGCCATAGATAAACGAGAAACGGTGAAACGCGGCGATGCCCACTGGTTTGCCGTTCAATTTATGAAAAGTCAGAAAATTGATCCTATTGCTGCACGCTTATTGTTAAACAGCTTTGGTTCAATGGATGTGGATGCTTTATTGAAAATTGACCTGCCCATGGCGGTGATTTGTGGGCGTGACGATGATGATAATGGCTCTGCCCCGTTATTGGCGGAGAAATTATCAAATGCCATTTATTATGAAATTTCAGGCACGCATATGAGCAGCGTGGTTGAGACGGATTTATCAGGTAAAATGATTGAATTTCTGCAACAAACATAAATTCTTCATTAAGGGAGGGCGCATGCAATATATTGAGAAATATTGGTTAAGATTATGGCTTATCGGCATAATCCTACTTTCCATGATGATATTTCTAAATCGACATATCGTAAATGACATCACCATCGGCGGTATAATGGACCATCAATTGGCGACAAATGCAGCCAGGGTCAATGAAATTCAGGATAGCTGGATGATAAACGGCCAATTGGATATGGCCCGATTAAGCATGGCAATTGATTTATTTTTTATCGCAATTTACTCCATGGGCGCATTTGGAGCGGGGCGGGTTTTGTCAAAAAAATCATCGGCGCTTTATGTAAAATTAGGCTGGTTAATCATGTTCTCAGCAGCAATTTTTTGCTTAACTGATTATGCCGAAACAATTTGCCAAAATATTCAAATTTGGCAAATGGGCGGCGATGATAAGATGGCAAAATTGGCAGCAAATATGCAAATACCGAAAAATATTGCCTTTTTAATCAGCTTGATTGGCATCATCATCATATTATTTGTTCAGAATTTTTTTATGAAAAAGAAAATTTGAGCAATTTTATTGAATATTAAGTGCAATCACCTTGACCATGGGCCGCCAATGGCGCAAAACTTTATTCATAAATTACGCATTCATGTAATTATAATTTAGCTTTAGGATTTTTTAGGAGAATGAGGATGATTAAACGCTTTCCCAAAATGGCGTCATCAATATTGGCATTGTCAATCGCAACAATGGCGCAGCCAGCCATGGCGAACCACGCTGAAATGGATGAGGTCGCTGCGGACGAGGTTGTCGGTGAGGCCAAGCCATTGACCGTGCAAGATGCAGAGGCATTTGTTGCCAATGTTGAAAAACAATCATTTGATTATTCGGTTGAGGCAAGCCGAATTTATTGGGTCAATTCAACCTATATTACCGAAGATACCGATGCATTGGCCGCGAAGGCAGGGGCAAAGGGTACAGAAATGTCGGTGCAATTTGCTTTAGAAGCAGCAAAATATCAAAATATCCCTGGGCTTTCAGCTGAAACTGCACGCAAGTTAAATATGATTAGGGGTGGGTTGGTACTGCCCGCGCCGACCACCGAAGGCGCAGCGACCGAATTAAATGAAATTGCGACCAAATTAAACTCTGCCTATGGCAAAGGGAAGGGTAGGTTAAACGGTAAAGAAATGAACGGCAGCGACATTGAAGCTGCGATGGGGACCAATCGCAATCCCGAAGAATTAAAGGAAATGTGGCAAAGCTGGCATGAAAATGTAGGCGGGCCAATGCGTGAAGATTATGCAAAAATGGTCGCTATTGCAAATGAAGGCGCAGAAGAGCTGGGCTTTAGCGATGTGGGCAGCATGTGGCGGTCGGGTTATGACATGCCCGCCGATGAATTTGCAAAAACAATGGATCAGCTTTGGATGGAGGTAAAACCATTATATGATGAACTTCACACCTATACCCGTAATAAATTAAACCAAAAATATGGTGATAAGGTTCAATCCAAAACAGGGCCAATTCGCGCGGATTTATTGGGTAATATGTGGGCGCAGGAATGGGGCGGTATTTATGATATAGTCGCACCAGAGGGCGCGGGCGATATTGGTTATGATATAACCGATTTGTTAATCGCAAAAGAATATGACGCCAAAAAAATGGTGAAAGCTGGTGAGGTTTTTTTCTCTTCATTGGGGTTTGATCCATTGCCAGAAACATTTTGGACAAGGTCGCAATTCACAAAACCACAAGACCGCGAGGTTGTGTGCCATGCATCGGCATGGGATATCGACAATGTTGATGATATCCGCATTAAAATGTGCATTAAGGTGAATGGTGATGATTTTGTGACTATCCATCATGAGCTTGGCCATAATTATTATCAACGCGCCTACAATAAACAGGATTATCTGCACTTAAATGGCGCGAATGATGGCTTCCATGAGGCCATTGGAGATATGCTTGCATTGTCCATTACACCTGAATATTTGGTGCAAATTGGCTTGTTGGACAAATCTAATGTTCCCGGTGCGGATAAGGATGTTGGATTATTATTACGTCAAGCAATGGATAAGGTGGCGTTTCTACCCTTTGGATTATTGGTTGATAAATGGCGTTGGGGCGTGTTTGATGGGTCAATTGCGACCAGTGATTATAATAAGGGGTGGACCGATTTACGGTTAAAATATCAAGGAATTATCCCGCCTGTGGAGCGAAGTGAGAAAAATTTTGATCCTGGCGCAAAATATCATATCCCGGGGAACACCCCATATTCGCGCTATTTCCTAGCCCGAATTTTGCAATTCCAATTTTACAAGGCAGCATGTGATGCCGCCGGATGGAAAGGACCTCTGCATCGCTGTTCTTTCTATGGAAATAAAGAAGTTGGCGCAAAATTAAATGCAATGTTGGAAATGGGGGCATCAAAACCATGGCCCGATGCTTTGGAGGCATTTACCGGCACTCGTCAAATGTCAGGCAAGGCGATGATTGAATATTTCGCGCCATTATTAGCATGGTTGAAAAAAGAAAATAAGGGCCAAAAAAAGGGCTGGTAAGTTATAATAATGACTTCACATCAATAAAAAGGGCCGGAGCATATCGCTCTGGCCCTTTTCTTGTTTGATAATGGACGGATTATTGCCGCATCCATATTTTATAAATTTTACATTATTTTGCTGCTGCTGGTGCTGCTGCTGGCGCAAAGGGAAGCGAGCTGTGGTGCAAGTTGATTTTCAATTTTCCGTCTTTGTCGCGCTTATACCCAAAGCTATATTCAACTTTGGTGTCTTTGCCCTGTGTATCGGTGAAATAATAATTACCCATTGCCATCGCGCTGTCGCCATCGATGATGGTTTTGTCATTTTCCCAGCGTACTTTTGTATATGGTTTTAGAGCAAAACCTTTATCTTCGGTATTTTCCGTGCCGATGAAATAGCTTAATGCTTCTTCGAAACTGCCGCGAAATTGGTCTGCTGCTGCCAAAGTAGGCTTAAAAGCGACATCGCCTTCTTCATAACCATAAAATTCTTTAATATGCTTTTCTGCAGCTGCCTTATAATCGCCTTTGTCCAAAAATGCCTTGCCAATTGTAACAATGCCTTCGCCCCATGCGATTTGCGCAGCGGTTACTTCTTCGGCAGTAATTGGCGCAGAAGCAGCTTCATCTGAAATTGTTTCAGTTGATGAAACCTCATTAACAGGCGTGCCTTCAGTTTCGGTTTTGCTGCATGCAGCCAAAACCAAAGCTGCGGTACCGGCCAATAAAAAATGTGAAATCTTCATAAAAATACTCCCTTGAGACCTAATGGTTGAGACCTATGGTCGATATAAAAAATATAAAAGGGGGTAATTTAGGAAAACTGCCCCTTTTATAAACGGTCCGACATCACGCATCAGTTAAAAAACAAATACGCCAGAGGGGCCCGGCCCGTTTATTCATATATGGAGTGCATTAATTTAATTTACAACTATTTCATCTAAATGGAGGTTCATTAAACGCACGTAGCTTTCTACTATGTAGGCTGTTGCCCGCATCTTTTAATAATTTACAGGTTTGAATACCAATTTGTAAATGCGACGCAATTGCCTCTTCGTAAAAACGATTTGCCTGACCGGGCATTTTAATTTCACCATGTAAAGGTTTGTCTGACACGCATAATAATGTGCCATATGGCACGCGGAAACGATATCCCTGCGCCGCGATAGTGGCGGATTCCATGTCAATGCCAATGGCGCGAGATTGCGAGAAACGCAGTGCAGAGGCGCTGTAGCGAAGTTCCCAATTGCGATCATCGGTTGTTACAATTGTGCCGGTGCGCATCCGTTTTTTAAGGTCGGCGCCGCTTGTTCCAGAAATCTGCTCCGCTGCGCTGGCCAATGCTTGCTGCACCTCTGCAATAGGAGGGATGGGGATTTCGGGCGGCAAAACATTATCCATAATATGATCATCGCGAAGATAGGCGTGCGCCAATACATAATCGCCGATGCGCTGTGTTTCACGCAGGCCGCCACAATGGCCAATCATCAACCATGCTTCGGGCCTTAATACCGCCAAATGGTCGCAAATATTTTTTGCATTTGATGGGCCAACGCCAATATTGACAAGGGTAATCCCCTTACCATCAGGGGCCATTAAATGATAAGCAGGCATTTGAAAACGCCGCCATGCGCTGTCCGCGACCAATTTTAATGGGTCTTCACTGGGTTCTTCAATCAATATGCCGCCTGCACCGGCAAGCGCGGTATATGTGCCTTTACCAATTTGTGCGCTGCCCCAATTAACAAATTCATCAACATAGCGGTGATAATTTGTAAAAAGGATATAACGTTGGAAATCTGCGGGTTTTGTTCCGGTATAATGTTGTAATCTTGCCAATGAAAAATCTGTGCGCAATCCATCAAATAAGGATAAGGGCCGCGATCCATCCTCCATTTTGGGAAGCAAACCATCGGCGGTCTCATCACCAATATGGGCAAGTTCGGTGGACGGGAAATATTTTGCAATTTCAGCAGGGTTTCTCTCCCCTAAATTTAACCCATCTGTTCCGTCAAGCACATAGGGGAAGGGGATTTCTTGTTGGCTAATCCTTGCTTCAAATTTCACATCAAATTGTTCATCCAATAATAAAAGCTGGCTTAACAAATATTGGGCAAAATGCTGTGGTCTGGTGACGGTGGAACGGAAAATGCCTTCGGATTCCAACCTGCCATATGCCAAATTATTATTGGGATTTTTTTCATCACCTGAATAAGTCACAACTAATTCGGGATAGGCAAATACACCCTCGGCCCTTTGCCGTTCCGTGGGGATAATGCCGTCATTCAAAAAAGCTGTTAATGCATCGCGAAGATTGCGGCATGAATTGTCATAAAGCTGTATAAGCTCATCTACGATTTTTTTAGGATTATTATTAGTCATGAAAATTTATTCACCAATTTGCACTCTTTATCAAGATGAAATTTCTTTTTTCAAAAAATAGGGCCGCAAAAAATTATCACGGCCCATATTTAATCATTATAATATTATATTGTGACAGATTAAATCTGCTCCAACATATATTCTGCTGAACTGACATTAAAATCACCGGGCGCTTCGACAAATAAATGGGTGACGGCGCCGTCTTTGACCAGCATTGAGAAACGCTGTCCCCTTTTGCCCATGCCAAATGCAGATGCATCCATTGTCAGGCCCAAAGATTCCACAAAATCACCATTGCCATCGGCAAGCATGATAATATCTTCCGATCCGGTTAATTTATTCCATTCACCCATCACAAAGGCGTCATTAACTGCGGTGCAGGCAATTTCATCAACGCCTTTTGCTTTTAATTCTGCGGCTTTGCTAACAAAACCGGGTAAATGTTTTGCCGAACATGTGGGCGTGAATGCGCCAGGGACGGAGAATAATGCCACAGTTTTACCGGCAAAATATTCATTTGAGTTAATTTTTGCAGGGCCCTCGCTTGTAACTTTTGTTAATGCGACCTCTGCGATTTTATCGCCAACTGAAATAACCATTTTCTTCCTTCCATAATATGAATGCTGATATGCCTATATATTATGATGAATATTCATCGGAACAAGTGGCAAATGAAATAAGGTTTAATTTTATTTTATTAAATCATATAAACTTTTCTTTATATTTGCATTTGGAAGCGTCAATGGGTAAAGAGCAGGCATAAAGAGGGCGGCAATTTAGTCGCCCTTATATTTTATCAGGAGTTAAAAAGTGACAAGCGGTATAGTGAATAGCGAACATGATTATGTCATTAAAGATATAAAATTGGCAGATTTTGGGCATAAAGAAATTGAAATTGCCGAAACCGAAATGCCAGGATTGATGGCGCTGCGTAAAGAATTTGGCGAAGCACAGCCGTTAAAAGGGGCGCGTATTACCGGCTCTTTACATATGACCATTCAAACTGCCGTTTTAATCGACACATTGGTTGCATTGGGCGCGGAAGTACGCTGGGCAAGTTGCAATATTTTCTCAACACAGGATCATGCAGCGGCGGCAATGGCGGATAAAGGTATTCCTGTATTCGCCATTAAAGGCGAAACTTTGGATGAATATTGGGAATATGTGGCGCGTATTTTCTCATGGGGCGACACACCATGTAATATGATTTTGGATGATGGCGGTGATGCCACCATGTTTGCATTATGGGGCGCACGGGTTGAGGCAGGCGAGGAGCTATTCACTCCTGATAATGAAGAAGAAGTTGCCTTTGCCAAGGTGTTGAAAAAATTTCTTGCCGAGAATCCCGGCTATCTCACTAAAACCGTTGCTGCGATTAAAGGGGTTTCGGAAGAAACAACTACTGGCGTCCACCGTCTTTATGAATTGGCAAAGGTTGGCAAATTGCCATTCCCTGCGATTAACGTGAACGACAGTGTGACCAAATCGAAATTCGACAATCTATATGGCTGCCGCGAAAGTTTGGTTGATGCCATCCGCCGCGCAACCGATGTGATGTTGGCTGGTAAAATTGCCTGTGTTGCTGGCTTTGGCGATGTGGGCAAGGGATCTGCTGCATCATTACGTCAGGGCGGCGCCCGTGTTTTGGTGACCGAAGCTGATCCAATTTGCGCATTGCAGGCTGCAATGGAAGGTTATGAAGTTGTCACAATGGAGGAAGCTGCTCCTCGCGCAGATATTTTCTGCACCGCCACGGGTAATGTTGATGTTATTACCGTTGATCACATGCGCGCGATGAAAGACCGCGCCATTGTCTGCAATATTGGCCATTTTGACAGCGAAATTCAGGTTGGGGCGCTTTCCAACATGAAATGGAGCGAAATTAAACCTCAAGTGGATGAGGTTGAATTTGCCGATGGTAAAAAGATTATACTGCTTGCCAAAGGGCGTCTGGTCAATTTAGGCTGCGCCACTGGTCATCCAAGCTTTGTTATGTCGAGCAGCTTTACCAACCAAGTTTTGGCACAAATTGAGTTGTTCCTCCGTCCAGAGCAATATGAAAATCAAGTTTATGTTTTGCCAAAGCATTTGGATGAAAAAGTGGCTGCATTACATCTTGAAAAATTGGGTGTAAAATTGACCACTTTAAGCGAGAAGCAGGCAAGCTATATTGGTGTGACACCAGAAGGTCCGTTTAAGCCCGATCATTATCGCTACTAATCACGATATTTCATTTAAATCAGCCTCCTTCTTATTTATTTATAAGAAGGGGGCTTTTTTATGCATGTGGGGAACTATATGCATTCTAGCTTTTCATTATACCTCAAACTAGTATAGCGATAATATGATGTGCGAAAGAAAGGGCCGAATTTTTTATGGGTGAGGGGAGCGATATAAGCAATATTGCCATCGGCTTCATCTTGGCGGCATGGACTTTATTTTCGGCATTTTATATTTGGGATGCGATTGCGCTTCGTAAAAGAGCACGAAATAGCTTGTTAAAAACGGCCAGATTTTCAAAATTATTGGATAGCGCACCTGCCATTCCCATCATTGTCAAGGTTGGTGGAAATTTGGAGGCACCGGATCGTCTTGCCCGCTGGCTGGGGCTTGACCGGAAAATTGAAAAAATTGCGGATTTGGCATTTGATGGTAAAGAAGGTATTGCAACCGATATATTATCTCAATTGGCCAGCAATATAAATTTGGCGCAAAAAACAGCGGCCAGTTTTTCCCAAATAATTAAGGTTAGCGGAAGTGAGCGGCGATTTATGATACGCGGCAACATTGCCGATTCACAAATTTACCCCAATGGTGCTGCCTTGCTATGGTTATTTGATGCAACCGAAAGCGCCAGCCAGATTGAAAAATTACAAGATGATGCCAATAATGCAAAGGCGGCGTTTCGCGCCTTAGCAGGGATTATAGAGGCTGCCCCCATTGCCGCATGGCACCGCGATAAACAATTTAACCTGACATTTGTTAATGAAGCTTATGTAAAGGCAGTTGGTGCCAAAAACGCGCAGCAGGTTATTGAACAAGATATAGAATTAGTTGAACCATTTAAGGGCGAAAATGCCGTCGCGGCGGCCGCCCGCGCGATGGAAATGAACGAAATGGTAAAGCGCACTTTGCCAACCACCATATATGGGGCGCGCCGCCAGGTGGAGGCTTATGATGTTCCATTGGGCGATGTTGGAGTTGCCGGCTTTGCCATTGATGTGCATAATTTGGCAGAATCTCAATCCGAATTTCGCCGTTTTTCAGAGGCACAGCGCGAATTATTGGACAATATGTCGGCGGCGGTTGCCCAATTTGACGGCAATGGGATATTGAAATTTGCCAATTTACCATTTCTTAGAATTTTTTCCATCCGTGCCCAATGGCTGGCCGATGGTCCAGAATTTGACAGGGTTTTGGACAAAATGCGCGAGGCGGGACGCATACCCGAGGTTCGCGATTTTCCCGAATGGCGGGCGCAAAAACGTAAATGGTTTCAAGCGCCAGAGCCAGAAGAGGAGCATTGGTTGCTGCAAGATGGACTACATCTTCGCACATTGGCGCAGCCCGTGCCTGATGGCGGTTTGATTTTAATTTTTGAAGACCGAACCGAACAGGCCCAATTATCCAAAGCGCGCGATACATTGTTGCGAGCACGAACCGCAACATTTGATAATTTATTTGAAGCTGTGGCAGTATTCGGCACGGATGGTAAATTAAATATATGGAACCGTCAATTTGCCGAAATTTGGGGCGTAGAAGAGCAGATTTTGGCGTCGCATCCGCGCATTGATGAAATGTTGCAGCATATGGGGCGCAGCCTACGTAAATCATCGCAAATATCAATTATTGGGGAGATTATCCGCGCATCCACCGTGCATAGGCAGCAAAAGAAAACCAGAATTGAATTTGCCGATAAACGAATGTTCCAGATGGCTACCATGCCCTTACCCGATGGGAGTTCATTGATGGTGATGATTGATATTAGTGATAGCATACAAATCGAACATGCATTGACCGAACGCAACGCCGCATTGTCAGAGGCGGACAAGGTCAAGAGCCAGTTTTTGGCCAATATGAGTTATGAATTTAGAACGCCGCTTACATCAATTGCTGGATTTGCCGAATTGTTAAATGCGGGCGTGGCGGGTGACTTAACCGATACGGGTAAGGAATATGTCGCTGCCATTATTGAATCAGCAGGCCGATTGACGGATCAAATTAACATGGTCCTTGATTTTAGCCAAAGTCAGGCCGGCGCATTGCCAATTGAATATAAGGATATTGATCTGCACGACATTATCGGCGCTTCTATGGCCAATTATAGCAAGCAGGCAAAGGAAAAATCGCTTAATTTACAATATAATGCGTCGCAGCAGCCATTGAAGATAAAGGGAGATGCGGAACGATTGAGACAGGTTTTTGACCAATTAATCGGTAATGCCGTTCAGCATATATCCGAAAATTCAGATATTATTATAAGCAGTAAATTTATGGCAAATAATGTGTTGGTGGAGGTTGGCGATAATGGTCCTGGGATGAGCATGGCGGCGCAGGCTGTGGCATTTGATTCCGTAAAAATGCCCAGCAATGACATGAATATGTCCGCCCATAAAGCGAAAAATGGCCAAAGTAATGGCCAAAGTAATGGCCAAAGAAAAGGCGGCCTTGGCCTGCCATTGGCAAAACAATTAATTGAACTGCATGGCGGTAAAATATCGGTAAAATCTGAATTGGGTAGGGGGACGGTTTTTTCGATCAGCCTGCCAAAGAATAAGCAATCATAAATGCATCAATTCACTCTAAATATTGCCAATATTTCCGAAATGCAGCAATTTGGCGTCAAAATTGCATCCTTAATCAGGGTGGGTGACGTCATTGCATTAAACGGTAATTTGGGCGCGGGTAAAACCACCTTTGCACAATCCATCATCGCGGCATTGGGGTATCAGCATGATATTTCCAGCCCCAGCTATTCCATCGTGCATTATTATGAGCCGCCAGAGTTAAGACTTCCTCTGGCCCATGCCGATTTTTATCGGTTAAATGACGCCATGGAAATAGAGGAGTTGGGCATTTTTGACATGTTAAATGATGGGGCGGCAATAATTGAATGGGCCGGAGATTATGTTGAACATAATATGGCGCAATATATTGAAATAAATATTGAAAAAATTGATGATAGCGAAAATGATTTGTCACAAAATGACAATGATGTATCGCCACGAAAGTTAAAGATAAATTTAGGTAGCGATTGGGTGAATAGGTGGACGTAAAATTGCAAGAAATGGTTGAAGATTTTTTGGCTAATCATGGCTGGGGTAATGCAAAAATTTCTCCTTTGGCCGGTGATGCATCATTTCGCAGATATATGCGTGTGTCGCATGATCAAAATGGTGGGGCAATGTTGATGTTTGCCCCGCCGCCAGAGGAAGATGTCGGCCCATTTTTGAACATGACCGATTATTTAATTGAAAATGGCTTTCGTGCGCCCAAAATTTTTGCCCGTGATACGGAAATTGGATTTATCTTGTTAGAAGATTTCGGTGATATTCGGATAAAGGAATATTTGGAGCAGGATGGTGATGCCATCAATGAAGAAGCAACCTATCAAAAAGCGGTCGATACATTATTAGGATTGGCAGAGGCGCCGCCCGCCAATGTGCCCGTTTATGATAAGGCGGCATATATGCGGGAGATTATGTTATTTTCAAGCTGGTATATGCCGGCCATGAATATAATAAATGGTATTGATGAACTGCATGTTATTTGGGAAAATCTATTAACCCCGATTATATCTGCCCAATCATCGCCGGTTACCGTGCTTCGTGATTATCATGCCGAAAATATTATGATAGTGGATGAGGGAGATTTTGGCTTAATTGACTATCAAGACGCCCTTTTGGGGCATAGGGCATATGATTTATTATCTTTATTACAGGATGCACGGCGCGATGTTCCGGAGGAGCTGGAGCAAAAAATGCTGCAATATTATATTGATAAAGCCAATATCTCAGATGAATTTAAAGATCATTATGCCATTTTGGCGGCACAAAGAAATATAAAAATTATCGGCATATTTACCAGGCTTTGGCAGCGCGATGGCAAGGCGCATTATTTGGAGTTCCTGCCAAGAATGTGGCGTTTATTGGAACGGGATTTGGCCCAGCCAGCTTTGAAAGATGTCCGTGCATGGTTTGACAAATATATCCCACATTCAGTGCGGAATATTAGCGCGCAAGATATGATAAAGGGCGCGTCATGAACGGAAATGTAAAAATTGATACCGCCATGGTCATGTCGGCGGGGCTTGGCACGCGAATGCGCCCATTGACCGATAATCGCCCAAAACCATTGGTTGAATTGGCTGGAGGCGCATTGATAGATCATGTCTTAACCGCTTTACATCAAGGGGATGTTAAAAATATTGTCGTCAATGTGCATTATTTAGCCGATCAAATGGAGGAGCATTTGAGCGGTTGGGATGACCAATTTAATATTAAAATATCCGATGAACGTCATGCATTGATGGAAACTGGCGGCGGTTTGGTAAAGGCGCAGCATATGTTGCAGGGCGATCCATTTTTTTGTTTAAATAGCGATAATTTATGGGTTTCTAAGGATAAAAATATATTCCAGGAAATGGCACAATTATGGCGTGGTGACGTCATGGACGCATTATTATTGTTGGTGCCGCATGAAAATGCCCATAATCATATTGGCCGTGGGGATTTTAACTGGGACGGACAAAATTTAACACGCCGGGGTGATGATGATTATGCGCCCTATATATTTAGCGGCATTCAAATTATATCACATAATTTGTTGAAAAATGCACCAAATGGACCATTTTCAACCAATATTCTGTGGGATAAAGCAATGGAGGATGGGCGCGTTCATGCCCATATATTTAACGGTCAATGGTTCGACATTGGACGGCCAGAGGCGATAGCGCAGACCGAGGAATATTTGCGTGAAAATAAAATAGAAATGCCTGCATTTGCGCATTTAAAAAAAGATAGTGTAAATGGGTAAAAAACAGCGTCCGCAAATATTTTCCATTGCAAGCCATATGGGCTTTGCGGACAGTTTGGCGCGTTATATCATCGAAAAATATGGCGCCGATCCGGCCCAAATGGCGAAGGGATTGCTTATCCTGCCCAATAATCGGGCGGTCGCCGCGCTTAGCAATGCATTTCTGCAATATGCGGAAAATGGGTTGTTTATGCCGCAATGCATATCCATTGGTGATGCGGAAAAACATGACCAATTGGCGTCAATTTTTGATCCTATAGACGATGACAGGACGCAAATTTCTTTGCCCAGAGAGATTGGCGCGTTGGAGCGTCAGATGATTTTGGCGGATTGGCTGCAACATGAAAACTATATTGGTTTTGACAATTTATCGGCATCGGAATCCATGCGACTGGCACAAAAAATGGCCGATAGTTTCGATTTATTGGATGTTGAAAAAATACCCATTTCCAAATTATCCGATATTGGTGAGAATATTGGAGAGTTGCAGGAACATTGGCAGGCATCATTTCGTATATTTTTCGACATGCATGTGCGCTGGGGCAATTATTGCCGTGAAAATAATATTTTATCCGCTACGGCGCGGCGCAATATTATTTTGGACCGCTGGGCTATCTCGCTTAAAAAATATGAAAATTTACCCTTTATCATTGCTGCGGGGGTCAGCACGGCCGCGCCCGCCATTGCCAATATTTTAAAATCAGTCGCAGCATTAAAAAATGGCCAAGTCATTTTAACTGGTTTAGATTTGAAATTGGATGATGATGTTTGGCAATTTATTGGTGCGGGCGGGGATTTTCAACAAATCAATATCGCTGAACAAAATGATAAAGATGGTGGTGAGCTCCTTATTATTGATGAGAGCCATCCGCAATTTCACTTAAAAAAATTATTGGAGCGCATTTCATATGCCCGCGATGAATTTCGATATTTGGATGTTAAGGAGGCTGAGCGCGGCCCCACATCAAGTGGCACGATGCTGCGCAATGCATTTTTGCCCGCGCATTTTACCAGCCGGTGGATTGATTTAAAACCCAGCCAACGCGATGCGCGCAACCTGCATTTAATGATTTGTGAAGATGCGCGGCATGAAGCAATGTCAATTGCGCTGCTTATCCGCCGTGAATTGGAGGAAAAGGGCAATAAAATCGCGTTAATTACCCCTGATAGAGAGATTGCGGCGCGAGTATCTAATTTATTGAAAAGATGGCAGATACAGGCAGATGATACCGCCGGTATCGCCCTGCACCAAACAGCAATTGGTGACCTTGCCATGCGGTTATTGGAATGTTTGGGGGATGATTATTCGCCAATTTCCCTACTGTCCATTTTAAAACATCCTTTGGTTATGGCGGGAGATGGTCGCACGGCATGGCTTGATAAAGCGCGGCAATTGGATTTGTTGTTGCGCGGTCCACGTTTGGGCAAAGGGATAAGGGCCATTATTGCATCGGTTCAGGCTGAAATTGACAGGATTAAAAAACGCGGCAATGCAGACGCGGCAATATTGGATAAATATATAAGTTTAATAAATTGGGTTGAAGAAATCGGCCAAATCATTCCAACGCCCAATCAAACAAATTATTATATTAGTGATATTTTTCTTTGGCTGAACAATGCTTTGATGGGCTTAATTGGTGATGATGGATGGAAAGGTGATGCAGCCAAGGAATATATAAATTTATCCGATAAAATTATTCAGCAACAGATAAAGGGCGCGAAAATTGGCTATGTAGGTGACTGGGCCGCGATTATTAAAATGTTGATGGATCAAATCATGGTCAGGCCAAATTTCGGCAGCCATCCAAGAGTACAAATTTACGGATTGTTGGAGGCACGGTTGCAAAAGGCCGATGTGGTTATTTGCGCCGGGTTAAATGAGGGGACATGGCCGCAAAGTCCAGATAATGACCCATGGTTAGCGCCCAGGATTAGACGCGAATTGGACCTGCCGTCATTGGATCGTGCAATTGGATTGTCCGCGCATGATTTTGTAGAGGCGGTAAGTTCGGGGCGCGTTTATATGAGCAGGGCAATGCGCGATCGCAAAAAATCCGCCGTGGCATCGCGTTTTTTGCTGCGCTTAATTGCCATTACCGATGAGAAAATAGTTTCAGAGACCGAAATTCCAGCTTTGGCCCACCGGATAGATATTGGTGAAAAAATACCACCCGCATCCGCGCCAGAGCCAAAACCGTCTAAAGAAGCAAGAAAGGTTAATTTATCGGTCACAGATATTGACCGATTGGTTGCCGATCCCTTTGCCTTTTATGCCAAGAAAATATTGAAATTGCCCGTTTTGGATAATGTCGGCGCGGGCAGTAACGCAGCATGGCGCGGCACGATGATCCATGATATTTTGGAGCAATGGTCCAAGGAAGATGATTATGATGTGGATAAATTATTGGCGCGGGGAGAGGAATATTTGCGCCATGAAATATTTGATGAGGCATCAAGATTATTTTGGGGACCAGATTTTTTAAAATCCCTTAATTGGGTCGCAGATTTAATTGCCCAGCATCGCGCCGAAGGCCGCAGGGTGATTGCCGTGGAGCAATCAGGCGAGGTTGAAATAGACGGCGTAAAATTGCGCGGCAAGGTGGACCGTATCGACATGTTGGAACAAGGGGGCTTTGCCATAATTGATTATAAAACGGGCAGCATCCCATCTAAAAAAGCGTTGAGCGAAGGTTTTGCCACTCAATTGGGCTTATGCGGTTTATTGGCGGAAATGGGCGCTTTTTCTGGTGTGAAGGGGCAGGCAAATTTATTTGAATATTGGGTAGTAAAAGCAGACAGAGATAAGGATGTGGGCGGCAAGGTTGAACGTGGATATAAAGGACCGCGGGATAAAGGCGGCCCAGTGGCGGAAAAGGTGGTTTCCATTGCGCATCAAACATTAAAAAATGCCATTCATCGTTGGATAAATGGCGATGAGGCATTTGTCGCGCGGCTGCACAAGGAATATTGCAAATATAAGGATTATGACCATTTGTCGCGCTTTGCCGAATGGGATGGCCGTAAATCAAGGCAGTTTAAGGCGGTAAATGATGAGCAATAAACAAAATTCCGCCAAATTTAGTGATAATGAACTGGTTAATTTTAAACCATTATTTAAGCTGACCCATGATCAGGAAAAGGGGGTTCAGCCTGCGGAAAATATCTGGCTAAGCGCATCGGCAGGAACGGGCAAGACGCAGGTGTTAACGGCGCGTGTGCTGCGTTTATTATTTCAAAAAAATGTCCTGCCGCGAAATTTACTTTGCATCACCTATACAAATGCAGGTGCGGCAGAAATGTCGGAGCGTATCACGCAAAGATTGGCCAAATGGGTGCGTCTTCCCGGGGATAAATTATTTCATGACTTAGATGCATTGGGTATTGATCCAAATCCAGAGAATCAAAAATTGGCGCGCACATTATTCGCCCGTGTGTTGGACACGCCGGGGGGGATAAATATCACCACCATACATAGTTTTTGTCAAAAATTATTGTCCACATTTCCTACAGAGGCGGATTTAATACCCGGTTTCCAATTGATGGATGACCGCGAAAAAAGTGATATTATCCGCCAATGCATGAATATTTTGGCCATTGACGCTGAAAATAATGATAATGAATTTTTATCCCTTGATTTAAAAAAATTGGTCGAAAGGCTAGGCGAGCATAATTTAATTAAATTTTTGGCCAAATGTTGCGGCAAGGAACAACAATTTTGGAGCATAGCTGACGGCGATGGTGCGTCTAGATTTGCCCAATTGGTTAGCGGGGTTGAATTTGATGGTTCATGGGATGATTATTTCATCAAGGCTGCGCATAACGAAAATATCGATCAAAACTTTAGCATTTTAGCAGACGGGATTGCGGGTGAAAAATCGCCAATGTCAAAAAATCGTGTCGTTATATTAAGGCAATGGTTAAGCGCGGACAATGCCCAAAAAATCAGTATGTTTGATGATTTGAAGGGTGTATTTCTTACAAAGGAATTAACACCAAAATCTGTAAAAACAGGATGGTCAAAGGATGCGTCTCTGCACGAATTAGTGTTGGAAACAGCTGAATGGATATTACAAATATTGATGCAAAAAAACCTTGCCGAATATGCCGAAATTGCTGCTTCGGCCATTCGCACCGCGCAATATTTTTTAAAAATATATAAAAATGAGAAACGAAATTTGGCGCTGATTGATTATGATGACATGATAAATCAAAGCGCGAAATTATTACAACAATCTGCAATGGGCGATTGGATCAAATATAAATTGGACCAAAGAATTGACCATATTTTGGTGGATGAGGCGCAGGATACAAATTTTGATCAATGGTCGATTATTGAGGCGTTATGCGATGATTTTTTTGCAGGAGCAGGCGCGGGTAAAGAAAATGTTGCGCGGACAATTTTTTCCGTGGGCGATTTTAAGCAGGCAATTTTCAGCTTTCAAGGGACAAGTCCGTTAAATTATTCCGCAGCATTTGAACGATTTTTTGAACGTATCGATAATATGGGAAGCGATTTAAACAAAAGGCATTTGGCTGAAAGTTTCCGTTCCACCATGCCCATTTTACAATTTGTCAACGCCTATACCCAATATGCAGGGGATGAGCCATTGGGGGAGGGGCATAGCGACCATTATAGCCAATTGGGCGATACAGGGCGTGTTACATTACTTCCCCTATTCGGGCCAATTGAGAACGAAAATGAGGATGATGGCGGCCATGAACATGTATTTGATACGGCAGATAATATAGATGATGATGAAGAAGAATATGGAGATCAAAAATTCCGAATGGCGGATTGGTTGGCCCAACATATCAAATCCATTATCGATAATCCGCCCTTTTTAAAACGCACCAATGCATATTTAAAACCAGGCGACATTATGATTTTATTACAGAAAAGGGGACAAATTGGCAATTTGTTGCTTTCCCGTCTGCATGAATATGATGTGCCCGTGGCGGGAATGGACCGTGTAAAGTTGCAAGATTCGCTGGCGGTTATGGATATTCTCGCGGGCATGAAATTCGCGGTTCAACCCGATGATGATTATAGCCTGGCCTGTTTATTAACATCCCCCCTATTGGGATGGGATCATGATAAATTATTAAAATATGGCCTTAGACCCAATGGTAAATCATTATGGCGGCATATATTATCGCAAAAAAATCTGTCGGATGATGGCGATTTATTAATGTCATTATTATCAACCGCCGATTATTTGGGGCCGGTTGAATATATTGAACATATTTTAAACGGACCAATGGGCGGTATGAAAAAATTCTTGTCTCGATTGGGGCAGGGGCAGCAAAATGCGATTCATGAATTCATCAATTTGGCGATTGATTTTGAAAGCAGGCATGGGCGGTCAATCCAAAAATTTATCATGTGGTTTGAAATTGGTGATGTTGAGATAAAAAGAGATGTGGGCGAGGGTGGTTCGCAAGTTCAAATCATGACCGTTCATGGGTCAAAGGGATTGCAAGCACCCTATGTTATTTTGGCCGATATTGGTTCAAATCCCGATAAGAAAAAGGATCATGATTTTTCATTATTCACTCCGCAAAATTATGAAATTCCGCTTCCCTATCCAAAGGGTGGACAAAAAACAGGCAATGTAAAAAAGGCTATGGAAAAAGCCGCGCAAACACAGCGTGATGAATCCAAAAGATTACTTTATGTGGCGTTGACCCGTGCGGAGGAACATTTATTGATGTGCGGTGTGCGGGCAAAAGATATACCGGAAAATTGTTGGTACACACATTTAGAACAAGTTATGCAAAATTTGCATGTTGACCAAATAGAGGCCGGCGATGTCCCCAATGGTAAAATGATTTTTGAATTAACCGGCACACATTATCATAATGCCGCGTTAAATGATGCCGCAAATTCCCAAAATACCGCAAAAGTTGGGAATGATTTAGAACAATTACCCATATGGGCCGTTACTGCTGCGCAGAGCGAAAAGCCAGATGCGCGACCTCTTGCCCCATCAAAGGTGGAGGATGCAGGCGATATCCCCATATCAAACCCCCAAATGATTGCCGCCGCACGGCGCGGAATCATTATCCATGATATATTACAGCATATAAAAATTACATCATCGACATTGAAATTGCCGCAAATAATTGTCCAATATATAAAGGATAATTACCCGCATGATGATGTTCAGCCCGATGAAATCGCGCAGTTAATATTAAATTTATTGCATGATAAAAATCTGGCCAAAATTTTTCAGGGCGATGCGATATCGGAGCTGCCTATTGCGGCGGTGATAAAGGGCCGCGTTGTTTCGGGTCGTATTGATAAGGTTTATTTTGAGGGACAGAAAATCACGCTGGTTGATTTTAAGACGAGCAAGAAAAGCGCCGCCACATATAAAGAATTGCCAAAGCCAATTGCCCGGCAAATGGCATTATACTGCGCAGCAATGCACAAAATTTATCCAAATCATGATGTGGAGGCAAAAATTATTTATACGCAATATGCGCAAATGATTGATATTCCTGGGGCATATTTGGATGAAATCATCAATCAAATGGCGCAAATTTAGCTTTCATCATTGAAAGTAAAATTTATGGAATTGCCCCTTGCCGCCAAAGCAAAGGCACCCTAAATCAAAGGCAAATAGATAAAGGAGTAATGATAATGGCGACAATAGCAGTTAGCGATGATGATTTTGAAGCAAAAGTAATTAAAAGTGACAAGCCAGTTTTAATCGATTTTTGGGCAGAATGGTGCGGGCCATGCAAAATGATTGGCCCGGCATTAGAAGAAATTAGCGATGAAATGGGTGATGACGTCATTATTGCCAAATTAAATATTGATGACCATCCAGATACGCCTGGCAAATTAGGTGTGCGCGGCATTCCTACCATGATGTTGTTCAAAAATGGCGAATTGGTTGATACCAAAGTGGGCGCTGCGCCCAAGGGCCAATTGAAAGAATGGTTGGTTGGCGCATTGGGTTAATCCCCAAATTTAACCATTTCATCTGTATTAAACAGATGGGAAACCGGAAAATATCTGGGCTGCTTTTTCCCAAACCTGTTTCGAGGTGGCGGCAAGCAGCCCATTTTTTTGGGTAAATGGATGATATATGCTGCCGTCAAGATGGGCAACATATCCGCCAGCTTCATTGACAAATAATGCGCCTGCAATATGATCCCATGGCAGCACCCTTTCAAAAAATGCGACGTCATGATTGCCTATAATGACCAACGGATATTGTTCCCCCGCGCATCGTGGAATGGGAATATAATGCAATTTTGGCGATAAATGCCTCTTAGCCCATTTTGCCTGTTCGTGCGACATGAACATCATGCTGATGGCGGCATTTAATTTATCATGTGGCGGCGCGGGGTTATGAACAATCTTTGCTCCATTTATATATGCGCCCTGACCCAAAAATGCGGTGCAAAATCTTGACGTCACGGGATCATAAATTGCGCTGAAAATTGCTTTGCCATTCTGAATTTGGGCCAACATAATGGCAAAGGGGGAGCGGCCTTTGGTAAAATTATATGTGCCGTCAATCGGATCAATCACCCACCATTTGCCCTGCGAGAGCATTTGGGGTGTTAATCCATTTTGATGCGCACTTTCCTCACCATAAATTTGATGGTCGGGAAAGGATAGGGACAATTTTTGAGATAAATATTGCTCGGCCAATTGATCGGCAATGGTCACCAGCTCGCCTTGCCCCTTATCCATTATATCGGCGCCGGATAATTTGCGAAAATGTGGCATGATGATATGCGCACCAACATATTGTAACAGATTAAATATAGCCGTACTTTTATTTGATAAATTGCTATTTAATATTTTTGGCGATAAATCCATGATAATCAGGACCGATAATCGGCATTTATGCTAATATATCCATGTGTTAAATCGCAGGTCCAAATAGTTGCCTTGCCTTCACCAATGCCAATATCGACCAATATGTCGATATTTTGCCCTTTAAGATGTTGGGCCACCGGTGCTTCGTCATAACCATCAACTGCATGGCCATTTGCTGCCACCTGTATGCCGCCAAATGAAATGGACAATTTGTCGCGATCGGCAATTTCACCTGCTTTACCCACCGCCATCACCACACGTCCCCAATTGGCGTCTTCGCCCGCAATGGCGGTTTTTACCAAGGGGGAGTTGGCAATGGCCAGCCCAATATTATGCGCGCCTTTATCATCATTTGCGCCGATAATGTCGATGCGGATAAATTTGCTCGCCCCTTCGCCATCCTTTACCACCAAATGCGCCATTTGCAGACAGATATCCTGCAAGGCGGCAAAAAATGCATCTGCACCTATGCTGTCATATGACGTCATTACGTCATTTTTTGCCGCGCCAGTGGCAAAGGCAAGCACGGTATCACTGGTCGATGTGTCGCTATCTACTGTGATACAGGAAAAACTATTCGCATTCGCCTTTGACATCATATCTTGCAATAAATCAGATGAAATCTTGGCATCGGTGAAAATATAGCCCAACATGGTTGCCATGTCCGGGGCAATCATGCCCGATCCTTTGATAATGGCTGAAAGATGTATTTTTTTGCCGCCTATCATCGCGCTCGACATTGCCAATTTGGGAAATGTGTCGGTCGTTGATATGGCATTTGCGGCTTGGATATAATCACTATGTTCCGCGGTAAATGCTTTTTTAAGGCCCGTTTCGGCAATATCCTTTGGTAAGGGCACGCCAATAACGCCGGTTGAGGAGATGAAAATTTGATTTTTGGGGCAGTCCAAGTGCGCGGCGGCCATTTGCACCATCATATCGGCGGCTTCTTTGCCATCTTTGCCCGTAAAGGCGTTGCTATTTCCTGAATTAACAATCAATGCCCGCGCCATGCCGGATTTTAAATGCTCCCGGCAAATGACCACTTCATGGGAACAGCAAATATTTTTGGTGGTCACGCCCGCCACCATTGTGTCCTTGGCAAAGGTGATAAAAGTTAAATCATTGCGTGATTTTGTTTTATATCCTGCATTTACGGTGAAAATTTCCACGCCATCAATAATAGGCACATCGGGATATGTGGCAGGCGCCAAAGGAGATATTTGTGACAAATTTATACTTTCAAATTAATCTTTAGAGATAAAATATTCACCAATTCGCTATAATAAAGCAATGTAATTGGCAACTATCATAAATATATTGCCCCTTATTAATATGATTTAACTGGACCAATTGCTATATAATCACTATGTGAGCATCATATAATTTATGCGATATTTAATTTATCTTTTTGCACTTTTATGCGGGCTTGGCGCGAATAATGTCGCGCGCGCTGAAACGGCAGCATCGCAAAATAATTTGCAAACAATTTGTATCAATAAATTGGAAATTGGCGCGGCCCAATCGGATACTATATTACAATATAATATCATTATATTTAACAAGCATATATTTGATAAGCCCTTATCATTTGCGGCCACACCCGCGATTAGCTTGCAAACGCCAATTGACCTTATGGATAGCCAGATAGAATAATATAAATTCTATTCCCTTGGCCGATATTGGCCCATTTTGTGCGCAATGTTGCTGCAATATTCTCATTATAATCAAGTTTATACACTGTGTTTAATACAGCTATATATTTATAAAATTTAGGAAAAATAATGTTCGGATCTTTAGTAAAGTCTGTTTTTGGTTCATCAAATGACCGTTATGTAAAATCAATTTTGAAAATTGTGCATAAAATTAATGATTTAGAGCCAGAGATTCAGGCGTTAAGCGATGAAGCGTTAAAGGCGCAAACACAAATATTTCGCGATCGTTTAACCGCAGGCGAAACATTGGATGATATTCTGCCAGAGGCATTTGCCACAGTGCGTGAAGCATCTGTTCGTGTTTTTGGCATGCGCCATTTTGACGTGCAAATGGTTGGCGGCATTGTTCTTCATCGCGGTGAAATTGCCGAAATGAAAACGGGTGAGGGTAAAACGCTTGTCGCGACATTGGCGTCATATCTTAATGCATTGGAGGGTAAGGGCGTTCATGTTGTAACCGTGAATGACTATTTGGCCCGCCGTGACGCCGAAACAATGTCCAAACTATATGGTTTTTTGGGACTGACCACTGGCGTGGTAGTTCCCAATATTGAAGAGGAAGAGCGCAAGGCTGCTTATGCATGTGACATTACATATGCCACAAATAATGAACTTGGCTTTGATTATCTTCGCGATAATATGAAACATTCGCGTGATGAAATGGTGCAGCGCAAATTTAATTTTTCTATCGTCGATGAAGTGGATTCTATTTTAATTGATGAGGCGCGCACGCCCTTAATCATTTCGGGTAAAACCGATGATAAGTCTGATTTATATGTTTCTGTGAATGAAATTGTTCAGAAAATCACCGAAGAAGATTATGAAAAGGACGAAAAAACACGCTCCATCATCTTAACCGAAGACGGCACTGAAAAAGCAGAGCGTTTATTGGAGGCTGCCGGTTTATTGTCTGGCAGCAATTTATATGATTATGAAAATGCTCAAGTGGTCCATCATCTGGACAATGCGTTAAAAGCAAATGTGATGTTTAAACGCGATACCGACTATATCGTCAAGGACGGCAAAGTCGTGATTATCGATGAATTTACGGGGCGGATGATGGAGGGCCGCCGTTGGTCAAATGGACAGCATCAGGCGATTGAGGCCAAAGAAGGCGTGCAGATTGAGCCGGAAAACCAAACTTTGGCGACCATTACTTTCCAAAATTATTTCCGCATGTATCCCAAAATTTCGGGCATGACCGGCACCGCCGCGACCGAGGCGAATGAATTTTTTGAAATTTACAAATTAAATGTGGTTGAAATTCCAACCAATGTGCCGGTTCAACGTGTTGATGAAATTGACCAATTTTATAAAAATACCAAGGACAAATTTGCCGCCATTGCCAAAACAATTAAAGAAGCAAATGATAAGGGACAGCCCGTTCTTGTCGGCACTGTATCGATTGAAAAATCAGAATTATTGTCGGATTATTTGAAAAAAGAAAATGTTGAACATAGCATTTTGAATGCGCGTTTTCATGAAAATGAGGCGCATATTGTGGCGCAGGCTGGCCGTTTGGGCGCGGTGACCATTGCTACCAATATGGCAGGTCGCGGAACCGACATTCAATTGGGCGGTAATTTTGAATTTCGTTTAGAAGATGAATTGGGCGACATGCCCGATGGACCAGAAAAAGAAAAAGCAATTGCCAAAATTAAAGCAGAAATTGCAGCGGAAAAAGAAAAAGTATTCGCCGCAGGTGGTTTGTTTGTTTTGGCAACAGAACGTCATGAAAGCCGCAGGATTGATAATCAGCTTCGCGGACGTTCGGGCCGGCAAGGTGACCCTGGCCTGTCACGTTTCTATCTATGTTTAGAAGATGATTTGCTGCGAATTTTTGGTTCAGAAAGCCTATTTTCACGAATGATGAACAGTTCATTGGAAGATGGCGAGGCAATTGGCGGTAAATGGTTGTCCAAGGCGATTGAAACCGCACAGGGCAAGGTTGAGGCGCGAAATTATGATGTTCGTAAACAGCTTGTCGAATATGATAATGTGATGAACGACCAGCGTAAGATTTTTTATGATCAACGCGATGAAATTATGGATTCAGAAACTGTTTATGATGTGCTAGACGATATGCGTTTGGACACGGTGGGCACGATTGTGTCGGAAAGCTGCCCCGCTGGTACCTATCCTGAACAATGGAATATTACGAAATTTAAAGAACGCACAGAACAAATTTTGGGCATTAAGCCCGATATTGACGCCTGGATTGAGGAAGATGAGGTTTCCCCAGATTTATTAGAAGAGCGTTTGTCGGAATTAACAGAATCGGTATTTCTTCAGAAAAAAGACCAATTAGAGCCGCATGATTGGGTCAATTTTGAAAAATCCATCATGTTGCGGTCATTTGACAGCCATTGGAAAGAACATTTGGCGACATTGGATTCACTACGCCAAGTGGTTTATTTGCGGGCGCATGCTCAAAAAAATCCGCTTAATGAATATAAGCAAGAGGCATTTGGTTTATTTGAAAATATGCTCGCTTCAATCCGTGAAGATGTGACCAAAACGGTATCAAATGTGGAATTTAGGGCATTTGATCAAATGCCGGAAATGCAATTGCCCGAATTACCGGACTTTTTGACCACCCATATTGACCCCTTAACCGGCGAAGACGACACAAATGATTATGATGGCGGTGCCGCTGGCACGGTCAGTAGCTCTTTGCCGCCACGTCAAGTTGTTTCAAATGCCGCAGGAGATCCATTTGCTGATAATCCTGATATAAGGCGCAACGATCCGTGCCCATGTGGTTCAGGCCGCAAATATAAGCATTGCCACGGGCAATATTAAGCACAAAGCTTAATATAGTATAGAAATTAGGGGAGGCGAAATGCTTCCCCTTTTTTTATGAGCAATATGGATGTGATTTTACATAAAGTGAGATTGTGGCACCCTAATAGGTCAGAGACCTAATATATTTGAATAGCGGCCTAGCTGCTTATCTATGCGGCAAATAAGTGCGCAGAACCAAAATATGGCCTTTATGTTAAATGTGCCGTTAATTTACACAAATATGCAATATATGCTGCATAAATATGGTCGCTATAGACAGATTGCAGAAATCTTAATTTATATGCTGAAATAAAAATGGGAGCCAAATTATTAAGGAATAAAATGGCTCCCCGGGAGGGATTCGAACCCCCGACCGATCGGTTAACAGCCGATTGCTCTACCGCTGAGCTACCGAGGAGCAACCTCTCTTTCGAAAGGCGTTGAGGGCCTATAGCAGCGAGATTCTGATTCTGGCAAGCCCCTAAAATACAAATTGTTCCATTGCGATGCGATCATCCAATGCATGGTCGGGATCAAATAATAATTGCAATGTCCTGCTGGGCTCTAAATCAACCTGAACTGACGCAATTTCGCGGATTTCGCGTTGATCGGCAACTGCACTGACGGGACGTTTATGCCTTTCCAATATCGTAAATTTTATTTCATATCGGTCGGGTAAAATCGCACCTTTCCACCTTCTGGGCCGAAATGGGCTAATCGCGGTGAGGGCAAATAAAGACGAATCAAGTGGCAATATCGGACCATTGGCCGAAAGATTATATGCAGTTGATCCCGCAGGACTAGCCACCAATACACCATCACAGATAAGTTCGGGAATTACCGTGCGGCCATTAACTTCGACTTGTATCTTTGCCGCCTGACGCGTTTCACGCAGCAATGACACCTCATTTATCGCCGGATGGGTAATTGTTTCCCCCTCGGTCGTCATCGCGGTCATCCTTAATGGCTTTATATTGACCATTTTCGCACGGTTTAGCCGTGTCATCAAATCAACTTGATGCCAACTATTCATTAAAAAGCCGATTGTGCCGCGATTCATGCCATAAACGGGGATGGATTTTCTTTGCTCCAGCAATAAATGCAGGCATTGCAGCATAAACCCATCGCCGCCCAATATGATAACCGCCTGGGCTTCTTCAATGGGCACAAAATCATATAAAGCGCTTAATTCTTCGGCTGCTGATTGCCCCTCACGCGTGGGGGATGCCATAAGAGCAATTTTTTCATAATTATTCATATGTATTTTTTCGCTCATTCTATTAAACAGGCTATATTATCAAAAGATAGGGCATCGCCGAAATAGTGGCAATGCCAATAGCGAAATTTTATGTTATATTTTAAATATGAATGATGAAAAACAGAAATTAAATATTAAAATGTCCCTTGGTCGGGGCAATATTCTTATTTTTTCGCCCCAATATTATGATTATTGGCGTGATAGAATTTCTGCTTTTACTTCAAATATTTCTGAATTTGTTCTTGATGGTCATCAACATGTTATGGGTAACGATACTGCGCCCCAAATCATCATCATGGATTGTAATTTTGCTGATGATAATATTCAGATAACAAGGAAAATATGCGATTTTGCAGAGGTAAATAATATATCCATATTTGCTATTCTTAACGATGAGCAGGAGATGAGTAGCATATTTAATCACCCATCAATTACGTATTTCGCAACAAAGCAACAAAGCGACCAACTGCTATTCATGCAAATTACAAAGGCGATATTAGCGAATTCTATGCTGCGGTCCTATAATGGCTTAATCGCAATTGATGATAGTGATGGCATTGATGTGATTACCAACTTGCCCTCGGCGGCGGCGATAAAGTTAAGATTATCATCATCGCCAAGCGAAATCGGCCATAAAAGCTATCAGGTAAATAGCGGGTTGATATTATTAAGTCTTGAAAATTTGAAACAATATAATGAGGATTATGGAATAATTTCTGGTAATATATTGCTAAAACAAGTGGGGCAAAAATTAAATAACTATATTAAAAATAATGAGAAAATTATATTGGCAGCGTCGCGTATTGCCGGGCATCAAATTATTTTAATTACCAAAAATGATATGGATGAGGCAGGGCTACAATCATTGTCAAATGACATGATACAATTATTAGATGGGCCATATCAAATTTCCCAAAATGACGCATTTTTATCGATTATTTGCGGCGCCACCAAAATTGCACCGGACGAAGATGGTCTGACCGCGATGCGACGGGCAAATCTTGCCTTGGCAGAGGCGCATAATAATGGGACAATTTTTGAATATATTGCGCCAAGAGGGGAGGACCGTATCAATCTTTCCCCGCAAACCGCGATTGATTTAAAAGAAGCAATAAAAAACAATGAAATAGCAATAATGTTTCAACCAATTTTTGATGTGAAATCGGGGGCGTTAATTGCCGCAGAAGCATTGGCGAGATGGCATCATCCGCGCCATGGAATTATGGGTGCAGAGGCTTTATTTGATATTGCCGAACGGATAAATTTCAAAAATAAATTATCCGACCATTTGCAATTTTTGGCGTTAAGCAATGCAGCAAAATGGCCTAAACCGCTGTCCAATATCCGGTTGTCACTTAATGTGACGCCAGCCGAATTAGCGGCCATAAATTTTGAAAATAATTTATTGGACCGTATAGAAGATACAGGGTTTAATCCGTTAAATCTGACCGTAGAAATAACCGAGGATGCCGTGGTAGCTAACCCAGATAAGGCATTGAAAAAAATAAAAATATTAAAATCTAAAGGGGTTAAATTAGCGATTGATGATTTTGGTCTTGGCTATGGCAATATTGCGCAGGTCAAATCACTAGAGCCTGATTTAATTAAGGTCGATCGTTCATTGGTATTGGAGATTGAGGGCGATGAACGCGACCGAATTTTGTTAAAATCGGTTATTTCACTTGGCAAGGCGATGAATGTTGACGTCATTGTGGAGGGTATAGAGGATGAAGGGCAGCTTAATATCCTAAAATCATTAAGCTGTGATTATTATCAGGGTTTCTACGGCTCTATCCCATTAAATATCAATGATTTTCAAGATTTTGCCATACAACATATTGCGTCTCAGACTTCAACTTAACGCGCTATCTTGGCCAAACCCTTTGATAATTGCAGGCATCCATTTAATCGACTGACTGGATCGTCCCAAACTCTGTTAATCACCAATTTTTTGTCTGGCCGTAATTTTGCAATGCCATTTAACCTATCAATATAGCCAATTAAACCGGGAATATTGGGCGGCATATCATTATGGAAACTGACCAATGTGCCGCGTGCGCCCACTTCGATTTTGCTTAAATGTGCTTTTACTGCATTTTGTTTTATTTCCATCAAAGTCAATAAATTCGCCATTGGTTGCGGCATTTTACCAAATCTATCGGACATTTCAGCAATGAAGGCATTGATTTCTTCACGGTCGCGAAGGCTATTGATACGTCGGTAAAGAGCCATACGAATGTTCAAATCGGGAATATAATCTTCGGTAATTAAAATGGGTGCATCAACGGTAATTTGCGGCGTGAATTTATCCTTGGGACGGTCTAAACCGGCGCCTTCGGCCTTAATTTCCAATATCGCATCCTCTAACATGGATTGATATAATTCAAAGCCCACTTCCTTAATATGGCCCGATTGCTCATCGCCCACCAAATTTCCTGCACCGCGAAGATCCAAATCATGGCTGGCCAATTGGAAACCTGCACCCAAACTATCCAAATCAGATAATATTTTCAGCCGTTTTTCGGCAGTTTCATTGATAATTTGATCCGATTTAGTGGTCAGATAGGCATAGGCGCGGTTATTTGATCGGCCCACACGGCCACGTAATTGGTAAAGCTGGGCCAGGCCAAATTTATCCGCACGGTGGATAATCATAGTGTTGGCGCTTGGAATATCTAAACCACTTTCAATAATAGTGGTGGCGAGCAGGACATCATAACGATTATCATAAAAAGCCGTCATTCTTTCCTCCACCTCATTAGGTGACATTTGCCCATGCGCGGTTACAAATTTTATTTCCGGAACATATTCGCGCAAAAATTGCTCCATTTGCTCCAAATCGGAAATCCGTGGCACCACCATAAAACTTTGCCCGCCGCGATAATGCTCCCTTAATAATGCCTCCCTTAAAATAACAGGATCCCATTGCATAACAAATGTTCGCACTGCCAAGCGGTCAACAGGTGGGGTTTGGATGACCGATAATTCACGCAGGCCCGTCATCGCCATTTGCAATGTGCGCGGAATGGGCGTCGCGGTTAGGGTCAACATATGCACTTTTGCGCGCATTGCCTTTAATTTTTCCTTATGAACCACGCCAAAACGTTGTTCTTCATCAACTATGACCAGACCTAAATTTTCAAAACCCACTGATTTAGAAATGACCGCATGGGTGCCGATGACAATGTCAATATCTCCGGACTTTAATCCTTCCCTTGTCGCAATGGCCTCTGCTGCAGGGACTAAACGTGACAAACGTCCAATTTTCATCGGAAAATCGCGAAAACGCTCAACAAAATTGGTATAATGTTGGCGCGCCAATAAGGTTGTCGGTGCAATAATCGCCACCTGATATCCGGCCATGGCAACGGCAAAGGCGGCGCGCATTGCGACCTCGGTTTTGCCAAAGCCAACATCGCCGCAAACCAATCTGTCCATTGGTCGGCCAGAGGATAAATCACGCAACACATCCTCAATGGCATTTTCTTGATCCTCGGTCTCCTGATAGGGGAAACGGGTTATAAAATCATTCATTGCCGGGGTGTCATGGGAAATTTCAATACCCTTTTCCAGCTCCCTTTGCGCCGCAGTGCGGATAAGTTCATACGCAATTTCGCGAATACGTTGTTTTAATTTTGCCTTGCGCCGCTGCCATGCTTCTCCGCCCAAACGGTCGAGCGGCATTAAATCGGCATTATTACCATATCGGCTTAAAACATCGATATTTTCAACTGGAACATATAATTTATCCCCTCCCGCATAGGTTAAGCACACGCAATCATGCGGCGATTTACCAACGGGTATGGAAATAAGCCCTTCATATCTGCCCAGTCCATGTTCCTCATGAACCACCAAATCACCGCTATTTAACGCGGCAAGTTCCTCCAAAAAGCTGTCTGCATTTTTACGGGCACGTTTTTTTCGGATTAAACGGTCGCCCAATAAATCCTGCTCCGACAGTAAAATATAATCGCTGGTTTCAAAACCATGGTCGATGGGCAGGGTGGTGAACACCAATTTATCTTTGGCAATATAGGATAGGGTCTCCTGCCAACCATCGGCCAATACGATTTTTTTTGCGCCCTGTTCTTGAAATAATTCGGCCAAACGATTGCGCGAACCATTCGTATAGCAAGCAATAATTGTATTTTTGCCATCATGACGCCATTTTTCAATATATGATGTTGCGGCGCGGTAAATATTATTTTTATTAGCACGGTCGGGGGCAAAATCATGCGCTGATTTAATCGACAAATTGATGATATTATCTTGGTCCGGCCTGTCAAATTGATCGATAATATGCACCGGCCATTTTTGAAAAATAGAGGATATCTCCCTCTCATCCAAATATAGCATTTCTGGTGAGATAGGACGATAACTATTGGACTTATCTGTTTGTAATTTTTTACGATTATCATAATAATCGGCAATAGTCGCATGCCGTTCGACCATGATTTGTGCATTGGCTGTTTCGCTGACCACCATATCATTTTCATTTAAATGGTCAAAAATACTGACCATTTTATCCTCAAATAAGGGCAGCCAATGTTCCATACCCGCAAAGCGGCGTCCTTCTGAAATGGCGCTATATAATGGGTCATTAATGGCCGCACCGCCAAATAAATTGCGATAAGCGGTTCGAAAACGCTTAATTGATGGATCATCCAAAAATGTTTCAACAGCGGGCAATAATGAAAATTCCTTCACATCGCCGGTGCTACGTTGGCTGGCAAAATCAAATGATCTTATACTTTCAATTTGGTCGCCAAAAAAATCAATTCGATATCCATCTTCACGATCAGATGGCGCCATGTCCAGCAAACTGCCCCTAATTGCATATTCGCCCTTATCGGCGACAGTATCGACGCGAATATAGCCATTGGCGCGTAAAATTTCGCCAACTCGTTCCATCGAAATTTTCATCGATTTGGTCAAAATGACGCCAATTTGACGCATACGAAATGGAGATAAAGTCCGCTGTGTTGCGGCATTGACAGTGGTCAGTAATATCTGTTTTATATGTTTTTGCTGTTGAATGGCGTTTAAAAATGCCATGCGCCGCGCCATGATATTGGCCGAAGGCGGCGCACGGTCATAGGGAAGGCAGTCCCATGCTGGAAACTCCAAAACCTCTATCTCAGGAGCGAAATAATTGATGCTATCAGCAATATTGCTCATTTGTTGGTCGGATGATGCAATATATAATAACCGCCCTTTGGAAAGGCGGGCCAGATCAGCCAATAAATAGGGCGCAAATCCAGACGCAACCCCCGATAAAATATGGGGGGCATTGGCGGTAATAAGTTTTTGCAATTTATCCATTTTGGGCAATCATATATAGGTTTATTGGAAATCAATCTTTAGAAATATTCTGTAATTCATCCACCAATTTAATGAAATCTAACCTTTTAAATAAATTCATCATGTCGCCTTCAAACGAAGATGGCACATTTATTGTGCCCATTGCCCATCCCATAATATCGACATCTTGTTCCATCAATAAACGCTCAAACCATGTGATTTGATCTGCATCCCAATTTGATGAATATGTATCAAAAAAACCGCCGACCATCATGTCGGCCTCTCGCGTCCCGCGGTGCCATGCGCGATAATGCAATTTTTTGCGTGTTTCCTGGTCCATAATTATTTTCCGATCATCAAATTTTATTGCTATATTAAAAAAATGCATAGCAAATTTGGCAAAGCCATAAAAATCTGGTTCACCAATACCTTTTTTGTGTATGAAGCTGAATAGTCATGCGGCCATCAATACTCAATCCTTCATTTCGTGAAATCGAAACAATTAAGGGCGTCGGCCCGGGGATTAAACGCGCCCTTACTGCCTTAAAATTATATCGGGTAAAGGATATTATTTATCATTTTCCCAATAAATGGATGTATCGGCATAAAATTGCCAATTTGGATGAGGCGCAATTGGGCCAAATCATTATTCTGAAAATACAAATTACCGAACATAAAAGCAGTAGCAGCCAGCGTAGCCCAACAAGAATTATTGGGTTGGATGCGGCAGGAAATGCGCTTTCATTGATATTTTTTGGCCGAAATGGTGGCTATGCTCGCAAACAATTTCCTTTGGAGACGCAAATATATGTAAGCGGTAAGTTGGAGCAATATGGCGATGAATGGCAAATAATCCATCCCGAAATCCGCACTGAAAATAACGATAATAATGCCGAAAAAGATAAAATCATTATTGAACCAGTTTATGCATTAAGCGCGGGGCTGACCCAACATAAAATGGGCAATATTGTTAAGCAATGTAACGAGGATTTGCCAAAATTTGACGAATGGATTGAACCCAGCCTGAAAAATAAATTTCAATGGCCAAATTGGCATGACGCGATATTATCTGTTCATAAAGGACCAGATGAGACCGCGCGGAACCGATTGGCATATGATGAAATTTTTTCAAATCAGCTTGCCTTGCGTCTTATCCGCCAATCTATGGACCGCCGCGCCGCCATAAAAATTAACCGAACGGGCCATTTGATTGATAAATTAAAATTGCCTTTCAATTTAACCAATGCGCAACAACGCGCTTTGTCAGAAATTGAAGAAAATTTACAGCAATCAACTCCAATGCTTCGATTATTACAAGGCGATGTTGGTGCGGGTAAAACAATGGTTGCGGTGATGACCATGTTATTTGGCATTGAAAATGGCCATCAATGCGCGCTTTTGGCGCCAACGGAGATATTGGCGCGCCAACATTTTGCGACGTTAAGCGTGATGCTGGGTAAAATTGGGGTCAATGTTGCCATCCTGACTTCACGAGAAAAGGGCAAGGTTCGCGAATCAACGCTTATGGGGCTGGCCAATGGCGAAATTGACATTTTGGTTGGCACTCATGCAATTTTCCAAGAAAAAGTTATTTATAAAAATTTGGCAATTGCCATCATTGATGAACAACATCGTTTTGGTGTGGCGCAACGTTTAATGTTAAGCAATAAGGCGGTTGGAACGCCGCATTTATTGGTCATGACGGCAACGCCCATACCGCGCACTTTGGCGCTTGCCTCCTATGGGGAGATGGATGTTTCCGTGCTGGATGAACTGCCGCCTGGGCGAACGCCGGTGGATACAAGAATCGCATCTTCTGATCGTATGGATGAGATTTATGCAGGCCTTCGCCGACATATTGAAGAAGGCAAGCAAGGATTTTGGGTATGTCCTTTGGTGGAGGAGAGCGAATTAAGCCATATGACCTCTGCAGAGGAGCGCGCGGCATCATTAAGACAGGTTTTTGGCGATAAAATTGGTATTGTTCATGGCCGGATGAAAGGGCCTGAAAAAGAAGAAGTGATGCGGCGCTTTATAGATAGGGAATTTGCCATTTTGGTCGCAACCACGGTGATTGAGGTTGGGGTTGATGTGCCAAATGCAAGTTTGATGATTATTGAACATGCGGAAAATTTTGGTTTGGCACAGCTGCATCAGCTGCGCGGCCGTGTGGGCAGGGGGGCGGAGAAATCATCCTGTCTATTAATCCGCAACCCCCAAATTAGCGAAATTGCCAAGACGCGGTTAAAATTGATGCGCAGCACCAATGATGGTTTTATTATCGCAGAGGAGGATTTGAAACAGCGCGGTCCTGGCGAAATATTGGGCACACGTCAATCGGGGGATAGCCCATTTAACATTGCAACAGCAGAGCAATTAAGCGAATATTTACCCATCGCCAATGATGACGCCAAATTATTATTACAGCGTGATGGCGGGTTAAAAGGGCCGCGAGGCGAGGCGGCCCGAATTTTATTATATTTGATGGAACGCGACGCAGGTGTAGAATTATTGCGCAGCGGATAAAATTTATATGCGCCGGAATTAACGACGCATAGAGCCGATTTCATCCAATAAGGCGATAAAATCGGGCAGGCGAATAACGCGTTCCAATTGGAAACCAGCACGTTCTTCGATTGACCAAATCATATATGCTTCAATCTCTCCGATAATGGGAAGACGCAGGGTGACACGGTCGCCACGGTTCAAAACGCTGTGATTATCGATCATGAATCCGTGGGCAGAAATATTGACGATATGCAAAAGATGCTCTTCACCTTTGCGCGTTGCAGAATTGACATTAATGTCAGTGCGATGCCGCGCTGCGCGACGAAGGTCCATCGCCATATCAGCCGAAGATTTGATCATAAAAAGCCCCTGATTATTTATTTGAAGGGCCAATATGACAGCAAATTGCAAATAAAGTGTAAAACTGGCGATTAAGTCTCTTTAATCCATGTTATATAATATTTTATTTTGCGAAATGGAGTAATCCGTGCTTTTTCTTGCCCGCTGAAATCTTTAAATCAACACCAGAATCGGCGATAATATGATTTTCATCGGTAATTGCTTCGCCCTCAATCCGCGCAGCACCCGCTGCAATCATACGGCGCGCCTCTTTTTTGGAAGCAACTAATTGTAACTCAACCATTGCATCAATCAATGATATTGCATCGCCATTATGGGCAAAATTTGGCAAATCTTCGCCAATACTGCCCTGTTCAAAAACCTTGGCCGCGGTGTCGGCGGCCTGCGCAGCTGCATCCTCACCATGCGCCATTGCCGTGCAGGCATCGGCCAATATTTTTTTGGCATCGTTAATTTCGGCGCCTTCTAATTTTTCATATTCCGCAATTGTTGATAAAGGAATATCCGTAAATAAACGCATGAAACGGCCAACATCTGCATCCTGAACATTGCGCCAAAATTGCCAATAATCATATGGGGAAAGCTGGTCCGCATTTAACCATATGGCGCCATTTGCGGTTTTGCCCATTTTTCCGCCATCCGCTGTGGTAATTAACGGTGTGGTTAACCCAAATGCCTGAATTGATTCGATTCGGCGGGTCAGCTCAATACCATTTACAATATTGCCCCATTGATCGGACCCGCCCATTTGCAGGCGGCATCCGCGTTCTTTGGCCAATGTAAGATAATCATATGCTTGTAATATCATATAATTAAATTCCAAAAAGGTAAGAGGCTGTTCTCTGTCCAACCTTAATTTAACGCTTTCAAAACTCAACATGCGATTGATGGTGAAATGACGACCAACATCGCGCAAAAATGGTAAATATTCCAGCTTGTCCAACCAATCGCTATTATCGATAATAACGGCATCAGTTGGTCCATCGCCAAAGTTCAAAAATTGTTTAAATATATTCGATATTGAATTGATATTATTGTCAATATCCTCTTGGCTTAGCATTTTGCGGCTTTCGTCCTTGCCGGTGGGGTCACCAATTTTCGTGGTGCCGCCGCCCATGATGACAATGGGTTTATGGCCCGCTTGCTGCAGGCGGCGCAGCATCATAATTTGCACCAATGATCCAATATGCAAAGATGGCGCGGTGGCATCAAAACCGATATAGCCGGGCACAATTTGTTGCTGGGCTAGTTGGTCCAGGCCATTTTCATCAGTTATCTGGTGGATATATCCGCGATCATGCAGTAAGTTCAAAAGGTCAGATTGATATTTTTGTGTCATGTTCGCGGCCTGTAACGGAGTTATAAATTGAGTGTAAAATTAACCATCGGCACCATGTCGGGGACATCGCGCGACGGTATTGACGTTGCTTTATTGGAAACTGATGCAAAGGGCTATAATAAATTAGCAGCTTTTTATGAAATGTCATATGAGGGGGCATTTAAATCTCGTTTGGCGCGTGCGTGTGAAATGGCATTGGCGCTAAATTCTCCTTCGGAAGCCACCGATTATATCGCGGATGTGGAGCATGAATTAACCATGCTCCATGCCAAGGCCATTGATAAATTGCTTAGCCTTGCCGATGCCGCCCATGCAATGAAGGATAGGGAGGTTGCTGCCATAGGATTTCATGGCCATACGGTTGCGCACCGCCCGGAAAAGGGGTGGACTTGGCAAATTGGCGATGCGAAAAAATTGGCCTTTTTAACCAATTTGCCTGTCATTTTTAATATGCGGCAGGTGGATGTCGATGCAGGTGGGCAGGGTGCTCCGCTATTGCCTGTTTATCATGCGGCATTGGCGCATAATCTTCGCAAACCGGCAGCAATATTAAATTTAGGCGGCGTCGCAAATATCAGCTGGATTTCTGAAAATGGAGAAATTATCGCATTTGATACAGGCATGGCCAATGCATTAATAGATGATTGGGTTTCAAAATATAGCGACCTTTCCTATGATAAAAATGGCGCAATCGCCGCCAGGGGCAAGATAGATGAGGCAATAGTGTCGGCATTATTAAACCATGATTTTTTTGCAAAAAAATGGCCCAAATCGCTTGATAGAGATGATTTTAATCTCGTGCGTTTATCCGATTTATCTTTGGAAGACGGCGCGGCAACTTTAACCGCATTTACTGTGCGGGCGGTGAAGATTGCCCTGAATATGTTACCCCAAAGACCGCAAGAAATTTATATATGTGGTGGCGGGCGGCATAATATATTTATTATGCAGCAATTGGCCGAAATATGCGGGGTTGAGGTGCATAATGTAGATAAGCTGGATTGGAATGGCGATAGTATTGAGGCAGAGGGCTTTGCCTATATTGCGGCGCGGGTATTGAAAGGGGCGCAATATAGCTTCGCCGAAACAACTGGCCGGCAAAGCGATATTATCATGCCTAAAATATATCTACCTTAATATTATAACGTTTAGCTTTTCTTGCGGGTTAAAGTGCGCATCCCCTCATCAAGGCCTTCTAAAGTCAATGGATACATGCGGTCATTCATCAATTGGCGCATCAATTTGGTTGATTGGGAATAATTCCACTGATTTTTGGGCACAGGATTTAACCAAATTGCCGATGGATAAGTGCCCGTCAATCTTTGCATCCAAGTTGCGCCCGATTCTTCGTTAAAATGTTCAACCGAACCGCCCGGATGGCTGATTTCATAGGGGCTCATCGCCGCGTCGCCGACAAAAATTAATTTATAATCATGCGGGAATTTATGCATTAAATCCCATGTTGAGGTCCGTTCCGTAAAACGTCGATTATTATCTTTCCACAACCCTTCATAGGGGCAATTGTGGAAATAGAAAAATTCCATATTCTTAAATTCTGTGGTCGCTGCGCTGAACAATTCTTCGCATAATTTGATGAAAGGGTCCATTGAACCGCCCACATCCAATAATAATAATAATTTAACTGCATTGCGCCGTTCGGGGCGCATTTGAATATCTAACCATCCTTGTTTCGCAGTGCCGGATATTGTGCCATCAATGTCCAATTCATCGGCCGCGCCCTCTCTTGCAAAGCGGCGCAGACGCCGTAGCGCAATTTTAATATTCCTTGTTCCTAATTCACGTTCATTATCAAGATTTTGAAATTCGCGCTTTTGCCATACCTTTACCGCTTTTTTATGTTTGCTTTCGCCGCCAATTCGGACGCCTTCGGGATGATATCCACTATTGCCGAAGGGGGAGGTCCCGCCCGTACCAATCCATTTATTGCCTCCCTGATGGCGTTTTTCTTGCTCCTCCAACCGCTTTTTCAAAGTGTCCATTAATTCTTCCCATGAACCCATTGATTTTATTTTCTCCATTTCCTCGGCGGAGAGATATTTTTCGGCAACTGCTTTTAACCAATCTTCGGGAATTTGGTTTTCTTCGCTACCAATATTGGAAAATATGCCTTTGAACATTTTATCAAATATTTGGTCAAAACGGTCTAAATGCGCCTCATCCTTAACCAAAATGGCGCGAGATAAATAATAAAATTCCTCTGGACTGCGGTTTATGACCTCTTCATCCAATGCCTCAAGAAGCATTAAATGCTCCTTCAAACTGGCCGGAACACCCGCAGCACGCAGCTCATCCATAAAATTAAAAAACATAAATTTACCTCTAATTCCTGTTTAAGAATATTATGGAATATTGCTAGGATAAACTAATGACGGCTTCATATTATGACCCAATTTGTAAAATTTAACCATTTGCTAACCATAGTTGAATAATAGTGAATTAGATATCAATTAAACTATGAGACTTGCCTAGATGATACAGCAAAAAATTGAGACTAATGCACAGGATATTTGGTCTGAAAAACTTGCCCAGCAATGCGGTGAAGTGACCATGAGTTGTAGCGAGGTAAGCGGCGTTGTTTTAGATGTGATAGAATCTTCGGATTTGGTCAAAGAAAAACAGGCAGAATTATTAAAGGTTTTCGTGGAGTTAGATGAAAGCCAGATTGAGGTATTGAATGCCTGTGCCAAGGCAAAGCAGCAAACCAGCGATGCTAAATCTCATCTAGAAAATAGTAAGGATGAAATTGAAAATTCTGCCCATCAATTTTTAGATTTGGTGACTTTAATTCGCCAAATGGGAGAGCGCATCACCTCTTTTTCCACATCGATAAACGATGTTCGTAAAGTGGCCGCCTTAATCGAACAAATTGCAAAAACCACCAATATGCTCGCCCTTAATGCATCAATTGAGGCCGAAAAGGCAGGAGATGCAGGTGCAACATTTGCTGTTGTCGCGGCGGAGGTGAAAACATTGTCGCAAAACACACGTTCTGCAACAAATGAAATTGCGCAAAATATGGCTAATGTTGCAAATGAAGCTGATTATATCATCTCGCAAATCAATAATGGTATTAAAAAAACCAATGGCATGGACCAACGGTTAAATGCGATTAGCACGACATTAAATAATGTCGCAAATATGGTATCAAAAGTTGATCAGCAAAATGACAATATCGTCAACCAAAGCAATGAATTGCGCCTGTTGATGGAGCAATCAAAATCTGGATTGCAAATTGTTGCAAACCGCGTTGATGAAAATAATAAATTATTGGTCAGCGCCCATGACCGAACCGACGCAACCGAGTTAATGGCGAATAATATGTTCGATATTATCGTAAAAAGCGGCGCATCAAAAATTGACACCCCCTTTGTTGAATTGGCATGTCAAAAGGCAAAGGAAATTAAAGAATTAACCGACAGATTGATTGCAGAAAATAAAATTCAAATTAGCGATTTATTCGACCGCAACTATATTCCCGTGCCAGGTAGCAATCCAGAAAGATTTACCAATAATTTCACCATGTTTGCGGATCGTTATTGGCGACCATTTATGGACGAAGTTAAGGCAAGCGGGCCGAATATTTTTTCGGCTGTTTTAACCGATGTAAATGGATATTTACCAACCCATTGTTCAGAATATTCCCGCACCCCGACGGGGGATATAACGCATGATACAAAATATTGCCGCAATGGCCGCAAGATATTGGAAGGGTGCGATATCAGCGCAAAACAAAGCACAGACCTCTATACAATGGCCGTTTACCGGCATGAGGGCAATGGCACAAAATATCAAACCGTACGAAATGTTTATGTGCCATTATATTTTGATGGAAAAAGATGGGGTGACTTTGAAATTGCTTATTCCGCATAAATTTGCGGAGGTGATGGTTTTTGTATGATTGAAACCAATATAAACGAGATATACATTAATAAAAACCATGCCCCCAATTTATCAATGGAGACCATTTGCCATATTTTTGTTTGATTGGGATATGCCCATGCGCCGGCAAATGTAGCAATATTTTCCGCAAACCAAATGAACAATGCCACCAATAATAAACCCAATAATAATGGCATTTTGCGATATTCGCGCAAAACCTTAAAATAAACAAAGCATTTTAAGTAAATAAATATAATGACCGCGAATAAGAAATACCGAACATCATAAAAATAATGATGTGTAAAAAAATTTATATAAATTAACATCGCAATTATATATGTGATTGCCATGGACGGATAATGTGAAAAACGCATGTTAAAAATGCGCCAAATTCGGGCAATATAGCTGCCCACGGCGGCATACATAAATCCAGAGAATAAGGGCACATTCATTATTTTTAAATATCCATTTTCAGGATAAACCCATGACCCATGCGCCGTTTTGAAAATTTCCATCACTGTGCCGACAATGTGAAATATCAATATTATGCGCGCCTCGGCGATTGTTTCCAGGCGAAATAATATTAAAGAAATTTGTATCGCCACCGCCATGACGACCAAAAAATCATATCGGGCAATTGGAATATTTTCAGGATAAAGAAAATAAGTCAGTAATATTAAACCAAGCAATAAGCCGCCAAATAGGCAGGCCCAAGCCTGTTTAAAACCAAAAAGCAGAAATTCAAAAATCCAGCTTTGCCATTTTCCAGACGGAGAATATTCCTCTAATACCAGCCGAATTTGGTAAAATCGGCTATGCATCATCATGGCATCATCATTTTCTTATCAATGATTTAGCTATTACGGCGGGCCATAAAGGCCAATCGTTCAAAAAGCATGATATCCTGTTCATTTTTTAACAATGCGCCATGCAATGGTGGGATGGCCTTTGTTGGGTCTTTATTTTGCAAAACCTCCAACGGCATATCTTCATATAATAATAATTTTAACCAGTCGAGAAGCTCGCTCGTGCTAGGTTTTTTCTTTAACCCTGGAACATCGCGGACTTCGTAAAAAATATCCATGGCGCGGCTAACCAATATTTTTTGAATATCGGGGAAATGCACATTGATAATTTCCTGCATTGTTTCGCGATCGGGAAATTTAATATAATGGAAAAAACAACGGCGTAAAAACGCATCGGGCAATTCTTTTTCATTATTGGATGTAATGACGACAATGGGGCGTTCGGCCGCTTTGATAAGCTCCTGTGTTTCATAGACATAAAATTCCATGCGGTCCAATTCTTGCAATAAATCATTGGGAAATTCAATGTCGGCCTTGTCCACCTCATCAATCAATAAAACGGGTAATTTGGGGCTGGTAAAGGCATCCCATAATTTGCCCTTTTTAATATAATTTTTAATATCATGAACGCGCTCATCACCCAATTGGCTGTCGCGAAGCCGCGCCACCGCGTCATATTCATATAATCCCTGATGCGCCTTTGTCGTGGATTTGATATTCCATTCAATCAATGGCGCGTCCAATGCCTTCGATATTTCATGCGCCAACACGGTCTTGCCGGTGCCAGGTTCACCCTTAATCAATAATGGACGGCGTAATTTCACCACCGCATTAACCGCGACTTTTAAATCATCGCTGGCGACATAATTTTGTGTACCTTCAAATTGCATGAAAAATCCTGTTCTTAATCATTTGATTAAGGTTTCATATCAGCATGAAAATATATTGCAATATGGGGAAGGTAAAAAGGGTGGGACAAAATATCTTTACCCATATAATACTTCGTTCAACCTTTGTTGATGTCGCGCGTCGATAATGGCCCAAAATCCTTTTTGTTGGGCGCAGACTTGTTCAAATCCAAATCGGATGGCGCGTTGCAGGGCAGGGCCATTGCCCTCTATCACACAAATCTCCATCGTTTCGGCGATGCTGGGCAAGGTTAATTCGCTTTTGGGTAAATCAAATTTCATCGACAAACTGTTTAATAAATCGCGGATAATATGCCAATCAGCAACAAATCCCATCGCACAGCCAAGGGCGCATCCCTTGCGATCGGAACTGGCCAACATGGCAAGGTTTTTGGGTTGGTCCTGCGTTAAATGTAATGCCATATCATGGCCGGCCTGCCGCGCGGGCGGTCCGGCGGCAATGGTTAATTGGTTTAATAAATCGCGTTCTTTGCCAAAGCCAATCGCTGCTTTTGCGGCCCAAATTTTTGCCTCATCGCCGGTAATTTTATTTTCGGCATAGTCCACTACGCCTGGTTGTTGCCCATGGCAAAGATTCAAAAAATGGCATATATCTGCATGTAATTGCCCCACCAATAATGAACGATGACGGCGATGCTTGTCATCTGGATCGTTTAAATATTGGGTCAATTTGTCAATTGCCATGCCCGAACCATCACGGGCGACCGAACCAAAAATATCACGAACCCAATCATTTGCGGGCGAAGAAAGCTGTGCCGTTAATGTCAAAATTCACCCCTATTATGAATCAATTTATTCTTTGATAAACGGCAATATCAATAAATTATGAAATACTAGTTTACAAAGCGTGGTTAATTTCAAAAAATTTAAATTTCTCGTCACGCTTTCACTCTTTCATCATTCCTGCACTCCTCCACGTCATTTTCGCGCTTTTCCCGCGTCATCGCCGCGCCTCTCTTTGTCATTCCCGCGAAGGCGGGAATCCAGCGCAATATCCTTGTAATTCCGGCGTCTCTCTTCGTCATTCCCGCGAAGGCGGGAATCCAGTGAAATACCACTAGCGTTTCTGGATCCCCATTTTCATGGGGATGACGTTTTAATTGGAGGATGGGAAATGTCATAGACAGTCCTAAAAATGGGACTGCCTACAACGGAACTGGCTTTGATGTTGTGTAATAATCAGTCATAGACAGTCCTAAAAATGGGACTGCCTACAACTCAATCAGGTCTTTAAGGCCGCCTTCCTCAGTCATAGACAGTCCTAAAAATGGGACTGCCTACAACCGATGTCTATATAAATATATGAAATATATTATAAAAACACCGTTTGGAATTAAAAAGACCAGATTTATTTGTTACATATTCTTGTTTTTTAGTCAATTTTTTTTCAGTAAAAATCATAATTTTTTCAAATCCCGCATCCATGTTGCCGCCATTTTACGAAGGGGTATGCGCCGCTCCACACGCCATTTGGCGTCAACCCCATGCCTGTCCGCAAATTTATCACGATTTTTGGTTGACCAATAATTTATCACATATCTTGCCCGATTTTGGTTGGGATCGCCATCCTTTATATTTTCATAAATATATGATTTTTTACACCGCAAAAATGCACCTTGTAAGGCGGTGATTAAATCATTTTTATATTGCGCCTTATCATTTATATTGGGGTGGTCCAATACGGCAAATAACCCCTCCATTATTTCGGTTATGCTATAAAATTCGCCATTTTTGGCGTTATTTTCAATTCGCCATATCCATCCGCCATGGGCAATTTGGTTGCGAATATCAACCATTCGGGCGGCCTTATCGTTTAACTTATTTAATTTTTTTCTATCGCGAATGGGCACGCCCTTTACCTCCAAATCGCTAAACCAAATATGGATGATTAACGATATTTCAAAGGACAGCATGAAAATGGGTTCAATATCCAATATAAAATCAATATGTTTTTTGTCTGGATTCTGCTCGATAATATATTCTTCAACTTCCTTTATCCTGCTTTTGCCCAAAAATTGATACCGAATAAGGAAATTTTCATGATTATATCGCGGCCAATGATCTTTATCAAAATAACGATTATATAAATTGGTCAATGCCTGTTTGCGGGTTTCCAAATCATTGCGTTTTTTCTTTTCCTGTTTGGCGAAACGGTGCACCGCCATGTCCGACGGGGCATTGCCATATTTTTCGGTTATAAATTCCTTTATTTCTTCGTTGGATTTACGTTTTTTCAACCCGTTAATATATTTGCTGGCGTCCCGGCGCGATGCGATATTATCCCTTATTATTTTATCAATGGGGGCGATAAATTGTTCAATTTCCCTGTGCCGCATGCCCATATTTCGCGCATGGTGGATGATGCGTCCCTTCATATGGGCGGATAAAAATGGTAATATCATCAATGTGATAATTTGGACGGCGCGTTCGTCGCTTATTTTTTTGGGACTGCCCTTTTTAATACGGTCATCATAATGTTCCAACCAATGGCGATATTCACGTAAATCATCCAAATTTTTGATAAAATTTTTCAAACTAATGGGCAGGACATGGTCATGTTGAATGGCGCGTTCCATCCGATCGCGCAGGGGCAGGGGCATTTCCTCCAAAATTTGGGCATATCCCTTTTTAAAAGGATCAAAATATTGATTGCTATTATTTAACGCCTCTTTCAACCTTACATCAATATCATCATTTTTTACACCGGATAACCAATCATAAAATGCCTTTTTCTGTTTGGATGATGCACGATTTCGCATATCAACAAAAATGTTGGCGGCATAATTTCCCGCCAATTGCACAAAATATAATATGTCCGAACGGAATTTTGGCCTTTTCACCAAATCGCCAAATAAATTTTGATCACCCATTATAACAGCCACAAAAAACCCCTAAAAATATGCATCAAAACATATATTTAGGGGTAAAATTTTATTTTGTAAGCAAAATGTGCAAATTTATTGATCCAGGAAGCTGCGCATTTTTCGAGAGCGGCTAGGATGTTTTAATTTACGCAGGGCCTTTGCCTCAATTTGGCGGATACGTTCGCGGGTCACGCTAAATTGTTGGCCCACTTCCTCCAATGTATGGTCGGTGTTCATGCCAATACCAAAACGCATGCGCAGCACCCGTTCCTCACGCGGGGTGAGCGAGGCCAAAACGCGGGTAACCGTTTCTTTCAAATTCGCCTGTATCGCCGCGTCAACGGGGATAATCGCATTTTTATCCTCAATAAAATCACCCAGATGCGAATCTTCCTCATCACCAATGGGTGTTTCAAGGCTAATCGGTTCTTTGGCAATTTTCATCACCTTGCGTACTTTTTCCAATGGCATGGAAAGACGCTCTGCCATTTCCTCTGGTGTGGGTTCGCGGCCCTGTTCATGCAAAAATTGGCGTGATGTGCGGACCAATTTGTTAATGGTCTCAATCATATGCACGGGGATACGAATGGTGCGGGCCTGATCCGCGATGGAACGGGTAATCGCCTGTCTTATCCACCATGTGGCATAGGTGGAAAATTTATAACCACGGCGATATTCAAATTTATCTACCGCCTTCATCAGGCCGATATTGCCTTCTTGAATAAGGTCAAGGAATTGCAAGCCGCGATTGGTATATTTTTTGGCGATGGAAATAACCAAACGAAGATTGGCCTCCACCATTTCTTTTTTGGCAATACGTGCTTCGCGCTCCGCCTTTTGCACCATGTTCACAATACGGCGAAACTCACCAAGTGACATGCCGGTGGCGGCAGAAATGTCGGAAATTTCGGTGCGAATGCGCTCTACGCTCACAGCCTCATTTTCCGCAAATTTGGCCCATTTTTTGTCAATTTTGCTGACATCGGACAGCCAATTTTCATCCATTTCATGATCCATATAGGAATCCAGAAATTGTTTACGCGGCACTTTATGACGCTCGGCAAGGCGCAGCATCTGGCCGCCAAGCGCGGTTAAGCGGCGGTTGAAAGAATAAAGCTGGTCCACCAAAAATTCAATTTTGCTGGCGTGGAATTGCACGCTTTCAACCTCTGCGGTCAATTGTTCGCGCATATTTTGATAACTGCGTTCGGATGCGGTGGATAATTCCTCACCATTGGCCAACGCAATCATGCGCTTTTCCTGTGCTTTTGAAAATTTGCCAAATAATTTTGTGATGGTGGAGAATTTTTCAAGCGCCGCCGGTTTTAATGTTTCCTCCATTTGGGCAAGCGAAAGGGTGTTATCCTCTTCCTCTTCTTCCTCTGCGCGGCGTTTGCGGCGCATGGCTGCTTCTTCATCTTCATCATCGTCAATGATGTCGTCTTCTTCATCCTCTACATCATCATCATCCTTATATGATGGGCCAGCGGTTTTCTCGCTAATTTCGCCATCATCTTCGGCATCATCTTCTAAATTTTCGGGCGCGGGTTCTTTGGATAGCATTGCGTCAAGATCCAAAATCTCACGCAGCTGCATTTCGCCCTCATTCAGCGCATTTGACCAATCAATAATGGCATGAAATGTAATCGGGCTTTCACAAAGTCCCAAAATCATTGTGTCACGGCCAGATTCAATCCGCTTTGCAATGGCGATTTCGCCCTCACGGCTTAATAATTCAACCGCGCCCATTTCGCGCAAATACATGCGGACCGGATCATCGGTGCGGTCATTGGCGGCTTTTTTTACAGCTGTTGCGGCGGGCGCAGATTTTTTAGGAGAATCATCATCGGCGGTTTCAATACCGTCATCATCATTTTCTTCGGCTGCGTCATCTTCGCTTTCAACTATGTTTACGCCCATTTCGGAAATGGCGGACATAACATCTTCAATTTGCTCTGACGTCATTTGGTCTTGAGGCAATGCCTCATTTATCTCATCATAGGTGATATAGCCGCGCTTTTTTGCACGAGTGATTAACTTTTTTACTGACGCCTCGTTCAAATCAATTAACGGCGCATCTTTATCCTGAGTAGATTTTGAATTAACAGGTTTTTTAGCCACTTTATATATTCCCCTATGTGATAAATATCACAATTATTCAATCATTTGCACTGGCGATTAAAATATCGGCCAGTTTTTGTTCCAATTCACGCAATGCATTGGCCAATTCCAACACATCCTTGCCCGCTTGTTCAAATTCCGCATCACTTTGCGCCTGTGCAGCGCGAAGATTAGCCAGCCGTAAAGATTCTTCCAATTTGGGTTTACGGCAATATAAATCTATCGCTTCACCCAAAAAGCCTGCTTTATGGCCCTCTGACTTGTCATCTTTTGCTATATTTCCATTTGAACTGACGAGGTTCATGCTATCCGCTCTAAGCAATGAAGACGCCCTATTATACAATTTCTCTCCTAATATGGTATAAATTGCATCACTATCAAGTCTTTCTTTCGAATCATTTACATTTATTAAGGCATTTAGGATTTGTGCGTCCAATTCGTCACTAGGGTGCAGTTCTAATAATGACTCAAAATATTGGGGGATTAAGCGCGTATCACGCAATAAACTGCCCAAAATCATTGACATTAAAATATCGCTGCCCTTGCTTGCAATTGTCCGAACGGCAGAGGAAGGTGGGCTGTTTTGCCTTTTCCAATTTGGTTTTTTGGGGTCAAATCTCTGAAAATTGCGGCCCGTTTGATTATTTTGTTGATAAATTTGCTGTGGTCTTTTGAACAAATCGGATAATTTTTGATCAAATGCTTCGCGATAATGGCCCTTTATATCCGCATCTGCGATGGCAGATAAATAGACACCAAGGCGCTGTTTCAACCCTGCCTTATCCTCTGGACCATCAAGCGGCTGCGACTGTTTTTCATATTCCCATATTTTATCCAATAGCGAGGATGCATTATTGACCAAATCATCAAACACTTTTTTTCCCTGATTATTAACTACATCATCGGGGTCCATCCCAGCAGGCATTTGAATGAAACGAAGCGATTTTCCTGGTTTTAATAAGGGCAGGGCGCGTGAAGCCGCCCGCATAGCTGCCTTTTGCCCCGCTGCGTCACCATCAAAGCATAAAAGCGGTTTATCAACCAACCGCCACATCATCATCAACTGATTTTCCGTCATGGCGGTGCCAAGCGGTGCCACGACGTCATCTATACCCGATTGCGCCAATGCAATGGCGTCCATATATCCCTCAACCGCAATTATGCGGTCGGATTGACGTGATGCCGTCGATGCAATATTCAAATTATATAAAGTCCGCCCCTTATCGAATAATGGCGTGTCGGGTGAGTTTAGATATTTGGGTTCGCCATCGCCCAATATCCTGCCGCCAAAGGCGATGCAGCGGCCGCGCTGATCCAAAATGGGTATCATTAAACGACCACGGAAACGGGCATAAGGCTCTTTGTCGTCAACTTTGATTAGCAAGCCGGCCTCTATTAAGGATTCTTCCTTAAATTGGGAAAGCGCAACCTTTATCGCCTGGCGATCATTGGGGGCAAAGCCCATGCCAAATCGGGCGATGATATTATCCCTAACGCCACGAGACAGCAGATAGTCACGCGCAATTGCACCGCCGGGGCGTTGTAATTCTTCTTGAAAATATGCCGCCGCCGCCGTCATGACGTCAAATAAGCTGTCGCGCTTTTCCTTGCGCTTGGCGGCTTTTGGATCGGATGCGGGCACTTCCATACCCGCTTCACTGGCCAGCTGTTTTATTGCATCCATAAAGGGCAGGCCTTGATGATCGGTCATCCATTTAATGACGTCACCATGCGCACCGCACCCAAAGCAATGATAAAATCCCTTTTCATCATTTATCGTAAAACTTGGTGTTTTTTCATTATGAAAAGGACAGCATGCCTTATATTCTCTGCCAGCTTTCTGCACCTTTACAGATCGGCCAATAAGGGCGGACAAAGTCGTCCGCGCCCGTAATTCATCAAACCATCTATTGTCCAGTGCCATAACTGCCCCTAACGTGAATTAAGGGTTTATGATAGCGCAGATTTCACCAAAGCACTTGCTTTGCTCATGTCCAATTCGCTGCCATGACGTTGTTTCAACAAAGCCACAACCTTGCCCATATCTTTCATGGATGATGCGCCTGTTTCCGCCTTTATGGCGTCAATAATAGCAATTGTGGCTGCCTCATCCAATTGAGCGGGCAAAAATTCTTCGATAATAATCAATTCGGCCTGTTCCACAGCGGCCAATTCGGTGCGGCCACCCTGTTCAAACATGGCGATGGATTCACGGCGTTGTTTCACCATTTTTTGCAAAACATCAATAATCATGGCGTCATCATCATCAGATGGTTGCGACATGCGAAGTTCAATATCGCGGTCCTTTACCTTGGCCAACATTAATCGGATGGTGGCAAGCCTGTCTTTTTCGCCGCTTTTCATAGCAGCGATTTGAGCGGTTTTTAACCTCTCTCGAATCATAATTGACCTCAGCGAATCTAGGAATAAAGAACTACTATAGTCAGATAATAATTTTTTATCTACATTGACCATAAAGTTTTTAAAACATAATCACCGACAAGTTTGGCGTCATGAAAATGCAGCTGATTTTTACAGTATGTTTTTTACACCATGGCGGCGCGATATTTAAACTATATCCAGTAATAGGCGGTACATAATAATGGCAAATATAGCCCCCGATACGCACGGAAACAAACCGACTGCGATAATATTATTCGCAGATGGCAGAGTAATTTATGGTTATGGATTTGGGGCACAGGGCCATAAAATTGGTGAACTTTGTTTCAATACCTCCATCACCGGATATCAGGAAATAATGACTGACCCCAGCTATGCCGGGCAATTTATCAATTTCACATTCCCCCATATTGGCAATGTTGGCACCAATGAAGAGGATGTTGAGGCACGAAAATCTCATGCCATGGGATGTGTGGTGCGAGAGGATGTGACAAATCCATCCAATTTCCGTTCATCAGGACATTTTAAAACATGGATGGAACAGCAAGGGCTGATTGGTATTTGCGGCGTTGATACACGCGCCATTACCCGCATGATACGCAAATCGGGTGCGCCAAATGTCATTATTGCCCATCATCCTGACGGCAAATTTGATTTAGATGCGCTGGCACAGGATTTAAACCAATGGGGTGGCTTGTTGGGTGCGGATCTTGCCAAGGAGGTGACGTCATCGGGGCAAAGCAAATGGGCTGGCGATGTTTGGCAGCTTGGCCAAGGATTTAATTCTCATGACATGAATGATGTCAAAGATGCAGACAATCGGCCCCATATTGTTGCCATTGACTATGGCGCAAAGGATAATATTTTTAGAAACTTTGTGAAGTCTGGTGCAAAAATCACTGTAGTTCCAGCAAATATTAGTTTTGATGAGGTAATGGACTTGGCGCCTGATGGTGTCTTTTTATCCAATGGGCCGGGTGATCCGGCGGCCACAGGTGAATATGCCGTTCCGGTAATTAAATCATTATTGGAAAGGGATGTGCCGATATTTGGTATATGCCTTGGCCACCAAATGTTGGCCCTAGCGGCGGGTGCAAAAACAATAAAAATGCATCAGGGGCATAGGGGCGCAAACCATCCTGTAAAACGTCATGACGGCGGATTGGTGGAAATTACCAGTATGAACCACGGTTTTGCTGTCGATGGAGCAAGCCTGCCCAGCAATGTTCGCGAAACGCATGTCAGCCTTTTTGACGGGTCAAATTGCGGTATCGAAATTGACGGCAAACAAGCATTTAGCGTGCAATATCACCCCGAAGCCAGCCCCGGACCACAAGATAGTTTCTATCTGTTCGACAAATTTGTTTCTAATTTAAAGAAAAAATAATCATGCCAAAAAGAACCGACATTAAATCCATCCTAATCATTGGTGCAGGGCCGATTATCATCGGGCAGGCATGTGAATTTGACTATTCCGGCACGCAAGCGGTGAAGGCTTTGAAGGAAGAGGGATATCATATCATATTGGTGAACAGCAATCCTGCGACCATTATGACCGATCCCGACATGGCGGACGCCACCTATGTAGAGCCGATTACGCCGGAAGTTGTCGCCAAAATTATTGAAAAAGAGCGGCCTGATGCTGTGCTGCCAACAATGGGCGGGCAAACCGCGTTAAATACGGCGCTTGCCCTTTATGAAGATGGCACGTTGGAAAAATTTGGCGTGGAGATGATTGGCGCGACCGCAGAGGCGATTGATAAAGCCGAGGACCGCGAAAAATTCCGTCAGGCGATGGACCGTATCGGCCTTGAAAATCCGCGCGCGGCCATTGCAGCGGCACCTGCCATTAAAAATGATCAAGGTAAAATCATTGGATATGACCGCCCGCAAGGCGTGGCCAATGCAATGAAATATTTGGAGGATATTGGTTTGCCTGCCATTATTCGTCCTGCATTCACCATGGGCGGAACCGGCGGCGGCATTGCCTATAACCGCGAGGAATATGAACATTTCTGCCGTACGGGGATTGAGGCTTCGCCAGTTGGCCAAATTTTAATTGATGAAAGCCTGCTTGGCTGGAAAGAATATGAGATGGAGGTTGTCCGCGATAAAAATGACAATGCCATCATCATTTGTTCAATTGAAAATGTTGATCCAATGGGCGTGCATACGGGCGATAGTATAACCGTTGCCCCTGCTTTGACATTGACCGACAAAGAATATCAAATCATGCGCACGGCATCATTAAATGTATTGCGCGAAATTGGCGTGGAAACCGGTGGGTCAAATGTGCAATTTGCTGTCAACCCCGCCGATGGCCGCTTGGTGGTGATTGAAATGAACCCCCGCGTATCGCGCAGCTCCGCCCTTGCATCAAAGGCGACGGGCTTTCCCATTGCCAAGGTGGCGGCAAAATTGGCCGTGGGCTATACATTGGATGAAATTACCAATGATATTACGGGGGCAACGCCGGCGGCATTTGAACCCACAATAGATTATGTGGTGACCAAAATTCCGCGTTTTGCCTTTGAAAAATTTAAGGGTAGCTCCTCCAACCTTTCCACCGCCATGAAGTCAGTCGGCGAAGTAATGGCCATTGGCCGCAATTTCACCGAAAGTTTTCAAAAGGCGCTACGTGGTTTGGAAACTGGATTGGACGGATTAAACCGTGTTCGCGACCTGATTGGCGCCGATGAAGATAATATTATCGCAGAATTAAGCAAAACATCGCCCGAAAGATTGCTTGTCGTGGCACAGGCGATGCGCGAAGGATTTTCGAATGAGAAAATTCATAATATAACAAGCTATGATCCATGGTTTTTGGAACAAATTCGCAGCATAGTTGATGCGGAAAATGACATTATTGCCAATGGCCTTCCCAATGATGCGGTAAAATTACGCAAATTAAAATCCATGGGCTTTTCGGACGTCCGCTTGGCCAATTTGGCAATAGATTCTGTCCATGTTCATGGCGGGGCTGGGCGCACATTGGCCGATTCTGGCGGGTTAATTGGGGAGGCCATTCGTGCAATGGCCGGGGCGACTAGCGCTGCAGAAGTGCGGGCTTTGCGTCATAAATTGGGCGTACGACCCGTTTATAAACGTATTGATAGCTGCGCCGCAGAATTTGAGGCAATAACCCCTTATATGTATTCCACCTATGAAGCCCCGATTTTTGGCGAGGCGGAATGCGAAGCTGAACCAAGCGACCGCAAAAAAGTGGTGATTTTGGGCGGCGGTCCAAACCGTATTGGACAGGGTATTGAATTTGATTATTGCTGTTGCCATGCATGTTTCGCCTTGAATGAGGTGGGATATGAAACCATCATGGTCAATTGCAATCCCGAAACAGTTTCCACCGATTATGATACTTCAGACCGTCTCTATTTTGAGCCATTAACCGACGAAGATGTTTTGGAATTATTAGAAGTTGAAAAATCCAAGGGTGAATTATTGGGCGTGATTGTGCAATTTGGCGGTCAAACCCCGTTAAAATTGGCACAGGCATTGGAAGATGCCGGAATCCCGATTTTGGGCACATCGCCAGATGCCATTGATTTGGCCGAGGATAGGGAGCGTTTTGCCGCTTTAATCAATAAATTGAAATTAAAGCAGCCTGAAAATGGCATTGCCCGCAGCCGCGAAGAGGCGATTTCAGTCGCAGAAAAAATTGGATATCCGGTTTTAATACGCCCGTCCTATGTTTTGGGTGGCCGCGCGATGGAGATTGTTGATGGCACTGCCCAGCTGGAGGATTATATCGCCACCGCAGTGCAGGTTTCGGGAAATTCGCCCGTATTGATTGATCAATATTTGCGTGACGCCATAGAGGTGGATGTTGACGCCATTTGTGATGGTGATGACGTCGTGGTCGCAGGCGTTTTACAACATATTGAAGAAGCAGGCGTGCATAGTGGGGACAGCGCATGTACCTTGCCGCCATATAGTCTTAGCGACGAAATTATTGATGAAATTAAACGTCAAACCGTCATGCTGGCAAAGGCCCTTTATGTTAAAGGGCTGATGAATATTCAATTTGCGGTTAAGGATGGCGACGTTTATTTAATAGAGGTAAATCCGCGTGCATCGCGCACAGTGCCTTTTGTCGCAAAGGCAATTGGTGCGCCCGTTGCCAAAATTGCCGCACGTGTTATGGCGGGCGAAAAATTGGCAGATTTGCCCAAAATCAATCTGGATATTGATTATATGGCGGTGAAGGAAGCTGTTTTCCCGTTTAATCGCTTCCCAGGTGTTGACCCTGTTCTTTCCCCAGAAATGAAATCAACGGGTGAAGTAATGGGTATTGATAAAAAATTCCCCATGGCCTTTGCAAAGTCGCAAATGGGGGCAGGGCAAAAGCTCCCACAATCTGGCACCGTGTTTATTTCTGTAAAGGATACTGATAAGCCCGTTATATTACCCGCTGCACAAATGTTAGCTGACATGGGTTTTGATATTGTCGCAACTGGCGGAACAGCGACATATTTGCAATCGCATCATGTGCCATCGGTCACACGGGTTAATAAAGTGGCTGAGGGCCGCCCGCATATTGTGGATTTAATTAAGGACGGCACAATATCGCTTGTTTTCAATACGACAGAAGGTTGGCAGAGCCTGCGCGATTCAAAATCAATTCGCGCATCTTCAATGGATGTGGCAATTCCATCCTATACCACAGCGGCGGCCAGTGTGGCCGCAGTTCATGCGATTAAGGCCATAAGAACAGAAACACTTGAAGTTCGAAGCCTTCAAGATTATTATAATAAAAGAAAATAATTTTCCGACATTGAAAAAGATATAAGCGAGGAGCTTATTTTGCTCCTTATATCTTCTTTTTTGTTAAACAGATAAAAGGATGAAAGCCAATTATGGCAAGCAGTGATAAAATTCCAATGTTGGCAGAAGGTTTTGAAAAAGTAACCAGCGAGCTTAAATTATTGCGTGCTGAGCGCCCCAAAATTGTGGAAGCAATTGAAGAGGCGCGTGCGCATGGCGACTTGTCAGAAAATGCGGAATATCATGCGGCCAAGGAACGACAGGGCCAAGTTGAGGCGATGATTAGCGATTTGGAAGCCAAGGTTGGCAAAGCGCAAATTATCGATCCTGCAACATTAAGCGGCGATAAAGTAATATTTGGTGCAACAATCCATTTGCTTGATGAAAATGATAAGCCGGTTAAATATCAATTAGTTGGTGAGACCGAAGCCGACGCAAAAATTGGCCGGATTAGCTATAGCAGCCCAATTGGCCGTGCTTTAATTGGACGTAAAGTGGACGATGAGATTGAGGTTGTTGTACCATCGGGTGAGAAATATTATTTGATTGAAAAAATTGAATTTATTTGACCGTAAATGAGTGTTTGAACAAAATAAGGCTTGTTTTAGATGAAATATAGATTTGCAGTTATTTGCTTAATGGCCGTAAATATTATTATATTTCTTCTGACACTGGTGCCCCAAATTTCGAATTATTTCATCCTGCAAGGCGGCTTTATTCCTTTAAGATTGTCGCAAACACCAATTTTTGAAACGGGGGAGGGGTTTTTAATTCCTCCTCTATTAACATTATTTACATCCACCTTTTTACATGGCGGCTTTTTTCATTTGTTAATGAATATGTTGCTGCTGGGTATAATTGGCGGGATTGTTGAAAATATCACCGGCACGCGTAAATTTCTGTTGATATATTTTTGTGGTGCATTTGCGGGATGCCTTGCCGAATTTGCCGTTAACCCCATGTCAGATTTGCCAATTATCGGGGCAAGCGGCGGGATTTCTGCGATTATAGCCGTGCAAATGATGTTAATGCCAGCAAAAGCGATTACGCCATGGGGTGGCTTGTCTGTTTATTGGACAAGATTCATCCAACTCACCCTATTATGGGCGATATTAAATTTCGGCATGATGCTATTTCTTAGCGATATGAATATTGCTGTTTATGCACATATGGGTGCATTTATCGCAGGATTATTATCGGTAAAATTGCTTAAATAAACAATATTGCTTATTCCGCTGCTTCGTCGGGTTGAAGCAAACGGTGCAAATGAACAACAACATATTTCATTTCCGCATCGTCAACAGTGCGCTGCGCCGATGATCTCCACGCATCTTCTGCTTCTTCATAATTTGGGAAAATACCAACAATGTCGAGAGCATTTAAATTGGTAAAGTCCAATGAGCGTGGATCGGAAACCCGGCCGCCAAAAACCAAATGCATTTTTGCTTTATCTGTCATGATATATGTCCCCAATAAATTTTGAAATGGCGCATAACGGCCAAAGCAACATAATGCCAGTGCTATTTATCCTTATCAGAAATATTTGCAGCATCTTTGGCCGCTTTACCGGCATTTTTCACTAAATTAGCAGCTTTTTCCAGTAAATCACCATAGCTGTTTTTTGCTGATTGATTGAGATCTTGGCTATTTTCTGCAAGGGCGGTTTTTGCTGCATCAACTGCCTTATATGCTTTATCTTTTAAATTCGCAGTTCCCTTTTTAACGGCCATTTTCTCTTTTTCGGACGTGGGAATTAACGCCGCCAACAATGCGCCAAAAACTAAACCACTTGCAACGGCGCCCAATGGATTATTTTCGACAAAGTTGACCGAGCTATTTTTTGCCTTTTGCGCGATTTTTTTTGATTTTTCAGATGAATTTTTGCTGTAATCGACCGCTTTTTGCCTAATATCTGCAGCCTTTTGGCCAATATTTGATGTTGCATTGGCTATGTTTGATTTACCTGCACTAATCTTATCACGGGCAGTTTTAATATCATTACTAGTTTTATTGGCCATTTCATCTTCCAATTAATATTTAAAAATTTTATTGCTTGTTTTTAAATTTATACCAAATCCCTGCGGCAATTCCCGACAGCATGATTGCGCCGCCAATTGAAATGGATTTTTTATTCTGAACCGCGCTATTTTTCATTTTTTCACTGACAATGTGAATTTTCTGAACACCTTTTTTCTTTGTTCGTGAAATAATATTGGATGGTTTAAGGATTTCCTTGGTGAATTGAAAATCATTGCCAATTGCTTGGCGCATTTCTTTCCTTTTCGCAGCCAATATTTTCAAATGTGAATCGGTGCTGGTCATCAAAAATCATCCTTCATCGAAATTTTCTGCACTTTGGCTTTAGAAGCATATAAAGTCGCCGCCGCACCTATGCATGATAATAGCATAACAAATATGGTTGCCAACGGCCACCCAAGCCACATCGCCAGATATGATAATGTGCCAATGACAAATGCAATAATGGCCATGCTTAAAAATATTAAGCCAATAAAAGCATAGATTAAGGCGTGTAGCGCCAATTTTTGGCCGCGCCTTGCAAAGGATTTATAATAATCAATTTCAACAGAGATTAACTGTTTTATTTGATTGATAAAACCGACAAGCTGATCCTTTGCAGAGATTGAGGGATCTTCTGCATCAAATTTACGCGCAATATCTTCGTCATCAGAATTTAGTGATTCTGCATCAACATCATGCTTGGTCATCACGTCCCGATTTTAACAAACGCATCATTACAAACCCAATGGCCGCCGCTGCACCAATGGCAACTGCAGGGCTTTTCTTAACAAATTCACGCGCATCATCGACAATTTGATCAACTTCTTTTTCATCGACACGATTGGCGAAGTTTTCAACGGAATCCGCCGCTTTACGTGCATAATTACCATATTGTGTACCGACATTTTCGTCAATTGTGCTGGCGCTGTCGCGGAACATTTTTCCAATATTGCTCAATGCTTCATGCGCTTTTTCCTTGCCCTTATTGGCGGCTGTTCTTGCGGAGCTGGCGGCCTGACCCTTCATATCGGCAATGCTGGAGCGGATTTGTTCGTTCATATTCTCACCTTTTTGTGTCAAAATTGCCACCGGCTTTGATTTATTGGATGCCGTATCTTTTTTAGGTGCTGTTTTCTTTACAACAGTTTTTTTAGCAGCAGCCTTTACAGAAGAAGCCTTTGTGCCGGTCGCTTTCTTAGGTGCGGTGTTCTTTGCTGATGCCGCCTTCTTTGGTGCAGTTTTTTTCGCGGTCGCAGTTTTTTTTGTGTTAGTTGATTTTGTCTCAACATTTTCAGTGGGTGTTTTTTTAGGAGATTGGGCCATGAGCAAATCCTTTATCATTTTTCATTATATTTATTTATTTGGGCCATAATATAGAAAATTCAACCCATTTGCACGATATTTTAATGTCGTTGGTCGATTAAAATGAAAATATAATTTTAAATTATACGTTACGGCATGGTTGATAATAATCAGTTATGCGCATTGCATATTATTTGAACTATCCTATAGGAACAAAAAACCATCACTTTTGTTTAATAAGAGGAATGTTTATCCATGACTGCAATTATCGATATTTTAGCCCGTCAAATTTTGGATAGCCGGGGCAACCCCACGGTGGAAGTAGATGTTTTGTTGGAAGATGGCAGTTTTGGACGCGCCGCCGTTCCATCTGGTGCATCAACGGGCGCTTATGAAGCGGTTGAAAAGCGTGATGGTGACAAAAGCAAATATGGCGGCAAGGGTGTTTTGCAAGCGGTAAGCTCGGTAAATGGTGAAATCGCCGATAATTTACTGGATTTAGATGCAGAGGATCAAGAAACAATTGACCAGGTGATGATTGACCTGGACGGCACGGAAAATAAATCTCGCCTTGGCGCAAATGCAATTTTGGGCGTCAGCATGGCAGTTGCAAAGGCAGCCGCCGATGCACGCGGGCTTCCTTTATATCGCTATATTGGTGGTGCGCATGCACATGTGCTGCCTGTGCCGATGATGAATATCATCAATGGCGGCGAACATGCCGATAACCCAATTGATTTCCAAGAATTTATGGTCATGCCAGTTGGTGCACCTTCATTAAGCGAGGCTGTGCGTTGGGGGTCAGAAATTTTTCATATGTTGAAATCGGGCCTTTCGCAAAAAGGATTGGCGACATCTGTGGGTGATGAGGGTGGCTTTGCACCAAATTTGGCGTCCACACGCCATGCACTTGATTTTATTATGGAATCAATTGATAAGGCAGGGTTTAAAACCGGCAGCGAAGTGGCCATTGGCCTAGACTGTGCCGCGACCGAATTTTTCAAAAATGGCAAATATGAAATTAGCGGCGAAAATCTATCTTTATCGCCAACCGAAATGGCCGATTATTTGGTATCATTATGCAATGATTATCCGATTGTCTCTATTGAAGATGGCATGAGCGAAGATGACTTTGAAGGTTGGAAAGATATAACCGCAAAAATTGGCGGCCGTGTTCAATTGGTGGGTGATGATTTATTCGTGACCAATTCGGCGCGTTTGGCCATGGGCATAGAAGGTAAAATGGCCAACAGCCTGCTCGTAAAGGTTAATCAAATTGGCACTTTGACCGAAACATTGGCTGCCGTTTCATTGGCGCAGCGTTCGGGATATAGCGCGGTAATGTCACATCGTTCGGGTGAGACCGAGGATGCAACAATTGCCGATTTGGCGGTCGCAACAAATTGTGGTCAAATTAAAACCGGCAGCCTTGCCCGTTCGGATCGGTTGGCAAAATATAACCAGCTTATCCGTATCGAAGAAGAGCTTGGCTCTGCAGCAGTCTATCCTGGACTGTCCGCCATTAAATGTGTGATGGGTTAATTTTATCGTAAATATATTTCATCAGGCGGACTAACGCTTGCATATTTATGGAATTTATGGTCGAATTTACCCATGCAGATACGCAAAAGCAAAGCCAGACATGTCAATAATAAAAAGCCGTTGCTTACTGGCTTTGTTGCACCTGCTCTGGCTTTGCTGTCTTTGATGGGCATTGCTACCTATGCCTTATTAGGGCCAACGGGTGTTTTGGCATGGGCGGATTATAATTCAGCCATAAATCAACGAAAAATTGAGCTTGCAAAATTACGTGATGAGCGTGATGCATTGAAAAATAAGGTGAGGTTATTGGAACGGGGTAATGTTGACCCAGATTTAGCAGGTGAATTGATGCGCAAAGAATTAAATGTCGTCGCGCCAGATGAAATTGTTGTTCCGTTGAATTAGTGAATTATAATTTCCATTTATGCCCCCTGCTTATAACAAAATGATGAATATCTAAAAAACTGGTTTCTTTTGAAAATACCCTAGGGAAAAGGGCTTTTCTTCCTTGAAATATTTGTTAAGGGATAAAGGGAAGTGGAAAAAATATCCCGATATTTTTAATATTAAATTGAGGAATTAAATTTTGGCAAAAGCCGCTACTAAAAAAAATGCAGCTGCATCTGGAAATCAAATTTCCAATCGTGAGCGTCCCGCAGACCCCAAGCCATATAAGGCAAGCAAAGAAGAGCTGTTGGCTTTTTACGAAGAAATGCTTCTTATTCGCCGATTTGAAGAAAAGGCAGGCCAATTATATGGTCTGGGCTTAATTGGTGGTTTTTGCCATCTATATATTGGACAAGAGGCGGTTGTTACCGGCTTACAATCGGCTATTTCTCCCGGCAAGGACAGCGTGATTACCGGCTATCGTGATCATGGTCACATGTTAGCATGCGGTATCGATCCAAATGTTGTGATGGCAGAGTTGACCGGACGTGAGGCAGGGATTTCACGCGGCAAGGGCGGTTCAATGCATATGTTCTCGGTTGAGCATGGCTTTTACGGCGGCCATGGTATTGTTGGTGCGCAAGTATCATTGGGGGCTGGCCTTGCCTTTGCCCATAAATATAAGGATGATGGCGGCGTCTGTCTTTCTTATTTTGGCGATGGTGCGGCCAATCAGGGGCAGGTTTATGAAAGTTTCAATATGGCGGAGCTTTGGAAACTGCCGATTATTTTTGTCATTGAAAATAATCAATATGCCATGGGAACGAGCGTGAATAGAGCGTCTTCAGAAGACCAATTATATAAGCGCGGCGAAAGCTTCCGTATCCCTGGAATTCAGGTTGATGGCATGGATGTGCTGGCCGTTCGCGGCGCAGCGGAAACCGCGCTTGATTGGGTGCGTGCAGGCAAAGGTCCAGTATTATTAGAAATGAAGACCTACCGCTATCGCGGGCATTCAATGTCCGATCCGGCAAAATATCGCAGCCGTGAAGAGGTTCAATCGGTTCGTGAGAAATCCGATCCATTGGAAAGATTAAAGGCGCAGCTATTTGAAGCGGGCGTTAAAGAAGATGATTTAAAGGTCATGGAAAAAGAAATTCGCAAGCGCGTGAATGAATCTGCTGATTTTGCTGAAACATCACCGGAGCCAGATGTGGCTGAATTATATACTGATATTTTGGTGGAGCAATATTAATGCCGATAGAATTAAAAATGCCTGCGCTGTCGCCGACAATGGAAGAAGGCACTCTTGCCAAATGGCTCGTTAAAGAGGGTGATCAAGTGGCCTCTGGTGACATTTTGGCGGAAATTGAAACCGACAAAGCCACGATGGAATTTGAAGCTGTTGATGAAGGTGTTATCGCCTCTATCTTGGTTGCCGAGGGCACAGATAATGTGAAAGTTGGCACGGTTATCGCGATGATTGCCGGTGAAGATGAAGATGCATCAAATGTTGCCGTGCCAGCTACTATTGCAGAGCCTGTTGCAACCGAAGCTCCTGCCGCTCAAATTGCTGATCCAACACCCCAAGAGCCCAAGGCGGCATCACGGGCAAGCGATCCAGCAATTCCTGAAGGCACAAAAATGCTCAGCATTACTGTTCGTGAGGCATTGCGCGACGCCATGGCCGAGGAAATGCGCAAAGATGACCGTGTTTTCGTTATGGGTGAAGAGGTTGCCGAATATCAAGGCGCTTATAAAGTAACCCAAGGATTATTGGCGGAATTTGGCGATAAACGTGTTATTGACACACCTATTACCGAATATGGCTTTGCCGGTATAGGTGCAGGTGCGGCCATGGGTGGCACGCGTCCTGTAATTGAATTTATGACGTTTAACTTTGCGATGCAGGCGATAGACCATATTATCAATTCGGCTGCAAAAACAAATTATATGTCTGGCGGCCAAATGCGTTGTCCCATTGTATTTCGCGGGCCAAATGGCGCGGCGTCACGCGTCGGGGCACAACATAGCCAAAATTATGCGCCATGGTATGCGTCTGTCCCAGGGCTTATTGTCATTTCGCCCTATGATGCAGCAGATGCAAAGGGCCTGTTAAAGGCGGCGATACAAACGCAAGACCCTGTCGTTTTCCTTGAAAATGAGCTTTTATACGGCCGCAGTTTTGATATACCTGATCTGCCTGATCATACATTACCAATTGGTAAGGCGCGAATTATGCGGGAGGGCAGCGACCTTACCATAATCAGCTATTCCATTGGTGTTGGCATGGCATTGGAGGCTGCTGATATCTTGGCGGGCGAGGGTGTTGATGTAGAGGTTATCGACCTTCGAACCCTGCGTCCTATGGATAATGAAACCATTTTGGCCAGCCTTCGCAAAACCAATAATTTAATGGTTGTCGAAGAAGGTTGGCCGGCATGTTCCATCGGCAGCGAAATTGCTGCATTATGCATGGAGCAAGGATTTGATGATTTGGATGCGCCCGTCATGCGGGTCACAAACGAAGATGTGCCAATGCCATATGCGGCGAATTTGGAAAAATTGGCTTTGTTAAATACCGATAAAATTGTTGCACAGGCTAGAAAATTATTGGGTAAATAAAAATTGATTTAGACATTATACAAAAAGGCCGCTTATAATTAGCGGCCTTTTTTTTACAGATAATCTAAATAAATCAAGTAAATGTATCGTCATATTTATTGCAATATGCGCGCTTACTAGATGCAACATCGCCAAATAATCCAGCGCTTAAATTTCTGTCATCGCGAATATTAAACGAAGCTTCCTGACGTAATTTTTTGTTCTTATGAAATAAATCACCAAATAAAGGCTGGTAATCAAATTCCGCCTCAACAAAAATAACGGCCGAACCAGATACGGCCTGAATAGGATTGGCGGGGTCGCCCATGCCGTTAAACCCTGAATCAGTTACGCCATTTCCATCGACATCATCATTATATTTTGTGACGGCAACTTTTTTGCCTTTGCATCTTCTCCATCCGACAAATTGCTGTTCTTTTGTGCCGCCTGATCCATTGCTGACTGTTTTCACCTCTAAACTGGCAATGATGAAACGGCCATTTTCCATGAAATCATTTTTGCCCGATTGCAATTTTGTGCCGTACAAAATTTCTAGAACATCAGATTCTTTAATCACGGGCGTGGCAACACCATTATCGGTTTGGCCAAGGCGCGAACCATTATCGGCCAAATTTAATGCAGACTGGCTTAATTTCAAATTGGTCAAGGCAAGATAGGATGTTTCCGATCCATACATGCCCAAACCCAAAAATACCGGAAGCGATACCGCAAATTCAACAAATGCAAGGCCGCTTTCATCCTTTGCGATGTCGGATATATAATTTTTGCAATATTTCATTGCTTTAAAGATATAGTTTTTGCGCATATCTGATTCCATCGTCAAGAACATGTGGCCACAACAGAAGCTGCATTGCCTGTTTTTTGGCCATAGGGCTGATTTTTCAAAACGGTGCTGGAGGATAAAACCCGCGTGCCGCTAAATGCATCAAATTCAAATGATGCATCAACATTTTTATAAATTGGTGTTTTGATGGTTTTATAGCCATCGGGCACCCGTCTGATGCTGGTCGGTTTGTCTACAATTTTATAGCCTGTGATTTTGCGAACTACGGTTTTTTCAGGTTTCTTCACAATATCATAACGCACCAATTTGCGAATAGGGGGCAGCTTAACCTCCAGCTCCTTTTCGCCAACTTTCACTCGTTTAATGGTGTGGGTGGGCTTAGAAAGCGTTTCATATCTAACCAATTTACGTACCAATAATTGTTGGGCATATGGCTCATCCTTAAAAAGGCTATCTTGATCAACAATGCGCACTTTTACATATTTTTTGAACTTGCGCTGCATGATTTGTTTGCCATTTTTGTTGATATAATAAATATCATAAACGGGTAAATCCATATATTCATATTTAACTTCATCGGGACGAACCAATTTTTTATTCTTTGTTCGTGTCACCACTTTATATTCATAAATGGGCACTTTAAATGTGCCATTACCCGCACCCTTGCGCGGCACAATTTTGCTCTCATAAATTGGAATTTTACGGGTTTTTGTTCCTTGATCTATCATTTCATAGACAGGAACTTTGACCTCGCGTTTGCCAGGTAACATTTGAACCGTTGATTCATAAATTGGTGTTTTGACCTTTTTTGTGCCCGTCACCAACATTTTATATTTGGGCACATTTTCGGTTTTATATCCGGTCAACTCCCTTTTCGATGCCTTGCGTTTATATCCGGCAAAGGGAAATAAGCCATCATAGGAGACTGAAACATTATATAATACAACATCTTTCGGGCCGCCTACGCCATCCTCGCCCACATCGATGTCCCAAACGCCATTGGCATTTTCATCTTCAAAATTTTCGCCATTATTACATTTGCCGTCATTATTGGCATCGGTAAAGACTTCTGCCCGCTTAACATCGGTAAAATCAAAATAGCTTTTGCGGTCAATACTAACATTCGCCTTGTCATTTAAGGAGGCGATTGTTGCTTTTAATTTATTATCAATCGTTGCAAGCGAAGCCGGGCCAGATTCCAATGCCGCATCACGCGCCGCCGCCTGAACCGCGCCGTCCAGTGCGGATTTCATATACATGCTGTACCCCACATCCAATGTTCCCATCATCAGGAATAGGAACACCGGGGCGATAATGGCAAATTCAACAACCGTTGCCCCATTTTCATCGAGCATGATTTGTGGATTATGATTGGGTGATTTCATCATTTTGACAACCTCAGATCCGCAATTGATTGGGCGATTTGTACAAATGTCGCGTTCAATGTCGCTGAATCGCTGGACACAAACGCGCTATCTGGGCTTGCACAAGCGGTCATATCGCTGTTCAGGCTGGTCGCAAATGCAATGACCCACAGGCGAATACCCTTTGCCTTAATCGCATCGCAAACCGCGCGAAAACGGCTGATATGACGTTCTGTTTGATTGTTGACATCATTTGTAACGCGTCCATCATGGCGTTCAACACCATATGCGCTATAATAAGTTGCGCCAGTATCCAACTGACCATCGGTCATGAAGATTAAGTGACGGCTAACATAACCGCCATTGCCCGCAGCTTCATTTACATTAGTGGCAAAAATACCATCGGGTGAAGCAAGCCTTGCTCCCCAAATCGCACCAATATCATGATATGTACCACCATCGGAATATAGGCTATCTGCATATGTATTAAACGCAGATGTGCTCATGGTCGATAATAGCTGCGCCTTTTGCGGGCAGGCAGTTTGTGACTTCGTACCAGAGGTCGAAGAGCTTGTCCCGCTAGAGCGATAATAGGTGACCTCTGGCCAATATGGACGCCATTTTGTTGCAAAATTTGTTGGCGCGGAATCAATGTCCAGATCATATGCCGAACTTGGCGTGATTTTCTTTGATGATCCATTATAGGCTGGGTTGCTGGTTTGTGTGGTATCGCGTTCTTCAATACAACCTGCCCAACGTGAAGGGATATTGTCACCTTTTTTCTCTGATGGCACATTAACCGTGGCACTGTTTGATCCAATGGTGTTGATATAGCTTCTAATCGGCCAACCAACCTGCGAATATTCATAATGAGAGAATGTTGCGGTTGGTAAATCACCATTATAGGTTTCTGTATAGGTTTTAACCGTTTGCGTCACATTTCGCTTACAAGTGCGATAGGTGCTATTATAATTGGGGCTGCCCCAGCTATTATAACTATAGGTTGTGGTCGTATCACCCGATGTTACCGGATTACCCGATGGACTTGGGTTGAAAGTGCTTGAATAGCTGGTGGAATAATAAATATATGGCGTGCTTTGATTATTACCAAATCTTGTGCAATTTGAACTGGTTGTGTAATCATCCCATCTTGTTGGGTCCAAAGTCTCCACCCAGCTATTGGTTGATGTGCCTGTTTGGATTTTATACACTGCACGGCGCGATTGGTAATTATATGTTTCCAGATTGTTAGCGCCGATTAAATAATCACGGTTTAAGTCATAAATTAATTTGCCCGTATTAACCGTCCCCGAATATGGAACAAAGCCATAGCGAATACGCGCATTTGTCCCCGATGCCGCAGCGGCCAGGGTGCTGTTAAAACTTTTCATCGCAGCTTTTAATGAAGCCATTCGGGTGGTTGTGCCGCCAGAGCCATTTGAAATGCTATAATCCATCGACCCGGTGGTATCCAACACCATCATAATGTCGGAATTGCCGACCTCCATTTTTGCATCGCAATTAACAGTTACTGCTTTTTTTGTAGCGGCCTTTGACCCCGTAATTGAATAAACCTTATCCATTATCACATAGGGTATATTGGTGGAGGCAGTGGCCTGAACCGTGGTGCCGCCATTATTACTATATGGTGAAAAACTTGTATTGGATGTGCCTTGATATCCAGTTGGGAAGTTGGCTTTAAAAAAAGATGCAGACCGGCTTTTGGCATCATTATCAAATGTGCCATCGCCCACCGCCTTACGGCCGGCAAGCACGCCGGCATCACATGCCTGTTGCAATCGGGTTTTTACCATTTGAACGCGGCTAATATCCACCGCGCCGCCAACCATCGCCATCAATGGAATTAAAGCCGCGGCCATCATTGCCATGGTGTTACCATCCTGATCATGAACAAAATGATGAAGACAGCCTTTTGCTTTTTCTTGATCTGATTTCGTCATCGGTAAAATAGCCCTTGTTAAAAAAACATTTGATATATGTGCCATCTTATAGACAAATGATGGTAAGGGCTTTGTGTCTATATATGGTTACCATGCTGTTAACCGTGAATATCGACGTAAATCTGCCATTTATAAAATAATAGGGTGCTAAATGTTTGATAAAATTGACCCAGATGGTCAAAATTTGGGTGCGTTACACAGGATGGCGTTGCGATTTGGTGACAGAAATTTACAAGACAATTTGGCCATATTATATTGTTTCGATATGAAAATGATGCACATCGCCGCACAAAGCAGCGAGATGATGATTGGACAGATTAAGCTTGCATGGTGGCGGGACAAATTATCGGCTGATTTTGAAAGCTGGCCCAAGGGTGAGCCATTGTTAAACATAATATCGGAGTTCACCGAAAATGGAGAGGGGTTAATTAAGGCTTGTTCCCAATTGGTCGATATGTGGGAAGAATATATGATCTATGCTGAACAGGGCGATGTAGAAATTGACGTCATGGCGGCTATGCGATCCAAAATTTACGCCAATTTTTATAAAAATTGCGGCCATATTCTGCCGGAAAATATCCAAATATCTCTATTAAATTGGTCCAAAAGTCTCTTCGCGTCTCGTTTCAAGGCCCAAGATGTACATGACACCGCAAATAAAGCCTATTATCCGCCAAGAGGGCCTAATTCACCCAGTGCATATCGCAATATCGCAATGTTGATGGAGGCCGATTTTATGGAACATAAATTATCGGCGGAAAGCCCTATGAGTATCTTGAGCAAGATTGGCCTTTATCTTCGTTTTTTAAGAAAAGGATATTTTGGGCGATAAAATTATTGCGAAAATTTGTTTAAAATAGCAGAATATTTTTAATTACATGGTGTTAGAGGTGGCAGGATAAAATATGCAGATGCGCATTATTACCATTTTTTCGACTTTGGCTGTCATGGCTGCGGGATTTTTATTGTGGCAAGGATATGCATATAATCAAAATTCACTGCCAGAGGGAAAGCCGCCGCCCGATGCCGCCGATAATGGCCTGCCGCTTGCTGGTGCAAATGCGCCCGCATTTGGCAAAGCGCCCCCTGAACCACCCGCCGCCGCGCAAAGCAGCCGTGAAGAAAAGCGATTTAACCGTTATGACCGCGATCGCGATGGGTTGATTAGCCGATTGGAATTGATGAGTTCACGGACCAAGGCATTTAAAAATTTGGATAAGGATGGGAATAATTTATTAAGTTTTGAGGAATGGGCCGTTGCAACCAGCGACCGTTTCACAAATGCCGATAGCGATAAAAATATGCTGTTAACCCGTAAAGAATTTGCCACAACCCGCCCAAAAACTTCGAAAAAACCTGCCTGTAAATGTTGAAATTGGCGCCAAATTATATTGCCAAATTTTGACGCCAAATATCAAATTGTTCCTTTGCCCGTGACGTCATGGCCAATTTGCGTTGTTTTTTATGAACTTTTTCCGTCAAAGGAGTGAACAGGCCAAAATTGACATTCATGGGTTGATAGCTATCCGCCTCTGCATCGCCGGTAATATGGCATAGAAGCGCGCCCAATGAGGTCATATTATTTGGCGGTATAATGTCTGCCCCCAATATATCGGCGGCGGTGAATATACCGCAGATAAGCCCGATGGCAGAGCTTTCCACATATCCCTCACAGCCCGTAATCTGTCCCGCAAAGCGAATATGGGGAGCGGATTTCAACCGTAAATGACGATCCAAAAGGATAGGGGAGCGAATGAAGCTGTTGCGATGCAGTCCGCCCAGTCTTGCAAATTCTGCATTTTCAAGACCAGGAATTTTGCGAAATAATTCAACCTGTGCGCCATGTTTCAACTTTGTTTGGAAACCGACCATGTTCCACAAGCTGCCCTGTTTATTGTCCTGACGCAATTGCACCACCGCATGTGCGCGTTTGCCAGTGGCTGGATTGGTAAGGCCAACCGGCTTCATAGGCCCAAAACGCAGCGTATCCAGCCCGCGTGACGCCATGACTTCAATCGGCATACAACCTTCAAAATAGGGGGTATTTTCTTCCCATTGTTTGAAAGTCGTTTTTTCGCCATCCATCAATCCTTGATGAAAAATAAGATATTCTTCTTCATCCATAGGGCAATTTATATAATCCTTGCCATCACCCTTATCCCAACGTGATTGAAACCATGCAATGTCCATATTTACACTATCAAAATGGACAATGGGAGCAATGGCGTCAAAAAATGCCAAATTTTCGCTGCCCGTTTTTTCAATAATTTGATGGGCAAGACCGTCATCGGTCAACGGACCGGTGGAAATAATGGTAATCCCATTGTTGGGCAATGTTTCAACACATTCTCTAACGACATGGATATTATCATGATTATTCATGGCCTTTTCAACCAAATCTGAGAATATTTCTCTATCCACAGCAAGCGCAGATCCCGCCGGAACCTTTGCCTCATCCGCGCATGTCATGATGATTGAATTCAACAGCCGCATTTCGTGATGCAATAATCCAACGGCATTATTTTCATCATCATCAGAACGGAAACTATTGGAACAGACAAGCTCTGCCAGCCCGTCAGATTGATGCGCTGCGGTCATTTTACCGCCGCCCCGCATTTCAGAAATTTTTACCTTTATCCCGCGATTTGCAAGCTGCCACGCAGCCTCACATCCCGCTAAACCACCGCCAATAATATGGACATCATGTTGAAAATTGCTCATGCAAGCGCCCTATCAAAACATATTCAGATAATATATAAGTTTTTTTTACTTATTCATTACTATATTACCAGCTTATATTGATTTGGGGGAATGGGCATGCGCGGCAAAGATATGGATTTGGGGCATCAACGCCCTTGGTTATTGTTAAGCCTGCTTTTTGGTTTAAGCTATTATTTCATTCGAACATCACAATATTTTGGTGAAATTCAATTGATGTTTTGGAAAATGGCCGCTGTTGGCGGATTGGCCATCATGTTTTTCTTCATGTTTCGAAAACATCTTTTTGGTCCATTGCGGTTAATTTTATTCTTGCTCGCTTTAATATTTTACATGTTAGGTGATGGTTTAATTATATTTGATTTGACCTTTGGCGGCGCGGCCTTTGCCATTGGCCATATTTTTGCGATCATATTTTTTTACAATTACCGCCGGGAACAGGGACTTAGCCTATCCCAAAAATTATTGGCTATGATGGTGGTGATTTTGGTGCCATTTATCGCAATGAAAATTTATGGCAATGGCATTATTTCGGAAAATCTGTCCATCGGATTATACGCTCTTATCATTGCCATGATGTCAGCAAGTGCATGGACAAGCAGTTTTGGCCGTTATCGTGTCGGCATTGGCGCGATGATTTTCATTATTTCGGACCTATTTATCTTTGCCCAAAATGGCATAATCGGGCCGAAATGGTGGATCGACCCGATTATTTGGTTCAGCTATTATTTCGCGGTTTTAATGATGACATTAGGCGTTAATCAGAAAATAAAGGTAATGCCCCGTATTTAAAAAAGTCATTAAAAAAGCCACTAAATATTAGTGGATGAGGCTTATTCCGCCTCATCACCATTTGATGCTTCGCTATTTTGCGCCTCTTTAGTATCGGGCGCGGCCTCTATTTGTGTGGCATCTGCATTTGCTGTTTCTACATTTTCGCCTTCCATATTTTCATCATCGGCCATGTCATCTTCTTCAATACGTGCTGCGCTGACCACATGTTCATTTTTACCAACATTAAATAACCGTACGCCAGATGAGCTGCGCCCAATAACACGCAAACTGTTTAACGGCATGCGGATTAATTTTGCCTGATCAGTTACCAACATTAATTGATCATCCTTTGTTGCGGCAAAGCTGGCCACCACATCGCCATTACGCGCAATATTATCAATATTGGTGACGCCTTGACCGCCACGGCCGCTTTGGCGATATTCATATGCAGAGGATATTTTGCCATAACCATTGGCACAAAGTGTCAGGATAAATTGTTCATTTTCCTCCATACTTTGATATTTTTCGGCTGTTAAATTGGGCTCACCCTCTTTCTCGGCCTTCCACGGTGCATATTTTAAATATTCATCGCGTTCTTCCATTGTGGTGCCAGCACCGCGAAGAATGGATAATGAAATAACCTTATCATCGCCTTTTAATTTCATTGCACGAACGCCCGATGATGTTCTGCTTTGAAATTCTCTAATCGCTGAACCGGCAAAACGGATGGCCTTACCCTTTTGGGTGGCCAATAAAACATCATCATCATCATTTAATAATGCAACGCCAATTAAGTGATCATCGCTATCATCATCAAATCGCATCGCAAATTTACCATTGGATGGGATATTGGTAAATGCGCCCATGCTGTTACGGCGTGCCTGTCCATTTGCGGTTGCAAACATGACATTTAAATTGGCCCATTCATTTTCATCCTCTGGCAAGGGAAGAACGGTTGAAATTGATTCTCCGTCGGCCAAGGGGAGCAGGTTGACCATCGGACGTCCCCTTGTTTGCGGGCCGCCTTCAGGCAATTTCCATACTTTTAAACGATAAACCTTACCATGGGTGGAGAAGAATAAAACCGGCGTGTGCGTGGATGTGACGAACATTTCAATAATGGCGTCCTCATCCTTTGTTGCCATGCCAGCACGTCCCTTGCCACCACGATTTTGGGCGCGGAAAGTATCAAGCGGCGTCCGTTTAATATATCCGCCATGGGTGACGGTGACGACCATTTCTTCGCGTTCCATCAAATCTTCGTCATCCAAACCATCCCATGCAGGGGCGATTTCACAAAGGCGAGGGGTCGCAAATTCTTGTTCAATTTCGACCAATTCTTCGCGCATCACTTCATATAAACGCACTCTATTGCCCAGAATTTCCAAATATTCGGCAATTTTTACGGCCAATTCTTTTAATTCATTGCCAATATCATCGCGGCCAAGCGCGGTTAAACGGTGCAGGCGTAGCTCCAAAATCGCTCTAACCTGAACATCCGATAATTTATATCCATCGGGTGAAGTGTCAATTTCTACAGCCTCAACCAATTTAATATAGGATGCAATTTGTTCAATCGGCCATGTGCGCGCCAATAATGAAGCGCGCGCCTCCGCCGGGCTGGCCGAGCCGCGAATAATTCGCACAATTTCGTCCATATTGGTGACGGCAACGACTAGGCCAAGCAAAATATGTGCTCGCTCCCGCGCTTTATTTAATTCAAATTTGGTGCGGCGGGTAATAACCTCCTCACGAAATTTAATAAATGCCTCAATAATATCACGCAGCATCAAAATTTCGGGGCGGCCACCGCGAATGGCAAGCATGTTGACGGGGAAGCTGGATTGGGCAGGGGTAAAGCGCCAAATTTGGTTTAACACAACATCGGGCGTTGCGTCCTTGCGCAGGTCAATTACAACGCGAACACCATTACGATTTGATTCATCGCGAATGGCCGACACGCCTTCAATCCTTTTATCCTTAACTGCCTCAGCGATTTTTTCGACAAGCCCGGATTTACCAACTTGATAGGGTATTGATGTTAAAACAATTGATTGGCGATCATTACGTCCAGATTCAATAATATGGCGCGACCGCATCATGACCGAACCCTTGCCCTCCCGATATGCGGCCTTTGCGCCGCCTTGACCCAAAATTAAGGGCGCGGTGGGAAAATCAGGCCCGGGAATAATTTCAATCAACTCATCGGTCGTAATGGCGGGATTATCCATATAGGCAAGACAGGCACGAATAACTTCGCCCAAATTATGCGGCGGAATATTGGTGGCCATGCCCACCGCAATGCCGCCTGCGCCATTGACCAATAAATTTGGAAAACGCGCAGGTAGAACAACAGGTTCTTTTAATGAACCGTCATAATTGGGCGCAAAATCAACCGTATCCTTATCCAAATCATTAAGCAGGCTGTTGGTAACCTTGGCCAATCGGGCCTCTGTATATCGCATGGAGGCAGGCATGTCAGGGTCCATAGAACCAAAATTACCTTGACCATCAACCAATGGTACACGCATCGCCCAATTTTGGGTCATCCGTGCCAAGGCCATGTAAATCGCGCTATCACCATGTGGGTGATAATTACCCATCACGTCCCCGACAATTTTCGCCGATTTACGATAGGGTTTGCCCGCCACAAAGCCGCCTTCTTGGCTGGCATATAAAATACGGCGATGCACCGGCTTTAATCCATCACGAACATCGGGCAATGCGCGTGAAACAATGACCGACATGGCATAATCCAAATAACTGGATTTCATTTCATCGACAATGTCAATCGCACTAATATCAGAGGGGTCTATTGACCCATTTTCTATGTCAGTCACGCTTTTTATTTTCCTATATTTTTAGTTGATAAAAGCATAGAGTATGCTGAGGCAAATTACTAGGACAACATCCGATTTTTTACGCTTACCAACATCTTATCCACAGGCTTATCACCAATATATCTATGGATTGATGATTGACCCATCCCATGACATTAAATTGCCAGATAATGCCGGATCACAGCTTAGTATATTATGTATCATATATTGCGCGGATTGTGCTGCAGAGAATAATTTTTCCGGTGCAACATTATGTTGAAAAGGCTTGCTCAAATTACTTTTAACTGTCCCTGGATGCAATGCCAAAATTACAGATTGCGGGTTTTTGCGCGTCCACTCAATCGCCAAATTTTTAACCAGCATATTTAACGCGGCCTTGCTTGCCCTATAACTATGCCAACCGCCAAGACCATTATCAGATATAGATCCAATTTTTGCCGAAATCGCAGCAAAATATATAGGGGATTTTTTCATCATAACGGGCAGGAAATATTTTGCCACCAATGCAGGGCCAATGACATTTATTTCATAATTTAACTTCATCCATTCAGCATCAATTTGGGTAATGGATTTTTCTGGACCCATATCTTGATTATGCAGAATACCGCTTGCAATAATAATCATCGCCAATTTGTCTGTTTTCTGCTGTAATTGCTTTGCTGCACTTTCGACCATTTGTTGATTGATGATGTCAATTTTTATATCCGCATCATCATGGCGAGATAGTGTAAAAACACTATCAAATAATGGGTTTTGCCGAAGATTTTCAACTATGGCCGTTCCAATTGCGCCATTGGCTCCAATTATCGCCGCGTCAATTTTACGATTTAACATTATCTATAACTGACATAATTTTACAAAATAGCGAGAGTTAATTTGTGTCATTCAACTTTAATTCACCTAAATTTCTCTAAAGAGTGTTAATGTTACCGAAATTTATATAATTTTGTTTGTCGAACAACATTCATTATTATAGATGCATATAGAAGTTTATTTTTGGAGGATTTAATGAAGTTTTTATCAACTCTCGCCATTGCGGCGACCCTTTGCATGACATCAGCAGCGGTGCATTATGCACCCGATGCAAAGGCGCAAAGCAAGGAAGATAAGAAAAAGGGCGCGCAAAAAGGTCCTCAACTTTCTAAAAAAGCTCAGCCTGCTTATAAAGCAGCCTATGATGCATATCAGGCCAAAGATATGGTCAAAGCGCAAGAGCAGTTTGAAGGCATGAAAGCCAATATCGAAACAGATGACGATAAATTTCTTGTCGGTCAGATGATTTTCACCATTGGCCGAGAAATTAAAGATCAAAAATTACAGGCAGATGGTCTGCAATTGATGGTGGATAGCCCCTCTGCACCTGCGGAAAGCGTGAATAGCTATAAAAATGCTTTGGCCGATCTTTATTATTTGGCGGGCGATTATCAAAAATCTATTGATACGTTTAAAGCTTTATATATGGCCGGCTATGGCAAGGGTAAAATCGAAATTGATATTGCCAATGGTTATACCAAATTGGCCGATTATCCCAATGCAGTAACCTGGTTAAATGAATCGATTAAATATTCCGAAGCAAATGGCCAAATAGCAGATAGAAAAGTATATGCACAGGCGGCGGCACTGGCCAATAACACCCGTGATAGCAACCTCATTGTTCCTGCATTTAAAAATTTGGTGGCAAAATATCCGTCCGTAAATACATGGCATGATGCAATCATAACTTTCCAAAAATCAGTTGAGCTTGAAAAGCAAGAAAATCTTGATTTGTTAAGATTGATGCGCACTGCGGGTGCCATTAAATATCAACAACAATATGGCGATTATGTTGAAGCTGCGGGCGCTCAGGCGCTTCCTGGTGAAGTATTGGCTGTGTTAAATGAAGGGTTGGATAATGGTATTATTCCTGCGGGGAATATGTCTTTTTCAACACATTTGGATATGGCCAAATCTCGCGTTGATAAGGATCGCGCCGATTTGCCCTATGCAGAAAAAGACGCAAAGGCAAAATCAACAGGCGGCGATTCATTGGCGACAGGCGATGCGTTTTTGGGATATGGCATTTATGATAAAGCCGCGTCATTATATCAAATGGCGCTTGATAAGGGCGGTGTAGATAATGATGTCGCCTATACACGTATGGGAATTGCACAGTTTAAAGCGGGCAATATGGATGCAGCCAAGCAGGCATTTTCCAAAGTTACAGGATCAAATAGAAAAGCAATTGCGCAATATTGGATGCTATATATTGATCAGCAGTCACAGGCGGCCAATGCAAAAACAGCTGCCCCCGCATCATAAAATATATTAAATCCTATAAAAAAGAACCGGGCGCTTTGCCCGGTTCTTTTTATGTCAGCATAAATTTTGGAAATTTACGCCATATCAATAGGAACGCCAGGTTCATTTTTGGCGGTTCGAATTGTAAGTGAAGTCTTAACGCTTGCCACATTTGGCGCAGATGTCAGGCGGCCGGTTAAAAATTGTTGGAAACTTTGCAAGTCTTTAGCGACGATTTTTAACATAAAATCTATCTCGCCATTTAACATATGACATTCTCTAACTTCATCCAATGAATGCATATAATCTTCAAATTTTTTCAAATCTTCTTCGGCCTGTAATTTCAAGCTCACCATTGCAAATACGGTAATGCTATATCCCAATCGGGACGGATCGACCATTGCGTGATATGATTTTATGATTCCCGATTCTTCCAAAGCACGCATTCTGCGTAGGCATGGCGGGGCAGTTAAACCCACTTTCTGGGCCAATTCCACATTGGTCATACGCCCATTATTCTGTAATTCATCCAATAAAAGAAGATCAATGTGATCCAATATAAAATTTGCCATTATTTATAACTTCCAACCATTATTTTGTTTATCCTTATAATTATATTATAATCAATTGCAATTGTCTCATAGTGTGACGCCTTAAAATGATTACTTTAAGAATTTGAAAGTGCGGTCTATTAGTTATTTTAACAGGGGTAGAAATAAAGGACCATTTACGTGCGTTTTGACGATCGTCTTACGACTACATTAGATTATCATGTTGATAATCAAAGCGGATGGTCGGCACAATGGCGCCAGCTAATTGATATTTTATCGCATAATATTGATTCATTTGATTATGATATTTTGGTTGAGGGATTAAAAAGAGCATATTTCCTGCGTGATAAAATTTCCATTTCGGAACGCATTGAGTCAATAAATTCGATTAAAGGACGGTTATCATCGCCGCCATTGATTCAATTTTTGGTCAATGATGCTCCAAATGTAGCCGAAGCAGCGATAAATGCAGCGTGTCTTGATGAAGATATTTGGTTGGACCTTATCCCCGAAATGCCAATTGATGCTTTGATTTTGCTTAAAAAACGTTATTTGGGCAATGAAAAAATCAATGTTAAAATAGACCAATTTTTATTGCCACTTTCATTAAGCGAGCAAGATATTGCGCCCATAAGTGAAAATGAAGGTGCAAATAGACAAGATGCTTTGCCCATCGCCAAAGAGACTATAGATCCGTTAGATGAGTTAAAGGCTTCTCAGAAAATTGCAAAAGAGGCCGCGCCGCGCGCAGGAAATAATATTTCTGCATTGGTCGAAAAAATCGAGGATTATCGTCGGGATAAAATTCAAACCCCCATTTCGCAGCAACCATATAGTGATGATTTATTGGCCAATGAAATGGCAAATATTGATGAATTTAAATTTATCACTGATCATAATGGCGTTATCATTTGGGCGGAAAAAGTGCCCGCTGCTTTGATTAGAACTTTATCCATCGCAAAAACAGCAATTGGAGATATGCCCGGCACCGATGGATATGGCGCCGCCGCCTTTCGCGGGCGATTGACCATTGAAGATGCGCGTTTCACATTTTGTAATAGCGATCACCAACTTGGCGGCGAATGGTTTATTAAAGCAGAGCCATTTTTTGATAAAATTAGTGGCCGTTTTGAAGGGTATAAGGGCGTAATTAAGCGCCAAAAATTGGCCGAAAAAATCCTAACCCCCAAATATAACCATGCAAAAAAAGATCATTTACAGCAATTGGCGCATGAATTGCGCACACCATTAAATGCAATTGTTGGTTTTTCCGAAATTATTGAACAACAGCTTTTCGGCCCTGTATCGCATGATTATCGTTCCTTAGCGGGCAGTATTTATGCAGATGCACAGCGTTTATTACATGGTTTGGATGATTTAAATATTGCCGTGCAATTGGACCATGGAAATTTTGATAGGCATAGCGGGCAATGTGATGTCGATTATTTATTATCGCTTTTGTCCAACCGTTTGGAAACATTATCCATTGCAAAACAGGTTGAATTAGACCTGATGAGCATAAAACCTATGCGTAAAATGGATATTGATGAATTAACTGCGGAGAGAATTTTTTCACGTTTATTATCTGCAATAATTATCGCGGCGGATAATGATGAGAAATTAAATGGGCGTTTCCGGCTTAATAGCTTTGGCTATAAAAGCATTGAATTTACGCTTAGCTTACCCAAAAAATTGGCAAATTTGGATGAAGCAGCGGTTTGGAAAAAATTGAATGAGGACGAAAACTTAACCGATGAAGCGCCTTTACTGGGCCTTGGCTTCTCGCTTCGTCTGGTTCGCAATTTGGCGGGTAATATTGGTGGTGATTTTAAAATTACCGATAATAATATTATTTTAAATGTTCCTGCATTTTTGGAAAATTAACATTATTCTGCCAAAAGCTTTTTTATAAAATTATTATATTAAGTAGAGCAAATATTGTGCAGGCGTTAAAACAAGAAAAAAATAAGCAAATATTGCCCGATATTTTAATGCGGCAGGGGGATGATAGTTTTTTTATCGTCACGGTCGATGCCGAGGAAGAATTTGATTGGGGCAAGCCATTTTCAAAGGATAATCAATCCGTTGGCCATTATGTTGCGATTGAAAGATTTCAGCTTTTATGCGATAAATATGATGTTACTCCTATATATTTATTGGATTACCCAATGGTCGCAAACCGTGATTGCGCGGCATATTTTGGCGCTTTGGCTACATCGGGCAGGGGCGATATTGGTATACAGCTTCACCCATGGGTTACCCCGCCATATAAGGAAACTGTAAACGATCATAACAGCTATGCATGTAATTTACCTGATGATTTGGAAGCGGAAAAATTTGGCAATTTATATGATAAAATTGTCGAAAATACCGGCCATAAACCATTAATGTATCGCGCGGGAAGATATGGCGCTGCGCAAAATGCCTATAAATTATTGATAAAATATAATATAAATATTGATAGCTCAACCCGTTCTGGATTTGATTATACCCCGCAACATGGCCCCAATTATGCAACTTTGCCCAATATTGCATTTTGGCGCGAAGAAAATATTTTATTGGAATTACCCTTAACCACAATTTTCAGGGGATTTTGGCGTTATGCCCCGCGCTTCACATATAATTATATTTTAAAATATGGCTGGGCAAGATCCTTTGCGGCGCGAATGGGCGTGCTGGAACGTATATCCCTGACGCCAGAGGGCATTTCAATAGAAAAAACCAAGCAGGCCATTGATTTGGCATTGAAAGTTAAATTGCCTTTGCTAAATTTCTCCTTTCATTCCCCCAGTTTAGAGGCCGGCCATACACCCTATGTTCGCAATGAACAGGATTTGGAAAATTTCTATATCTGGTGGGAGGAGATATTCGCTTATCTGAAACAAAAAGGGGTCAGGCCACTTGCGGTGCGGCAGATTTCAGAACAAATTAAAAAAGTTTGATGAATTGTGATTTTGTGTCTTGCCACAGGGCAGGATTATCCGCTATCCGCACTCGTGTGGGCCTGTAGCTCAGTTGGTTAGAGCTGGCCGCTCATAACGGCTAGGTCGGGGGTTCGAGTCCCTCCGGGCCCACCACTTATATAATGCTTCAAATATTATAATTTTTCTATAGTCTGCTTTGATTATTCATTCAGGGCGTTAAGAAAAATGCGGCATATTAAATCCACCTTTTCAATTTTAATCATTGGCTCGGCTGCGGCATATTTGGCGTATAATATGATGTCGTTTAAACCTGCTTATATAAAGGCGCAGGAAGCGGCCGCTTTATCATATAAAAATAATGGCCCTTCACACGTCGCCATGAATAGCGGCTCTCTGCATATAAATGATTTGGTGGGCAAGGATGAGAGAGAATTTGCCGCCCAAAATATCAGTGAGGCAATTCAATTTAAGACAATTTCCAATCAAAATTCAAAGGATAATGATTGGGAACAATGGCGAAATTTCCATAATTGGCTCAATAATAGATTTCCGTTAATGCACAGCCAAACAAAATTGACCAAAGTAGATGAATTTTCATTGATTTATGAATGGCAAGGCAGTGATAGAAATTTAGAACCGATTATTCTTATGGGGCATCATGATGTTGTGCCTGTTGAAAAAGGGACAGAGGCAGATTGGAAACATGGCCCATTTTCGGGCGCAATTGCCGACGGAGCCATTTGGGGGCGCGGTGCGGTGGATGATAAAGGACCGTTAATCGCCATTATGTCCAGTATCGAAAGCGCGATACAAAAAGGGTTTGCCCCAAAACGCACCATTTATATAGTTTCAACCCATGATGAGGAGGTTTTTGGTGGTGGTGCCAAGGCCGTTGTCAAATGGATGCAGGCCAAAAAAATAAAGGCTTTATTCACATTGGATGAAGGATCAGGAATCATCAGCAACGCCCCGTTAACCAATGAAGCAGCCGCGATGATTGGTATATCCGAAAAAGGATATGGTACGATGAGCATTACCGCGCGCGCAGAGGGCGGACATAGCAGTATGCCCGGCAAAGATATGGCGGTGGTCATATTGGCAAGAGCAATGGCGGCTATTGATAAAAATCAATTTCCCTTGGCCCTATCTGGACCGGCTAAGGATTTAATCGAAAGCTTGGCCTATGAAAAGGGTGGGGCGATAAAATTTGCCATTGGCAATATGTGGTTGACCGCGCCAATTGTGAAACGTGAAATTGCAAAGTCAAATGCAGGCGCAGCAATGCTGCACACCACAATGGCGCCTACAATGTTGCAGGCTGCCCCTAAAGAAAATATTATACCGCAAAGTGCATCGGCAAAAATAAATTTCCGAATCGCGCCGGGGCAAAGCTCTGAAGAAGTGATGGCATGGGTAAAAAATAGCACAGAGGGGATGAATGTGGAGATAAAATGGACATCCTCACCAAAGGAAGCATCGGCAATATCATCGACGAGTTCGGCGGGATGGAATTTAATAAATTCAGCGGTGGGAATCATCGACAAAAATTTGCTGGTCGCGCCCAGTTTGGTCCTTGCAGGGACAGATGCATATAATTTTTATGCGGTTTCAAATGATGTATATCGATTTTACCCAATTAAAGAGCCGATTGATGGCTTTGCTATGGTGCATGGAACAAATGAACATTTAAAATTACATAATTTAGATAATATGTTGAAATTCTATACTTATTTAATATATTCAGCAGGTGGAGATGAAAAAATATTAAATAATTAGGCGATTAGTTTTTAAAAAATCATTCTTTGGGATAGACAGCATAAAAATTGCCTGTTAAAGGCCCGCTCACAGCAAAGAAATTTGCTGCCGTATAAGTGTCGGGGAGTGGCGCAGCCTGGTAGCGCATCTGGTTTGGGACCAGAGGGTCGCAGGTTCGAATCCTGTCTCCCCGACCATCTTTCTTAAAAAATATATTTATTTTATCGGACCAATAGGACCGGAACATTAACTGTCCGTATCATGGCTGTTGTGGTGCTGCCGACAATTAAATTCCTAATCGGGGAGTGGCCATATGCCCCCATTACCAAAATGGATTGAGCAAATTGCTGTGTAAATTTGGCGATAACGGCCTCTGGCTTTCCCTGTTCCAATATTGCCTCAACATCACGTTCGGGGTCAAATTTTGCTGCGGCTTGGGTTAAGGCAAGACGGTGCGCGTCAATATCCATATCCGCCATAATGATTTTAATCGGCAAATTTGCAAATAATGTCGAATTGGCAAGGCGTTCCAATGCACGATTGGCAGCAGGGCTGGCATCATAGGCGAAAATAACGCTGTTAGGCTCAACAAATTTGCGTGCGGCAACCAATACCGCTTTGTTCGATGCGCGCACCACACGCTCAACCTTTGACCCAATATGGCCAGTTGCAAATTCATGACTTGCCCCGCGCTTACCCATGATGATAAGCCGCGCATTATCTTCCTGTTCCAATATATTTTCAACAATGCCGCCATGGCGGTGCAGCGAACAGACATCATTTGCCCCGTCGCCGCGCAGTTTTTGCTCACCAGCGGATAATAATAAACGGCCACGCTCAATTTGTAATTTTGCCTCGGCCGCCTCTATATTGACCAGCTCCTCCATCAATTTGCCTTTTACGCCTAAACCAATCGAACCCGATAAATCACCGCGCGCGGCCACAGCATCGCGCCGCTGCACGATATGAAGCAATTTAATGGGCAGGTTTAACCGTTTTGAACTCCATGAGGCAAACTCACAGACGCTGTCGGCGTAATTTGAGGCGTCGATACAAGCAAGGATATGTTCCATTTTCATATCCTATCTGTAATTTCATCCTTTATCAATGTTGTGGGGCAATATCCGCATCTTCTAGTGCTTTATCATGCATCGCATAGCGGTTAATCATATGTGCGCTGGCATCATTTAAGCCGATAATGCTCACATTTGTGCCTTCTCTACGGAATTTTAAAATAATTTTATCCAATGTACCAACCGCTGAAATATCCCAAAAATGGGCCTGTTCCACATTGATGACCACTTCATCCAACACTTCTTTAAAATCAAATGCTTCTACTAAATCATCTGATGAGGCAAAGAAAACCTGACCCGCCACAATATAATGCCGCGACAAACCATCACCCGAAAGTTGCGAATCCACATTGAAAATCGCCTTTACCTTGCTGGCAAAGAATAATCCTGAGAGAATAACGCCCGCCAACACACCCTGTGCCAAATCATGCGTCCACACCACAATCACCACGGTTACAACCATCACCACCGAAGATTGCCATGGATGATGCCGAATATCGGTTATTGATCGCCATGAAAAAGTGCCAATGGAAACCATAATCATCACCGCAACCAACGCAGCCATCGGGATGATGGCCACCAAAGCGCCCAACACCACGATTAAAAATAGCAAGAATGATCCCGCAACAAAGGCCGAAAGCCGTGTCGATCCTCCAGATTTAACATTGATTACCGATTGGCCAATCATCGCACAACCGCCCATGCCGCCCAAAAATCCGGTGAAGAAATTGGCAATACCTTGCCCCTTCATTTCGCGCTGTTTATCCGATGGGGTATCGGTTAAATCATCTACAATTTGCGCGGTCATCATTGATTCCAATAACCCAACGGCGGCCATTGCAAAGGAATAGGGGAATATTATCTGTAAAGTTTCTAAATTAAATGGGACATTGGGAATTAACCAAGCGGGCAGGGAGGAGGGCAATTCACCCATATCACTGACCGTACGAACATCAATTCCAGCATAATATACCAATGAAGTTATGATGATTATCGCGACCAAGGGGGAGGGGACGGCCTTGGTTAGATATGGGAATAGATAAATGATGGTAAGGCCGCCAGCGACAAGCGCATAGGTAATTATGGGTACATTGATAAGCTCTGGCAATTGCGCCATGAAAATCAAAATCGCCAATGCATTTACAAATCCAGTTATCACCGAACGTGAAACATATTGCATCAAAAGGTTTAACCGCAAATATCCAGCAATTATTTGCAAAATGCCCATTAAAATTGTTGCCGCAAATAAATAATCCACGCCATGATCACGCACCAGCGGCAATACCAATACCGCCACCGCAGCTGTGGCGGCGGAAATCATGCCGGGCCGTCCGCCAACTAATGAAATAATCACCGCAATTGAAAAAGAAGCATATAAGCCAACACGCGGATCAACACCGGCAATGATGGAAAACCCAATTGCTTCAGGAATTAGGGCGAGTGCGACAACAATCCCGGCAAGAATATCGCCGCGAACATTGGAAAACCACTCGCGCTTCATGGTAAGGAAATTGGGCATAGATGACCTTGTTAAATATAAATCTCACGCAATTGCGCATATAATATATTGATGAAACATATGCTGCGCGGCGCATGGAAAGGGGATGAAATAAATATTTTAAAGAGACGATCATTTGATCAATATTCTTTAAAAATAATAAAATCCTGCGAATTTACATGCCAATTAATCGAAATAAACTTTTTACGCAAGTGTAAAGCAAATGGCGCATTTTAACCAATTTTAATATATTACTTTGTCATTATCGACAATTTCTTTGGCTTTGACGGCGGCTTGTTTAATATTCAAATCGTCCTTTGCAGCCAAATCCATTTTATCCAGATTATCATTTGCAGGAGCATTTAACCTCGCGCCATTTTCAGTCGATATCTTTTTATCGGAAGATATATTTATATCTTTGTCATTTTGCAGGTCAGAAACAGGCTCGCCGCACCCAAAAATAAAGAGCGCGGCGGCCAATGCAAAAAATTTAATTGGCGAATATTGCCTCATTCGGGTTTTAATTCACCTTCATAATTTGCGATGATAGACAGCGTTGCTGCCCATGCAGCAATATTTTGCTGCACCTCGCTTTTATCCACCTTGTCAAATGTGTCATCGGGCGTGTGGTGCAGGTCAAAATATTTGGTGCCATCTTGTTGCAGATCAATAATAGCCAATTTCTGCGCGGCTATAATCGCGCCAACATCGGCCCCACCTCCAGCTGCTTGGCGTCTTGGCACAATGCCCAATGGCGCGAGCGACCTTATAATCGCCTGCGATACGTCCTTGGCACTATCTGCCAAGGTGAAATCTACCGCCCATATTTTTCCTGCGCCAAAATCAGATTCCATTGCAAGTGAATGATTGTCGGCGGCATGTTTTAATGCATAGTCACGCCCGCCCCATACTCCCACTTCCTCAGCGCCGGCCCATAATAAACGGATGCTGCGCTTTGGTTGTTTTCCAGAATCGGCAATTATTTTCGCCGCCGCTGTAATGATGCCGCAACCTGCCGCATCATCAATTGCGCCAGTTCCCAAATCCCAACTGTCCAAATGGCATGCGATAACAATCATCCCTAATTTTGGATTGCTGCCCTGTATATCGGCAACTACATTGCCCGAAACCTGCATGCCAATATTTTTCGGGGTCAATTTCAATGCCATTTTAACATTTTTTGACCGCGCCAGCATTCTTTCTAAATTTTCGGCATCGGGTATGGATAAAGCCCCGGCAGGGATTGGCGCGACGCCTTCTTCAAAATTGGTATTTCCTGTATGCGGGTTGCGATGATAATCGGTTCCAGCTGACCTAATCACAATGGCTGCCGCGCCCTTTTTGGCAGCAATATTGGGTCCCACAAAACGTGCTGGACCATATGCGCCATAACTTGATCCATCTTGTGTTGCCTTCATGGCATGGCTGACAAAGACAATTTTGCCCTTCACATCGGCATCATTGGCGGCAATTAAATCGGCCAATGTGGGAAAATAAACAATATCAGCGGTTAATCCGTCTTCGCCTGTGCTTGCGCTATTACCTAAAGCGGTAATAGCCAAATTTTGAGGGTAGGGTGAAATAATGGATGCGCTTTCCTCGCCCCGCACCCATGTCGGCATTTCATATTCTTCGATTCTGGCATTGGTAAAGCCCAAAGCCTTTAATTTTGCAATTGACCAAATGCGCGCGCGTGCCTCGGCCTCTGTTCCGGCCTGACGCGGGCCAATTTCGGTGGTTAAACCTTCAATAATATCATATCCCACATTATCGGATAATCCCTTGTCACGGGCCATTGATGCGGCCTGTTGGTCAATAATATTATTTTGAGCCAAAATTGGCGGGGTAAGGCTGGTCATTGCAGCCAAGGCGAGCATGGTTTTTAGATGTTTCATGCACATTATGATTATCGCGAATAATCAATATTGCAATAGGGCTTTATATCTCATTTGCATTAGCCTCTTGCAGCTTTGTTCACACAAGGCTAGTGAACGGCGCAATAATTGGTTATTCAAACCGCAATATCAAATTTGGAAAAAAGAGATTAAAATGGCTGCACAATATAGCTTTGTAATGAAGGGTATGACCAAAACTTTTCCCGGCGCTAAAAAACCGGTTTTGGATGGCATTCACTTGCAATTTTATCCCGATGCAAAAATTGGTATTGTGGGCCCAAATGGTACGGGTAAATCCACATTGATGAAAATCATGGCGGGTATGGACACCGAATTTACCGGCGAAGCATGGCCGGGTGAGGGGATTAGCGTGGGATATTTGGCGCAAGAGCCAGAGCTTGACCCCAATAAAAGCGTTCGTGAAAATGTGATGGACGGTGTGCGCGAAGTCGCCGATTTGGTTGACCGCTTTAATGAAATTTCCATGTTAATGGGCGATCCCCCCGCCGATGCAGATTTTGATGCATTGATGGAAGAAATGGGCACATTGCAGGAAAAAATTGATGCTGTTGATGGCTGGACATTGGATAATCAGCTTGAAATCGCGATGGAGGCTTTACGCTGCCCCCCTGGGGATAGTGCGGTTACTTCGCTATCCGGTGGTGAAAAACGCCGTGTTGCGCTGACCCGTTTGCTGCTTGAAAAGCCAGATATTCTTCTGCTTGACGAACCAACCAACCATCTTGACGCGGAAAGCGTTGCATGGCTTGAAAAACATTTGGTTGATTATAAAGGCAATGTCATTCTGGTTACCCACGATCGCTACTTCCTAGACAATGTTGTTAGCTGGATTTTGGAGCTCGATCGCGGGCGCTATTTTGTATATGAAGGTAATTATTCCACCTATTTGGATAAAAAGGCCAAACGTCTGGAACAAGAATCACGCGAAGATAAGGGCCGGCAAAAAGCAATTCGCGATGAATTGGACTGGATTCGTCAATCGCCCAAGGCACGTCAGGCAAAATCAAAGGCGCGGATTAAATCATTTGACCAATTGGTTGAAGCACAGGAAAACCGCGATCCGGGCAAGGCGCAAATCCTTATCCAAACGCCGGAGCGTTTAGGCAGCAAGGTGATTGAGGTTAAAAATGTGTCTAAATCCTATGGTGATAAGGTGCTGTTCGAAGACCTCTCCTTTACTTTGCCACCAGGCGGCATTGTTGGCGTTATTGGCCCCAATGGTGCAGGTAAAACCACTTTGTTTAAACTGATAACGGGCAAAGAAACCCCCGATAGCGGCAGTGTTGATATTGGTGACACCGTAAAATTGGGCTATGTTGACCAAAGCCGTGATGATTTGAATGGCGACCATAATGTATGGGAGGCGATTTCCGGTGGGCATGATTATATGACCATTGGTAAGCATGAAATGTCAACCCGTGGCTATGTTGGTGCGTTTAACTTTAAAGGTCCTGACCAACAGAAAAAGGTTGGCCAATTATCAGGTGGTGAGCGCAACCGTGTGCATATGGCCCGAATGTTAAAAGAGGGCGGCAATGTGTTGTTGCTTGACGAGCCAACCAATGATTTGGACGTGGAAACGCTATCTGCTTTGGAAGAGGCATTGGAATGTTTTGCGGGCTGCGCCGTGGTCATTTCGCATGACCGTTTTTTCCTTGATCGATTGGCGACTCATATTCTTGCCTTTGAAGGTGACAGCCATGTTGAATGGTTTGAGGGCAATTTTGAATCCTATGAGGAGGATAAGGTTCGCCGGCTTGGCGAAGATGCCCTGAAACCAGGACGGACAAGCTATAAAAAACTGACAAGATAATAATTTATATGGTTGAATAATATATATGAAAAATATCTTATTAACCTATATTTTTCACCAATTCTTGTAAGCTTTTGGAGGAATAATTTTTCTCCTTAGGGCTAAGTCCTGTCAATCATTTGCTTTTTTTCTAATTTCTGATATGATTACGCAATCAATGCAGGAAATAGTATTAAGAATTATTATGCCTTTTGGGCAGGATGGAGTATGCTTATGCCACTCTCTGAAAAATCTATAGAAGTTCAAACATTTTTGAAGGCGTGTCTCAACACGCCCAAAAACCCGCGCGGGATAATCAAAAATCTTTTAAAATCTTCTCGCTCTTTAAAATCAAATTATTGCTCATATTATATTGAGCAAGCATTATCCCCAAATGTTCAAAATTTAGGGCATTTTTATACCACAAGCCGCCATAAAATTTATGGTGACGTATCGCAGGCTGATTTATTAAGCCGGACTAGGCATTTTCATCAATCCATCATGGTGAATGGCGAAACGATCACAGATACTCATTTAGATAATGTGGTAAACCCAAAATTCCCGACATGGAGGCGTAAATTATTTAACCGATTAAAAGAGTTAGATGTTACCCAATTTTTAATCATACCCTTATTTGGCGCTAAATTTATAAATGGATGCATAACATTTGGTTTTAACGATAAAGTAAACTTATCTGACGAAATTTTGGTAAAATTATTAGAACATTTGTCGATGGAAACGCATAAACAAATGGTCATCTTTTTGGATGTACAAGACGCACCGGTCGAATTATCCCCAAGGGAAAAAGAAATTTTAGGCTGGATGGCAGCAGGCAAAAGCAAAATGGATATATCGCAAATTATTTCATTATCACCAAGTTCGGTTGATACGTATATCCGCCGGATTTATAAAAAATTAAATGTCCATAATAAAAGCGATGCCTTTGCAGTGGCCAATAGCTATGGTTATTTATTGGAAGCTTAATCTATCCTTTCTTTTCATCATTTATAATCACTAAACAAAATATCTAGGCCCTAAATATTTAATTAAAGATCAAAAATCGCGTCTAATTGTTCGTCGATTTTTGGTTCCATCTTTACTAGCATACGGCGCTTATCCTTTTTATCTCTCACCTTGTGAATTATTCCATCATTCGTCATTTCGTCCACATAACGTAGTACAGATGTTAAGGGGATACCATTATCCAGACCAAGTGATGAGATCGCTATTCCGTCTTCCTTTTTCGATCTTTCGTAAATTTCATATAATAGGGCCCAGATGGGGTTAACGAAATTGATGTTGGTGGATAATAAAGATCTTAATACGATAAATTTTTGATAATTTGAAACGAATGATTTTTTAGTTTTTACATTTATATCCTCATCTTTTCGATTAAAAAAATTCATATGTCTGCACCCTATTTTTTATTTTCTTAATATATGGATTATTCGCAATATTCGCCTATGGTGCAAGTCACGTAACCGCGTGACACAGTTTTACAAATCGTCATATATAATTCATATTATTGGATAAAATCGACGGTTTTCTAACCTGAATCATATTTCAATTTATTTTTTGGTTAATATTTTATGACGACGATATTTATGATGAATGATGAAAGATAATATAGTGGAGTGGTATAAATCAACGCAGGGCATTTATAATAAGCTGTTCTTGGCATTTCCTCCTGGCATCATATTTCAGGTAATTTTAGTCGCCGCTACATTTTCATTTGCAGCCATGATAATTGAAATTTTGTTTATTGGCTGGTTAAAATCTTCATTACGTAAATTATTAAAACCGAATGTTACCGCGCGCATCGATATATTGACATTTTTAATAATGAATAGCTCAATTAGTAGCCTTTTAGGCCTAATTCTATCAATTGGGTTATTCGAATATTTACAGGGTAAAATATCTGCCATTTTGCCTTCTGATTTGGGATTTAACACACACCCAATTTTGCATGCGCTTTTATTTTTAATCATTATTGATTTTATGGATTATTGGATTCATCGATTATCCCATGAAAGTAAAATTTTATGGAATTTGCATCAATTCCATCATGCGGCCAAGGAAATGACCGTCATAACATCGCATCGCAATCATCCTATGGAGGTTGCAATACATGCGGCGAAACATGCCTTAATTGCCTCTTTACTTGGTCTGCCGATAATAGAATTTACCTCGATTTTGGTATTGCGATCTGTGCTTGCCGGGTTAAAGCATAGCCAGCTGCAATGGAAATGGAATTGGTTTGGTAAATGGGTATTGCAATCACCGCATCTCCATTGGGTACATCATTCAACCGACCCTGCTCATTATAATAGTAATTATGCGACTTTATTTTCTACATGGGATGCATTGTTCGGGACATATTGCTCCCCCAAACAGGATATAAAAAATATTGGCCTTGTGAATGAAAGGCTAAACTCTCGGGGCTTTATCTATGATATTTGGATTTGTTATTGGGGTTTTTTGCATGATTGCGCATGGGCAGTTTATCAATTCCCCCAAAAAATATATTCTCAAACATTTCCGAAAAAATAGAGCCTGTCCGTTAATTTAAGATTTTTTGGTTAAATTGCTCACCAAAATTATCGCAGCAAAGGCAAGGATAAATCCAGGAACAATTTCATATATTTCACTGCTCCATCCCATTGCAATCCAAATCGCAACGCTGGCCGCGCCGACAATCAAGCCAGCAACCGCGCCCGCGCCCGTCATGCGTTTCCATGTTAAGGAAAGCAATATTAACGGACCAAATGCCGCGCCAAATCCGGCCCATGCATTGGAGACAAGGCCAAGTACCTTGCTTTCAGGGTCAGAGGCAATGAACGCAGCAATAATTGCCACGGCAAGCACACAAAGCCTACCAATATTGACCATTTCGGTTTCACTGGCATTTTTGCGAAGGAATAATCTGTAAAAATCTTCGGTCAGAGAGCTGCTCGCCACCAATAATTGCGAGCTAATCGTGCTCATAATCGCGGCCAATAAAGCAGCAAGTAAGAAACCAGTAATCAACGGATTAAAAAGCATATTGGCCAATAAAATGAATATGGTTTCGGGTTTTTCCAAAATAATGCCATTTTGCGCGGCATAGGCGCGGCCAAATATCCCTACACCAATCGCGCCCAATAATGCCACGCCCATCCATATCATGCCAATATTGCGCGCAATGGGCACGTCTTTGACGCTTCTAATCGCCATAAACCGCACGATGATATGAGGTTGGCCAAAATAACCAAGTCCCCAAGTCACTGCCGATACAAAACCCAAAAATGTTAAACCTTGGGTCATGCTTAAAAATTCTGGATTGATATTGGTCAATGTCGCATTGGCCGCTGTCCAACCTCCATCATTGGTAAGGATGACAATGGGCATTAAAATTAAGGCAACAACCATGATGCAGCCTTGAACAAAATCGGTCAGCGACACCGCAAGAAAACCGCCAAACATTGTGTAACCAACTACAACCCCGCCTGTAACCCAAATGCCCAGCATATAATCGCTCATCGACACATTGTTAAACAGATCGGCAAAGCTTTCCTGAAACAATAAACCACCGCCGACCAAACCCGCTGCGGTATAAACAGAGAAAAAAGCCACGATAATAACCGCAGAAACAATACGCAAAATCGATGCATGGTCGGGAAAACGATTGGCCAGAAATTGCGGGATAGTCAACGAATCGCCAAGTTTTTCAGTTTGCTCTCGAAGGCGAGGGGCAACAATAATCCAATTGGCAAATGCACCGATGAACAATCCAATGCCAATCCATGCCTCCACCAGACCCGTGGCATATAAAGCACCCGGAAGACCAAGTAAAAGCCAACCTGACATATCAGAAGCCCCCGCCGAAAGCGCGGTAACCGCGGGCCCCAATTGACGCCCGCCCAATAAATATTCGCCGCTATTGCTGGTCGATTTACGCCAAGCATATAGGCCGATGCCGATCATTAGAAGAAAATATAATCCTAAGCTTACATATGTCCAATTCATCGGCCATCCCCATTTTCATTTATTATTATGTTGAATTTGGGGCAAGTTACGAGATGGGTGAACAATAAGTCCAGCTATTTTTTAAGCAGGTGAAAATAGACCAGTTTCTTCATCCAAGACATGCAATATGCCGTCTGAAATGGCAAAAAATGTCCCATGTAGCTTTAATTGGCCAGAATCTTCACGTTCTTTTATATATGGAAATGTACGCAAATTATGCAAACTTATCTTAATCGCTTCAAGCTCTAGCGCCAATTGCTTATCATCAGAAGTTGAATTGCAAACATGTTCAACCGCATCGTCAATAATGCTCATCCAATTATGAACAAAGCTCTCACTTTTCTCTTTTGCGCCATGATTTTGCAGCGCTGCTTTAATGCCGCCACATTGCCCATGACCAAGGATGACAATATGTTGAACATTTAATCCTGTGACACCAAATTCAATCGCCGCTGATGCGCCATGCAAATGACTATCAGGTTGATATGGCGGCACCAAATTGGCAACATTACGCAGCGCAAAAACCTGTCCGGGCACGGTATCAAAAATTGTTGCGGGATCGACCCTACTGTCACAACATGAAATAATCATTACCGGAGGCATTTGCCCATCTGATGATAATAGATCATATTTTGATTTTTGCTCTAGATAAGCACCCTGACGAAAACGTTTATAACCAGATACAAGATGCGCAAATTCAGGCATTAAAATTTATGTCCTCTAACAACGGCCACATTGGCAACAGTTAATAATAAACGATGACTATCTAAAATAGGGGCAATAAGATCAACTAAATTATTAGTTTTTTCCTCTGAAGCAATCACCAAAATAATTGATTTTGCGCTTGCTCCAGTAAAATCGTCATCGCTCCATTCGCCGTCTCTACCGCCGCCAGAATCGACATGAATGACACTCCACCCTGACATATCAACTTTTTTTAATAAATCGATTATATGCGGGATTAACGGCGTATCTACTAAAATTTCGATACGTTTTCTGATGACTGTTTCAACCATAATTACCCCAATATCTGAACAATATAAGTATATAGGCTGATACCTATAATGATATTAAATGGAAATGTAACGCCCAAGGACATGGTTAAATATATGCCCGGATCAGCCTCTGGCGCGGCCAGCCTCATCGCCGCTGGAACGGCAATATAGGAAGCGCTGGCGCCTAAAATTGAAAGCGCAATGGCGCTGCCCGCATCCAATCCAATGCCAAGTCCAATAATAGCACCAAATGTGCCATTAAAAATGGGCAGGCAAATCCCAATCATCACCAATCTTAACGATAATTTGTTCGATTGCACCAAACGCCGCCCAGCGACCAAGCCCATATCCAATAAAAATAGGCAAAGCACACCTTTAAAGCCAACTTCGAACAGTGGCTTTATGGGTTCAAATCCGCTTTTTCCTGCGACCATACCAATAATGAATGCACCGATTAACAAAATTACAGATGCATTTGTAAATACTTCATGCAATAATTTTTTAATATTATTATTTGATTTTTCTGTGCTTTTTCCCTTATTTCCAAATCTAATTAACAATAGACCAGAAATAATTGCCGGCGTTTCCATAATCGCCAGTACCGCCACCATATAGCCCGCGGGTTCTAACCCTTGATTGGTTAGTAATTCCTTTGCCGTGACAAATGTAACCACGCTGACCGAACCATAATGTGCCGCGACAGCGCCAGCATCGACCGGTTTTAATTTTCCAAAATATATTAACGCGAAAAAAGCAGGCACAGGTAATAGAAAGCTTAATGATAATCCGGCCAATGCAGCATTTAACAAATCAATGCTAAACCCTGCATTCATAACCTCCACACCACCTTTTAAACCGATGGCGACCATTAAATATATCGACATTGCCTTGCCAAATGCTTCGGGTATCGAAAGATCAGATTTTGCAAATGCCGCAAAAAAGCCCAGAAGAAAAAATAATATAACAGGTGACGTAAGGGTATCGATTATCATTAAAATATATTTCCACTGAAATTTATTGTTAAATAGCATGGCTAAAGTCATTGGCAAGCGGATAAACAATAGCTATCTAACCAACATGAATAAGCCACCGAAAATCGAATCCGATAAAAATAATCCTGAACGTGTGCGCAAACCAGATTGGATTAGGGTAAAAGCACCGGTAAGTAAGGGATATGCCGAAACGCGTAAGTTAATGCGTGAGCTTAACCTTAACACTGTATGTGAGGAGGCGGCCTGCCCAAATATTGGCGAATGTTGGACCAAAAAACATGCCACCGTCATGATTTTGGGCGATGTTTGCACCCGCGCATGTGCATTTTGCAATGTGAAAACGGGTATGCCGCGCGCAGTCGACAAAAGCGAACCTGGCCATGTGGCAGAGGCGGCTGCCAAAATGGGTCTGGAGCATATTGTTATTACATCGGTTGATCGTGATGACCTGCCCGATGGTGGGGCGAGCCAATTTGTTAAGGTGATAAATGCCCTGCGTGATCAAACGCCCAATACCACCATTGAAATTTTAACACCAGATTTCCGGAATAAGGCAAGTGCTGCGATTGAGGCGATTGTAGCTGCTCGTCCCGATGTTTATAATCATAATTTGGAAACAGTGCCGCGTCTTTATCCCACAATTCGGCCCGGTGCGCGATATTATGCTTCTTTGCGTTTATTGGAATCGGTAAAACGTCATGATCCCAGCATTTTTACAAAATCGGGCATCATGCTTGGGCTTGGCGAAGAAAGGTTAGAGGTTCATCAGGTCATGGACGATATGCGTTCTGCTGAAATTGATTTTATGACAATGGGTCAATATTTACAGCCAACACCCCGCCATACAAAGGTGATGGAATTTGTAACGCCGCAAAATTTTAATGCCTATGCATCCATTGCCCGTGCCAAAGGCTTTTTGCTGGTCGCGTCAAGTCCGCTGACCAGATCCAGCTATCATGCCGGGGATGATTTTGCGCGGCTTCGTGATGCGCGCATAAAGCAATTAGAACGCGCAGCGAAAGCATAATATGCCACGCCATCAGGAGAGCCGCGCCCTGCCATTTTCCGCAGAACAAATGTATGATTTGGTTGTGGATGTGGAGAAATATTCTGAATTTTTACCATGGATTATGGCAACACGTATTAAAAGCAATACGGAACAAGAAATGCTGGCCGATATGATTATTGGCTTTGGCAATTTGCGTGAAAGTTTTACATCGCGGGTGATAAAATCACCAAAATTTGAAATTAAAATTGATTATATTAGCGGCCCGTTAAAAAAATTGCATAATATATGGGTTTTTGAGAATGAAAAAGATGGTGGGTCTTTGGTGCATTTTGAGGTGGAATTTCAATTTAAAAACGCCATATTCGAAGCATTGGCTGGGCAATATTTTCATAAGGCCTTACGCAAAATGACGGGCGCATTTGAACAAAGAGCCTATGATTTATATGATCCAAAATAATACTTAAAATTTATTTTAATCAATATATTAAATCAATTTATCAATAATAATTTTAACGCTTCTTCTGCTGCCAATATTCTAATTTCGCTCCTGCTTTTATCTTGTCCAAATTTAATTTCCTCTGCGACGGGAACTGTTCCATCCTCATCCCTTAACACACAGGCAAAAACAACCAATCCCACAGGTTTTTGTTCGCTGCCGCCATCTGGGCCTGCAATGCCCGAAATGGCAATGGCGATATCTGCGTCGCTATTCGCCAGCGCCCCCTTTGCCATGGACCATGCAACTGCCACTGACACCGCGCCAAATGTATCGATAAATTCCTCTGGCACGTTCAAAATTCGCTTTTTGGCCTCATTGGCATAGGTTACGAAACTTGCTTCTAAAACCGCGCTGCTTCCAGGAATTTCGGTAATTGCCGCTGACACCAACCCGCCAGTGCAGCTTTCGGCAAGGGCAATGCGCCGTCCAGCCTTTATATTTTGCTCCACAACTTGCTTGGCCAAAATTGCCAATTTTGAATTTAAGGCATAATCATGTTTTTTTGCCTGTCCTGTCATATCGCCATTTCCTTTTTCATCATAATGACATTGGCCATTGCCGCAATTCCTTCGCCGCGCCCTGTAAAACCCAATTTTTCTGTTGTGGTGGCTTTGACCGATATTTGCTCCGGCTCAACTTTGCAAATTTCGGCAATGCGTTGGCGCATTTTCAATTTATATGGCCCGATTTTGGGATATTCACAAATGATGGTGATGTCCATATTGGATAGATAATAACCCTTTTCCTCACACAATTTCACCGCATGTGCCAAAAATTGATCCGATGATGCACCGGCCCATTTCGCATCGGATGGCGGAAAATGGTCGCCAATATCGCCCGCCGCAATGGCGCCCAAAATGGCGTCTGTTGCCGCATGCAAGGCCACATCAGCATCGCTATGCCCCAATAATGCCTTATCACAATCAATTTTCACACCGCAAAGATACACACCATCCCCAGAGATTAACCGGTGGACATCATATCCCCCTCCAATACGAATATTTGGCATTTTTAATGCTCCATCCATCATAAAATCATCTTTATAGGTATATTTTTTTAACCTGATGTCACCATCGACAATGGCGACATTTAATCCTAATTTATGGACCATTTGTGCGTCATCGCTTGGTTCAAAATCCTGATCCCAATTTTCATGGGCATTATATATTATATCAAAGTCAAATGCCTGCGGCGTTTGCACAATGCGCAGCGCATTACGATCAATAATTTTGTCATATACATCGTCATGTGTCTGCAAAATAGTATCGGCGACGGGCAAAATGGGAATGGCGGCAACATGATTTTTTAACGCAGCCACCAAATTATCGATAACTTTTGCCGGAATATGTGGCCGGGCGGCATCATGAATAAAAATATGACCAATGTTAAAACCTATATCTTCGGATAATTTTTTGGCGGCCTTTAACCCCTCAAATGCACTTTTACGTCTTGTCTCGCCGCCCTGAACAATATCATCAATTTTATGTCCGCCGATAATTTGCTCCAATTTTTCATCATTTATATCGGCGCAGACCAAAATTATATGGTCAATATATGGATGCGCCGTAAAATTTATAATATTATGTTGTAATATCGGGCGACCGTCCAAAATGGCAAATTGCTTTGGAGAACCCAATTCAGCGCGTGCGCCCACGCCTCCGGCCAAAATAATGGCAATATTTTTAACATTTCTCTGCATATTTTTGCCGCCATATATGGCTAATGCTTGCTCGCCAAGCAGAATAAGTCTAAAGGCTGCCTAATTTTTAAGCAATTGAGTAAAGAAAATGGCATTAAAACCCATAAATATTGGTCCTGTAGAAATTGAATGTCCCGTTATTTTGGCGCCGATGACAGGCGTGACCGATCGCCCATTTCGCACTTTGGTGCGCCGATTTGGCAGCGGGTTAAATGTTACCGAAATGATTGCAAGCCAAGCAATGATCCGCGAAACACGTCAATCTATACAAAAAGCGGCATGGGATGGAGCGGAAGAACCAATTTCTATGCAATTGGCCGGATGTTCGCCCAAAGAAATGGCAGAAGCTGCAAAATTAAACGAAGATAGGGGGGCAGCGATTATTGATATAAATATGGGCTGTCCGGTTAAAAAAATCGTCAATGGCGATGCGGGGTCGGCCCTGATGCGGGATTTGCCTCTTGCTGCCAGTTTGATTGAAGCAACCGTGAAGGCCGTTAACGTGCCGGTTACCGTTAAAATGCGCATGGGGTGGGATAGAGATAGCCTGAACGCACCTGAATTGGCCCATATAGCTGAGGATTTGGGCGCTAAACTTATTACCGTGCATGGTCGCACCCGCAATCAAATGTATAAGGGGAGTGCCGATTGGGCCTTTATTAAAAAAGTAAAGGATGCGGTTAACATTCCGGTTATCGCCAATGGAGATATTTGTTCCGCCGATGATGCCGAAACCGCTCTTCTGCAAAGCGGCGCGGACGGTATTATGATTGGGCGCGGTGCATATGGAAAACCGTGGCTCTTGGGTCAGGTGATGTCATGGCTTCAACATGGCAAACATATCCCAACCCCCGATTTAGAGGCGCAATATCATATCATTATCGAACATTATTTGGGTATGATGGAATTATATGGCGAACAAGTTGGCGTGCCATGTGCGCGTAAACATATTGGATGGTATACCAAGGGGTTGACTGGCTCGGCGGAATTTAGGAATAATTTCAATAGAATAAACAGCAAAGATGAAGCAATTCTGGCTTTGGAAGAATTTTTTGAACCTCTTTTGCAAAGCGAAGCTGCGTAAAATATGAAAGATGATATTTCTATACCATCAGCTGATTTGATATTATCTTCTTTAATGTCGCCAATTTTGGTTATTTCGACCAAAAAGGGCACGGAATATAAGATTATTTTTGCCAATGAGGCATGTGAGATTTTCTTTGATCGTTCTTTAAAAAAAATAATCAAGCATGATTTTTTTGACATTATGAACATCAATTCAGATCATTTCATCAATATGATTAAATCCAATCCTGGGTCAATTTTTGCTCAAGATATTGAAATTGGGTCAAAAGAGACTAAAAAAACGGTTAACTTACGGGTTCAGCCCATTTCAGGTCATGAACAACTCTCCATTATTTCAATTGAGGAAAAATATCACCCACGCGGATATATTTCCAGCCACGCCAATATGGATGGCGCGTTGGTGGAGGTTGGCGCACCGGCCATATTATCTCATGAAATTAAAAACCCGCTTTCCAGTATTCGTGGCGCAGCGCAGTTAATGGGACGCAAAGCGGATGCCAAAAATGGCAAATTAAGCAATTTGATTATTGGTGAGGTGGACCGCATTTCCACTTTATTAAACCAGATGCAGGATTTGGGGCAGACCCAAAAACCGAATTTTCAGGCGGTAAATATCCATATTTTATTGGATAGGGCGCTGCAAACCATTGGCATAGCCAATCAGCATTTAAAAAATATCAAATTATATTTTGATCCATCATTGCCAGACATTTGGGCTGATCCCGATCATTTAATGCAAATTTTGATAAATTTGATGCAAAATGCGGCCGATGCATGCGGCGCAGAGGAACTTCCCTCGCTTATCATTCGGACAAAATTTGTTTTAAGCGGCGAGATTAAAGATAATCATATCACCAATAAATATGCATCAGTAAGAAAATTGCCCGTTGAAATCTCCATTGAAGATAATGGCCCAGGCATAGATAATGAAATTTTGAGTGAGGTTTTTAACCCATTTGTTTCCACCAAAAAAGAAGGGCAGGGGCTTGGCCTTGCCATTGTGCGAAAATTGGTTCGCCAAATGGGGGCACGGATAAGATATGAACGTGATGAGATAGGAAATATGACGAAATTTATATTAAACTTTCCTATCTCCTTACCGCATGAGCAGGAGGAGCACTCATGAGTAAAAAGAAGATTCTATTGGTTGAGGATGATCCATCAATCCATATCGTTCTGGAATCCGCCCTTATTGATGATGGATATGAGGTTCATAGTTGCGATACGGTGAGCGAGCGTGACACATTGCTTCGCACGCATAAATACGATCTGATGTTGACCGATATTATTTTAAGGGAAGGCAATGGTTTAAAATCATTGCATAAATTTGCCGATGATTATCCCGACCTGCCCATCATCATCATGTCTGCGCAAAACACATTGGATACTGCGGTGCGCGCATCGGAATTAAATGTATATGAATATTTTCCCAAACCCTTTGATTTAGAAAAATTATTATTAACAATTTCACAAGCTGTAAAGCCAGAGGATTTTCAACAGAACGATAATATTGCCCAATATGAGTTAAACCAGGGCAATATGCCGCTTGTTGGGCAAAGTCCCGCAATGCAAGATGTGTTCCGCATGATTGCCCGATTGATGAATAATGATTTATCGGTGTTGATATTGGGTGAATCCGGCACAGGTAAAGAATTAGTCGCCGAGGCGATACATAGTCTTGGGTCGCGCAAAACAGGACCATTTATTGCAGTAAACATGGCCGCGATTCCCGCCGAATTGATCGAATCTGAATTATTTGGATATGAAAAGGGCGCATTTACCGGCGCACATGGTCTTTCCATCGGTAAATTTGAGCAGGCACAGGGCGGCACATTATTTTTGGACGAAATTGGCGACATGCCCATGCAGGCACAGACAAGATTATTGCGCGCCTTGCAATCCGGCACCATTAATCGATTAGGCGGCAAGGCGACGATCAAATTGGACGTGCGTATTATTGCCGCCACCAATCAAGATTTGCCCGCCTTAATTGCGGCCAATATTTTCCGCGAAGATTTATATTATAGATTAAATGTCGTGCCAATTAACCTGCCCCCCTTACGCGAAAGGCCAGAGGATATTGCCCGTTTGACCCATTATTTTTTGGATTTGGCATCAAAAGAAGGGCTGCCGCGTAAATTGATTAGCGAGGATGCGTTGGAACATTTAACCAATTCGCCATGGCGCGGTAATGTGCGCGAATTAAAAAACAGCATATACCGCCTTTTGGTGACGGTTCGTGATGATGTTATCAACAAAAATGCCGTTGAAAATATTTTGGGTGAAGTAAGCGCAAGTCCAAAGCCTGTTATCACGGCAAGTTTTGATGATGCGGTTGCGCAATTCATCGCAAAAAAAGAACATGACAGAAATAGTGATGGCAAAATATACGCGCTGGCCCTGGCGCAATTTGAAAAGCCATTATTGTCCATCATCATGAAAAAAGTGAAGGGTAATCAATTACGTGCGGCCTCTATGCTGGGTATAAATCGTAATACTTTGCGTAAGAAATTGGCCGATAATAATATAAAATAGGCAAAGTTTAAGCATATTGAAAAAATCAAATGCCTTAATATTGTGCTTTATTTGCAACAATAACATGTTAATAGTTGCAAGATGGCAACAAACGCGTCTTCTATGGTTGATGAAAACCTTAATTTAGTGGGCATTTCCGGAGGGAAATGGCTGCGTGATGTTGCGCATTCCGAATATAAAATGCGTTTGGTTGAAAATATCACCATTGCCATTTTGTTGATTTGCGCGGCAGCCACTTTTTATTATTTAACCAGTCAAAAACCTAGCGCAGAGCCGCTTTCGCCAATATTGGTGGCCAGTTTGTTGGTGGGTAATTTGCTGCCTGCGACATTTTGCATCATATTGCTTGGCCGTCGTTTGGCGATTAGGCGCAGCGCAAAGGCAGGAATTGGCAGCAAGGGCCAATTGCACATACGTCTGGTTGCTATTTTCTCGCTACTCGCAACAATTCCCATGCTTTTGCTGGTTATATTTTCGTCAATTTTATTTCAAAGCGGCGTGCAATTTTGGTCATCCTCTCAGGCAAAGGGGGTTTTGCAAAATGCAAGCGCCCTTGCCAATGGATATTATGAAGAAAAAATACGTGATGTAGAGGATGAAACAGTCACTATGGCAGGTGATGTGCGCTTTGCGCTTGATCGCTCAAGCCCAGATGACCCCAAATTTCTAAATGGATATTTGGAACAGGTGTTAAACCGAAAATTAAGTCAATCGGCAATTATTACGGTGGATAGTAAAAATGTCCAACGCACCAGCGCCTTTATCACCGCCGATAATCAGGGTAAAAAACAATGGATAAGCGATGATATAATGAAGCGGCTGCGCGGCGGTGAACGCATTGTGGTAAGCGCCAGCAGCGACAAAATAGAGGCGGTTACTGTTTTATATGATGAACCGCGATCATATTTATATGCCGCACGGTCATGGACTGTACCATCATTCCTATTGGGGAAAACTGCCGATAATGTGCTGAGCGATTATGAATCAATGGTTTCTCAATCGCGAAAATTGCAAATTCAATTTAACATCGCATTATATATTGTGGCCATTTTAATTGTTGGCATTGCCATTTGGGTTGCTTTGTTTGTCGCCGACCGGATGGTACGTCCTGTTACCGGGTTGGTTCTTGCTGCACAAAAAGTTGCCGATGGTGATTTAAGCGCCAGAGTTGAAACCGAAAGCGATAGGGGCGATGAAATTGCCGTTTTAGGACAAGCATTTAACCAAATGACGGAAAGGTTGGAGGATCAAACCGGAACTTTGGTGCGCGCAAATGCTCAATTAAATAATCGGCGTGAATTTATTGAGGCGATTTTATCATCTGTTTCCGCCGCCATTATCAGTTTGGACGATAAGGGAGTCATTCAATTATCAAATGCCTCTGCGGATAAATATTTGGAAAAAGGCGCAGATGAAATTATCGGCGCTGCTATTCATGATTTATCCCCCAAATTGGCCGAATTATTCGATCAAAAAACCGAAACCGCAATTGTACGCGAAGGGCCAGAGGGTGAGGAAAAAACATTAGCCGTTCGGTTAAGTTTTCAGGGCAATGGCGCCGTTTTAACATTTGAAGATATTAGCCAGCAATTATCCGATCAACGCCGCGCCGCATGGTCAGATGTTGCCCGCCGCATTGCGCATGAAATAAAAAACCCCTTAACCCCCATTCAATTGGCCGCGGAACGATTGCAGCGCCGTTTCGGCAAGCAATTGGATCAAAATGATGAAGGGACAGCAATATTTAAGCAATTGACCGAAACAATCGTTCGTCAGGTTGGCGATTTACGCAAAATTGTTGATGAATTTTCATCCTTTGCGCGCATGCCAAAACCGATTTTCCGAGATGAAAATTTGCATGACATCGTAAAACAAGCAATTTTCATGCATGAGGTGGCGCACCCGCATATAAAATTCACCTTTGATTTTAATGATCATCACATTAATTTCACCTGCGACCGCAGGCAATTGGCTCAGGCATTTACCAATTTAATCAAAAATGCAGTTGAATCAGTGGATGAACGCATATTGCGCCATCAACAATCGGGCGAAGAAATTGGGTTTAAAGGCGCTGTTCATCTATCCATTCATAAATATGATGGGCGTATAAATATTATTATAAAAGATAATGGCATTGGCATTGATGAGGATAGTTTTGATTCAATTTTTGAACCCTATGTTACAAATAGAGCGCAAGGATCTGGGCTTGGCTTGGCCATTGTTAAGAAAATTATCGATGAGCATTTTGGCGATATTTCTTTTAATAATATGGTCAAAGATGGCGCTCAATTGACCATTAAATTTGATTTAGTTAAGCCGGATAATATCATTTTTTCCGATGCACAGGATAAAGAGGCAAGAGGCAAATAATGGAAATATTGGTTGTAGATGACGAAAAGGATATACGCGATATCGTCGCCGGCGTTTTGTCGGATGAGGGATATTCTTGCCGCACTGCAATGAACAGTGATGAGGCATTGGCCAGTATAAATGAACGTCGTCCTTCATTAGTTTTATTGGATGTGTGGTTGCGCGGTTCCAAATTAGATGGTCTGGAATTATTAAAAGAGATTAAAAAATGCGACCGCGAATTGCCCGTCATCGTTTTTTCAGGTCATGGTAATATTGACACGGCGGTCGCCGCAATTTCCATGGGCGCAGTTGATTTTATTGAAAAGCCATTTGAGGCGGAGCAGCTGGTTCATCTTGTCGCGCGGGCGACGGAAAATGAAGCGCTGAAACAGGAAAATGCCGCACTTTTGGAAAGAGTGGGGCAGGCTGATGGCCTTACGGGGACATCAACCACAATGAATAATATACGTGCCACTTTGAAAAAAGTGGCAGCAACCGGAAGCCGCCTGTTCATCAGCGGCCCTCCTGGAGTGGGGAAAGAAGTCGCCGCGCGTTTATTACATAAATGGAGCAATCGTGCTTCTGGCGCATTTGTTACTTTCAGCGTCGCGCGAATAAATTTAGATAAAATTGATGAGCATCTTTTTGGAATAGAGGAAAATGGCAGTTTAATTCAGGCTGGCGTTTTGGAACGTGCGCATGGCGGTACATTATTTATTGATGAAATTGCCGACTTCCCGCCCGAAACACAGGGAAAATTGCTGCATATCTTAACCGATAAAGGCTTTACACGCACCGGCGGCACCCGCCCCATCAATGTCGATATTCGATTGGTATCGGCAACATCCACTAATATAGAGGAAAAAATAACCGAGGGGACATTTAGAGAGGATTTATATTATCGTATAAATGTCGTTCCGTTGGCTTTGCCTGCCTTGGCCGACAGGCGCGAAGATATAGCCGAATTGATTGATTTTTATGTTAATCGTTTTTGTGCTGAACACCGCGTTGCCGTGCCGCAATTTAACCAAGATGCGATGAACGCCCTGCAATCATATAGCTGGCCTGGCAATATCAGACAATTACGTAATGTCATCGAACATATTGTGATTTTGGCGCCAGTAAAGGGCGTGCAAGTCATTGATATTGATATGTTGCCGCATGAAATTCATGGTGATTTTATCGATCAAAGTAATAATTTATCCAATATGATGAGTTATCCGTTGCGTGAGGCAAGGGAGTCTTTTGAACGTGAATATTTACGGATACAGGTGAAAAGATTTTCAGGGAATATAAGCAGAACCGCCAATTTTATTGGCATGGAACGTTCCGCACTGCATCGCAAATTAAAATTATTGGGATTGAATGACCCCAAAAAGTCCGAAGATTAATTTTAATGAGGTATATTGCGAATTAATCCTTGCTCTTCATCATATTTACACCACATAAGAAGATGACAAAAAAATAATAAAAAGGTAAAAAAATGTCAGATCACAATAATGGATTACAAGATCGCTTTTTAAACAGCCTACGCAAAACCAAAACTCCCGCGTCGATATTCTTGGTAAAGGGTGTTAAATTACAAGGGATTGTAACTTGGTTTGATAATTTTTCAATATTATTACGGCGTGATGGCCAATCGCAACTTGTTTATAAACATTCAATTTCAACAATTATGCCCGGCGCAGAGGTTGAACTCGACATAGCTGAAAAAGATGGCACCAAAAATAAACGTAAAGGGCTGCAGGATATTTTTCTTTATGCGATGCAGGATAAAGAAGAACAAGTTACTATGTTTTTGGTCAATGGCGTGATGTTGCAAGGGCATATTTTATCCTATGATCTTTTTTCGGTGTTGTTAGAACGTGATAATATGACTCAGCTGGTCTATAAACATGCATTGTCCACAATACAGCCGGCAACAACGGTGAATTTAGCCGAATATAATATTGATGAGGATAGCCTTTGAGCGTTTTTAATCGGGCGGAAACTGACCAATTTTCATATGGCGCGGCAACATATATTTTATGCCCCATTTTAGAAGGCGATAGCCGCACCGCCCCAGAGGGTAGGGAGGAAGAGGCAAAGGGCCTTGCCCGCGCAATTGGGCTCGACATCATTGCATGCCGTTCTTTTAAGGTTCGCAGACCAAATGCGAAAACTTTAATTGGCGGCGGCCAAGTTGAAGCCGCAATGGAAGCAATTGAGGCTAATAATATTGAAATTGTCATTGTTGATAATGTTTTAACCCCGATACAACAGCGCAATTTAGAAAATAAATTCAAAACTAAGGTCATTGACCGCACCGGTTTAATACTTGAAATATTTGGAGAGCGTGCCGAAACGGCCGAGGGGCGCCTGCAGGTTGAGCTTGCTCATTTGGATTATCAGGCAGGGCGGCTAGTTCGCAGCTGGACCCATTTAGAGCGCCAACGCGGTGGTTTTGGCTTTTTGGGTGGGCCCGGCGAAACGCAGATTGAGGCCGATCGGCGTATGATAAGGGCGCGGATGGCGAAATTGCGCCGGCAATTGGCAGAAGTTCAAAAAACACGTGGGCTGCAGCGAAAAAGAAGACAGCGCGCGCCATGGCCCGTTATTGCTTTAGTTGGATATACAAATGCTGGAAAATCTACATTATTCAACCGTTTAACGGGCAGAGATATGTTAAGCGCAGACATGTTATTTGCCACACTTGACCCCAAAATGGCAGAAATAAAGCTGCCTGGCATTGCAAAAGTAATATTGTCCGACACCGTTGGTTTTGTATCCGAACTTCCCACGCAATTAATTGCAGCATTTCGCGCGACATTAGAAGAGGTATTAAATGCCGATTTAATCCTTCATGTTCGTGATATATCGCATGAGGAAACTTTTTTGCAAAAACAAGATGTTGAAAATGTTTTGAGCGAGCTTGGCCTTAATATTTCGGGCCCAGATGAGGATATAATATCTGAAAAATCAGATATTCCGATTATGGAATTATGGAATAAATGCGATTTGTTGGACGAGGATGCCAAGGAGGATTTAACCCATAAGGTTTCTCAAGATAAAAATATCATGTTGATTTCCGCCCATAATGGGGAAGGGATCGATAATTTAATAAATGTTATTTCGCAAAAATTATTGGAAGGTAGCGAGCAGAAACAGATAATTTTTGCCCCGCAACATGGCGCGGCGCTTGCATGGTCATATGAAAATGGCGATGTGGAGGAACTTAGCCGTGATGAAAATGGAAATGTGACGGCAAACATTATTTTACCAAAAACATTATGGGGCCGTTTTTCAGAAAGATTTCAAGATATAATGGTTGATATTTAAGATTTTGTAGAAAGCTTTATTTTTGCAAAATTCCAATATTCCTCCCATTTATCGGGGGATAAATTCTTTAATTCGTCTTGATAATTCACTCCATATTCTTCTTGGATAATTTGCTCCATTACTTCAAATCTTGATTGAAATTTATAATTTGCCTGACGCAGCGCCGCTTCTGGATCAATTTTTTGGAAGCGAAGCCAATTTACGACCGAAAATAATATATCGCCAGCCTCGTCAACTTTGTCATTCACTGACATAGCTTCTTCAAATTCATTTATTTCTTCAAATATTTTATTCTTTGGCCCAGATGAATCCTGCCAATCAAACCCTATTCTCGCCGCTCTTTTTTGAATTTTTTCTGCTCGTGATAAGGCGGGTAGGGACATAGCAACTCCTGAAAGAGCACCTTCTGGCATGGCGGAATTTGATTGTTTTGCCTGCCTTTCACTAGCCTTTATATCCTCCCAATTTTTTTTAATTTCTGCTTTATTATGCGCAATGATATCGCCAAATATATGCGGATGCCGACGCTCCATTTTATCGCTTATTGACTTTACTACATCATCAAAGTCAAATAATTCCATTTCGTCTGCCATTTGGCTGTGAAAAATTATCTGTAATAATAAATCACCAAGCTCATCTTTAAGATCGTTATAATCTTTACGCTGAATGGCATCCTGCACTTCATAGGCTTCTTCAATTGTATAAGGCGCTATTGTTTCAAAATTTTGTTCCTTATCCCATGGGCAACCATGAATTGGATCGCGAAGCGTGCGCATTATTTGTTTAAGGCGTTTTATTTCATTCATATAATATCGTGTAAGCTTTCTAATGTGGTTCATGAATAATGGGCAAGATCGCTTAATAATAGATTATTATTTAACATAATATATATTATCAATATATTTAATATTAGTCATTCAGCCCATAATTATTCCAAAAATTATCCCCGCTATTGCGAATAATCCAACCCATATTATCGCCATTTTCGCCATCGAACCCAATGATAAATTACGATATGCCAATGCCGAACCAACAAGAGTTAATAAAGCAATGCTATATAAAATCTGTCCTAATCTATCATCCATATGATATCGTCCTATAATTTTGCCTTGGAAAATAATGTGAAGAAATTTTGACCTGTCGCCTTTAATAATATGTCCAATGGTTCACCGCGCAATGTGGCAAGAAAATTTGCAGTATCGGCGACAAAGGCTGGCTCACATGGTTTTCCGCGATGCGGAACAGGCGCCAAAAATGGAGAGTCTGTTTCCACCAATAAACGGTTCAATGGAATTATTTTAGCCGATTCTTGCAGGCTTTGGGCATTTTTAAACGTTACAATTCCCGAAATGGAGATATAGCAGCCAATGTCCAAAGCAATTTCGGCAAATGACTGGCTAGCGGTAAAACAATGGATAACCGCTCCAAATTTTTTGCGGGCCATTTCCTGTTTTAAAATATCGGCTGTATCATCCTCGGCGTCCCTTGTGTGAATGATGATGGGCAGACCCGTTTCCTGCGCGGCATGAATATGGGTTCGAAAGCTGTTCTTTTGATTATCTCGGTCGCTTTTATCATAATAATAATCAAGACCGGTTTCACCAATGGCCACAACCTTTGGATGCTGAGCGCGAGATATTAATTTTTCCAAATCAATATCCGGATGGCTATCTGCCTCATGTGGGTGGATGCCAACCGATGCCCAAATATCCTGCTCCTGTTCAGCTAGGTTTATTATGTCATCCCATTCGCATTCGCGGGTGGAAATATTTAACATCCCCCTCACCCCTACGGATCGGGCATGGCTCAAAACATCCGCCTGACGTTCGATAATGCCTTTATAATTTAAATGACAATGGGAATCTATTAACATAACGCCGTCTTATACTTCCGTTTCGGCTGGCAATTCCAATCGCGGAAAGACGCCTTGTGGTTGAATAATAGCCTTGCCCTGCTCTACCAATTGCGACAGCCAATTTTTATCCGCAATATCAGCAAAATTTCTTTGCGCCTCACTTACCAAGATTTGGTCTAATATTTTATCACAAGATACTGGAATAACTGGCTTTATCGCAATGCTAAGATCATGAATGGCCAATAATAATGTCATTAAAACGTCTTCCATCGCTTCGGGATCAGTTTTCTTTAAACCCCATGGTGCTTGCTCATCAATATATTGGTTACATGCAAATACCGCCTTTAACCAAATTTCTATACCCGCAGAAAAATCCAATTTTCCAAATGCTTTGGCCATATCTTGCTGGCAAGAAGCCCTTACAAATTCCAAAAGCTCTAAATCAGGCGCCCGGTTTAAAGATGGCATTTTGAGCTGGCCGCCCATATTCTTAAAAATCATGGAAAGGCTGCGCTGTGCCAAATTACCAAAACTATTCGATAAATCGGCATTTGATGTGCGAATGATGGACTCCGCGCTATAGCTGCCATCTTGACCAAAGCTAATCTCACGAAGCAAATAATAACGTAATTGATCAACGCCAAATTGTTCGGCCATGTTCATAGGATCGACCACATTGCCTAATGACTTTGACATTTTTTCGCCCTTATTAAGCAAGAAGCCATGGCCAAATACCTGATGCGGTAATGCAATATCTGCGCTCATCAAAAATGCGGGCCAATATACCGCATGGAAACGCACAATATCCTTACCAATTAAATGCAAGCTTGCGGGCCAGAAATTTTCCATATCCTCGCTTTGATGGGGATAACCAAGACCAGTTAGATAGTTTGTCAATGCATCCACCCAAACATACATGACATGATTTTCACTGCCGGGAACTTTCACGCCCCAATCAAAACTGGTTCGCGAAATGCTTAAATCACGCAAGCCCCCTTCGACAAAACGTTTAATTTCATTCATGCGGCTTTGCGGACGAATAAAATCAGGGTTTTCCTCAAAATATTTCAGCAATGGCTGCTCATATTTTGAAAGTTTGAAAAACCAGCTTTCCTCAACCGTCCATTCAACCTCCGTTCCTTGTGGGGATAATTTAACGCCTCCCTCTCCTTCGATTAACTCTTTTTCATCATAATATGCTTCATCGCGGACCGAATACCATCCTTCATATCGATCAAGATATAAATCACCCTTGGCCTCCATTGCTATCCATAAAGCCTGACTTGCCTCATGATGTTCATTTTCAATTGTGCGGATAAATCTGTCATAAGAAATATTAAGTTTATCGCACATCTCTATGAAATATGATGACATTTCATCAGACAGCTCGCGCGGTGTGATGCCCAAATCGCGTGCTTTTTGCATCATTTTCAAACCATGTTCATCAGTTCCAGTTTGAAAGCGTACATTGCGCCCCATAGAGCGTTGGAATCGCGCGGCAACATCGGCGGCAATTGCCTCATATGCATGGCCAATATGGGGGCGACCATTGGGATAGCTAATCGCGGTGGTGATGTAATAATTTTCGGTCATGCAAATATTTCTTACTCTTTATAATATGTTTTGGTTTATTTATTCATTTTGCTTAAATAATTGGTCATTTGCAGAATGACAGTTTTTTTATCTAGCGAATTTTTAATCGCGCGACCTGCCAATTTTGTTGAATTTGACCATAAAAGATAATCTTGTTCAATATATTGGCCATTATTCTCACATATTTTATTGTAAATTAACATTGGTACACGCTGAAGGAAATTTTCATATCTTTTCTGTTCAGCCTTTAATGATAATTTGGACATTAAAAATGCTGAAATCTGCATGGCCGTATTCGGATTTGCGGCCATCTCTTGCAGTTTTCTCTCAATCTCCATGAAATTTATATCATAATATGCCTTGGCCGTGCCAATTGAACCATTGGCCAATTTAATTAAAATATCCCAATCTTCCATGGGTAAATCGCCCACAATATAGGGTAATTGGGCTCTTAATTCATCATCGGAAAGCCGGTTAAATTTCAAAATCTGGCATCTTGAACGGATAGTCGGTAATAATATTTCTGGCCGATGGCTTATCAACATGAAAATATTGCCGGGCTGCGGCTCTTCTAGATTTTTTAATAAAGCATTTGCAGCTGATTTTTCCAAATCATCAATGGAATCTATAATGATGATGCGCCCATTGGCGATACCCGGTTTCGTTAGCAAACGTTTTTGAAGCTGGCGAATTTGTTCAACATTAATGCTTCTTTTTCTCTCTGCATCAGCATCTGCCTTCTTTCCTTCCTCCGGCTCTTTGGCCAGTGGACGTTCCAATATAATTTGATCGGGATGTGAAAAATTTTCAAGCAATGATTGATAAATGCCATTGGGGTCCAGATATGCAGCCCCTGCCCTTAATGCGAAATCCCGTTTACCAACCCCCTTTGGTCCAATAAGCAGCCATGCATGATGCAGGCGTTTTGAATGAAGGCCCTTGGCAAATATTTGCCAATTTTCGTTGGAGCTTTCATCGATATTATGGGGTAAAGTTGACGTCATGACATCAACTTTGAAACTATATCAAAAATTTCCTTTGCAACAATATCAATATCTTGATTGGCTTTGATGACATGAAATCTGGTTGGTTCGGCTTTTGTATAGGATAAAAAAGCAGCGCGGACATTTTCATGAAATTGCGCTTCGCGTGAACCAATTCGGTCATCATCGCCAAGCAATTTTTGCCTTTTTTGTACTCTATGTGATGCTTGGGATAAATCCATATCCAATAATATTGTCGCGTCGGGTAATAAACCACCGCTACCAATTTGGTGCAGGGTCATAATCTCTTCATCTTTTAATCCTGAACCGCCGCTTTGATATGCTCTGCTGGAATCTATAAATCGGTCGCAAATTACCCATTTCCCGTTTTGAAGAGCAGGTTCAATTAACCGCTCAACATGTTCGCTTCGCGCGGCGGCAAATAATAATGCCTCGGCACGGGGGAAAAATTTATTGTCATTGCCAGATAATAATATCTGCCGAATTTCTTCGGCAGCATCTGTTCCGCCAGGTTCGCGGCTGATTATCGTTTCAACAGATTGGCGATTTAACGCATCGCATAATAAGGCGATTTGTGTTGATTTGCCGACGCCCTCGCCGCCTTCTATTGAAATAAATTTGCCGCGCCCATTTGCCATCTTAAAATTGCCCCACCTTAAAATCCGAATATGGCCTTAAATCCATTCCAAAGGCGGCCAAAAAAACCTGCCTCGTTCACATCTTCTGATGCGACCAATTCCATGCTTTGTTCCGCCCCATTATCAGGTTTTACCACCAAATGGGCAACAACATCGCCGGCCTTTATCGGCGCCTTTATTGGACCTTTATACCGGACGAATAATTTATATGGGCCATCTTCGCTTTTGGGCATTGTTACGGCCAAATCGCGCGGTGCAATTGCATCTATGCTGCCTTGGCTGCCCAATTGCACGGGCACATTATATACCATATTGCCTGATTTATATAATGGCTTGGTTGTCCATGCCTGAAAACCCCAATTCATAAATCGAACAGACTCATCAACACGGCCATTAAAACTGTCCAATCCGGCAACGACCATCACAATACGGCGGCCATTTTGTTCCGCCGTTCCGGCAAAACCATATCCTGCCTCTTCGGTATGGCCTGTTTTCAATCCGTCTGCACCGGCAATTTTACCCAATATAGGGTTTCTATTTGGCTGGCTTATGCCATTCCATTTAAACTCGCTAAGGCCATAAAATTCTTTATATAATTTGGGAAAATCATAAATGGTACGTTGGCCCAATACACCCAAATCCTTTGCGGTGACAAGGGTTCTTCCCTCATCCGGCCAACCATTGCATGTTCCAAATCTGCTATTATTCAAACCAATTTTTTTGGCCGTTACATTCATTAAATTGACAAATTCGGCCTCACTACCTGCAATTCCCTCGGCCAACACAACCGACGCATCATTGCCTGATAAAGTAACAATGCCATGCAATAAATCGGCGACTGTCACCTGTTCATTTGGCTTTAAAAACATGGTGGAACCTTGATTATTCCATTTTTTCCATGTGTCGGGCCGAACTGTAATTTTTTGATTTAATTTTAACTTGCCCTGTTTAATTTGATCAAATGCAACATAAACAGTCATCATTTTTGCCATAGAGGCAGGAGGAATTTGTTTATTTTCATCACGCGCATATAAAATTGCGCCCGATGACAAATCAATCATATAGGCGATGGGCGCCTTTGCATCAAAAGTAGATGCAGCCCCAACAGGTTGAATTATAGCCGAAAAGGCAACAGCGCCAGTGATTATACGGATGATTTTAGACATTATTCCCATTCCAAATGATGATTGGGAATGACGTCCGAGTCACTCCCGATAAAGCTTTGCCCCCGAATAGCCTTGTTGGCGAATAGATTCCAGCTTTCCTTGCGCCTCTGCCTCACTTGAATAAGGACCAAAGCGAACACGGTATAATTTTCCGCTGCTATCCACCATGGTTTTTGCACCTGTTTTGCGCGCCAATGCCTCTGCACGCGAACGAGAACTGAACGATCCAATTTGCACAACATAGCCAGAGGATGCTTGCGTGGCCGCTGATGCAGGCGCCGGCTGTGATGGTTGCCCCTTGCCATTTTCAACTACAAATCGGCCCTGACGATTTTGAGATGCAGGCTTATTATTTTGCGCCGATGGTCGCGCATAGGGCGCACCGGCTACATTATTACGGGCAGTGCCATTTGCGCCCGCTGGAGCGGCGGCTGGTGCAGGGGCAACCGATGCGCGCTTTACCGGCACGGGCTTTGGCAATTTGTTCAAATTATCGCGTAATATTCGAAGCAGTGATTCGGGAGTGTCCAATCTTTGTGTAATTTGAGCCCCTTGACGAAGCACTGCCTTTTCCTGTTCTGGCGGATTAACCTTTCGCACGCGGACGCCCGCCACACCTGCCGACGTAATGCCCAATTGACGTGCTGCGCCTTGGGATAAATCAATCAACCGATCATTGGCAAAGGGCCCACGATCATTGATCCGAACCAAAATAGTACGTCCAGTTTCCAATGATGTTACCTCTACATAACTAGGCAGAGGCAGGGTTTTGTGCGCCGCGCTGATATAATTTGGATTAAAAATTTCACCATTGGCCGTTGGCCGACCGGCCAATTCCTCACCATAATAGCTGGCATAGCCAACCTCATCATAATTGGCGACATCTTGCGGCACATATTTTGTGCCATTCACATCATAAGGAGCACCAATTTTTACAGGAAAATCGGAAATAGAGGCCGGATTATTAACCGGCGCAGTTCGTACATCCTTATTTCCATCTGATGAGCTGCAGCTTTGCAGGAATATTGAAGCCGGCAATAATAAAGCCAGCCCCGTAATTTTGCGTTTAATTAACAAGTTCATCGGCCAATAACCCCACAGATAATGCATAAAAATTAGAACAATTATAATCCAATATCACACGATAATTGCCAGTTAGTAAATATGCGGTTTGCCCCTGACCATCGGGTTCCAACAATACCGCCATTTCATCATCATTGGGCCAATATCCATTTTGCGATTCCATGCCCATTTTTTTCCATTCCGATATTTTACGCCATTGGCTGTGGCGTGCAAATACCCGTTCGCATCGCGGGGAAACGGTTTTACTGGCAATTGCTTGCCTGTCTAAATTATTGGGTGTGTTGACGGCAAAACCCCATTTTTGCCCGCGCCGCCATCCGGCATTTACAAAATAATTGGCAATGGAGGCCATTGCATCAGCCTCACTATTCCAAATATCGGCATATCCATCACCGTCTCCATCCTTGGCAAGGCGAAGATAGACAGAAGGCAAAAATTGCGGCTTACCCAATGCCCCTGCCCAGCTGCCCGTTATGGCATATTGCGGGACGCCGCGATCAATCATTTTCAACACTGCGATTAACTCCGCCTCAAATAAATCGCGCCTGCGTCCTTCATATGCCAATGATGCGAGCGCCTCTGGTGCATTAAAATTGCCGGTATAGCTGCCATAATTTGTTTCATGCCCATAAATGGCCAGCATAATTTCCTCTGGAACGCCCGTTTCACGCTCTATCCGTTCGACCAAAGGACGCAATTCACGATATTTTGCCCGCCCGCGAGAGATTCGCGCCGCATCCACATGGCGGCGTTTATAAGGAGCAAAATTGGGAATCGGCGCATTGGGCTTTCCCTCTGGCTGCCCACGGTCCAGCTCAACCACACGATCATTATACCGAATCCCACTTAGCGCCTTGTCCAGGCTTTGTTGGCTTACCCCCTGGGCTAATGCCTTTGCCCTTACCTCATGCAAATATGCATCAAACCCGCTATTTCCGGTCGATTGTGCATTTCCTGCTGCGCTACTTAATAATAATGTCGCGCCCAATGCCGCACTACTCATTATTGTTTTAAATTGTTTTGATATGATGGGGGTGGCACGAATTTTTGGCAAACTGCTATCCTTTGGGTATTTAATTAATTTTCTCCCTCTCATGGCATATATGCCGCCTTTGGCAAAGCATAAGCCATGTAAAACATCGTATAAAAGGTTCATTTGAGCCATTATTTCATAAAAAATGCATTTTTTTCATCTATTCGATTGAATTATTCGAAATGAACGGCTAATCGGCTTCTCGTTCGATGAATAATCGATGCTCAGGCACGGACAGGTGGCAGAGCGGTTGAATGCACCGGTCTTGAAAACCGGCGTGGGTGCAAGCCCACCGTGGGTTCGAATCCCACCCTGTCCGCCACCAGCAAATCCTGTCTATGATAAACCTGCCTTATCCACCACATTATCGGTGGAATAGGATTTTCGAACCCTTTTTTTTAATAATGCCGCTTTGCGTTACTTACATTTAACGTAAAGCTATTCTTTTAAAAAATATCAATAAATTCTCATAGGCCTGATGAGTTGGATGTGAAATGCTCCATTTCCAACATGCAGCTAATTGTAGCGGAAAAATGATCCAAAGTTGATTTGTCATTCCATGTGGCGTGATCACGGCTCTGGTCATTTAATCTTGTTTCACGTGCGCTAAGCACAGCGCCAAGATAGGATTCCAAGAAAATAAACCGCTGATTTTGTATCTTCCGGCTTTTTATTGGCATCAACTTGCGTAAATGCTCAAGGCATCGTTGATAGCCCGAATTCAAGCACCCAGCCAACGCATCATAGAAAAGATCGTTATGCGACATTGTGAGCATATGTAAAAAACGGTTATATGTATCTGTCTCGCCAGGCGCAGCCAAATTAACGGACGGATATATTAATATATCCACAATCTGGGAAATATTATCCGGACCACCCTCTTTTTCCAGAGCATCAAGCAAAACATTTCGGCGATCATCAATAATTTTTGCTCCATCAATGATAAGTTCGCGAATCAATGCCTCCTTCGAACCAAAGTGATAACCAACAGCGGCAGGGTTTTTCTGACCCGCAGCCTTGGCGATGTCACGCACCGTAACGCCGTCAATCCCTCGATTGGCGAAAAGGCGCTGCGCCTCCGTCTTTAGCCGTTCGACCGAAGGGCTCTGTAACTTTTTAGTCAATTTGTTCATAACACATCATATAGGCTTAGTCTTAGCTGCTTGCAATAATACAATTAATTAATACAATTGCATTATGACGAATCAAACTAATGAAAACCCTATTCCAATCGACCTGGATGCATTGCAATCTTGGATGGACAAAATCGGATTGGAAAGCGGCCCGCTAATCAATGTGAACCTTCTTGCAGGCGGGACACAAAATATCCTGCTTCGATTTGACCGTGGCGGCAAGGAATTTGTATTACGCAGGCCTCCTCTACATTTGCGTAAAAATTCCAATGACACCATGATGCGCGAGGCACGTGTTTTAGAAGCCTTAACTGCAACTAATGTTCCCCACCCCAAATTTATTGCAAGTTGCGACGATACTGATGTGCTTGGCGCCTATTTTTATCTTATGGCGCCGGTTGATGGCTTTAACCCTGCAAATGGTTTGCCCCAACTACATGCCAGTGATCCAGCGATCCGTAATCGCATGGGTTATTCCTACATTGAAGGAATGGCCGCTTTGGGTGCGATAGACTATAAAATGGTGGGCTTAGAAGGTTTTGGTAAGCCCGAGGGCTTTTTAAAGCGCCAATCAAGTCGGTGGATGCAGCAATTGGAAAGCTATGCCTCCTTTGATCATTGGACTGGCTTTAAAGAGCTACCCAATGTTGATAAAATAGTCTCATGGCTGGATGACAATCTGCCTGAAGAATCTGTGCCTGGCATATTGCACGGCGATTGCCATTTGGCAAATACCATGTTTTCTCATGATAGTGCTGAACTTGCCGCATTTGTAGATTGGGAACTGGCCACGATTGGCGATCCCTTAATCGACCTTGGCTGGGTCATGGCCACATGGGCGGATGAGCACACAGCTGTAGTTGGCGATATTAAACCTTGGGAAGGATTCCCAAAACTCGATGAACTTATTTCATATTATGATGAATGCTCGCCGCGTAATTTGGATGCGGTTAATTGGTATGGGGTGCTTGCCTGTTTCAAATTGGGGTCGATATTGGAGGGGACGCATGCGCGCGCAAGTGCGGGCAAGGCACCAAAAGAAACCGGTGATAGTCTACATATGATGACAATTTCACTATTCGATCGCGCGCACCGGTTAATTGCAAAAAATTGAGAGGAATTTATGATGGATGATTTGGATTTTTCAAAAAAGCGCGTGCTGGTTGTTGGCGGCTCTAGCGGTATCGGTAATGGTATTGCCCAAGGGTTTCGTGCACGTGGGGCAGAAGTTCATATTTGGGGAACGCGCACTAGCGCAGGGGATTATTCGGCAGAAGAAGGTTCAAATCTAGAAGGGCTACATTATGCGAATGTCAATGTCGCTGACTATGATGAATTGAATGCTTATGAGCCTGCTTTTGATAGTTTGGACGTACTTGTTCAGTCTCAAGGTTTTGTAAGGTATAAGCAGGCAGAATATGCCAAGCAAGGCTGGGATGAAGTGATGGATATCAACATTAATTCGGTCATGCATACAGCAACAAAATTTAAACCCATGCTAAGTAAAGCCAAAGGCTCTCTCATCATTGTCAGCTCGGTTTCGGGATTGCAGGCAAATATCGGTAACCCAGCCTACGCCGCATCCAAGGCTGCTGCCATCAGCCTAACCAAAACACTCGGCCAGTCATGGGCCCGCGATGGGATAAGAGTGAACGGACTTGCACCTGGACTGGTGCCAACAAAGCTTACCGCCGTCACTACAGAGGATAAGCAGCGCGCGGAGGCATTTTTGCGCACGATACCGCTACGACGCATGGGCACGCCAGAAGATATGGCTGGCGTGGCCTTGTTCCTCGCATCGCCTCTCGCCGCCTATGTACAGGGTCATACCCTAATCGCAGATGGCGGGCTTACACTTTAACGCCCTGCCCAGCGATTTTACCCCTGCTAAGCAATTTCAACCAAAGTAAGAGCAGTATCGCAAATCCAATACTCCGAGCATAGTTTAGGACAATCATATTATGATCTTTGAATATAGCCAAAAAACGCAAGAACTCATCGCCAAATTACAAGCTTTTGTCGATGCGAACATTCTTACCGCGGATGATGAAATTCATGCATGGAATGACGACCCTGCCAATCGCTGGATACCTTGGCCCGGATTGGAACCGCTGAAGGAAAAAGCAAAAGCTGCGGGATTATGGAATTTGTTTTTGCCGGAGGAATATGGCGAATATAGCCCGGGCCTTACCAATTTGGAATATGCGCCCTTGGCAGAGATAATGGGCCGCAATAGTTGGTCTTCTGAGGTATTTAACTGCTCCGCGCCTGATACAGGTAATATGGAAGTATTTGCCAAATTCGGCACCGATGCACAAAAACAACAATGGTTAAAGCCCCTTCTGGCAGGTGAAATACGCTCTGCTTATTTGATGACCGAACCTGATCATGCTTGCAGCGATGCAACAAATGTTCGCACTGAAATTCGCAGTGACGGCGATGACTATGTCATCAATGGCAAGAAATGGTGGATTTCAGGTATCATGGACCCAAGATGCAAAATTTTATTAGTGATGGGGCAAACCAATCCAGAAAATCCACGCCATTCACAGCAATCAACTGTAATCATACCGCGCGACACGCCCGGTGTAAATGTGGTTCGCGCGCAAAAGGTGTTCGGCGATGTCCATTCGCCCGGCGGGCATTGCGAAGTGCATTTGAAAGATGTTCGCATTCCCAAAGAGAATATTATTCTTGGCGAAGGACGAGGCTTTGAAATTGCGCAGGGCCGGCTTGGCCCAGGCCGCATCCATCATTGTATGCGTTCAATTGGTCAGGCGCAATTGGCGTTGGAATTAATGTGTCAACGCGCAACAGAGCGCAAGACATTTGGCAGAATGCTATCGGACCGTTCCAGCATCAGGATGGAGATTGCAAGAAGTTACTGTGAAATTGAGCAGGCACGTCTGCTGACATTAAAAGCCGCCGATGCGATTGACCGTTATGGTGCAAAAAACGCGAAAGACTTAATCGGAGCAATCAAAGTTGTGGCCCCGCAAATGGCGCAGACTGTTGCAGACCGCGCCATCCAGATCTTCGGCGGCATGGGTGTCAGCGACGATGTGCCACTTGCCGCTATTTTGGCGACACAACGTTTCATCCGCCTTGCAGATGGCCCTGATGAGGTGCACGCATCGCAATTAGGTAAGTTTAAAATCGGCCAATATGCCAAGCCCGGTGCTGGCTGGAACGAAATCCCGACCGATTGAGATTATGAGTAAACTGATAGGTGCTGGACACAAACCACTAGACCGGGGGCCAAAGGAGAGAATTCAAAATGCGTAAATGGGTAGTAAAATCCTTTGGTGAACCAAAAGATGTTTGGACGCTTCAAGAAAATGCCACGAGTCTTGAGCCCGGCCCAGGTCAAGTCAAAGTCAAAGTCGAATCCTGCGGCTTGGGCTTACCTGATATATTAATGAGCCGTAATAACTACCCTCTTACGCCGCCACTTCCCTTCACGCCTTCTCAAGAGGCAGCGGGTGAGGTAATTGCTATTGGTAAAGGTGTCGATGAAGCATTGATAGGCACCCGCGTTGTTGGGCCAACGCTTTTTCAAGCACAGGCTGGTGGATTGGCAGAAACATGCCTGATGCGAGCAACTGGCAACGATGATGGTATATTATCTGGTCTGTTGCCGATTCCTGACGGAATGAGCGGCGTAGAGGCAGCGGGCCTATACATACCTTATCAAACGGCATGGGTCGCTCTCGTTCGGCGCGCGAAAATCACGAAAGATGATGTGGTGCTGGTACTCGGTGCGTCGGGCAGTTCGGGCAATGCTGCGGTTCAATTGGCAAAAGCCAAGGGCGCCCGTGTCATAGCAGTTGCAGGTGGGCAGCAAAAAGCCGCTTTTTGCAAAAGCATCGGCGCTGATGATGTCATCGACAGACGGGAGCAAGATATTACCGAAGCTGCGCTAAAGCTTACCAATGGCAAAGGTGTTTCTATTGTATTTGATCCCGTTGGCGGCAAAGCGGCGCGCGCTGCTTTTAAGGCTACCGCCTTTGAAGGACGATTTGTTATTATCGGCTATGCCAGCGGAGATTGGGCCCGCATCGCATTAGAAGAAACCGTGATGAAAAATATTTCTTTAATGGGCGCAATGCCAGTTGGATGGAGTGCAGTTGAGGTACTTGCCTCCCATCAAGATTTAATCAAACATTGGCAAGATGGCACAATTAACCTTTCAAATAGCCAAGTCTTTGATTTTGATGATGCCGTGACAGCAGCAACATATATTGCCGAAGGAAATGTCGAAGGCAAAGTCGTTATCAAGTTAAATGGGTCCCGTTAAAAGAAAGAAATTATAGTAAGCATATGTCCTTAATTTTATTTCATACACCAAAAGCACGCTCACTTAGGCCACTTTGGTTACTCGAGGAGATGGGGATAGATTATGATTTGAAAGTCATGCCCTATGATGCTGAATATTTTGCATCTGATGCCTATAGAAAAATTAATCCGATGGGCAAAGTTCCAGCATTTTATGATGGTGATCAGCTTATTTTAGAATCTACAGTAATTTTGCAGTATATTCTTGCTAAGCATGGCCCATCTCCTTTCAGCGTTGAACCTAATGAGAATGACTTTGGCTTCTATTTGACTTGGCTGCATATGGCCGAGAGCGGCCTATCACATTATCTCGCTGTGTATCTTGGACAGATGATAGGCATTGATACATATGCAGTTTCCGAAGGCTTTGAAACTTATGTAAAATATCAAGCCGATAAGGCTTTAGAGATGCTCGACAATCATCTTATAGAAAGATCATTCATTGCCGCCAATAGGTTCACTGCGGCAGATATTTCAGTTGGTTATAGTTTGTTTTTGGCAAATTCGATTTGCGGTCTTGCTTTGCCAAATCGTGTGCAGGCTTATTTTGAAAGATTACAAGATCGCCCAGCATGGAAAAAAGCGGTTTCGATTAAGGGATAAACATTATGAAAGCTCTAATATTCAATGGCCCGCGCGATATTCGTTACGAAGATTTTAAAGATCCCGAGCGCACTATCGACAATGCTGTTATAATGAAGGTCAAAAAATGCAGCATTTGTGGATCGGACCTGCATATTTATCACGGCGATCAGATCGGCAAGAAAAACTATGATGCGGATCAGCATAAATTTTGTGTGGGCCATGAATTTATTGGCGAAGTTGTCGAAATCGGACCGGATGTACATGATTTAAAGGTAGGAGATCAGATATTGTCCGCAGGCGGCACAGGGTGCGGGAAATGCACATATTGCCGCACAGCTAATATCTGGAAATGCAAGCGGGCAACGGCTTTTGGTTTGAGTAATGAGATGAATGGCGGTCAAGCAGAATTTGTGCAAATTCCAAATGCTGACCGAACCTTGATGCGAATTCCTGAAGGAGTCGGCGACGAACAAGCCATGTTGCTGACCGATGCCTTGGCCACAGCCTCCTTTGGCATTAATAATACAGGCTTGCTTCCTGGTCAGTCTTTGGCGGTTGTGGGACTTGGCCCAATTGGGTTATTGGGTATTGAACTCGCCTTTCTGCGCGGCGCGTCCCAAATTTTTGCAATTGACCCTGTTGCTGGACGCCGCGCACAAGCGGAAAAACTTGGCGCCATTGCATTCGCGCCGGGTGATGAGGCAATTGGTGCCATCGTTGAAGCCACCAAAGGCGGTGTACACTGCGTATTCGAAGCATCAGGCGCAAGCTCTGCCGTTGCATCAACCTTGCCATTGGTTAGGACGGGCGGCGGGCTGTCCTTCATAGGATTGCCTCAGCCCGGAGTGGCGTTGCCGCTCAATCAAATTCTATATAAAGGCATTACTGTAAAAGCAGGCGTTGCTCCTGTCCAAGATCTTTGGGAGCCTCTCATCCCCATGCTACAATCGGGTCGGCTAAAAGCCACTGGATTATTTTCGCATCATATGGACCTTGCCGATGGAGCACAGGCTTATAAGATTTTTGATGCTCGTGCTGATAATGTGGTTAAGATCATGATGAATGTTAATTAAGAGCTGAGACTTACTATGATAAAACGGGACCTGCATTTTATAATGTAAGTCCCGCGTTTACAATATGCCCTTCACCTTGTGTATAGGCCTGCATAAATGCCTATTATGTGCAAAATTTTGCAAAAAATAACGTAAGTTAAAGCTATAATTAATCGGCTAAACTTCTGTATTAATAATTTTAGAGCCGACATAGCGCAGCTGTAAACTGATATAGAGAGAGCTTATGAAAAATTATAATAAAAATATGATTGGATTTGCGGCAACTTCCCTCCTTTACATTAGCGGGTTGCCAAGCGCTTACAGCCAAACATTAAGCTTAATTCCTTTGGCACAAGAAGCAGAACATCCGTTTGTAAAGGATGGCTTTTGTTGGATAGCAGGTGTTGATCGAAGCGCACAAGGTGCAGCGATATATTTGACTCAACGCCAAGAAATATATGTGACGCCATCTAATGGTAAGCCAGCACCAAAATTAGACATGCTAGATCTAAATATTAGCAAGTCAAAAGTAACTGGCGGCATGACAGTTGAATGTGAAAAAGCGCGTTTTGAATATGCTAGCGAAAATGATGAATATGGCGTAATTACAGCCTATTATGGCGATAATGGTTCATTATATTTTGAACCTAAAGGCAATTGCTGGCAGCTTACATCCTCTAACATATTTAAGCGGCCAGCTGGGGATCGGCATGTAAATTAAAACTATTAAAAGGCTCTTATGATGTGGCGATACCAAGCCACGTCATATAAATTCACGACCATCATGTTCTGAAATTAAACCGTTGCTTCTCATTAGGACGTAGGCACTATGTACTGATACGGCGCAAAATAAGGTGTATTTACGGAACAAATTGCATGAAATGTCCAGAGCTGGCCTGATTCAAAGCTTCTCTATAATTTTCATAATTATTATCACCTGGATAAAGAACACCACAATTTGATATCATTGCTTCTTCAGTTGTCATCAAAACTATGGGGCAAGCGATGGGAACTCCATGAGCACCCTGTGTCATCGCAATGGTAGACAATAAATCAATCAAGCCATTATTTTTTGGCGACCGCCCCAATATAATGGTGCGATATTGGCCTTCTGAATTGGTAACAAGATAAATATGACCGGAAAGAATGGAAATGGACACATGGCCCTTTTGTTCAAACCATTTGTCAGTCCGACCACTTTCCGAAAAAGCTAAATGCCCCGCTTCTTCATCCCAAAAAATATGTGTAATATAAGTAGATATTCCCAATTTATCGATAAAACTAGGCCTTATGGTTAAATAGCGACCTTTAATCCATTTGATAGAGGCGCGAGAATATGAACCCATTGAAAGCGGCCCTACTTGACCTCCTCCTATGTGTTTTTCATTTTCCTTACTATATCCTTTTAATTTTTGATTAAGCTCATCCTCAATCTTAACCAATGTAGCCAGGGTTAGAGGACGCTGGCCCGATAATGTTTTTTCTAATGTAGAATGCTTATCCGTGTGGCATCAGCCAAAGACTGACGCGACATCTAGCGATGAGTGAGCTCTTTCTTGATTTTAACAACAATATGTTCATTTGTCTCTGAAACGAAATATTTATCCATTGCCATTAACTAACTCTCCTAAAATGTTTTTTAACATTTAATTTGAATTAGTGTACCCATAAACACGGTAGAAATTTGCAAAAATATTTAAAAAATGTACTTATTTTGCATTGCACATGCCTATTCTATACCAGCTAGCTTATTTAATGAAAATTTTTAATAAAATTGAATATCGACCATAAAATGAAATGCGAATATTTTTCTTAACTCAACTCCTAACCTTCTTATTTAAGAAGGAATATCCGAGTCTGCTTTTTTGATAAGGATATAAAACTTCGCCCAAGATAATGCCGTAAAGCAACTGACAAAGACCGACCTGAATATTGAATCAGATGAAACATGCAGCTTAAACCAGCAAATCATTTTCAATCCGCTAAACCGTCGCTATGAATTTAATATGACAGGCCCAAATTGCAGTGATTTTCTTTTTGGTTATGAAGAATGAGAAGTAGCACTTATTCGCCATAGATTCTGCTCCCCTCTCCTTCAATTAAGGGCTGGACAATGTAAATAATGTGTCGCATTGTCCATCGTTATCAATTTCTTTGGAGGGGAGTTAATATGGCATTGGTACCCAATGTTTCTGCGACTGATGGGCAAAATTCATCAAATTCTTCCGGTTCGTCAATACAGGCGCCCGGATTGCAAATTTTCGTTTTTGCGTTATTTTTTATTTTTGGAGGAATAACATCGTTAAATGATGTCATTATTCCAAAATTAAAAGAGCTATTTACACTTAATTACACACAGGCAATGTTGGTGCAATTTTGTTTCTTTACTGCATATCTGGTTGTTGGGATTCCTGCGGCAAAGCTGGTGAAAAAAATTGGATATATGCGCGGCGCGGTTGCTGGATTATTGACCATGATGATTGGCTGTTTGCTCTTCATTCCCGCTTCGCAAACCGCCACCTATGCTTTATTTTTATTCGCCTTATTCATTTTGGCAAGTGGCGTTGTGTTGGTGCAAGTTGTAGCAAACCCGCTCATTTCCTTATTAGGCCCAACGTCAACATCGCATAGCCGCCTTACCTTTGCACAGGCTTTTAATTCATTGGGTACGACATTATTTCCTATTTTCGGATCAATTTTAATTTTGGGCGGTCTTGCATCGTTAAGCGCAGAACAACTTTCCGGCGCCGAATTGGATGCATATCGAACCGCCGAAAGCCAAGCCATTGTTAATGGCTATATCGGTATTGCGATTGCATTGGCCGTTGTTGCCTTTGTTGTTTGGATGTCGCGTAACCGTTTAAAGGGTGAACAGCATGAGGCAAGTAAAGGCTTTGCCGGATTCGACCTATTGAAACGTCAACGTTTTGGTTTTGGCGCATTATGCATATTTTTATATGTCGGGGCAGAGGTTGCCATTGGCTCATTGGTCGTCAATTATTTGATGCAATCACATGTTATGGGATTGGAAGAACAAGCCGCTGGCAAATTAATCGCTGTTTATTGGGGCGGTGCAATGGTGGGCCGTTTCATTGGATCGGCTGTGCTTCGCATGATGAGCCCTGGCAAGGTTCTTTGCACTGTGTCTATTGGGGCAATTTTATTATTGGCCATTTCCACACATACAACAGGAATGATTGCAGGCTATAGCCTGTTGGCCATTGGGTTGATGAACGCCATTATGTTTCCCACTATTTTCTCGCTTGCGTGTGAAAATTTGGGAAGCCGGGCGGCCGATGGTTCGGGCATAATAAATGTTGCCATTTTTGGCGGCGCGGTCATTCCCTTGCTCACCGGCGTTATTGCAGATTGGTCAGGCAGCTTGTCCATAGCCTTCATCCTCCCTGCCCTATGCTATGCCATTATCGCATATTTTGGGTTTTATGCGCGCCGCCCTGCGGAATGATGAAATATATAGGTTAAATAAATTATTATAATTTTAAAAAATAGCGGCCATATTTTAAAATGGTCGCTATTTTTATATCCCTATGCCTATTATTTAATAAAAATTATTAAAAAGCATAACCAACATCAAAGATGAACTTTTGTGTATCAACGCCAAAGCCCTTGGCATTATAATCGGCATATTTCAGGCCAATTGAAAATTTACTCACCTTAAATCCCAATATCGCGTCAATCTCATCGCCATAGGATATATTCAATTTATCACTGTCAAATTTATGATAGGTGGCAGCAATATTTAACCCAGGCAGGAATTTTATGCCCGCCAATTTCTTGCTAAACATAACATAATAATCCTGCAGCCCATTGGTCGGTGTGCTTAAAAATAAATCGGCATAGCCATTAAATTTATGCAAAGTGGCAAATGGGGTTTGAAAACGCGCGCCCAAACCATCTGCGCCCAATTTCTCATAACCAAGGGTAAGACCAAATCCCGCATAGGATGCAGCCCCCTCTGCGGCGATATAATCCACCGAATAATTTCCAGGATTCGCCTTATAATTTGATTGCTGGGCATAGCTGGCGGCAAAATTGATATCCAATCCCTTGGCCAAGGGTAATTTCATCGTCGCCCGTGCGCCATAGCTTTGCGTGGAAGATAAAGAGACAGGCTGTCCTAAATCATAATCAATTAAATAAGAAAAAGCCTTTATATTAAGTGGTCCTAATTTTGCCGCTGCGCCCAAAAATATAAAATCGCCATCAAAATGTTCGCGCACGCCGGCATCCACGCCAAATATAGTGCGCTGTGATGTGGCATAGGTGGCATCCAATGTTAACGGCTTTATCGCATCAATTGAAACGGTGACTGCATCAAATGTCTGTTCATTTTGCCGCCAGCCCACATTTCCGACGAAACGCTGATCATCAATATTTATACGTTGACGCCCAACTACAATCTTCCCCTTCCCCTTTGCCATATATTGCAATTGCAACCGGTTTAACTCAATATTTTGGGGATCAGCAATGACAGAGCGAGCAATATTACCATTTGTCGTGCTGTTATAATCATTGATTATGCCTAATGTTGCCTCGCCCTCAGCCAGAAAGGAAAGGCCGCTTTTATGCGACAAATCCACCCCTGTTCGCATCCGAATGGTAAGCGCGTCTGCATCAGTTAGTGGCTGATCCACCGTTTCAAGGCGCAGCCGCGCATCAAAAATTGGCTTAATGCTAATTTCCTCTGCCTGAGCTGTTGAAGTAAAAGCACATGCAAATACGCCAAAGCTGGCAGATAATATGATTTTATATTTATTTTTCATGTAATTTCCCCTGGGAGTAGTGTGTAAAGATTATTATTACGCTGCTTTGATAGCATCATCACCTTTCCATAAACGTGCAAAAATGCAGCATTTTCTGCCGAAATGAAGATAAATATATGGATAAATCCTGCCCATATTGATGTGGGAACAGGCGAATAGAAATTTCTGATCGAAAACAGGCCTGCACAAAGCGGCCTTTAGAAATATTTGATGAAAGTAAATTTTACAATGTCGAACAATGGCAGATAAATATATTATCGCTGCCAATATACCAAATTTATCAATGGGTTCGAATCTCAATGAAGACTCCATTAGTGGATATGTTCGTCCATTAAATAAGTCTATTTACTTCGCACTTGCAACATTTATATTTCGCAACTGCAACATTTTTTAAATAAAAATGCTATTTACGGAACTCGCCGAAGTGCTAGTAATTTTTCTTTCAATTCCGTTTTGGATGCTTTCCAATATGTTGGTCTGATTTCAACTATAATATTGGCCCGTGTATAATGTAGAGCACCACTATTTAAACCTTTTTGATATTGCATAAATGCACCATCCTCATCGCCTTCAATTTTTTCAACCATGCCGGCATCAAATTGATGCATTGATGCTTTGGTTTGTTCCAAATATTGCGGGTCAACCCAAGTGAAATTGACATAAAATGTTCCTAGGCCGTTTTTTTCTTCATATTTACAATCCGCAGTCCCATAGCTTTGCCAGCCGGAAATATTGGCTTTTCCTGCCGATGAAGACCATCCGGTTGCCTTGCTAACCTCCTCCACTGATAAAATGCACGGGTTAAAATCTTTCGATTTGTCCACCATATTATTCGATATATTCTTATTGGATATGGCATTTTGTTTATGTGCCACTGCAGGCTGAGATTTCGTATTTTTTGATTTTGCAATAGCCTCATCTTCTCCACCACCACAGGATGCAAGTAGAATGAATGAGCCAGAAATTACAAAAAAATGTTTATTTACCCTCATAATTTTTCTCCATTATATCTTGTTTTTTCATAAAATGTCCCATGACCGAATTCGCTATCTATTTTGGTAGTAAATGATAAAAAAAGCAGATGGGTAAGAAGGAATCATTAGAGGCTTTTGACGCCACTATTTCAGACATTTATGAGGCTGCGCTAAATCCCGCGCATTGGGATGTTGCGCTCACCGCCATTGCCAGTAATTTTGCGCCCATGAATGCAGATGTCGGCATGCTATTGTGGGAAAGAGTTTCTCCACCAGCTGGACGTTTTCTTGGCGCTACGGGAGTAAATGAATTTGCCCGTCAGGGTTTTTTAAGCTTTTTTGCTGGTCAAACACCTTGGAGCATAGCTGGGCATAACTTACCCGTTGGTGCAGTTGCGTTTAGCGACAATATAGTCCCGCGTGAACAATTTAAACAAAGCCCCTTTTATCAAGATTTTTTGAAAAATTGGGGAATAGAAATTGGTGTGATATCCTGTCTTGACCGCATTGGCAGCGACCATTTGGGTGTATGTTTTGCCGGAACGGCCATGTATGACATGACCGATTTAACTCGCAATATGCGCCGCCTTGTCCCCCATTTACAACGAGCAGCAAGAATAAGCCGCCGCATTGGCGAGGCGGATTTACGTGCCGCCAATGCAGAGGCTGCGTTAAACCAATCGCCCTCGGCTATATTTTGTTTGGGAAGTAATTTAGAATTATTACATGCCAACCATGCCGCAGAAAAAATTTTATCCAATGAGAATTTTTTTATCGTCGTGGACAATAAATTACGTGCCAATAGGCCCGAAATGCACGGACGGCTAACCACATTGGCGCAATCTGCGGAGGATGACGCTGTTCAGGAAAGCGCACGCGCAGTAAGCCTACAATTCGAACGTGATGGACTTCCCCAATTTTACGCTTTGGCGATGATAGTTGATGCGACCAAAGGACATAGTTTCGAGGGAAGCATTGACGGCATGAAAATTATGATTGTCGGCGGCGCACAGCATAATATGTCATTAGAAACGATGGATCATCTTCGCAGCTGGTTTGATTTAACCCCCGCAGAGGCAAGGCTTGCCGCATGGATTAGTACCGGCGGCAATATTGAAGATTTTGTGAGAATGAGGGGCGTTTCTATCAATGCCGGACGATTTTTATTAAAAGCAATATTTTCAAAGACGGGCGTTAACCGTCAAAGCGAACTTGTCGCCTTGCTGCATGAAGTCCCGATGCAGTGGATTAAACATTCAGAGAAAAATCCCATTGATGATTATCCAGCAGGGAAAATTATACTACCGAAATAGGTAGCGTAACATAAAATTAAGCAGCGCATACTCATCCCATCGATTCAGGAATGGGAGTAAATTATGCGTTTAGCATTATTTGATATTTATGATAAAATTTTTAATAAACGACCCATCATCTGGGTAATGACTATAATATGCTTTATTTGTGCAGCATTTATTTTTCCAATCTCAAAGCATGACCGCCTTAATGCGCAAGAAGTAGGGCAGACTATTGGCGGATGGGAACGGCATCCTTCCCAATTGACTGATGCTCAATCATTTAAATTATATAATGAAAAGGCGCGTTTTAAACCAGGATTGTATCAATTCCGGTCAGTTAATTCGGGCCATTGCATGACATATAAAGCATGGGAAAATTTTGCCAGTTTCAAAACAGATGAATGTATTAAAAATCATGTCTTTTACATTCTTCCTCATCATGAAGGCTATACCATTAGGAGAGTTTTAACCGGCTCATCAGCCGCGTATGATCCAGAACATTTACGCGGATGCACCACCACTGGTCGAGGCAATGTCATTGGCACAAGGCATTTTAATATATTAGCATGTGGCGTGCCCAATAATGCCGATAGCTGGGAAATGGCAGGTGATCCGGACCAAATATTCTCAATCCATATGGTGGGCAGAGGCCCTTTATTTGAAATTAGACCCAATAATATTGAAGGCGACTGCATTTCCATCGCCCGAAATTCAATTGATAAAGAAGCCGCAATCATCAGTTGGGCATGTAATGGCGAGGCTGGCCAACGTTTTGAGATAAAATTAATAAAGGAAATTGAACCTTTATTAGAAGCAAAATTGCTTGAACGACATGGCTGGATAAAGGGCCCTGATAGCTGGCAGCTTATTTCCCCTGCTGGCGGCGTGGATATGCCAGGGGGCAATTATAATGAATTTGAAACCATTGACGATAATGGCAAATATTGCGCCCTGGCCTGTGTTCAAAATGGCATAAGCTGCAAGGGCTTTACATGGACGGCAGCAGGTTTCGACCGGTCAAAACCTATGTGCCAATTAAAATCCACCCTCACCCAACCCATTAACCGCGGCCCGTCCAGCACCAATGATATATTTAGCGGCATCGTCCGCAGGTAATCTATAAATATCCATTTTAGTTTTAAGGATCACATCATGCTAAAATCTAAATTATTAGCCCAAAAAATTGGCTTTCTTACACTTGCCTCAATTTCAATATCGCTGCCCATTATGGCGCAGGATAATAATCCGGTTTTTACAATGCCGCCCGTTCAATTAGAGGTGACACCGCCCAAGGGGCCCATTGCCACATTACAGTTGGCAAAGCCTCTATCTGCATCTCAGAAAAATTTATTATTTCCTCAACAATATCCCTCTCCAGGCCTTTATTCCATTGAAACGGTAAAGGATAATAAATGCATATTCCTACATAGCCGCAATGCAGGAACCAAGCCTATAATAATGGATAAAAGCTGTAATGATTATTTTAATGGCGCAGAGAAAAACTTAAAATTTACCCATATTTTTATGATTTTGCCACAGCCAGAGGGCGGGCATATATTAAAACCATCCCCCTATGAAGTGATCAGCACCGGTGAGATGCGTCAGGCAAGCCAAATAAGCACCACAGGTTGCTTGGCGGTGGATAATTGGTCAGTCGGTTCTATTGGACCATATTCCATATTATTAACTTCTTGTGGAGATTCTAATAACCGAAAAGACAGCTCATTTTTCAACCCCACACCCATATTAGTCTCCGAACGCTCGACCGATAATAGCAGGGTTAAATTAAATAATTTGCGCGGTAATATATGGGAATTTCAGCTTGCCGTAAATCCGTATACTTTATCAAATGAGGATTTTGGCGACCATAACAAGGATGAATGCTGGGGACTTCGCAACGGTTCATCGGAATATAAAAATGACCTTATTCGATGGTCCTGCAATGGCCAAATTGATCAACAATTTAAATTGGTAAAAATTGACGACCTGCCAAATAATTTAGACGTTATTTCCGAACTTAATTATTATGGGTGGTTTAACGGTCCAGATGGATATTTGCGTCTATCACCTGTGCCTTCAATTCGCATTACCAATTTGGAAAGCTATGGCAATTGGCCTATATGGGGCGCAACGCCCGCCGATGGTGCGATGATTTGCGCCAAAAAATGTCTCGCCGATGGAAATTGCAGGGCATATAGCTGGTCCGAAGCGGGATATGCCAACAGCTATGGCTACCCTAGTTGCACGTTAAAACGTGGCGGCGGGCAAATTATGGCGGACAGCCTGCCCGGATATGAAAACAAACTGATTAGCGGGGTCCTGCGGCCATGAAAACAGGATTAAATATATATAAGGGGTTGGCGATTATTGCGCTATTTTCTGGAACCTTAGCCATTGGTCAATCTAGTATCTTAACATTGGAACAACGTATATCATTATATGGGCCGGATCATTTACGCGCCGGCATTTATTCCATTGCTGTTGTAAATACCGATCTTTGCCTTGAACAAAAAATCAATGCTGCATGGCCTCAACAGCCGCATATAACCGCGCAGACATGTAATATACGCAATAATTTGCAACATTTTGTTATCATCCCAACAATACAGCGTAATGACAGTTATACTATACGCCCGCTTGTTGGGAATGGCGATGCCACCCGCTTAAAGCTATGCGCCACAACGGCGAGTAAATCAATCGGACCAAATCAGATCAATTTGCGCGAATGCAATGGTAATACAGGACAAGAACAAATTTATAATTTTGTTGCATCCGGTAATTCAAATCATTCGGAAATAAGAGAAGCAAAAAACAGCGGGGCAGAATGTTGGTCCATTCGCGGTGGCAATTTAAATATAGGGTCGGATGTTGTAAAATGGGCCTGTCATCATGGGGCGGATCAAAATTTTGCAATTTCTTATATTGGTCCAGTGCTACAGCCAGTTGAACCATTAGCTTTTAATGCTGTGCAATATTATTTTGCAGCAGGTATAGGATATCGCCGTTTGTCCAAAACCGCATCAATTGACCTTCCGGGCGGCGATATGATCAGTTTTGAAACCATTGAAGATAAAGGCGAATATTGTGCCGCCCGATGTCATAGTGATATCAATTGTAAAGCATATACATGGAAATCAGCTGGATTGGATACAGTAAAACCCATTTGCTATTTGAAGAATATTGTGCCGCAACCTGTCAATCGCGGCGCCGAAAATCAAGATGATATTAACAGTGCAATTATGTCTCAACCATAATCATGTTCCTCAATAGGAGTAAGAATATGCATAAAATTGGCAAAATTATATTATTAATAACCTTATGTTGCTCATCCGTTTCGCAGGCCCAATTTCTTCCCAAATCAATATCAAATGATGCCCAAATAGTAAAAAATTTGGCGAACAATAAAATAGATATAAGCGGCGTTTGGGATTTACATATTGGTACAAACAGGGATGCCGTGATGGCAGAGGCTAGCTTAGATGAATCAATATCTGGCTGGTCAAGCTTATATATAAAGTTTACATCATTAGGTGCTGGTAATTACAACGCCGCATATATCCATCCGAAATTATCGGGCCGCGCACCACCAAATTGTCCATATGATGCAAAATTTAATGCGCAAATAAAATCATCCACTGATAATATAAATTTTGGATATCCGGTAATGACCATGTTTGATTATGGTAATTTTTCCTGCGCCTCTCCGGAGATTTTGGCGTATCAGGTATGGGCCGGCACTCTTCGTGAAGCAGGGGTTGGCGCAAATCTTCCACGCTATATTCAAGGCACTATTTATAATAATAACGGTAATGAATCATATTTTGTGCTTGTTTATAATAGCAAGCTTTCCATGTAAAAATATCTTGATCTAACGATGCTGGATTATAAAAATTGGAGAGTATAAAAAAAGCGCCGAGCATAGTGCCAGACGCTTTTTATATAATTTTTAGTGGGATGAAAATTATTTTTCTTGGATAATTTTGGTTTTTTCTTCGATATTTGCCTGAAATTGGGTGGTAATGGCATCAATCATAATTTGAACCTCTTCCCCTGCATAGGCCTCTGCCTCTGAGGTAGAAGAACCAAATCCTTTTTCAGAAGCAACCACCATTTTGGTGAATGCAGCTTTTTGTTCTGCGCATGCCTCCACAACAGATTGATTGAAAGAGCGAACCGAGCTGCCCGCATCAATTTGTTCATTATGAAATTCGGTAAGGCATTTTGCATATGCAGCCCTGCTATCGTCCATTTTATCCGCAAAAGCAGGGGTTGAGGCCAATAAGGCCGCCAAGATAATTATGTTTTTCATGTACCCACTCCAATAAATAATAAATAAATATACTCTATTTCGCTCCTAAACCAAAGCGAATTTCAAAGTAAAAGTTTAAAAATCTTGTAACATATCTGTCCAATTGGAATAAATATTTACAAATAAATGCGTTACCTCAGCAAATGTTTAATTAACGCGCATTCCATTTTTTATGACAATTATGTCTTTTTCCAATAGCTGAATATTATCCAATGGGTTGCCGGACACTGCAATAATGTCGGAAATATAACCCACGGAAATTTGACCAATATCCTTTTCTTTACCCAATGCGGCGGCGGAATTTATGGTGGCGGCCCTTATCGCGTCAATGGGTGTCATGCCATAATCAGTCATGATTTTAAATTGCCCTGCCGCTGTGCCGTGTGGCATAATTCCCGCATCGGTGGAAAAAATCATTTTCACCCCTGCCTTATGCGCTTTACGAAAATTATCGCGTTGAATTTGCGCAATATCACGGTCTTTTTTCAAATTTTCTTCCAACACGCCATTTTTCGCGCCTTCGCTTTGCGTATATTCAGTATTGAAAATATCCATCCCAAAATATGTGCCATATTGAATGGCCAATTTTATCCCATCATCATCAACCAAACTGGCATGTTCAATCGTGGTAAACCCCGCCTTTATCGCTGCTTTTATTCCCTCCGCCCCATGGGCATGGGCGGCAGTTTTTAATCCCCATTGCTTTGCTTCATCCACGATGGCGGTTAATTCGATAAGGGATAATTGCTGTTGCCCCGGTGTGGTATTGCGTGAAAAAACACCTCCAGTGGCGCAAACCTTTATCACCTCTGCGCCATATTTGCGCATTTCGCGCACTTTCTTGCGCAGCTCATCCGGTCCATCCCCAACGGCTGGCGATTTAGCCTTAAATGACGGGGGCAAAAATGTTTGGTCACAATGCCCGCCCGTTGCGCCCAATGAATAAGCGCCCGGGACAATATTTGGACCGATCAGCAAGCCTTCATCAATTGCCTGTTTATACGCCACATCGGAATAATTATCCGACCCGACATTTCGCACCGTGGTAAAGCCGGCAAGTAACATGGCGCGCGCATTTTCTACGCCCTGAACAGTAAAAAATTGATCAGTAAATTGCAGGGAGGAATATCCACCATAAAGCGGGTTGGCATCCAAATGAACGTGCATATCGATTAAGCCTGGTAATAATGTGCGTCCAGACAGGTTGATATGGGTGACATCCCCTCCCCATCGGACCGTTCTGGCGTCTGCAATATTGGTAATTCTGCCGTCTTCACCGACAAATATGGCCGGATATTCAATCATTTTACCGCTATTCACATCCAACATTTGATCCGCCGTAATCACCCGATTTTGGGCAAAGGCAGACACAGATATTGCCGACATACACGCCATAAAGGCCAAAGCATGGGTTATTTTTTTGCGCGATGACGCCGCCAATATTTTCATATATTTATCCCTATCATTTCTCTTTTTCCGACATGACGACAAAATATTGCCTGTTTCAAGCGCAAATTACATTCATTCCAAAAACTCTTCCCTATCTGGTATCCGGGTAAAGGCGATTTTCGTCCCCGAAAAGCTGCGCCCCTGCTGCGGCAACATGCCGATAAGGGCACTATCGCGTCCAAATCGGCGGTTAATCCTATCCATTGCAAAGGATAATCGCTTCATTTTTTCCACATCCCTGATGGGGCGCTGTGATTGTGGACTGACAGCGTCAAATAAATCAGGTTGAATATTGCTGTTCGCCACCAACCCGTGCAGCACAACCGATAATTTTGTAATCAATATTCCGCGCCCCTGTGGCACCTGCCCCTCCCAAAAACATATCAGCATATCCAAAAATGTCATATTATCCTGTGCAGGGCGACACCGCGCCTCCGCCCTTATCCGTCGTCCATCGGCAAGCCGCGCGGAAAAGCCGAAAATCGTGGCATGATATTCCATCCGGCGTAGGCGGCTGCATGCCTTCATCGTTAACCGCCGTGCGACATTTATCGCCTGATCCGGTGGGCGTAATATCGGGGCAAGCATATGGCTGTGCCCAATGCTGCTGCGTTTTGTTTCCACGTCGGGAATTTCAAATCCGCGCAGATAATACCACATTCTTTCCCCCCAAATACTGCCCCACACGCTGCGCATTCGCCGCCTGTCCAATGCCCAAATATCCTCCATCGTAATAATGCCATGTTGGCGAAGCCGTCTTTCCATATTGCGGCCAATACCGGGCAGGTCGCTGGGCTTTAAATCGGCAATAAAGCGTGGTTTTACCTCATCGGGCATTAAAATGGTCAACCCATCGGGTTTTTGTAAATCGGTTGCCACCTTGGCCAGAAATTTGTTCGACGCAATGCCAATGGAACATTTCACAAATTCCCCTAAATTGGCGACAAGCCCCCTTTTTATCGACATGGCAATGCGCCGTGCGGCCTCTGGCGATGACTCATTGGTTAATAATCGGGCAGCCACCTCATCAATTGAGCACACCTCGCTTACCGGAATATGGCGGTTTACCTCATCAATCGCGCGGTGGTGAAAATCAACATAGGCGTCATGACGGGCCAAGACACAGATAAGTCCGGGGCATAATTTTCGTGCCTCCCAAATGGCCGTGCCGGTTTTGACGCCAAATGCCTTTGCCTCATAACTGGCCGCAATGGCGCATGTGCTGTCCGTTTCCACCGGAACAACGGCCACCGGCTTACCACGCAAATGTGGTTGAAGCTGTTGCTCTACACTGGCAAAATAGCTGTTAAAATCGACATATAACCATTTAAGCGGGCTTTGTTCCATTGGCATATCCATGCCGCGTTGATTCGCGGCTGGACATTATATGTTCTTATTTTGTTCTTGTTAAGGCATGATGAGAACAAAATTAATAATCATAATCTATTATGTTGATTTTATGCCCAAAAAGCGCACCAAGGCATAACCCAAAAACGCAAAGGCAGAACCAAGTAACCAACCGCCCAAAATATCCGTGGGCCAATGCACGCCAAGCATGATGCGCGACATCCCCATGATAAAGGCCGCGAAAATAAATATTTTTGCCCAAATGGATGGTAATTTGCCATTCATAAAAAAGATAAAGCCAAGGCATATCGCCGCAGCGCAGCTGGCATGGCCGCTGGGATAGGCAAAACTTGAAACCCCATCAAGATGCGGAACGAAATCGGGACGTGGCCGTGCAAAAAATGCCTTTAACAAATCAGAAGATAGATTAGTAGCGACTACCATCACGACATATGAAACGCCTGTTCTAACATCTATTTTGCGCCATAATATTATCGCCAATAAAACAACAACTATATATCGCGAAATCCCGCCGCCAATCCAGCTAATCCCCTGCATGATGGTGATGATGGCCTCTGATGATGCGCCAATTTGCAAAGCCAAATTCTGCGCAAGCCAGATATCGGTACGGGTCAAGGCATTTGTGCCCGTCATAAAGCCCAAAAATATAACCATGACAATGAAGAACAAGGCCAAAATTATTAGATATGGTGATTTAATATATTTCATGTACCGGATTTTATCTTACCATTTAATGCAAATTTGTTTTGTCGTACCATCACACCAATAATGATGCACGAATTATCATCGCCCATATCTTTTACCTCACCCAACATAATATCCTCATTCACGAGAATCGGACCAATATCGGTTTTTTCTCCACATGATCCGGTAAAGGATAAGTTATAAGTGCCGGCGCGCAAATTGGTAAAACGGAATTTGCCATCTTTATATATCTTAAACGAATATGACTTTCCGCTATCCGATGTTAAATAAGCATTTGATTGCCAATATGAATTAAACCGCCCATTTATTTCATATCGCGGTGTAACATTGGGTGAAGCAGTTGTTTGACATGCCGCTGTTGCCAAGGAAAGAGAAGCACCAACCGCTGCGACAAAACGCCGCGATTTATTTTTTGTTCCATCCAATGTCCGAATGACACCAAGGGGAGAAATTTGCGCGCGCACGCAAATTTTATCATTGTTGTCCAATAAAGCCTCGGCCTGATCCACTGTCAATTGGGACAGATTATGAACGACAGTGTCACAGGAGGCGCAATACCGGTTACAACCTTGCCTTTCCATCGCGCTCCAGCTTTCGCTGCATGGCTCTGGAAAAGAGACTTTTATGTCCGCCATTGCCTCCTCCTCACATTTGACAATGCCTACATATGCAATGTTTTTCCAAATGCGCCAAGCACACTCTCATGCATCATTTCACTTAATGTTGGATGAGGGAACACGGTTTGCATAAAATCTTGCTCAACCAATTCGGCCTGCTTACCAATAGTATATCCTTGGATTAACTCGGTCACCTCTGCGCCCACCATATGTGCGCCAAGCAATTCACCGGTTTTCGCATCAAAAATGGTTTTGATAAAACCCTCTGCTTCACCCAAAGCAATCGCCTTGCCATTGCCGATAAAAGGGAAAGTGCCAATTTTTAATTCATGGCCCAACTCCTTGGCCTTTGCCTCGGTATAACCAACGCTCGCCACCTGTGGATGGCAATAGGTGCAGCCGGGAATATTGCGCACATCCATTGCATGGGGATGTACATCTTTATTGCCCAATGCCTGAGCAATTGCTTCGGCCGCAATCACGCCTTCATGGCTTGCCTTATGCGCAAGCCAAGGCGGCGCGGTAATATCACCAATGGCCCAAATGCCCTTTACATTGGTTTGGCACATGGGATCGGTGTTAATATGACCGCGCGTTGTTTCAATTTTCAACGCCTCCAGGCCAATATTCTCGCTATTGGGAACAATTCCGATGGCAACGATGCAATGCGAAAATTCATGAGATCCGCTTTTGCCATCTTTGGTTTTAATGGTTGCGGTGACACCAGCAGCCGAGGATTTAAGCGCCTCAACCCCTGCTCCTGTATGGATTTTCATCCCCTGTTTTGTCAATGATTTTTCAAGAAATGCAGACACATCTGCATCCTCCACCGGAACAATCCGGTCCATCATTTCCACCACGGTAACATCCGCGCCCATATCATTGTAAAAACTGGCAAATTCAATGCCAATTGCGCCCGAACCGATGACCAATAATTTCTTCGGCATTTCGGGCGGCACCATCGCGTGACGATATGTCCAAATGCGCTTACCATCTGCCGGAGCAAAGGGAAGGTCGCGGGCACGCGCGCCCGTGGCAATAATGATATGCTTGGCGGTTAATTGCTCCTCACCCTTATCACCCTTTACAGTCATTTTACCCGGTGCGGTAATCACACCATTGCCCATATGCACGGTAATTTTATTTTTCTTCATCAAATGGGCGATGCCTTGATTAAGCTGTTTTGCGACCCCGCGCGAACGCTTTACCACCGCATCAATATCTGCGGTAATTTTTTCAGCCGCCAACCCATAATCCTTGGCATGGTTCATATAATGGAAAATTTCCGCCGAACGCAGCAATGCCTTGGTCGGGATGCACCCCCAATTAAGGCAGATACCGCCCAGATTTTCACGCTCCACAATGGCGACTTTTAATCCCAATTGCGCGCCACGAATGGCGGCCACATATCCACCAGGGCCAGAGCCCAAAACGATTAAGTCATAATTGCTCATGCCAACATCCCCAATGGATTTTCAACCAGTGATTTAAAAACTTTCATCAATTGTGCGCCATCCGCACCGTCAATCGCGCGGTGATCAAAGCTGCCTGTCGCGCTCATAACAGTCGCAACCGACAATGCGCCATCGACAATATAGGGCCGCTGCTCACCCGCACCAATGGCCATAATCATCGCCTGCGGTGGGTTAATCACTGCCTCAAATTGTTTAATACCAAACATTCCCATATTGGATAGGCTGGCTGTGCCGCCCTGAAACTCATGGGGTTGTAATTTGCCTTCTTTTGCGCGAGCAGCCAGCTCTTTAATCTCGGTTGAAATTGCGCTGATGCTTTTGGTATCCGCACCCTGAATAATCGGGGTGATAAGCCCAGCAGGGATGCTGACCGCCACGCTAATATCTGCGCGGCTATAACTTATCAAACTATCTCCAGCAAAGCTGACATTACATTTTGGTACCGCGATAAGCGATTTTGCCAATGCCTTGATAAGCAAATCATTCACCGATAATTTCACGCCCTGTGGTTCTAATGCAGCGTTAAGCTCGCTGCGTAATTTCAACAATTTATCAAGCTGAATGTCCACAGTAAGGTAGATATGCGGCACTTGCTGCTTGCTCTCGGTCAAACGGCGGGCAATGGTTTTGCGCATATTGGTGAGTTTTTCAACGCTATGCGGGATATTATCATCCGCAACAACCGGCGCAGGGGCCGATATGGCAGGAGAAGCGCCCGCACTGGCAGAAGATGTGGCAGTCGCTGAAGCAGAATTGGCAGGTGCAACAGACGCGCCCTCAACATCGACCTTTACAATCCGGCCACCTGGACCAGTTCCTGATAAGCTGGCAAGGTCTACCCCTTTATTTTCGGCCAATCTGCGCGCCAATGGGCTGGCCTTAATACGGCTGCCATTTTTGGCCGCTGCCACCGGTGTTGCTGTTGGCGATGGCGCTGGCGATGCTGCAGCTGATTCGGCAGGTTGTGCTGCACTTACTTTTGCGGGCTCTTGCTTTGCCGCCGTTTCCACTGGTGCAGAATCAATCGAAGATGCATCCTCGCCTTCCTCTGCAATAATCGCGATAATATCGCCCACTTTTACATTATCCGTGCCTTCCGCAACCAATATTTTGGCGATAACGCCATCATCAATTGCTTCAAACTCCATGGTTGCCTTATCGGTTTCAATCTCCGCCAATAAATCACCAGAGGAAACATTATCCCCCTCTTTTACCAACCAACGGGCAAGCGTCCCTTCTTCCATAGTAGGGGAAAGCGCAGGCATTTTTAACTCAACGGCCATTTAGTCGTCCTTAAAAAAAATAGAATCTATATAGCATCATTAGAGACAAGCAAACCCTAGGGTCAAGAAGCTAATGCTTGCATCGGAAACTAAAATGGCGCAGCTTCAGGATAAATGGGGCATTCATTAAATAAGGGGATGATATATGCGCGTATATTTGGTGGTCATTGATGATACAGAAGAAGCCAAATTGGCATTGCGGTTTTCTGCACGCCGTGCCGCAAAAACCGGCGGCGCAGTGCATATTTTGACATTGGTTGAACCAACAGCACATATACCATGGGGCGGGGTTCAGGCCACTTTAGAAGATGAAGCACAGATTAGAGCAGAAGAATTGGTCGCCAATGCAGCGGGCGAATTATTTGACGAAATGGGGGTTAGACCGCGCATTACGGTCCGCGCGGGCAATGGTGTGAAAATTGTTCGCGATTTAATAAAGGAAAATGCAGATATTTCCGCACTGGTGCTTGGCACAGCGGCAAGCGGCAATCCTGGACCATTGGTTAGCCATTTTGCAGGGACAAATGCTGGAACATTGCCCTGCCCCATAATTTTAATTCCCGGATCATTGGGACGTGATGATATTGATAGGATTAGTTAATGAATAAAATGGGTTAAGATTATTTATTAGAATTTATCTTAATATTATTTACGCCTGCGTCCTTTATGGCGAATATTGGCCGGACGCCCCCTCGCCCCGGCCTTATATTTCCCGGCCATTTTGGGTTTTGATGATTTATTATTTCGTGAATTTCCACCCTCTTCATTGCTATAATCTTCGTGCAATATACCAAATTTAATACCGCCCGTGGCGACATTTGCCTCCATCACTCGTAAATTTATTATTTGCCCCACCTTATAAACAGTGCGGCTTTTTTCGCCATAAAGCGCCTGTTCGGCTTCATCATAATGGAAATATTCACTTCCCAGCGAAGAAATGGGCACAATACCATCGCCGCCAATATCCTTTACCGTGGCAAAAAAACCGAAATTTTTAACCGATGTGATCCGCGTTTCGACAACTTTATCGACAAAATTGACCATATAGGCGGCAACATAACGATCAATTGTCTCTCGCTCGGCTTCCATTGCGCGGCGTTCAAAAACGCTTATTTTCTCACAAATTTTATCCAGCGCATTTTTGTCCGATGGTGCTAATCCCGTACCATCATTGCTGCCATCTTCATTTGTAAATAGCCCATAGGCATCAACCAAAGAACGATGCACTAATAAATCAGCATAACGCCGAATTGGACTGGTAAAATGGGCATAGCTGCCAAGGGACAATCCAAAATGCCCCATATTTTTGGGCCCATAATATGCCTGCATCTGGCTACGCAATACCGCTTCCATAATTTGCGGCTTAATCAAATCATCATCAACTTTGGCTAGCATGTTGTTGAATAAACTTGGTTTTATTACCTGCCCAAGCGCGAGTGGAATTTCCAGACTTGCCAAAAACTCCTTTAACGCAATAATTTTCTCTCGTGATGGTTCTTCATGCACACGGTAAACTACAGACGCTTTTTTCGTCTCTAATGCCTTGGCCGCGGCAACATTGGCGGCAATCATAAAATCCTCAACCAACATATGCGCGTCCAATCGTTCGCGCACCGAAATATCGACAATCTCACCCTGTTCGTTAATTTTAACCTGACGTTCGGGCATATCAATGGCCAATGGTTCTCGCCTTGCCCGCGCTTTTGACAATAATGCCCAACAATCCCATAAGGGCCGGAGCGCTGTTTCAGTCATCTCATGTGGTTTTACGCCATCAATGGCGGCCTGTGCATCCTCATAAGGGATATTGGCAGATAATTTGATTAAGGCGCGTTCAAAACGCCATGACGTCACTTTGCCATTTTTATCGACCACCAAATGACATGCCATTGCCGCACGGTTTTCGCCCTGTTTTAACGAACACATGCCCGATGATAAAATATGGGGCAGCATCGGCACGACCATGTCGGGAAAATAAACACTATTGCCGCGCTTTCGTGCCTCAATATCCAACTCATTTCCCGGGCGCACATAAAAACTAACATCTGCAATCGCTACAATCGCATCAAAACCGCCAATATTGTCTGGTGATGTTGACGGCGCAGCCCAAATGGCATCATCAAAATCCCGCGCATCACGTGGATCAATTGCTACAAATGGGATATGACGTAAATCCGTCCTTTTGCCAAAGGAGCTTTTGCTAATCTTCTCGGCTTCTTTTTCGGTGCGGCCATTAAAATGATGCGGTATCCCAAATTTATTCACCGCAATCATGGACAGGCTGGCCCCTTCGAAAGGATCGCCCAAAATTTGTTCAATATGCGCCTTTTTATGGTGGCTTCGGCCCTTTAACTCGGCCAATACTAATTGACCATCCTTTGCCTCTACCCCGCCCGAAATTGCAAAATTATTTCGGTTTCTTTTATCAACAGGTTGTAAATATTGGCGGCCATTGGGCAAAATTTGCACCATACCCATTATCATTTGATCCGCCTCAGCCAATTTTTTAATGGCAAATGCGAACCAGCCCTGCCCCCGCTCTTCTGTGCGTGCCAAAATACGGTCACCAACGCGCAAACGCATTGATTTTCCACGTTCTTGAACACGTAATTGCGGGGCCGGCTTGCCCTCCGCTTCCCATTTTTCGGGAATGGCAATTGGCGCATTACCCTCAATCGCTACAATTTTAAGCACGGTAACCTTGGGCAGGCCGCCCATTTTGTGAAACGCCCTGCCCGGTGCCATGTTAATCAGGCCATCATCGGTCATGTCCTTTAACAAAGCCTTTAGCAAAATTTTACGCTGACCCTTTAAACCAAATTCGCGGGCGATTTCCCTTTTGCCTGCATTTCCATCATATTCTTCAATAAATTTGATGATTTGCTTTGCAGTGGGCAATCCTTCATGATCGGCGCCGCTTTTTGGTTTTTTACTATCGGTCAAATCAATATGCTCTCGCAATATAAATGCTTTCAACAGCATCGCGTCCGGTAAAGATACAGCGACCTGAGATTGCACCATCCTCGATCGGGCTGTTGCGGAATGTTAATTTTTCAGATTTCAACAATTTGACAATTTCTTCCAATTCCGCGCCGGTTGGTCTGGCCCAATTCACCTTTACCCAACCAGGATATTTACCGGCATTTGCATAATATTTTTTCACATCATTAAAATTTTCAACATTTTCAATGATATTTTCTTGGGTCCGATGCTTTGCTTCATTAAATAATGATGCCTGCATATCTTCCAATATTTTACCGGCATTATCGGCAAATTCATTCACACCCATGATGTGAAAATTGGGCTTTCCATTTTCTTGATATAATTGATGACGAATTAAGAAGGAAACTTTTCCAGCATCCATATCGCGCGCGCCCACTTCAATAATAATCGGCGCGCCTTTTTTCACCCATGACCATCGTTTCTGACTTGGCTTTGTTGCCTTTACATCCAAAAGCACACGAACAGGCTCACCAAGAACAGAAATATTTTGAACTTCTGACTTTAACTTTTTGCAATAATTCAATAATTGCTCATCGCCATCATTTTCTTTTAACATGGGAATAATGATAATTTGCTGCGGTGCAATTGCAGGTGGCAGACGCAATCCATCATCATCACCATGAGACATAATAACCCCACCAATCATGCGCGTAGAGACGCCCCAGCTGGTAGTATAGGCATATTGATAATCGCCATTGCGATCTTGAAAACGGATATTTTGCGCCTTGGCAAAAGTATGGCCCAGAAAATGTGAAGTGCCGGCCTGCAACGCCTTGCCATCCTGCATCATTGCTTCAATAGAATATGTATCCTCTGCGCCGGGGAAACGCTCATTTTCGGGCTTCACACCTGCAATAACCGGCATCGCCAATTTATCCTCGGCAAAGCTGCGGTACACCTCCAGCATCTTCATGGTTTCTTCGACCGCATCTTCGCGCGTCTCATGCGCGGTATGGCCCTCTTGCCATAAAAATTCACTGGTCCTTAAAAACATGCGCGTGCGCATTTCCCAACGAACAACATTGGCCCATTGATTATATAATAAGGGCAAATCACGCCAGCTTTGCAGCCAACGGGAAAATGCCGTTCCTATCACGGTCTCCGACGTCGGACGCACCACCAATGGCTCTTCTAATTTTGCATCAGGGTCAACAATTAACCCCTTTTCACCCTTGGTCAGGCGGTGATGGGTAACAACAGCCATTTCCTTTGCAAAACCATCAACATGCTCTGCCTCTTTTTCAAAATAGGAAAGCGGAATGAATAAAGGGAAATAGCAATTTTCATGGCCTGTTGCCTTAATTTCCCTGTCCAATAAAGCCTGCATCCGTTCCCAAATACCATAGCCCCAGGGGCGCATTATCATGCATCCACGAACACCGGATTCCTCTGCTAAATCAGCCGCAGAAATTAATTCTTGATACCAAGAAGCAAAGTCCTTGCTTCTGTGGTTATTTAACGCATGACGGATCATCTAAACTCGCTTAATTTATATTTGTTGAAAATTATATCATTCTTCAATTGCCATTTATTCAGACAAAGTAAAATGCAGAATATGAAAAATGCCTATTTATTTTGAATCTCATCGATTTTATTTTGCATTTCTTCAATTTGTTTTTTTAATTTGGCAACTTCATCATCTTTGGCATTTTTATCCGCCGATTTAGAAGCCTCTTGCCCCGTAGAGACAAAGCCGCCCAACAACATTTCCTTTGCACTACGCGCCATTTCAATATTTTTCTTTGCAATATCGCCAAATGGGCCAGATGTAATCGCCGTTTCAACAATGTCCTGAAATTGTTTTTGATTTTTGCGGAAATTTTGCATGGAATTTTCCAAAAAAGATGGAACCATCGCCTGCATATTTTTGCCATACATTGAAATTATATCGCGCAGAAATCCAACGGGAAGCAGGTTTTCACCATTTGTTTCCTCCTCCATGATGATTTGGGTCAATACATGATGGGTAATATCTTCTTTGGTTTTGGCGTCAATAACGGTAAATTCGACATTATCTCTTATTAACTCTGCCAAAAAATCAAGAGTAATATATTTTGAATTTTGCGTATTATATAAACGCCTATTCGCATATTTTTTGATGATAATTGGCGTTGATGCATTTGCACCACCACTATTATTTTTCCCGCCGCTCTTCATTTTTTGTGGAGCCTAACTTTAATAAAATTACAAATTAAACCTTATAATAGCATTAAAATTCGCTGCGCCGCAACAAAGATATATTTCAGCAACAGTGATGGAAGAGAATCCATTATATTTAATGGCTTTAAAATATATTCACTCGGAATTTCACGCTTAATTTCTATGAGTATTTTTATAAAATGTAAAATATCGGTAAATTATTATTTACACCCATGTCTATAGTTTATTGCCATTTAAGCGAACAATATTACATCATCATGACATTAAAATTTCATTAAAAACAATTACATAATAATATACTCCATCAAAATTACAATCTATAATAGCAAATTTTAACCGTTGCATTGCTGCAACAGTAAATTTTTATCTGATATTTAACGCCAACATATGCTTGTAATTTAATTTCAACCCCTTTTAAGTCATATTAACAGTAAATGAATGGACTGTTCATATTGAAAATTAAGGGAGCTAATATGAGAAAATCTCAGTTAATGATTGCAGGGTCGATTATCGGACTTGCCATCGCTGCTTCTATGCCAGCTATGGCACAGAGCCAGCAAAAAGATGATAATGCAGAGGAACAAGAAGAAGCCTCGTCAAGCAAGGCCATCATCGTAACCGGTTCGCGGATCGCGCGTCCAACATTGGAATCTAACGTTCCGATTACTACGGTCGATGTTGCCGAATTGACAGAACGTGGCGATATCAGCCTTGGTGACGCTTTAAATGATCTTCCATCATTGCGCTCTACTTTCAGCTCAGGCAATTCAAGCCGTTTTATCGGCACGACTGGCTTAAACGTACTTGACCTTCGCGGACTTGGCACTTCTCGTACATTGGTTCTCGTTAACGGTCGCCGTCATGTTAGTGCGGATGCCGGCAACTATCTGGTTGACGTAAACACCATTCCAACCGATTTGTTAGAGCGTGTCGACGTTGTTACCGGCGGTAGCTCATCCATTTATGGTTCAGATGCGATTGCAGGCGTTGTAAACTTTGTTTTGCGCCGCGATTATGATGGTATTGCCGCACGTGCGCAATCGGGTATTTCAAGCCGTGGCGACCGCGCAACAAATTTTGTTAGCTTAACAGCAGGTAAGAATTTCGCCGACGGTCGTGGCAATGTTGCCATGGCGTTGGAATATGGCCGTGCAGCGCCATTATTCTTCCGTGATCGCGATGAATTGACTGGCGCTTATAGCGGCCGTTGCCAATTTCAGCTGACTGAAAACACCGTTGGTGAACCCGCAGCTGGCAATGGCACGTCGGATACCACTTTCCTTTGCGGTATTAACAACGCCTCTATTTCTGATGGTGGTACAATTGGCACTATAGACGCATCATCATCTGCTGCGCGTCGTTACTTGCGTTTTGATAGCGCAGGCAATGTGTTTCTTGACACACCAACACGCGGTTTCTCTGCATTTGGTTCGGGTAACCAACAAGGTGGCGAAGGCTCAACTCTTCGTAACACTGGTTCTTTGGCAGTTGGCGTAGAGCGTTATTCTGCTAACTTCCTTGGCAGCTTTGAATTTAGCGAAGCACTACGTTTCTTCAGTGAAGCAAAATATGTTCGCACAATTGCTACTGGCGAAGGCCAGCCAAGCTTCTTCTCTGGTGGCCCACAAACACGCAGTGGACCAGCTTTAAGCTGCAGCAACGGTTTCTTAACCCCATCTGCACTGGCGACACTTCAAACCTATGGTCTTTGCACCACGCCAACAGGCACCATTCCAATGTCACGTTTCAACGTTGATTTTGGTGGTCGTGGTGAACGTCAGGTTCGTGAAACATACCGCGTTGTTGCCGGCTTTGACGGCACATTTAATGATGATTGGCGTTATGAAATCTTCGGCAATTATGGCCGTTTTGAAAACAAAGGCCGTTCAGTAAATAACTTGTTATTGCGTGATATTAACGGAAATGTTGATGGTTTTGGCCTTGCGTCTGATGCTGTTTTGGCACCAGCAAGCTTTACCGGCACCAATTTTGAGTTAAACAGCCAAGGTCAACGCGTCATTTGCCGTGTTAACGCTGTCACCAACACACGTCCTGATTGTGTTCCTTTGAACATGTTTGGTCATGGTTCGCCAAGCCAAGCTGCATTGGACTTTATCAATACAGAAGGCGAGCGGACAGCCTTTGCTGAACAAATCAACTTTGGCGGTTTCGTCAGCGGTGATTTGTCACAATTATTTGAATTGCCAGGCGGCCCAATTGGTTTCGCATTTGGTGCAGAATATCGTTCAGAGCGCGCAGGTGAATATTATGATGACCTAACCGCTGCGGGTGCGACATTCTTAAATGCACTTCAACCATTCACACCGCCCAATTTGAATGTTGTCGACATTTTTGGTGAGGTTCGTGTTCCTTTGCTACGTGACTTGCCATTTGCAAATAATTTGGAAATTACTGCTGCAGCGCGTATGTCCGATTATAATACTGCAACGGACAAAGTATGGTCATATAATGTTGGTGGTATCTACTCACCCGTTTCAGATATTAAACTTCGTGTGAATTATTCTGAATCGGTTCGTGCTCCAACACAATCTGATCTTTACTCCACTGCTTCGCAAAACTTCGCTCAAATCGCCGATCCTTGCGATTCAGCGAACATAGGCGGCAACCCAAATCGTGCGGCAAACTGTGCTGCGGCGGGTGTTCCAACAACAGCAAATGCTGCGGTTGTTGCGGCATGCGCAGGCAGCTCTTTCCCTGCAGTAGTTGGTCAAGCTTGGCAGAACTGTTTGGCTCGTACATCCAGCACCGGCTTTGCTTCTGGTGGCAACCCCACCTTGGTTGAAGAGCGCGGCAAAAGCTGGACCGTTGGTGCAATTTTTGAACCAAGCTTTATTCCTGGTTTAAACTTCACAGTCGATTATTATAAAATTGATGTTGAAAATTTGATTTCTGCGCTTGGTGCAGGACAAATTATCAGCCTTTGCTATGATAATGCTTCAGGTATTAACAATCCTTTCTGCGCCACGGTAAACCGTGATCCTGCAACTGGTTTGTTTGTGCAGCCTGCGGTAATTTCTGGCGGCATTAACTTTGCTGCTCAAAAAACCGAAGGTATCGACTTTGACGTTTCATATCGTAAGAGCTTTGACAATGGTCAGTCATTTGAATTGCGCGCGATTGCGACATATTTGCTAACCCTAGACAATTATACAAATCCACAAAATCCGTTGGATTTAAATCGTCAAAAAAGCGAATTGGGTGACCCCAGCTTTGCTGCAAATATCCGTGCTAGCTATGACTTTGGAGGCTTTGAGCTTTCATGGACAACACGCTATATCGGCAAACAAACCATTGGTTCATATGAAACCCAAAACCAATATCAAGGCATTTGCCCAACAACTGGCTTGACCGGTATTGGAACAGGTACATGTACCGCAGGTGAAGTAACAACATTGGCACCTCAAAATGCTGATGCCTTCCCTCAGGTATATTATCCTGATGCATGGTATCATAATGCACGCATCGATATTGATGTAGCTGATAAAATGGACTTTTACTTCGGCGTTGACAATTTGTTCGATCGTAAACCACCACTTGGTTTGCTTGGAACAGCTGGCGGCGACCCATATGATAGCTTTGGCCGTTATTTCTATACCGGCTTAAGACTTGAATTCTAAGTTTTGTAAATAATATATAAGAAAAGCCCCTCGGTCATTTCCGGGGGGCTTTTTTATTGGTCAATATGACAATATAAAAATGTGGAAAATATACGCGCAAAATTTGGATATTATCAAAAAATAGCAAGCATATGATAAGCCATAGACGCGCCAATAATGCACTTTTATTTTAACCGAAAATCAAAAAATTGAGCTAATCTTATATTATTTAAGATAAAGACAATAATTATTGCCAATGCCGATCAAATCTATTGCCCAATAATGTCAGTAATTCATATTGGGAAAGCCCGCTAAGCTGCGCCATTTGCGGTAAATTATAATATATATTTACCCAATCATTGGCCAATAAATCGGGCGCTTCATCAATATTTATGATAACCAAATCCATTGATACGCGGCCAATGACGGGCAATTTTCTTCCGTCAATTTCACACATGCCCTTATTGGATAAGCTGCGTAGATATCCATCAGCATATCCCACAGCAATGGTCGCAATATGCATATCCTTTGGACAAATAAATTGGGCATTATATCCAATTTTATCGCCTGTTTTTGCCTGTCTGGTTTGAATAATTCTAGCCTGCGGCATGGCAACAGATTTTATGTGACCATCATATTCTTTTCGCGCAACCCCTCCATAAAGTGCTAGCCCCGGCCTTGTTTCATCAAAATGATAATCTGCCCCCAATGCCGCACCTGCGCTGTTCGCGAATGAGCATATTTGACTTTTTAATGGCTGTTTCATTTTGATAAATTGTTTAAGCTGGTCTTTATTTTGTGCGACATCCTCATCTGCGGATGCCAGGTGACTGATAATATTATGAATATTCAGCGCATCCCAATCAACCTCGCCCATTTGGTCGATAGTAACACCCAACCGATTTATACCCGTGTCAAGCATGACATGGCACGTCCCACCGCCAGCCTGTTGCCAAAGCTTTATTTGCTGCGGGCTATTTAGCACAGGAATAATATTGGCAGCGATGATGTCCTTAACATCATTGTCAAAAACCCCGTTTAAAATGGCAATTTGCCTTGATGGGACAAGGTCAATTATACCCATCGCCTCTGAAAAATGGGCAACATAAAATTTTTCACATCCCGCTTTGCTTAAATTCTTCACCGCTTCACGCGCGCCAAGGCCATAGCCATTGGCCTTTACCGCAGCGGCTGTTTTCGTGGCCTTTGAGGATAAACCATCAACAAAACGCCAATTTGATATAAAATTTTCAATGCTAATTGATAAGCGTGAAGGAGAATTAGTCATCAGTGAAATCAGTTGGCTTTCCGTTTTTAAGCCCCCAAGAGGCAACAATGAATGCAATTAAAACGATGCCCATTGTATACCAAAGTCCTGCATAAGGGTCTCCAGATTTTGCAACAATATATCCAGCGATTAAGGGTAAAAATCCGCCAAAATAACCTGCGCCAAAATGATATGGTATCGACATAGAACTATATCTGACGCGCGGGGGGAACATCTCCGATAATAAGGCGGCGACAGGGCCATAGGTCGCGGCCGATAATGCGCTTAACCCCAATAATGCCAACATGATGATTAGAATATTTTGGATAGAAGGAATTTGTTTTTCCATCGGATAGCCTGCAGCCTGCAATTTTTCGGTCAGCAATGCTGCTCTTTCCTTGCCCTTTTTGTCCGCCATATCGGTAATAATGCTATTCTCCTGCCCTATTTGCAGGGTAAGTTTATCACCTTCATTAATTTCATAAGGTAACCCCAAGGCAGATAAGTCGCCCATTAATTTGCCGCAATCACTCACCTGTTCGCTGGCAAATGGGCTATAATCACAATTTTGGCCAACCAAAATAATGGGTGATTTTTCAATCGCACTGCTTAACGCCGGATTTGCAACACTACCCATAATCCAAAATAATGGGAATAGGGTCAGCAATGTCAGCAAATACCCCCTAATAATAGGCTGCTTCCGGCCCACCCTATCCGACATTTTACCAAAACAAATGAACATGGCCATGCCGATGGCGGCGGAAATACCAACAATGATTTCGGCGGCAGTATCCTCCACCCGCATTGGCCCTTTTAAAAAAGTAAGCCCGGAAAACATGGCCGTGTACCAAATAACCGTTAAGCCAGCAGCAACCCCAAAAAGGGCGATGAAAATACGTTTTTTATTCCCTGGATAGGTAAAGCTTTCCACAAATGGATTTGCCGCAATTTCACCCTGTTCTTTCATTGCCTGAAAAACTGGGCTTTCAGATAATTTTAATCGCATCCAAAGCGAAATTCCCAATAATAATATGGAAAGTAAGAATGGCACACGCCATCCCCATGCCTCAAAAACTTCTTTTGGCAAAAGGTATTTAGTGGATAAAACAACAATTAAGCTTAACACAAAGCCGCCAACAACGCTGGCTTGAATGAAGCTGGTATAATAGCCGCGCTTATCATCATCGGCATGTTCGGCAACATATATTGCCGCGCCGCCATATTCCCCGCCAAGGGCCAGTCCCTGTAATATCCGCAATAATATAATAATGATTGGCGCTGCGACACCTATGGTGGCGGCGGAGGGCAGCATGCCGACACCCGCCGTTGCAATGCCCATTAAAGTAACCGTTACCAAAAATGTATATTTACGGCCCAATTTGTCGCCCAAATATCCAAATAATATGGCGCCAATTGGCCTAAATCCAAAGCCAATGGCAAATGTGGCCCACACTAGCAAAGTGGACAAAATTGCATTGTCGCCGGGAAAGAAAACAGGGCCAATTATTGACGCCAAAGTGCCGTAAATGAAAAAATCATACCATTCAAAAATCGTCCCCGCAGAAGATGCCGCGATGACCAATTTTATATCATTTTTACTTGGCTCTATTTGAACGTCAGACATAAACTCCCCCCCAATATTCTCAATTGATTCCTAATCCACGTAACGGAGGGACGCAAGCAGGGAAAAAAATAATTAAAATAATTTTTGGCACAAAAAAGGGCGACAGAATGCCGCCCTTTTCATAAAATAATTAAAAATTATCCCGCCTGATCAGCACGTGAAACGCCTTTACCATCAAGATTTTGCTCAACAAATTCCCAATTGATGGAATTTTGCAGCAGAGCATCAAGATAATTGGGACGCGCATTGCGATAATCCACATAATATGCATGTTCCCAAACATCCATTATCAATAATGGGGTTAAATCATGCGCAATGGGGCAATCGGCATCATGCAAGGATGTAATCGCCAATTTATCGCCATCAAGATATAATAAAGCCCATCCGCTGCCAAAATGGCCCACACCCTCTGCCTTTAACTTTTCCAACATTGCGTCCAATGAACCAAAGCTATCGTCAATCATAGCCGATAATTTCGCAGAAGGTGTTTGCTTAACTGGTGAAAGACCAAGCCAGTAAAAGCTGTGATTCCAAATTTGGCCAACTTGGTTAAACAACCCTGCCTTGCCTTCATTTTTGGCAATAACCACCAGTTCAGAAAGCGATTTTCCTTGTAAAGCCGCATCGGCCGCAACCAATTCATTTGCCTTTACAACATAGGCATTATGATGTTTTCCATGGTGGTAATCAAATGTTTCGGCGGACAGAATATCCCCAAAGGCATCTTTTGAATAAGGTAGTTCGGGTAAAGCAAAAGCCATGATATTCTCCAATTAAAAATATAAATGTTATAAAATTTCCTATTAATGAAATAGGAAGGATGCCGCGCAATTTCAACCGATATTTATCATCAACTTAGTTTAACAGATCATATTTTTTTAAACAGTGCCGTAATTGATCATAGCTAAGATTTAGGGCCTTAGCCGTTTGTTTTTGATTGTAACGCGATTTGGCCAATGCCTGTTCCAGCACCGCTTTTTCATAATCTTCGGTTGCTTGGCGTAAATCAGTAACCTTATCTATTATCAAATGTATATTTTGTGCTGGCTGCTGCATAAATTGCGACAGGTCAGTTGAATGTTTTTGCTCTGCAGGCTCAGCAGCCTTGGGCGTTATAGTTGCCGCGCCCAATTTTTGTATCCATGGTGAATCAAATGGATCAAAGATGATATAGTCAACCGGCTGCGTCTCATCGGCCCAGCGATAAACGGCGCGTTCAACCACATTTCTTAATTCACGAACATTGCCCGGCCATTGATATGTATCCAGCGCATTTTTTGCCAAATCGCCAAAACCAGGCCAATTGCTCCACCCCAATTCAGACGCCATACGGCGGCCAAAATGCTCCGCCAAAACTTCTATATCCCCCTCCCTTGCGCGCAATGGGGGAAGCGTGATGACCTCAAATGATAAACGGTCCAACAAATCCAGCCTAAATTTACCTTCAGCCGCCATTTTAGGCAGATTTTCATTTGTTGCACCAATGATGCGAACATCTACTCTGGTCGGCTTTGATGATCCTATGCGTGTTATTTCACCATATTCCACCGCACGCAGCAGCCTTTCTTGAGCGCCCATGCTTAATGTGCCAAGTTCATCCAAAAATAATGTGCCGCCATCGGCTTCCTCAAAACGGCCCACGCGCGATTTGGTTGCGCCAGTAAATGCCCCGGCCTCATGCCCAAATAATTCTGCCTCAATCAAAGTTTCGGGCAATGCTGCACAATTCATGGTAACAAGCGGCCCGTCCCATCTTGTTCCCAGACGATGAAGCCGCTCCGCGATTAATTCCTTACCCGTGCCACGTTCGCCAATGACCAAAACAGGACGCTGCAACGGCGCCGCCAAGCTGACCCGTTCAACCGCATCCAAAAAGGCCGAAGCCTGCCCAATAAATTTCACATCCCTCTGCATGACCAAATATTGGCATAATTTTCCAATTATTGGTAATAAATTCGACAAACGTCACTTAAAAAATGCACAATCATTAGGAAATGTAGGATATAGCGTAAATTGGCACGGCTTTTGCAATGTTGTTTGCATGAATAGCAAAGCTGACAAAAAGGAATTATTTATGCCTGACAATGATAATAACAACTCATCAACCATGACGATTTTGTTGTTGAGCATTTTGGCAATGAGCGTGAGCTATATCGCCTTTCCCATGCAAATTGCGACTGCAAAAGAGATAAGCACAACGCCCGATACAAGTGCGCCTTTTCTTGTAAGCTATTTGGCGTAATTTATAAATTTATTAGTAACAGTAGGAAGATATTATAATTTATATATTTAAGATTATTCATTACCCACTGCTTGCTTCAACCAAAGAAAAGATTACATATATGGTAAAATTATTTTTATTTTTCGGAGCCTGCCGATGAGCATTTTTTCCCGCACCCGTGACATTGTCGCCGCCAATTTTGCCGAATTATTGGAAAGATCAGAAGATCCCGCCAAAATGATCCGCATGATTATTTTGGAAATGGAGGAAACATTGGTCGAAGTGCGTGCCTCTGCGGCCCGCACCATCGCCGATCAAAAGGAATTAAACCGACATATTGGTAAATTGGAGCATTTGGAACGCGATTGGACTGATAAGGCCGAGCTTGCCCTTTCAAAAAACCGTGAAGACCTTGCCAAGGCGGCATTGATTGAAAAGCGCAAAGCCACCGAAATGGCCGATAAACTTCGCGAAGAGGTCACGGTGCTGACCGATTCATTAAAGGCGTTTGAACAGGATATTTTAAAACTGCAAAAGAAACTGGCGGAGGCGCGCGCGAAACAAAATGCGTTGATGACCCGCCTTGAAAGCGCAGAAAACCAAATCCGGCTGCGCACCTTATATAATGGTGACAGAGTGCGTGAGGCGTTTAGCCGTTTTGACGAGCTTGAGCGACATGTCGATTTCGCACAGGGGCATGCAGATGCCTTGCAAATTGGCTCGGACGGTCCGCGCACATTGGGGGATGAGATTAACGCTCTAAACTCATTTGATGAGGTTGATGAAGAATTGGCCGCACTTAAAAAATCAATGAATTTAAAGGATAAGTGACATGGATGGTTCAGAAGCAATAATGGTATCATTGGTTGTGGGCATGTTGTTTATTGGCTTGCCCTGGTTGGTCCTGCATTATGTTACAAAATGGAAAACATCCGCCACATTAACAAATGATGATGAACGCACATTGGGTGAAATGCATGCACTTGCACGCCGTTTGGAGGATCGCATGGATACAGTTGAACGTTTATTGGCGTCCGACAACCCGAATTGGGAGCCGCGCCGACTTACCCAAGAAGATGAAGATGACTATATCGCCAAACAATTTGCCGCATTAGAGAGGAGCCGGTAATCATGTCGAGTAAGCACACAAAATTTTATCTCGATAAGCAAAATGCCAAATGGAAGGGCGTTTGCGCCGGCATAGCCGACTATACGGGAATTGATGCCTTATGGATTCGCGTTGGCTTAGTCACATTAACCGTCACTTCTGGCCCATGGACATTCATCCCCTATATTGCTGCGGCATGGCTTGCCGATAAAAAACCCATACATTTATATATGGGAAATGATGACAAGAAATTTTGGCAAGGCGTTCGCCAATCCCCTGCCCGCACAACACGTGATATTCGCGGCAGATTTCGTGAAATTGACAGCAGACTGGCCGATGTTGAGCTTTATTATACAAGCAATAACAAACAATTGGCAGATGAGATTGAAAGCTTGAAATAAGCATTGGAGGAATGAAATGTATTTTTATATTGGCATTTTATTGATGGGCATTGGCGGTATTATATATATGAACCAACGCGCAAAACGCAAAGCGGCTGGCCGCCGGGGTGATTATTGGAATCTGAGCAAGAGCAAAGAAAAAAGCTCCATCACCAAAAGATTACCGTGGAAAGATTTATTATGAATTTTGCAGGGCCATCTTTTGTTATCGCCATCATTGCCATTTGCACCGCCGGATGGATTATTAACAATTGGATCCGCGCCAAACATGGTTATCCTTTGGAGGATGAATGGGGCGGCAAATCAGAGAAACTGGGTGATATAAATCATTCGGTTGAACTGTTGACCAATCAAAATAATGAAATGAAGGGGAAGATTTCACGGCTGGAAGAGCGGATTAGTGTTTTGGAGAGAATTGCCACCGACACATCATCCCGGCTTGCCGATGAAATTGAAAATTTAAGATAGATAGGGATAATAATGGATCCGGATAAAGTTGCATTGATTAGCCAAATTGCCCCTGTAATTGCCATTGTTGGCGTTGCAGGGATGGCAGGATGGGTAATTACAACATGGATGCGCATTAAAAATGGCTATCCATTGGATGGTGCATGGGGGCAAGCTGTTTATCCAAAAAATAATAAGGATGAAATGGGCCGTTTAGAACAATTAGCGCAGGAAAATACCCAGATTAAGGCAGAGTTGAGCAAAGTCAAAGAACGCCTTGCCAATATGGAGCGCATCGTTGTTGATGGCAATCACAGCCTTTCAGAAGAAATTGAGGCCCTGCGCAATTTAGACGTTAAATCGAAAGACAAAGTCGATGTTTGATGAAATATGGATTTTAATTCCCCTTGCCCCCTTCATCGTCGGGGGCTTGGCCATATGGTCAAAACATAAACAAAAGGAAATGGAATTTATTTCAAATAAAGAAGATGGAATAAATTCCGATCAAGCAAATCGAAACAGAGCATTGGAGGAAAGGGTCGCCAATTTGGAGCGTATCGTCACCGATCGCGGTTTTGATCTGGCCAATGAAATTGAAAATTTACGCAGAGACGAACTGGGCGAATTAAACCGCTTAAAAATGAAACAAGAGGAAAAATTATGATCGGCGATCCATTCACCATGGTGGTGGCAATTGTTCTTATTACCGGAATTGCATCGGTTTTTAAGGCTAAATACCGTGCTCAAAATGGAATAATAGAGGATGAAGACGGCAATCAAAGTCCGGTAAAAATTGCCCGTGATGACGCATTAATTGCCGAGGTTAAATCGCTTCGTGAACGTGTTCAGGTTTTAGAGAGAATTGTGACCGATGAACAATCAACTGTTGAATTGAACCGTGAATTGGAACGACTTAAGTCATTGTAAAATAAATATTTGATATAGAAAGGATATAATTATGTTAGATGACCAAGGCTTTTATTATTTAATGGCGCTTACCATATTTGCGTCCATTCTTACCATTTCTATATTTATGCTTCGTGCTTGGCGTGATTGGATTGCATTTCGTCAAAATGAAATTGACGCGCAAAATAACCATATTGGTTTTGATAAACCCATGTCCTTGATAGAAGTGGCAGATTTAAAGGAGCGCGTTAAAAAATTAGAGGCGATTGCTTCTGGCGTTGATATTTAATCTATTAAAATTCATGATTTCTCTAGCATTTTGTTTATAAATATCCATATGCATTTTCATGAATAAAATTGACGACATCATCGAAGAATATGAATTTTTGGATAGTGATGAACGCTATCGCCTGTTAATTGATCTTGGCCGCGACCTTCCCCCCATGCCCGATCCTTTAAAAACAGATGCCACTTTGGTGCGCGGTTGTTCTGCATCGGTATGGGTATATCCCATATATAATGAAAATGGTGAATTATCATTTTTGGCGGACAGCAATGCCGCCATAACAAAGGGAATTATCGCATTGATTTTATCGACTATCGAAAATTTATCGATAGAACAAATTGCCAATTTTGATATATTTAAGGCGCTTGAACCCTTTGATTTGAAAAATCAATTATCCTCAAATCGCACGCAGGGCATTCCGAATATGATTGCGCTTATCAAAGAAACAGCGTCGCGTTATGCGCCATAATTATTATTCGCCGCTTGGCCCGTTCCAGCTGCGCCTTTCATCGGCAGCGCGCAGCACCTCAAAGGCCAATTGACCAGCCTTAAACATTTCTTCGGCCTGTTTATCTCCCGGCTTAACATCGGGGTGCGTTTCCTTCGCAATTCGGCGCCATGCCTTTTTAATATCTTCAAATTCGCTGTGGCTTTCTAGGCCAAGCACTTCAAGAGCGCGCATTTCATCTGCGCTTCGGCTGCCATCGCCTGACCCTGCCCATCCATAATGCGATGATTCCTTATATCCTTTATTATCGCGTTGTTCATCGGCGCGTCTTTTTTCCGCTTCTTCCTTGCTTAATCCTGCAAAATAATCCCAATTTTTATTATATTCCGCCGCATGGGTCGCACAAAACATCCATCTTTCGGGGCTGTTGGGGCTTTTCGGGGCAGGACAAACACCCGCATCATCGCATCCATGTCGGTCGCATATACGCATTTTCTGCGCGTCATTATTGCTGCCATATCCGCGCCAACGCGGAAATCCCCAATCATTTTTGCGACCAATTCGTGCCATTTTACTTACTTAATTCCATTTATATATGGTTCAATCAAAAAATAACTCCAGAGGATCTATAAGCCGGGTTTTGTCCAATGGGCGAACCCATTTGTGCAATCATTCATCTGGGGCAATAATTACTTATTACCTCAAGCAATCAACCCGGACGATTCCCTCAGAATTGGGTGGATTGCTCCATATCGTCCCTATTTGATCTTGCTCCTGGTGGGGTTTTCAATGCCATTGACGTTGCCGCCAACGCGGTGCGCTCTTACCGCACCCTTTCAATTTCACATGCCCAAAGGCGTTGCGACCTTCTTTCTGTTGCACTTTCCCTAAAGTTACCTTCGCCGGATGTTATCCGGCACCATCTTCTGTGGAGCCCGGACTTTCCTCGAATTAAAAATTCGCGATTGCCCAATCCTCTGGAAAAAACTCTATAGCAATTTAATTTGGATGGTCCAATAATAATGACCATAAAATTGCGCGGCATTGACCATCAATTACACCGTCGATATTTTCCGGTCTAAATCGCCTTTGAAATGCAACCACCGCCTCCACGGGCATGGATACATCATATCCATATCGCTCCATTCCCATTAAAAATCTTGAATCCGACCATAATGGGTCTTGCAGATTTTTATTCGGCCTTGGCACGGCAATATGATGCGACGCAAGCAATCCCCAATCAAATAATTCACCAGGGTCCTGTTTACGTGCGGGCGCAATATCACTATGCCCCACAACATTTTGTGGGTGAATATGATATGTTTTACATATTTCATCCGATAATTTTAACACCGATTGCATTTGCTCCTGCGGAAATGCGCGATACCCCCATTCATGCCCCGGATTCACGATTTCAATACCTATGCTGGCGCTATTAACATCTTTTATCCCACGCCATTGCGAGACCCCTGCATGATGGGCGCGGTGCTCCTCCCGCACCATATGGATAATTTGGCCATCCTCCGCCACAACATAATGGGCCGAAACGCCCGATTCCTTGTTGGCGAGCCAATCAATAGCCGACGGGCCATCTTTCATACCGGTATAATGCAGAACAAGCATAGAAATGGGAAGTTTTCTTTCCCCAAAATTCGGTGATGCATTCCAAATCATGCCCATAAATTCATCCATATATTTTCATTTAATAAAATGACATTATGTGGATATTATCGGTTAATGCAATAAAATCCGCGAAAACAATTGCTGGATACCAATTCGTCCGATTGACCAATTACCGTTTCGGCCGAACCCAACATAACAAAACCATCAGGTTTTAAGTTATAACTTATATTACTCAATACTTTATGTTTATTATCACTGTTAAAATACATTAAAATATTCCGGCATAAAATTATATCGAATTTGCCAATTGATAATGATTTTTCCAACAGATTTTGTTTTTCAAAATGGACCATATTTCGAACATGTTCGCTGATGGTCCATTGATCGCCATTTTGGGTGAAATATTTTATCATCAACCCAACGGGTAAACCGCGTTGAACCTCAAATTGGCTATATTGACCGGTTTTTGCCTTTTGCAAAGCAGACATGCTTATATCCGTTGCCAAAATTTCAACAGTCCAACCTCGCCATTTTTCTTGATTTTGCAAAATTGACATGGCGATTGAATATGGCTCCTGCCCATGCGAGCAGGCGGCGGACCAAATACGTATATGCTTGCTGTCTATATTTTGTTCACGCACATTATCCAACACTGGGCCGGTTAAAAGGGCGAAGTTCGGTTGATCCCTGAAAAAGCTGGATTCATTATTAATCATCGCCTCAACACATTGATTTTTAAGATTTTGCGATGAATTACTAGCCAATAATTTAACCAAAGTAGCAATGTCTGGAATGGAATTTTCGCGTAGAATGGGTTTTAAAGTTGCCTCAAAACGCCATTGCCTGCTGGGTGAAATTGCCTGACCACTATTTTGTTCCAACATATTGGAAAGAAATGTCGCATCATGATTTGATATCATATTCATGGTTGACCTGCTTTGTTCAGGCTGGTCGCCATTTCCATGGGGTTTAAAATTGCAGCAGCCATATTTTGGCGTGCGATGGTTCCGGGCATTCCCCAAATGACAGATGTTTCATAATCTTGAACAATTATTTTAGAACGCGCCGCAATTAAACTCTGCGCCCCAATTTCACCATCCCTGCCCATGCCGCTAAATATAAAAGCAAGCGCATCTGCACCATAAACATTGGCGCCGCTCATCAACATGGCATCCACAGATGGTCGATAATGGGTCATTTCAAAATGGTCGGTAAGTTTGATGTCAATCCTTTTGCCTTCTTTGACAAATTGTAAATGCTTATCTCCTGGCGCAACATAAATCATTTTATCACGAACCGCTTCATTATCCTCGGCCACCTTACATGCCCGCCCCAAACTATGTTCAAGCTGTTTGGCAAAAAATGACAAAAATTCAGATGGCAAATGCTGCGTTAAAAAAATCGGCGCATTAACATGGCCTTCAATGCTTCTTAAAAATTCTATTATTGGCGGAATTGCTCCGGTTGAACCGCCAATGAAAATCGCCATTGGCTCTTCATCAATTTTATAAAATGATTTAACTTTTGTGGCGGCAATCCTAGGATCGGTCGATAAAATATTTTTGCTATTTTTTTTGGGTAAATTACCTAGGCTTCTGACTTTCTCACATAAATTTTTTGAAAATGTTCCTGACAACACCGTTTTTCCCGGCTTCATCAATGTATCGCATGCACCAAGGGACAATGCCTTGACCGCAATAGGGCCTTCTTCATCTGCTTGACTTGAAACAACCAAAATCCGTGCGCCATTTGCTTTTTCTATAATATCGGGCAGTGCATCTATGCCCGAACGTTGCGGCATTTCGATATCCAATAATATGATATCAACCATATTATGACTTAAATATTCAATTGCATCCATTGAATTTAGAGCACTATGCTCCAATTGAAAGTCCAGTTCCCTTTCAATGATAGAACCCAAAACTGCACGTGCAACGGCGGAATCGTCCACCACCATGACTTTAATGCTTTTCGGTGCGATTGATGTGGGATTTATAAATTGTGATGATTGATCTAATCTCATTCAATGGGCAATCACGCAACCCCTACCATTTGCAATTTTGCTTGCAATGTTTCACGGTCAAAAGGTTTCATAATATATTCATCTGCGCCCGCTTCCAATGCCGCCTGAATATGATCCAAAGCATTTTCGGTGGTGCAAAATATAACTTTTGCGCCATCTTGTACATGTCGGTCACGATAAGCGGTTAAAAAATCCATGCCGCTCATCACTGGCATATTCCAATCTAACAAGATTATATCAGGGCTTTGCGAGCTACATTGATCCAATGCTTCTTGCCCATCACATGCTTCGCTAACCTGAAAATTTAAATCTTCTAAAATATGCCGGGCAACCTTGCGGATTACCTTGCTGTCATCAACTATCAAACAATTTTTCATCACGGCTCTATCCCAAAATAAACTGGTCCTTATTGAAGATATAGCCGAGAAATGATTATCATATGGTTAAGCTAAAATATTTAGCACCAATATTATTCCATTTCCAAAATTATTTGATCAACAGCCAGGCTTTGCCCCTGCTCAGCCTCAATTGATTTAATTACCCCTGCCTTTTCTGCACGTAAAATATTTTCCATTTTCATCGCTTCAACCACCGCTAAAGGCTGGCCTGCCTCAACCTTATCCCCAACATTCACATATATGATGGTGATTAAACCGGGCATAGGGCAAAGGAGAAATTTAGATAAATCAGGCGGAATTTTTTCAATCATATGGGCTGCATAATCACCATAATGCGCCGCAAATGCATCCACATCATGCCCACGCCCACGTGTAGTGAAATGATATCCCGTCCGGCGTTTTGCCACCTTTACAAATATTATTTCATCTTCAAATTGGGCCTCAATCAAATTATCCCCCGGCGAATATGACATTGAAAGATGCATGTCCGCATCATCCACATATAATTTATCGCCATCGACAAGCACATTAAATTGATGCTCCTTAAATTTAATCAACCATTTATTCGTTGGTTGCAACGCATCGCCCAATTGACCACTTGTCCGCAATGCCCTGTCCGCATCCGCAGTGGATATGAATGCAGCAATAGCAGATAATTTTTGCAATAATTTTTCATCAAAATCCGCCCCCTCAAATCCATCGGGATATTCATCGGCAATAAATCCAGTGGTCAATTCACCTGACCGGAAACGTGGATGCTGCATAATTGCGGATAAAAAATCAATATTATGCCCAACACCTTGCAATATAAATTGGTCCAGCGCGGCAATTTGTTTATCGGCTGCCTCATCACGCGTCTCACCCCATGTGATCAATTTGGCAATCATTGGGTCATAATAAATACTAACCTCACCTCCATCCATCACACCATCGTCCACACGAACACCGTCTATGCCGCGCAAATCACCTGACCATCCTGTAACCGGCGGGGCATAACGGGTTAATCGTCCAGTAGAGGGCAAAAATCCGCGATAGGGATCTTCGGCATAAACACGGTTTTCAATCGCCCAGCCATTTATTTTCACATCATCTTGTTTCATGGCAAGCTGTTCGCCCGCTGCCACACGGATCATCTGTTCCACCAAATCAACACCAGTTATGCATTCGGTAACCGGATGCTCCACCTGCAATCTTGTATTCATTTCAAGGAAGTAAAAACTCTCGCCGCTAGGGTCTTTACCCGAAACGATTAACTCAACCGTCCCTGCACTATAATATCCCACTGCACGGGATAGGGCGACACATTGCTCACCCATTGCTTTACGCATTTTGGGTGTCACAAAGGGCGAAGGCGCTTCCTCCACCACCTTTTGGTGACGGCGCTGTATTGAACATTCACGCTCATTCAAATAAATAATATTACCATGTTGATCGCCCAAAATTTGAATTTCAATATGGCGCGGATCTTCAATAAATTTTTCAATAAAAACACGGTCATCACCAAAGGAGTTAAGACCTTCTCTCTTGGTTGCTTCAAATCCTTCACGCACATCTTTTTCACTATAGGCAAGGCGCATCCCTTTACCACCGCCGCCTGCGCTGGCCTTCATCATAACGGGATAGCCAATCTCATTGGAAATACGCACCGCATGTTCGGTATCTTCAATCTCGCCAACAAATCCTGGCACCACATTAACGCCGGCTTTCATCGCCAATTTCTTGGATTCAATCTTATCACCCATTGCCGCAATGGCATTTACCGGCGGGCCAACAAATGCAATTCCCTCAGCCGCCAATGCCTCTGCAAAGCTGGTTCGTTCAGACAAAAAGCCATAGCCTGGATGTACCGCTTCTGCGCCTGTTTCCTTACATGCAGCAATTATTTTATCCGCGATTAAATAGCTTTCTGCCGCAGGTGACGGGCCAATATGAACCGCCTCATCCGCCATTTCCACAAAGGGCGCACGCGCATCGGCATCGGAATAAACCGCCACCGTGGCAATTCCCATTCGCCTTGCAGTTTTGATAATCCGGCACGCAATTTCACCACGATTTGCAATTAAGATTTTTTTGAACATCATTGATTCAATCTTTCAAGAATTTTTTTGAATTCATCCTGGAGTGACTCCCATTTCTCACCAAAATGCGCCTCACGATGATGATTAGGGCAAAGAGCGATAACATTACTTATTTTGTCTTCACCTTGTTCTGCTAGGCTTATTATATGATGCGCCTCCAGATATAGTTGCCCATTGATGTTCATAAAAGGAACGCAACCTTCATATTCGCAAACTCCATTAGCCCTCGACAATACTTGCCTTCTTACTTCAGGATCACGAACGTAACTCCCAGCCATTCTACGTATATATTCAGGAGAGTTATTTCCTACCTCAGAATCATTAATATCATCAACGGCTGAGTCGAGAGATTTAAGAGATTTAATAGAGCGCCTGACGGTTGGTGAGGTCCAAAACTTGTGCTTCCTATTGTCAATTTTTGTGCCAATACGATTTCCAAAAGCGACTAGTTCCGATTTCAAAAATTCGTTATGGATAGCTTTAGGATCTAAGACCTTGTTAATTGCTGTTGTAGTCTTTCTACCGTCTGCAGTTGTAGTCTTTCTACCCCCTACAGATGTGTTATTATTTTTTATATCCTTTTTTAACAACCTATGATTTTCAAGATCATTATTAGCATAACCAATAAACCGTGAAGGAGCAAAATCAAAGTTATAGCCATTTTGAATAGGGTAAAAATCAACACCTCTTTTTACCATTTTTCTAAAATCTTCCTTATCATCACTATTACTATATATTCCATCAAGAAAAGTATTCACATTATCAATGATTTCAGCCTTTGTTTCTACTAATTTATCGCGCATTTTACTCAACCCCCTCCAGTATCTTACATGCACGCATGGGCTCTTCGCCCTGCAATGGCTTTAACCCCAATTTCGCCATCATGGCGGCATCGCTATCATCACCCGCATTGGGCGCGGTTAACAATTTGTCCCCCGTAAATATGCTGTTTGCGCCTGCCATAAAGCATAAAGCCTGCGTGGCCTCGCTCATCGCCTCTCGTCCAGCGGACAGACGCACCATGCTCATCGGCATGGTGATACGCGATACTGCAACAGTGCGAACAAATTCAATATCATCAATTTTTGCCATTGGCGTATCGGCCAACATATCGCCCAAAACCGTGCCCTTTATGGGAACAAGAGCATTAACCGGAACGCTTTCGGGGTGCGACGGCAATGTCGCAAGAGTATGAACAAAGCCGACACGGTCTTCGCGGGTTTCGCCCATGCCAATAATGCCGCCCGAACACACATTTATTCCCGCACGGCGTACTTCGGAAAGAGTATCAAGTCTATCCTGCATCTTACGAGTTGAAATGGCTTTCTCATAATATTCAGGACTGCTATCTATATTATGATTATAATAATCAAGCCCTGCCGCTGCCAACATATCGGCCTGTTTCGGGCTTAACATGCCCAAAGTCATGCATGTTTCCATGCCCATGGCACGAACGCCCGCAACAATTTCAACTATTGCTGGCATATCGCGGTCCTTGGGATTTCGCCACGCCGCGCCCATGCAAAAACGCTGGCTACCATTATCCTTTGCCTGTGCTGCGGACTGTAGGACAGCCCGCACATCCATTAACTTTGTTGCCTCAACCCCGCTATCGGCCTTGATAGATTGGCTGCAATAGCCACAATCTTCGGGACATCCTCCCGTTTTAATGGATAATAATGTGCAAAGTTGCACCTCATCCGCCTTATGAAATTCCCTATGGACACTCGCCGCCTGAAATAAAAGCTCAGTAAAGGGAAGATTGTATAGCGCCGCAATTTCTTCACGCGTCCAATCATTGCGAATTTCAGTCATTAACTTCCTCCAAAGGCGGCATATTATGCCCCAAAAGCCTTAACACATCGGCGGCACATTCCACGACATTACTCCCCGGCCCATAAATGCCCTGTACCCCTGCGTCGCGTAAAAAATCATAATCTTGCGGCGGGATAACACCGCCTGCTATTACTTTGACGTCATGACGGCCAGCCTCGCGTAACCCTTGAATCAATGCAGGAATTAAAGTTTTATGTCCCGCCGCCAATGATGACGCGCCGACAATATCAACCCCATTGTCCAATGCCAAAACCACCGTTTCTTCTGGTGTTTGAAATAATGGTCCAGAAACAACATCAAATCCCATATCATTAAATGCTGATGCAATTACATTTGCCCCGCGATCATGTCCGTCCTGGCCCATTTTCGCGACCAATAATTTGGGGGAACGTCCTAGGCGGGATTTCACCGCCTCCACACCTTCCAACACCTGTGCCCAGCGTTTGTCAAATGCATGCGCCCCGCCATAGACACCCTTTACCGGTGCTGGCTGTGTGGCATAGCGGCCAAAAACATCTTCCATCGCGGCAGAAATCTCACCCAAAGTTGCGCGTTCACGGGCCGCATCCACTGCAAGGGCAAGCATATTGCCACCCCCCTTTGCACCCTTAGTAATCGCCGCCAAAGCCGCCTGACATGCATCCTCGTCCCTTTCAGCTCTCAATTTGGCCAAATTACGGACCTGTCCTTCGCGAACCTTGCTATTATCTACCTCCAAGGTTTCCAATAAATCTTCGTCTTTTAGGCGGTATTTGTTTACACCAACAATGACATCTTCACCCTTATCAACGCGGGCCTGACGGGCGGCTGCGGCCTCCTCTATCATAGCCTTGGGCCAGCCTGCGGCCACAGCCTTTGCCATGCCACCTTCATTTTGAACCCGTTCGATAATTTCCCATGATTTATCCACCAATTCCTTGGTCAATGCCTCGATATAATAGCTGCCGCCCAATGGATCGACGACATTGGTCATGCCGGTTTCCTCTTGGATAATAATTTGCGTGTTACGCGCAATACGGGCGGAAAAATCGGTGGGCAAGGCAATTGCCTCATCCAATGCATTGGTGTGCAATGATTGCGTGCCGCCCAACATGGCCGCCATTGCCTCTATTGTTGTGCGAACAACATTATTATACGGGTCTTGTTCGGTTAATGAAACGCCCGATGTTTGGCAATGGGTGCGCAGCATTTTGGACCGTTCGGATTTTGCGCCCAATTCGGTCATCGCCCGATGCCATAATGTGCGCGCCGCCCGTAATTTCGCCACTTCCATAAAGAAATTCATGCCAATGGCAAAAAAGAAACTTAAACGAGGTGCAAATGCATCAATATCAAGGCCGGAAGCCTCACCAAATTTTACATATTCCATGCCATCAGCTATAGTGAAAGCAAGCTCTTGAACCTGCGTCGCGCCCGCCTCTTGCATATGATAGCCGCTAATCGAAATGCTGTTAAATTGGGGCATGTTACTGGCCGTATATGCGAAAATATCTGAAATAATACGCATGCTGGGCTCTGGGGGGTAAATATAGGTGTTGCGCACCATAAATTCTTTTAAAATATCATTTTGGATTGTACCGGTCAGCTGCTCAGGCTTAACCCCCTGCTCCTCCGCCGCAACGATATAAAATGCCAAACATGGAATAACCGCGCCATTCATGGTCATCGACACACTCATTTGATCAAGCGGAATTTGATCAAATAAGATTTTCATATCCTCCACACTGTCAATTGCAACACCAGCTTTGCCGACATCGCCCGTCACGCGCGGATGGTCGCTGTCATAGCCCCTATGCGTTGCAAGGTCGAATGCAATGGAAAGACCCTTTTGCCCCGCCGCCAAATTGCGCCGATAAAATGCATTACTTTCCTCTGCGGTTGAAAATCCCGCATATTGCCGCACGGTCCATGGACGTCCGGCATACATGCTGGCCTTTACCCCTCTGGTATAGGGGGCAAATCCTGGCAAGCCAGGGTCGTGCGCCACATCTTGCGCGGTATATAAGGGTTTTACATCTATACCCTCTGGCGTTTCCCACGTTAAATTGCGACCCTTCACCTCTTTATTGGCAAGGTCGTTCCAATCATTTATATTTGGCTTATCGCTCATTATTGTCCCTTAAACTCTGCCTTGCGTTTTTTTAGAAAGGCTATTGCGCCCTCGCGCGCATCCATACTGTCACCTGCATGCCTTTGCCCCTCTGCTTCGCGCAGCAATGCGCTGGCATAATCATTTTCCATTGCAGAGGCGATATTTTGACGCATAATTCCATAAGCAATTGTAGGCCCATTTGCCAATTTGTCAGCCAGCATAGCCACTTCACTATCCAGAACTTCTTCGGATACTTGTTTGTAAATTAAGCCCCATTCAGCAGCTTGAGCGCCATATATTTTTTCACCCAATAGCATCATTTGTGTGGCGCGCGCCTTACCGATTAAGCGTGGCAACATCCAACTCGCCCCGCCATCGGGGACAAGACCAATATTGACAAATGCTTGTAGAAAATAAGCCTTTTCACTTGCAATCACAAAATCTGCGGCCAACGCAATTGAACAGCCAATTCCTGCTGCCGGTCCTCTGACCCTGCTTACCGTGGGGATATTTAACCGCGATAATTTTAGCATTAATGGGTTATAATGCTGCATTAAGGACTGATAAGCGGCCTGCCCGCCGCTTATCGATTTATCTCCGGTCGATTGCAAATCCGCGCCCGAACAAAATGCGCGTCCCTCTCCTGTTAAAATTAAAACACGCGCATCACCCAATTGGTCTAGCGCATTGCTAATCTCATCCGCCATTTCCAATGAACATGCATTCAGACGGTCAGGTCGATTAAAGGTGATAGTTGCGATATTGTCTAAAATACTCAGCTTAATATTTTGAAATATAGTCAATGTTTGCCCTCCCCAGGACTTTCCATAATTTCGGTTAACATCCCGCCCATATCCTTTGGATGAACAAAAAATATGGGTGTGCCATGCGCACCAATACGCGGTTCACCCAAAATACGTTTTCCCAATACCTCAAATTCTGCCTTTGCAATATGGATGTCGGGAACTTCAAAACAAATATGATGTTGGCCACCAAGCGGATTTTTAGCCAAAAATCCATTTATCGGGCTATGCTCATCATATGGCTCAATCAACTCAATCTGTGTTCCATTACTGCCATTTTCACCCGGCGTATCAACAAAACAAACCTTCACCCCCTGCGCAGGCAGGTCAAATGGCTCATGGATTTTTGTCGCGCCCATAACATCTCTGTAAAATATGATACTGTCATTTATAGATGGCGTTGCAACACCAATATGATTGAGACGGCCTAATTTCATGAATATATTCCTTTAATCTTTGCCAATGTTGCGTGAAGGAGCGGAGAATGAATCCATTTCCAACGCCTTTCCTACAACGGAATATTATCATGCTTTTTCCAAGGATTTTGCAATTCCTTTGTCCGCAATTTACGAAGGCCCAGCGCGACACGCTTTCGCGTGGAATGCGGCATAATTACTTCGTCAATAAATCCTTTTTGCGCGGCCACAAAGGGGTTGGCAAAGCGGTCCTCATATTCTTTGGTCTTTGCAGCAATTTTCTCTGCATCGCCCATATCCTGACGGAATATAATTTCCACTGCGCCTTTTGCGCCCATCACAGCAATTTCTGCGGTTGGCCAAGCATAGTTTAAATCACCGCGTAAATGCTTTGACGCCATGACGTCATATGCACCGCCATATGCTTTACGCGTAATAATTGTTATCTTTGGAACAGTCGCCTCACCATAGGCAAATAGTAATTTTGCGCCATGTTTAATGATACCCGCATGTTCCTGCCCCACGCCGGGAAGAAAGCCCGGAACATCGACAAAGGTCACAATGGGAATGTTAAACGCATCGCAATATCGCACAAAACGCCCCGCCTTTTTTGACGCATTTATATCCAAACAACCGGCCAGAACAGTGGGTTGGTTTGCAACAAATCCAACGGTGCGACCTTCGACCCGCCCAAAACCACAAATTATATTCGCCGCATGCGTGGGTTGGATTTCAAAAAAATTCCCCTCATCCACTGTCTTACGGATTAACTCATGCATATCATATGGTTGATTTGCATTGGCTGGAACTAATGTATCCAAGCTATTTTCTATACGATCCCACGGGTCGCTTGTCGGAATTTCTGGGACTTCCTCACGATTATTTAGCGGCATAAAGCTAATGAAATCACGCGCGGACAATAATGCCTCAATATCATTTTCAAGCGCTAAATCGGCAACCGCACTTTTGGTAGTATGGGTAATTGCACCGCCCAACTCCTCCTGCGTCACCACTTCATTGGTGACAGTTTTGACCACATCAGGGCCGGTTACAAACATATAGCTGCTATCTTTTACCATGAAGATAAAATCGGTCATTGCCGGGGAATATACCGCCCCGCCCGCACAGGGGCCCATTATCAAGCTTAGCTGAGGAACAACGCCTGACGCCAAAACATTGCGTTGGAACACCTCTGCATAACCTCCAAGCGAGGCCACGCCTTCTTGAATACGTGCACCGCCACTGTCGTTCAAACCGATAACAGGCGCGCCTACTTTCATGGCATTATCCATAATCTTACAGATTTTTTCTGCATGTCGCTCGGATAAAGAACCGCCAAAAACGGTAAAATCTTGGCTGAACACATATACTAATCGGCCATTTATCGTGCCGGATCCTGTAACAACGCCATCTCCGGGGATTTTGGTAGCATCCATGCCGAAATCAACGCAATTATGCTCAACAAATCGGTCAATTTCTTCGAAACTATCTTCGTCGAGCAATATTTCCAATCGCTCCCGTGCAGTCAATTTACCCTTGCTATGTTGCGCATCTACACGTTTTTGCCCGCCGCCCATGATGGCGGCCTGACGCCTGCGCTCCAACTCTTCGATAATGGCCTGCATAAAGTTCGTCCCCGATTGTAATTTTATTACTAACCTTAGACAATAATGTATTTATCCGGTCAATAGTCCTTATCCATTATTTGCACGGACAAGTAACTTTATTTTAACAACACCAACTCCTCCGCCATTGAAGGATGCAGCGCAATGGTATCATCAAATGCTTGTTTCGATAAACCTGCTTTGACGGCCACCGCCGCCAATTGTAATATTTCTGGAGCTTCTGGGCTTATCATATGGATACCCAAAACCTTATCATCTGTGGGATGGACAATCATTTTATAAAGGCTGCGTTCGGCCCGATCCGCGAAAATATTTTTCATTGAGCGGAAATCGGACTGAAATATTTTCACATCACCAAATTTCTGACGCGCTTCCCCCTCAGTCAACCCAACAGAAGCAATAGGCGGCTGGGAAAACACAGCCGAAGGGATATAATCATAATTTATCCGCGCATCCTTATCACCAAATAAACGATCGGCCAGCGCCTGCCCTTCTCTAATCGCTACAGGGGTAAGCTGCACACGGTCGGTAACATCACCAACAGCATAGATAGAGGGAATATTTGTTTGCGCTCTATCATCAACCAATATCGCGCCCTTTGCGTCCATATTTACGCCGACATTTTGCAAGCCCAAATCATCGGTTTTCGCCCTGCGCCCTGTTGCCACCAAAACAACATCCGTTTCAACCGGCTCATCACCATGTTTTGAATGAACCAAAAAGCTGCCATCTGGTTGCTTTACAATTTTCGCAACCTCAAAATTTAATTTTATATCAATCCCTTTGGCTATGCTAATCTCCGTCAATCGCTCCACAATTTGCTGGTCATAACTACGCAGCAAACGTTCAGAACGATTGGCCAATGTCACTTGACTGCCCAAACCATTAAAAATACCGGCAAATTCATTTGCAATATACCCACCGCCATAAACGAATAATCTCTTTGGCAGGTTTTCCAAATGAAACATTTCATTGGATGTAACCGCATATTCTATCCCATCAACTTTCGGCATGTCTGGCCAAGCGCCAACCGCGATTAAAATATATTTTGCTGTAATTTTCTTCCCACTAGCTAATAAAATTTCATTTGGTCCGCTGACTGTCGCACGTTCCAAAAAAGTGGTAACATCATTATTATTAAGCGTATTTTGATAAAGGCCATTAAGGCGATTAACATCATTTAAAATATGATCACGAAGGCGCGGCCAATCCAGCGCATCTTTTGATATGTCCCATCCATAATTGGCCGCATCATGCAATTCTTCGGCAAAATGAGACGCGTAAACCAACATTTTTTTCGGCACACAACCACGAATAACACATGTGCCGCCAACGCGATATTCCTCCGCCACAGCAACTTTTGCGCCATGGGATGCCGCGATACGCGATGCACGAACACCGCCCGAACCCGCGCCAATCACAAATAAATCATAATCAAAATTGGGCATATTCATTCTTTATCCTTATTCCTTCTAACCCATTCGGATTTAATTTCGAAAAGGTTTCAGGTTAAATTCACTATTAAAAAAAAATGGAACGGTTTCATCAATCTTCGTCAAATGCCAATTGCATCAATTTTTGTGTGGATGCGTCAAATTTCACATCACCCTCGCCGCCCATGGCCTTTGCCATCTTCTTACCCAATTCGACACCAAATTGATCAAATGGGTTTATGTCCAGTAAAACCGCATTTGCAAAGCAGCGATGCTCATAATATGCGATTAACGCGCCAAGAGTAAATGGATCGACATCATCCACCAATATGGTCGTGGAGGGGCGATTGCCGGCATAGCTACGCGCATTGTCTTCATTTGCCTCACCCGCCATTAAAGCTGCACCCTGTGCAAAACAATTATTTAACAATGCCTCATGATGCGCTGCGTCCAAATCATGCCCTGGTGTTTTTGACACGATAAATTCAACAGGAATAATATCGCTTCCCTGATGTAATAATTGAAAAACTGCATGTTGTGCATCAGTGCCAACACCTCCCCACGTAACCGCCGCAGTGGGATAATCAACAAATGTCCCATCGACATGCACTGATTTTCCATTGGATTCCATTTCCAATTGCTGCAAATAATCCGGCAATAAACGAAGCCGTTCATCATATGCAAAAACGGCACGGCTGCCTGAACCTCTGGCTTGGCGATAATATTGATCGACCATTGCCGCCAAAACAGGCGCATTTTTATGCAAAGGGGCATTTTGGAAATGGCGGTCCATCATTGATGCACCCTCCAGCAATTCCTCAAATCCAGCCCAGCCTAAACCTATTGCGGCCGGAAAACCAATGGAGCACCAAAGCGAATATCGCCCGCCAACTGTTTCAGAAAAAGGCAGGATGCGGCTTTCATCCACGCCCCATTCCACCGCTTTGTCAGGTGCTGCGGTCAATGCGATAATCCGGCCCATCGGGTCAGCAACGCCTGCCTGCTCCATCCAATGTAACGCAGATTGCGTGTTCATTAATGTTTCGGTGGTTGTAAAGGTTTTCGATGCCACCGCGATTAAAGTTTTCGCAGGATCAATTTTCTTAAATATTTCCTGCAAGGCGGCGCCATCAATGTTGGAAACAATATGAACATCTATACCTTCATTTTCACGGCCCAAAGCATCCATTAACAATTTTGGTCCCAATGCCGACCCGCCAATGCCAATATGCAATAAATGATCTATTTCTCCGAATGCACCGGCTTCTACTGCCTCTACCATCGCGCGCATGCGCAAATGCAGCGCCTTTGCCATGGCAACAGAATCTACATTTCCATGCCCTCTTTCTGCGCTATGTTCAGCGGCGCGTCCCTCGGTCGGATTGACGATTTTACCTGCAAATAAATCGCCTCTGCGTTGTTCAAAATTGCGCTGTTCAAATAAATCTTTGAAAATTGAAATTAAATCAGCATCCAGCGTATTTTTGGAAAAATCAAAATATACCCCCTTTTCAATAACCGAAAAATTTTCAACTCGCTGCGCGTCCTGATCAAATAATGATAATAATTTTGTCTCATTATGGTTTGAAAGTCGGTCAAAAAAGCTCATTTTATAAGTCTCAATCTATAAATTTTATGCTATTTGCAATATTATCACGCATTTTGTTCGCTAGATACTAGCCAATTAAATAAAGGGTTAGTAGAAGGCGCTAACGAACTCAACAAGCAAAGATATAAAAATTGTCACAGAATATTGAAACAGAACAATCAGAAACTGCCACAGATACAGAAATGCAGAGCAAAAATGGCTCTGAATGGGTAGATTTTGGGAAATTTTTAATCAAACTCATTATTTTCATGGCATTGCTTCGCACATTTTTCTTTGCGCCATTTAATATACCCTCTGAATCTATGCAGCCCAGATTGTTAATTGGCGATTATTTGGTCGTTTCCAAATGGTCCTATGGCTATTCTAAAAATAGCGTACCGTTCCAATTACCCATCATTCCTGGACGTATTTTTGCATCAGACCCAAAGGCAGGGGATGTTGTGGTATTTAAAGCACCTCCAACCGCACGTGATGATTATATTAAACGGGTTATCGGCCTGCCCGGCGATCAAATTCAGATGATTGGCGGCATTTTGCATATAAATGGCACAGCAGTTCCCAAAAAGAAAATTGCCGATTTGGTTATTCCAGTCACCCAAAATATGATTGATGCGTCCATCGAAACCGACAGCTTCCCATGCTTTAGCCCGCAATATGAGGAAAAATTGGAAAATGGGCAAAGCCAATGCAGATATCCGCAATTTGAAGAAACACTGCCCAATGGCCGAAAATATAAAATTTTGGATGTTGTTGCCGATGGTCGCGGCGATGATAGTCAGGCATTTATTGTGCCAGAAGGTCATGTATTTTTGATGGGTGATAATCGCGATAGATCCGAAGACAGCCGCTGGCCCGCAGTTGAGGGCGGCGCAATTGGCATTGTTCCAATGGAAAACCTTGTCGGTAAAGCATGGTTTAGCGTTTTTTCAACCGATGGCTCTGCCAGCTGGATTATGCCATGGACTTGGTTTAGCGCCACCCGCGCAGAACGCATTGGGGAAGGATTTTGAACGAAGAGTTTCTTCGCTGGCTTGGCATATTAATTGAACAAGATGTCGCGCCAAATAATATTTTTTCAATCGCGATGACGCATGGCAGCACCGGAAAGGCCGATTATCAAAGGCTGGAATTTTTGGGCGACCGTGTGCTTGCCATAAATATTGCCGAACATCTTTATCACCTTTATCCAGAGGAGGATGAAGGACGCTTGGCGCACCGTTTAAATGCATTAGTTTCGGGCAAAAGCTGTGCCAAAATTGCGCGTCATATTGAACTTGGCCAATGGATAAATTTGGGCAAACAAGCAAGGGATGATGGCGCAAGAAACAGCGATAATATTCTTGGCGATGTCATGGAATCCTTAATCGGCGCAGTTTATCTGACCTATGGCCATGAAAAGGCAAAGGCGCTGATTATTAAATTATGGGATAATATTATTGAGGAAACCGAAGTACCGCCCAAACATCCAAAATCAGCGGTTCAGGAATGGTGCGCTAGTAATAAATATAAATCCCCTATATATAATTTAGTTAATCGAGAAGGGCCGCCGCATATGGCCCAATTTACGGTTGAATTAACAATAAATGGATTTGATCCCATCATCGCAACCGCATCTAGCAAGCAATTGGCAGAAACCAGTGCGGCAGAGATATTTTTGCGCAAAAACCAAACAAAGAAAATAGTTGGAAAAAAATAATGACGAACAGCAATATTGATAGCAGCAAAAATGATGCTGAAAATGGCACAAGCTGCGGCCATGTTGCCGTAATTGGTGCGCCAAATGCCGGAAAATCGACCTTGGTCAATGCTCTAGTTGGTCAAAAAGTTGCAATTGTCAGCGCCAAAGTGCAAACAACCCGCGCACGCATTATGGGCGTTGCCCTGCATGAACAGGCGCAAATTATATTGTTGGACACGCCTGGAATATTTGACCCGCATCGCCGATTGGACCGCGCAATGGTTTCCGCCGCATGGTCGGGAGCAGATAATGCCGATTTGGTTTTATTGGTGGTCGATGGCCGCGCCGGTGGCGGCAAAAAATTTGATGCGATATTGGAAAAAATTGGATCAATTACCGCGCCAATATGGTTGATTATCAACAAGGTGGACATTGCGCGTAAAGATAAATTACTGCAACTAACAGAAAGATTGAATGAAAAGGTGAATTTGGCTGAAATTTACTATGTCAGCGCGACCACGCAGGATGGGCTTGATGAGCTTAAGGCTCAATTGGCCAATGCTATGCCACATGGCCCATGGCATTTTCCCGAAGATCAGGCATCCGACATTAGCGAAAGATTGGCTGCCGCCGAAATAACCCGCGAACAATTATATCATCAGCTTCATTCCGAATTACCCTATGCCAGCGTGGTGGAGACCGAGAAATATTCAGAACGTGATGACGGCAGCATTGAAATTTACCAACAAATTTTGGTCGAAAGAGCAAGCCAACGCGCCATTATTTTAGGTAAGGGCGGCGCACAAATTAAAAAAATTGGAGCCGCAGCCCGTGAAGAAATTGCCAAACAAATGGGCGTGAAGGTTCACCTTTATTTACATGTAAAGGTTGATCCGAAATGGGATGAAAATAAGGAAATTTACCAAAATATGGGGCTGGAATGGGTGAATTAACACCCGCCCCAGCCAAATATAATATTATTCAGCAGCTTTTATAACGTCCGTTTTTTTGGTCGCAGATTTTTTTGCCGCTGTTTTCTTCGCTGCTGGTTTTTTGGTCACTGCTTTCTTCGTTGCTGGTTTTTTTACCGCTGTTTTCTTCGCTGCGGGCTTTTTGGTTGCAGCTTTCTTTTTCGGGGCGGCTTTTTTCTTTTTTGCTGGCCCCTTGGCAATTTTCGCATCAATTAAGGCGGCAGCATCATCCAATGTGAAATCATTACCATCTTGTCCGCGCGGAACGGTGGCATTCACGCTTCCATCGGTGATATATGGTCCGTAACGACCGTCCATTAATTTTAACTCACTGCCACTTTCGGGATGCGGTCCATAAATTTTCAAAGGCTCTGCCTTTGCACGGCCACGCCCGCCCTTATTCTCAGCGGCCTCCGCCAATTTAACAACAGCGGCATTCATGCCGACATCAAAAACATCTCTTGTTCCATCCAATTTCGCATATTTACCATCATGGATTAAATATGGGCCATAGCGTCCAATGGCCGCCCGCACTTCTTCGCCGCTTTCTGGATGGATGCCCACCAAACGCGGCAAAGATAGTAATTTCACTGCCCAATCAAAATCAAATTCATCGGCAGGAATATCCTTTGGCACAGATGCACGTTTTGCCTCTTTACCCTCACCCATTTGAACAAAAGGACCGAACCGGCCCGTTTTTCGGCTTATCATCTCTCCGGTTTCGGGATGTTCACCCAAATCACCATCTTGGCTATCATCAGCGTTGCCGCCGCCAGCCTGCGCGAATTGGCGCGTAAATTTACATTCAGGATAATCAGAACAAGCGATAAATGCGCCGAAACGCCCACCGCGCAAGGACAATTCACCAACCCCGCATTTTGGACATAGACGCGGGTTTGACCCATCTTCTTTTTCCGGAAATAAATATGGGGCCAAAAATTTATCAAGCTCTGCCGTAATATCGGATGGTTTTTGTTCCATCACACTGGCGGTAATGGTTTCAAAATCTTTCCAAAATTGCTCCAAAACTTGCTGCCATCCAAGCCGCCCGCCGCTTATCTCATCAAGCTCATCCTCCAAAGCGGCGGTAAATTCATATGCCACATATTGTTCGAAGAACCTTTCTAGAAATGCTGTTAACAACCTGCCGCTATCTTCCGAGAAAAAACGGTTTTTCTCAACACGGACATATGATCTATCTTTTAACACCTGAATGGTGGAGGCATAGGTTGACGGACGTCCAATGCCCAATTCTTCCAATCTTTTGACCAAAGTTGCTTCTGAAAATCGCGCAGGTGGCTGGGTGAAATGTTGATTAGCCTCGACATTTTTTTTCGCAGGCGTATCGCCATTCACCATTGCGGGTAATAAACCGCCATCTTCCTGCTCATTATCGTCCAATCCCTCTTCATAAAGGGCCAAAAATCCTGGAAAAACGATAACTTGGCCATTGGCACGCAGCCCTAAATTGCCGGTGCCATCTTCTAACATAATGGCTGTGCGTTCCAAATTTACCGATGACATTTGGCTGGCCAATGCGCGTTTGTAAATTAAATCATATAATTTTGCCTGATCACCGCTACCAAATCGGTCATCATTAAAATCTGTGGGACGGATTGCCTCATGCGCCTCTTGCGCATTTTTGGCCTTGCTTTTATAAACCCTTGGTTTTTCAGGAATATATGCCCCATCATAGCGATTGGTTATGGCGCGGCGCGCCTCCGAAATGGCGCTGCCATCCATGGTTACACCATCGGTCCGCATATATGTAATCGCGCCCGCTTCATATAAACCTTGTGCAACGCGCATCGTATGGCTGGCGGCGAATCCTAATTTTCGTGCAGCCTCCTGCTGCAAAGTTGATGTCATAAATGGCGGTTGTGGGTGGCGTTTGGCCGGTTTTGTCTCCACAGACGCCACGCGCAAATTGGCATTTTCAACCAATGATTTTGCCGCCATTGCCGATTTTTCATTATTCAGCCCATGCTTGTCCAATTTTTGGCCATCTAAAGTAACAAGACGCGCCACAAATTCTTGGCCCTTATGCTCCATATTTGCCAAGACAGACCAATATTCCAGCGACTTAAACGCCTCAATCTCTCGTTCCCGCTCAACAATTAAACGCAGCGCAACCGATTGAACGCGGCCCGCAGATTTTGCACCGGGCAATTTACGCCACAAAACAGGTGATAAGGTAAAGCCAACCAAATAATCCAATGCGCGGCGTGCACGATAGGCATCGATTAAATCATGGTCCAAATCACGTGGATTGGCCATGGCTTCGGTGACAGCAGCCTTTGTGATAGCGTTAAATGTGACACGCTCAACCTTTGCAGGGAGTAATTTCTTCTTTTTCAACACTTCTAAAACATGCCAGCTAATCGCCTCACCCTCCCGATCAGGGTCGGTGGCAAGTATCAATCGATCAGAAGCCTTTGAAGCATCGCTAATCGCTTTTAATTGCTTGGCCTTATCGCCATAATTTTGCCATTTCATTGCAAAGCCATCTGCTGGATCAACCGACCCATCTTTTGGCGGCAAATCCCGAACATGGCCAAAGGATGCTAATACCTTATACCCCTTGCCCAGATATTTTTCGATGGTCTTTGCTTTTGCTGGCGATTCTACGACGACTAAATTCATGTTTTTATATATCTTTTCAATTTCTCTACATATATGCGCGAGTCTGCTAGCATAAAAATGCTCCAGTCAAGATGCTTTTTTATTTTTACACCCATGTTTATTTCAAAAACTCAACCTTACTTTGCCGCCAGCGCCGCGCTCCAGCCTTCCGGCAAGCTCCATTTCCAACAATATATCCTGAACCGCGGAAACGGATTGTTTTGATTGCCGCACAATTTCATCTACAGTGACAAATGATGCGCTTAACAACCCATTTATTGACTCTCTCACATTCTGATTAAGCGCAGCTTCATTGCAATTATCTTCTTCTTCATCGAATATAGTGGTTTCATCATTATAATTGCTTTCCCAGTTAAAAATAAGCTCATCTTCACATAATGTAGGCTCATTTCCATTATTCCTGCCTAAATTATGTGAAGGAAAACCGGATGTAAAAGATGATAAAAGCTCAACCATATCATCCGCATTTTGCACCAAAATTGCGCCTTCACGGATGATTTGGTTACATCCTTGCGACCGTGGATCCATGGGAGAGCCAGGAATTGCCATCACCTCTCGCCCGCTTTCCGCAGCAAGTCTGGCCGTGATAAGCGAGCCGGATTTAAGCGCAGCTTCCACCACCAATGTGCCCTGCGCCAAACCCGCAATAATGCGATTTCGGCTGGGAAAATGGCGCGCGCGCGGCTCTGTTCCATATGGTTGCTCGCTCACCAAACAACCATATTTTATAATTTCATGCTGCAAATCCGCATTTTCCGGCGGGTAAATATTATCAATCCCACCTGCTATGACCGCAATAGTTCCAGTTGACAAAGAACCAATATGCACCTGTGTATCTATTCCTCTAGCCAATCCGGAAACCGTAACCATGCCGCGCTCGCCCAAATCGCTAGCAATTTTACGGGCAAAATTTACCGCAGAGGCAGAGGCGTTACGCGCGCCAACGATGGCCACCATGGGTCGATTAAACAGCTGTATATTGCCAGCAACAGTCAAAACGGGCGGCGCGGAATCAATCTTGCTCAATAATGTCGGATATTTTGTGCTGCCATGAAATAAAAAATGCGCACCTGCCTTTTTGGTGGCCTCAACCTCTTTATCCACGGCATCGCTGGAAATTAGGCTAAGCTTTCGGCCTCCACGCTGTGCCAATTCGGGCAAATGTTCAATCGCTTCGCTTGCGCTGCCAAATTTGCGTAATAAGCGATGAAATCCAACCGGGCCAATATTGGTTGACCTAATCAACCTTAATTTATGCCAATTTTCTGAATGCATCTTATTTTGATTTTCCGACCTTTGGTTCATTACCAGATAATAAACGCAATATATTGGGCCAATGTTTCCATATTAAAATTAAGGTGCAGGCGATTAACAATGGCACAAGTTCGGATTTTCCGACAATCGCTGCCGTAATCGGAGCAGAAATAGCCGCAATTATGCCTGCAAGCGAGGAATAGCGCGAAATTACCAATGTCCCAATCCAGCAAATGGCAAATATATATCCGCCGACCATGCCATCATTCCAAAATAAACCAAATAATATGCCCGCATAGGTGGCGACGCCTTTACCACCTTCAAATTTCAACCAAATCGGGAATAAATGACCAAAGAAAGCCGCCGCCGCCGCGAGTGGCTCTGTCCCTGGGATGAAGTGAGCGACAATTAAAACCGCCACAGTGCCCTTTAAAATATCCAAAATTAAAGTGGTTGCAGCCAATAATTTATTGCCTGTTCGCAATACATTTGTCGCACCAATATTGCCCGAACCAATGGAACGAATGTCCGGTCCGCCTGCAATTTTGGTTAATAATAATCCAAAGGGTATGGAGCCCAATGCATAGCCAATTAATATAGCCAATATGAAATTTACATATATTTCCATGGTTTAAACATGCTCCATCATTTGCAATCACTTATTTGATTAAGGGGCAAGGTTACAACAAACAAGTATATTCACAAAAATAAATAAATTTTATGATATGGAGTTGCGCTTGCAGCATCAAAAAACAATGTTAGTAAATATATGATGACAAGCAATGAACAAATAAGCAGCATGCAACCAATTTTATTCCTTGATTCTGGTATTGGGGGGCTTTCCATTTTAACAGAAGCCAAAAAGGCCGTTCCGGATGCGCAATATATATATTTGGCGGATTATGCTGCCCTGCCATATGGCAATAAAAGCGAAGCCGAAATTGCCGCCCGTGTTCCAGCTTTATTGGGCCGTGCGGTGGAACGATATCGCCCGCGCCTTATCACCATTGCCTGTAACACCGCCTGCACCATTGCATTAAGCCATGTTCGCGCTGCATTGGATGTTCCCATTGTTGGAACTGTTCCTGCAATAAAACCTGCGGCTGCTTTATCAACAACGAAAGTTATCGGAATATTGGGCACGGCGGCAACAATCCGGCAACCCTATGTTGAAAAATTATATCAACAATATGCGTCTGATTGCATGTTAATCCGCTCTGCCGCGCCCGATTTGGTCGGCGCTGCGGAGGCAAAAATGCGCGGTGAAGATGTACCCATCAAAATATATGAAAATGCCATTTCAAACTTATTGCAACATGAACAGGCCAAAAATATGGATGTCATTATCCTTGGCTGCACACATTTTCCTCTGGTGAAAGATGAGCTGTCTGCCGCCGCCCTAAAATTAGGCATGGCAGAGCACTTAAAATTTATTGATGGGGCACAGGGCATCTCTCGCCGGATTGATTTTTTAACAAAAGAACAAAAATTTGCTGGCAATCATGGCCATAATATTGGCAAAGATAAATTTTTCTATACTGGCGAAAATATTGATATTGAAAAATTAATTCCTAATTTAACTAAAATAGGTTTCACCGAATTTAGTGAATTTTGATATTTGCACATGGAAAATTGCGTTTTGCAACTGATATGACCTAGATTTTTATGCGCAAAATCGGTAAACACGCATTTAAATATTAAACAGGTATTATTTTTGTGAATTATGATCAAATTTTCGACAAGGCCATAACAAGACTTCATGAAGAAGGGCGTTACCGTGTTTTTGTTGATATACTCCGCAATAAGGGGAAATTCCCTAATGCCCGCTGTTTTGCCGGACATAATGGGCCACGTCCAATTACGGTTTGGTGCTCCAATGACTATCTGTCCATGGGCCAACATCCCAAGGTGATTGCCGCAATGGAAACCGCCCTGCACGATGTTGGTGCAGGATCGGGCGGCACACGCAATATTGGCGGTAACACTCATTTACATGTTGAATTGGAGAATGAACTTGCCGACTTGCATGGCAAGGATGGCGCACTGCTTTTCACCTCTGGCTATGTGTCAAATGAGGCAAGCCTATCCACTTTGGCAAAAATATTGCCCGGATGTATTATTTATTCTGATGAATTAAACCATGCATCAATGATTGCCGGTATCCGTAATTCAGGATGCGAAAAACATGTTTTCAAACATAATGACATGGAACATTTGGAACAATTATTGGCAGCGTCAGACCCCAATGTTCCCAAATTAATCGCTTTTGAAAGCGTTTATTCAATGGATGGCGACATCGCCCCCATTGCCGAAATATGCGATTTGGCCGATAAATATAATGCCCTTACCTATTGTGATGAAGTGCATGCCGTGGGCATGTATGGGCCGCGCGGCGGGGGCATTACCGAACGGGACGGCACAGCCAGTCGTGTCACGATAATTGAGGGCACATTGGGCAAGGCATTTGGCGTTATGGGCGGATATATTACCGCTGATCGTAAAATTATCGACGTTATCCGCAGCTATGCCCCTGGTTTTATTTTCACGACCAGCCTGTCTCCCGTTTTGGTTGCGGGCGTTTTGGCGGCGGTAAAACATTTAAAATCATCTAATGAAGAGCGTGATTCACAACAGCGCCATGCCGCATATTTGAAAAAATCCTTTGCCGATGCGGGGCTTCCCGTCATGCATAGTGTGACCCATATTGTGCCATTGATGATTGGCGATCCAGTGAAGGCAAAACGGATAAGCGATATTTTATTGGCGGAATATGGCGTTTATGTTCAACCGATAAATTACCCCACTGTGCCGCGCGGAACCGAAAGATTACGTTTCACCCCAGGGCCAAGCCATGATGAAGCCATGATGGATCAATTGACTAAGGCTTTGTTGGAAATTTGGAATCGCGAGGAATTGGCTCTGATTAAGGCAGCCTGAGATTAAGCTGCTCGGCCTTATTTTAGGCGGCTTATCATTTCTTTATTTTGGCTAAATGATATGCGATTTAACCGCCTATCATCTTAAAATATAACGCCGCATCTACATTGCCGCCGGACAAAGTAACCAATGGATTTTGGCCCAATTCCACCTTGCCCGCGATGATAGCGGCCAATGCGACCGCGCCGCCCGGCTCCAATATGATATGTAAATTTTCATATGCATAACGCATTGCGGCGGCAATTTCTGCTTCCGTTACATTTACGCCTGTGGCGCATCGTTCATGTAAAATATTAAATGTCATGTCGCACACGCGCAAGGTTTGCAGCGCATCACAACTTGTAAATGGAGGATTGGGCCGAACAGGGACAATTTTACCCAATGTCAAAGATTGCCCCATATCGTCCCACCCATCCGGCTCAACAATGCATATTTCCGCGTCCAAAAGGGCAAGCGCACATCCACTGGCAAGCCCGCCACCGCCACAACAGGCGATAATCTGATCAAATTTCTGTCCATTATGGGCGGATAATTGTTGCGCAGCCTCTATCGCGGTGCTCCCCTGCCCCTCAATCACCCATGCATCATCAAAGCTGGGCACTATGGTCGCGCCGTTTTGCAGGGCGATATCTCTCGCAATTTCTTCACGGCTTTCGGTCATGCGATTATATATTATTATTTCTGCGCCCAAATCCTTGGTGGCCTTCATCTTTGCCTTTGGCGCGTCACTTGGCATGACGATAGTGGCATTGATATTAAGCTGCTTTGCGGCCCATGCAATGCCCTGAGCATGATTTCCGCTGGAAAATGCGACCACACCCAATTTGCGTTCTTTTTCACTCAAATCAGTTAATCTATGCCACGCCCCCCTTATTTTAAATGCCCCAATGGGCTGCAGCGCCTCTGCCTTACACCAAATTGTTTTTCCTCTAATCATCAGTGGTAAAAGAGGCGTAGGAGGCAGGATTTTTGCGACTTTCTGTGCAGCTCTCACCACCCCTTCATGGCTTGGCATAATAATATTTAATTGCGGATGATTGTCATATTTTTCGTTCAAAACTTGTCCTGTCATCAAAGCTGCCTATATGCTGTGGCAATATGATTCTTAAATTGGCAGGATTTTTCAAATGAGCAAGATTTTAGTCATCGGCGCGGGCGGCGTTGGTTCGGTTGCAGTTCACAAAATGGCGATGAACAAAGATATATTTTCCGAAATTCATCTGGCGAGCCGAACAAAATCGAAATGTGATGCGATTGCCGCATCTGTGAAGCAGCGCACTGGAGTGGAAATTGCCACCTATGCCTTGGATGCAGATGATGTTCCCGCCACGACAGCATTATTAAATGAAATTAAGCCCCAATTGGTGGTCAATCTTGCCCTGCCTTATCAAGATTTAAATATTATGGATGCCTGTCTTGCCGCCGGTGTAAATTATATGGACACCGCAAATTATGAACCATTGGACGTGGCAAAATTTGAATATCACTGGCAATGGGCATATCAACAACGATTTAAAGAGGCAGGATTAACCGCTTTATTGGGTTCTGGTTTTGACCCCGGCGTGACCAGTGTTTTTGCAACCTACCTTAAAAAACATCATTTTGAGCGTATCGACACTTTGGACATTTTGGACTGTAATGGCGGCGACCATGGACAGGCATTTGCAACCAATTTCAACCCCGAAATTAATATTCGTGAGGTAACGGCAGTTGCGCGGCATTGGGAAAATGGCGATTGGGTTGAAACCCCGCCAATGTCGGTAAAACAGACATTTGATTTTGAACAAGTCGGCCCCAAAAACATGTATATGATGTATCATGAGGAAATTGAGAGCCTGAAAACACATTTGCCAGAAATTAAACGTATTCGCTTCTGGATGACCTTTGGCGATGCCTATATCACCCACTTAAATGTGCTCCAAGCGGTCGGCATGACGCGCATTGATCCAGTTATGTATGAAGGCAAAGAAATTATTCCATTACAGTTTTTAAAGGCTGTTTTGCCCGAACCGGCCTCTTTGGGGGCGACCACAAAGGGCAAAACCAATATTGGTGATATTGCAACCGGCCTTGGCAAGGATGGAAACGAAAAAACGCTCTATATTTATAATATTTGTGATCATGAAGACGCCTTTGCCGAAACAGGCAATCAAGCGGTCAGCTATACTACCGGAGTTCCAGCAATGATTGGAGCTGCCATGCTGCTTACCGGAAAATGGACTGGCGCCGGCGTGTTTAATATGGAGGAATTTGATCCTGATCCCTTTATGGATATGCTCAACAAACATGGCCTGCCGTGGCAGGTGAAGGAGCTTGACGGACCATTGGCATTTTAATGGAAACCAAAGCAGGCGATCCCGGCGCATTTGCGCATTTTGACCTTGGCCGCGTTGACAGCCCTTCATTCATTGTCGACGCAGCTGCGATAAGGCGCAATTTGTCCATCTTGGCGGATGTAAAAAACCATTCTGGTGCAAAAATCCTTTGCGCAATGAAGGCTTTTTCCATGTGGCAGTTGGCCCCCTTAATCGGAGAATATCTTGATGGTGTTTGCACAAGCGGCCTTTGGGAAGCACGTTTAGCACGTGAACATTATAAGGGCGAAATTGCGACATATTGCGCGGGATATAAACAAAGCGATATGGCCGAAATTGTCGAAATTTCCGATCATATTATTTTTAACAGCCCCGCCCAGCATCGCCGCTTTGTTCATTTTTTGACCGATAAGGTTGATGCTGGCCTGCGCATCAATCCACAGCATAGCGAAGGTGAAGTTGAAAAATATGACCCTTGCCAGCCCCATTCACGTCTTGGTTTTCCAATTGGCCAATTAAAAACCGAGCATTTATCTGGCATATCGGGCATTCATTTTCACACCTTATGCGAACAGGAATTCGCCCCGTTGGAGCGCACATGGGAAGCGATTAAGCCTATATTAGCCCCCTATTTTAATCAGTTAAAATGGATAAATTTTGGCGGTGGCCACCATATTACTCGCGATGATTATGATAGGGAGGCGCTGATTCATTTTATTCGCAAAGTTAGCGAAGAAACCGGATGCGTGATATATTTAGAGCCGGGCGAAGCCATTGCATTGGACGCGGGTATTTTAGTCGGCGAAATTTTGGATATATTCGATAATGGCATGCCAGTTGGCATATGCGATATCAGCGCCACATGCCATATGCCCGATGTTATCGAAGCACCATATCGCCCTGCAATGCTTGGTGAGAAAATGGACGGGCCAGTCATGCGTCTTGGCGGGCCAAGCTGCCTCGCTGGGGATATAATCGGCGATTATCGATTTGCTGAAACCCCGCAAATTGGGCAAAGATTTGCCTTTTTGGATCAGGCGCATTATTCTATGGTCAAAACCACAACATTTAATGGTGTCCCCTTGCCCTCTATCTGGCTATGGGACAGTGAAAGCGACGATTTAAAGTTGGTAAAACGTTTTGAATGGACCGACTTTAAAAACCGATTAAGCTAAAATTTTCACATTTTTTTGCAATTTGAACTTTACATTACGGCTTTGCTTTCATATATCGCTCATTCGCTGCCCCAGGGGGACTTCCAATAACCGCAAGGCAGCGCCATTTTCGCATTTTTTAAGTTTAACAGACTATTGGGGGTCCCTTGAATTGTACGATTATCCAAACGCCTTAGCTGTCATTCGTGCTACTCAGCCTGACGAATCTATTACATTGCTTCGTCCTGATGCAGCCAAGCGTGCTGCCCGCTTCTTTATAGAAAATTTTAGCGGCAAATCAATATATGCGGTAAAGGCGAATCCTTCGCCCGACCTTATCCAAATTTTGTGGGAAAGCGGCATTACCCATTATGACGTTGCGTCAATTGGCGAAGTGCGCTTAATCCGTAATTTATTGCCCGATGCGGTGTTGTGCTTCATGCACCCTGTTAAATCAGAATCCGCAATCGCAGAGGCATATCACCAACATGGCGTGCGCACATTTTCGCTTGATACGCATGACGAGCTGGCCAAAATTGCACGGGCAACACATAATGCAGCCGATCTTGATCTTTGTGTCCGGATTCAGGTTTCCTCCGAACATGCTGAATTAAGCCTTGCCGCAAAATTTGGTGCAGATGCAGATGAAGTCGCCGATTTACTTGTCGCAACGCGCCAATTGGCCGACGGGCTTGGCATTTGTTTCCATGTTGGCAGCCAAGCCATGTCACCCAATGCATATTCCGATGCGATGGAGCGCGTGCGCGAGGCAATTATCGCATCTTCAGTCACTGTTGACATTGTTGATGTTGGCGGCGGCTTTCCATCGGTTTATCCTGGCATGTCACCGCCTGATTTACGCCAATATTTTAATGTGATTCACGACGCGTTTGAAGACCTGCCCATCAGCTATTCTGCGGAGCTTTGGTGCGAGCCGGGCCGTGCATTATGCGCTGAATATGCCTCCTTAATTGTCAAAGTGGAAAAACGCCGTGGGCATGAGCTTTTCATAAATGATGGCGCCTATGGATCTTTATTTGATGCGGCGCATATTGGCTGGCGCTTTCCCGTTGCCTATTTGGGCGATGATAATACCATAGAATCACATGATGGGTTTAGCTTTTATGGCCCAACATGCGACGATATGGACCATATGGCCGGCCCTTTCATGCTACCTGCTGATATAGGGTCGGGGGACTATATTGAAATTGGTATGTTGGGTGCTTATGGCTGCGCTATGCGCACCGGCTTTAACGGCTTTGGCGAAACATTGCGCTATACGGTCAGCGATGCCCCCATGGCCAGCGTATATTCGCGTCAAGAAAATGACAATGTCATTTCTTTTGAGGCATTTAGCAAAAGCTAAAATCCAATTTCAATCATCCAATTGACAATCCGCCTTATTTACATCAACCTACCTTAATGTAAATAAGGGGGATAAATATGGATAAGGATATTTTGTTACCAGCGGCTATTTTGGTCTGCTGGTCACTCATCATGCTATTATGGTTGGCCGCCTCTCGCTTTCCAGCGATGGCAAAAATTAAAAAACAACTGAATGTAGCAAAGCCAGGTGGCAGAGGACAGGATTTAGAAGGCTTAATCCCCGATCAGGTCAATTGGAAATCGCATAATTACTCCCATTTGATGGAACAGCCGACAATTTTTTATGCCATTATTTTAATTGCGGCTGTCGCAGGCGGGGTCACCCCCATAATGGTTAATTTGGCATGGGGTTATGTGATTTTCAGGATAATTCACAGCCTCTACCAATCATTAATCAATAATGTGATGGTCCGTTTTGCCATTTTCATGATGGCGACAATTTGTTTATTCATCTTGTCAATAATGACAGTTAATATATTGATATAAAGGATATATATTTATGACAAACAGCCCAATTTTAACGCCCGTCATCATCCTTATCCTTTGGACATTTGTCATGTGGATTTGGATGTATATTACGCGTATTCCCGCCATGCAGGCGGCGAAAATCGATCTCAATCCGGCCACCTATACTAAGGATGAATTAAAAAAATTGCCTTTTTCTGCGCAGTGGAAGGCAGATAATTATAATCATTTATTGGAATTACCCCCTATATTCTATGCTGTTGCCATTATTTTGGCGATAGTTGGCGAGGGTGACGGTATAAATTTATGGCTGGCATGGGCTTTTGTGTCGCTGCGCATATTACATAGTCTGTGGCAGGCCATTTTAAATATTGTGATGGTGCGTTTTGCTTTATTTGCTATTTCAACAATTATTTTAATGTGGTTGACTATAAATGCGGCAATGATAATTACATAAAAACAATAAATTACCACCAAAGGCATGGAATAATATGAAAGTTGCAGTTTGTCAGGCGGCACCAATCCCCTTCAATGTCGATGCAGGGATTGAAAAATTATTAAATCTGGCCACAAATGCAATTGAAAATGGCGCAAAACTCATCGCCTTTGGTGAGACTTTTTTAGGGGGCTATCCAATATGGCTTGATGAGGCAGCGGGCGCAGCATTATGGGATCACCTTGGCACAAAATCGCTGCATAATATCATTTTAAAACAGGCGATTAAGCAAGACGACCCCAGATTATTACCTTTACAGCAATTATGCGATGAAAATGACGTCATGCTGTCAATTGGCGCTCATGAAAGACTGCGCAACAGCATATATAATAATCAATTTTTAATGCGACCAAAAAAATCAATGCTGAACCACCGTAAACTGGTTCCCACGCATGGCGAACGGCTCATATGGAATAGGGGCGATGGATCAACATTAAATGTCCATCAACATGACCGGCATGTTGTCGGTAATTTAATATGTTGGGAACATTGGATGCCAATGGCACGCGCCGTCATGCATAATATGGGCGAAACAATCCATATTGCTGCATGGCCCACGGTTCGCGACACATATGAAATTGCCTCCAGACATTATGCTTTTGAGGGACGCTGTTTTGTTTTGGCGGCAGGAACTGTTCAGCATAGGCAGGATTTATTGGATGGCCTGCATTCAGTGGGCGGGGATAGCGCAGCTAAAGAGTTAATTGAGCAAATGGCAGATAAGCAGCTGCAATTTGGTGGCAGCATGATTATTGCCCCCGATGCATCAATTTTGGCAAAGGCCGGTGATAAAGCTGAAACTATTTATGCAGATTTAGACATTGACTTAATTGGTCAGGGATTAACATCTTTGGACACGGATGGCCATTATAGTCGCGCAGATATTTTTGATCTACGCGTGAATATTTCTGAACATAATGGCGTAACTTACGAAAAATAAACAAATTATACTAAATTACTTCTTTGCGTTTAAAATGTGCCACCAATTCTACATGTGTTGACCATCTAAATTGACCAACAGCCTGAATCCAAAGCAATTCCATACCGCTTTCGATTAACAATTTTGCATCACGCGAAAATGTCGCTGGATTACAGCTAACATAGGCCAAATCGCTTAATTGTGATGCGCAAATTTGTTCAATCTGATCACGTGCCCCTGCCCTTGGCGGATCGATGACCACTGCCTTAAACCTATTTAATTCTTGGCTGCTTAAGGGGCGGCGGTATAAATCTCGATGTTCGGTAAAAATGGGCAATTGCGCACGGTTTGCGGTATTTTTCAAATTGGTAATCGCTGATAAAGTCGCGTCTGCGGCGTAAACCTTATGCTTTTGGGCAAGATAGAAAGAAAAAGTGCCCAATCCTGCAAATAAATCAGCCACAGGCACATTTACGGGTATATTTTGTAGTGCAAGGCCAACAGCCGCTTTTAATGCCGACTCCCCGTCTCTGGTTGCCTGTAAAAATGAAAATGGCGGAAAGGGCGTATGAATATCATCTAAATTTATGGTTACCGGTTCAGGTTCCCACATCGCAACAGGGCCAAGGCCATCATCCATTGAAATTCGCGCCAATTTATTATTTTTTGCAAAATCCGTTATGGCCTCAATTTGCTCCAACCCCTCAGCCAGCCATCCCTCAATCAATAAATCAACGCCCTGATCAACCTCGGTTAACTTAATAATAACTGCCGATTTGTGCGGCAAATATTTGTTTAAAAATGGTTTTAGTGCCAAATAGACATGCCATAAGGCCGGCGTTATGGTTAAACATTGCTCAAGATTGATAATTCTGTGGCTTTGCTGCGTATTAAATCCAAATAATAGCTTTTTTCCAGCCCAATGCGCACGAAAAGACGCCCTACGCCTTGAATGTTTATTGCATAAAAAAGGTTCTTTTATATCAATATTATCAATGCCCTGCGACAATAAAGCACCGCGAATATTATCCTTTAAATATCCCAAATATGCCCCGTCAGTGACATGCTGCATCTGACAACCACCGCAAATATCGGCATGTTTGCATGGCGGCTCTTGATGTCCAGGGCCAAATTTAATCCCCCCTTGTTCAATCAGCATATCGCCTGGAACAGCGCCAGCAACATATCTGCCATCCGCAGTTACGCCGTCGCCGCGCGATCCAAATCTTATTATTTCATTATTTTGTGACATTATTTTTGTGCTTCTGACGTCATTATATTGACTTGACCATCCAATATATCGTCGGCTGCCTTCCTATTAACTATTGCATCCAATTTATATTGATCATTGCCCGAACGCAGCAATATTTGACTTCCGTCTAATATTTCAATCTCGCTATTATCAAATCCTTCTGCAGCGATAAGCCCCCTGCCCTTGACGATAATAAAACGCTTAAAGCCACCATCTGGATGCTTTAAAGTGACAATAGTTTGACCTTTTTCAACGATATTTTCACGCACACATATTTTTTCGAATTTATCCGTTCCATTTAATGCGCACATAATTTTATTATCTGCGCTGGCCGTTTCTTCTTGAAATGGACTATTATCCGCCTGTTCGCTGCAACCATGTAACATAAAGGCGGCAGCGAACAGAAAATATAATGATGCGTGATTAAATATCCGCATAAATATGTGTTTCTTTTTTGGCGCCCGGATGCGTCACCGCCCCATCAACCGCAGGCCCGACATTTTGGGCAAAGCGCCATAATGCACCGGATTGATAATCATTTTCACGCGGCTGCCATTTGGCCTTACGCTGCGCCAAAATTTCCGCATCAACTTGTAAATCAATTGTCCCTGCCTCTGCATCAATGGCAATAATATCGCCATCCTCAACCAAAGCTATTGGTCCGCCAGCCGACGCCTCTGGCCCGACATGGCCAATACAAAATCCTCTTGTCGCGCCGGAAAAACGACCATCCGTGATTAAGGCAACTTTCTCGCCCATGCCCTGACCATATAGTGCCGCCGTGGTGGACAACATTTCGCGCATGCCAGGACCGCCCTTTGGCCCTTCATAACGAATAACAATCACACTGCCTTCTTTAATTTCGCGATCCTCAACGGCCTTAAACGCATCTTCTTCACAATCAAACACCATGGCAGGACCGGTAAATTGCAAACGGGCCATGCCGGCAACCTTTACAATCGCACCTTCGGGGGCAAGGCTCCCCTTTAACCCCACAACACCGCCAGTTTTGGTGATAGGCGTCTTGACGTCATAAACAACTTTTTGGTCATTATTCCATTGAATTTCAGCAATATTTTCGGCCAATGTTTTACCCGTTACGGTCATGCAATCGCCATGCAGATATCCGCCATCCATCAATGTTTTCATCACCATATATACCCCGCCCGCATCATATAAATCACGGGCAACATATTTTCCGCCGGGCTTCAAATCGGCAATATAGGGTGTGGATTTGAAAATTTCTGCGACATCAAATAAATTAAAATCTATACCACATTCATTGGCCATTGCGGGTAAATGAAGCGCCGCATTTGTTGAGCCGCCGGTTGCCGCAACCACACGCGCCGCATTTTCAAATGCCTTTCGCGTGCAAATATCACGCGGACGAATATTATTTTCAAGCAAATACATAACCTGCTCGCCTGCTTTTGTGGCTATTTCTGCCCTGCTGCCATAGGGCGCAGGCGCCATATTGCTATTGGGGAGAGACAAGCCGATTGCCTCTGCCACACATGCCATTGTATTTGCAGTAAATTGACCGCCACATGCGCCATGTCCTGGACATGCTACTTTTTCAAGCTCAATCAATTCTTTTAATGGGCAATTATCCGCCGCATGTTGGCCAACCGCCTCGAACACATCAACAACAGTGACATCCTGCCCTTTATATTGACCAGGTAAAATTGAACCACCATATACAAATATTGACGGCACATTTAACCGCAACATCGCCATCATCATGCCCGGCAAGGATTTATCACATCCCGCATAGGTGACAAGCGCGTCATAACAATGGCCTCTAACGCTTAATTCAACGGAATCTGCGATTACTTCACGGCTAATCAAGGATGATTTCATCCCCTGATGCCCCATGGCAATACCATCAGTAACCGTAATGGTGTTAAACCGAAATGGCGTACCACCAGCCGCAATTACGCCTTCACGCGCGACATCAGCCTGCGCGTTTAATGTGCTGTTACAGGGGGCGCTATCATTACCTGCCGATGCAATGCCAACAAAGGGTTTTGCAATATCCTCCTCGCTCCATCCCAGTGCATAATAATAGCTGCGATGCGGCGCTCTTTCAGGTCCAAAAGAGCTATGACGGCTAGGTAATTTAGATTTTTCCATATCTGACCCCAAATTCATTAAATTGCTGCTTAATAACTAGGCTCGCCTTATGCGCTTTTTACGCTCTCTGGCAAGTCATTCGATAATATTTGTAGCAGTTTCAGCCAAAATTTGTGCAAATCTTGCTTGCCCCTTGCCATCATTGATATGATCTTGCCGTATCTCCACCCCAAAATATGGAATATTACGCGCCTCGGCATGTCTGTCCATCGATGCATTTAACAATTTACCTGAATAGGGCAATTGATCACCAATAATCAAATTTATGCTTTTCAAATGTGCCAACGCCTTTTTCGAACTAAACTCCTGTTGATTATATAAAATTCCCATATCCCATGGGCGATTTATTTCGGGTTTTGATGCCAATTTTGGGGTAAAACTATGCAAGGATATAATAAGATCTGGCCTATTGCCTTCAATTATTTGGGTTAATGCATCATGATAGGCATGATGATATGCATCCAATCTTTGCGCGCGTTCATCCACCGAAATATGATTGGCCCCAATCTCCACATCATCGCTATATGTGGGGATAACATCTGCATCTTCATAATGACGGTTAAGATCAACCCATAAACGGCTATAATAAGACATAAAAATTGAAAATTGATGCGATTCATTTAACAATGTTGCAATTTCGCTTGTCCCAATATCACCCGCAATATGGCGCGCCATGTCACCTGCTGACACCCCAATTTGCGCGCCCACTGGCAAGGCAAAACCAGCATGGTCGGCGACCACCAATATATTGGCATATTTTGCGCCTTGTTTATAAATATATGGCGATGTCATATTATTTTACCAGCCCTAATCCACATATTGGGGAATTTCTGTTCCATCATTATTCGCGCCGCATCACAGCTTTCAAAATCATGATATAATCCAAAGCATGTTGCGCCCGATCCCGACATTCGCGTTAAAATATTATCCCTGTTGTTTAAGCTATTAAGAATATCATTTATGATGGGACATAATTTGATGGCGGCGGGGGTTAAATTATTACATCCCCTTTGCGCATTTTCATATGCCGAGCCATAGATTAGCGCCCCTGCATCCTTGCCATCCCAATTGGCAAAAACATGTTGTGTGGCCAAATGGATAAGCGGGTTTACAAGCAAAATGTGAATTTCATGAAGCCCGCTTATGTCAACATCATGAAAAATATCGCCAATGCCCGTTGCCCGGCATGCTTGCCCCTTTAAACAAATGGGTATGTCCGCACCCAATGATGCTCCAACATCTAATAAATCTGTATCTTTGGCGTCAATATTCCAAATCTTTACCAGTAATTTTATTGCCGCCGCCGCATCAGCCGACCCGCCGCCTATGCCCGCACCAATGGGCAATGCTTTTTCCAAAATAATATCTGCCCCAAGAGATATATTATATTTTTCTCGTAATTTACGCGCTGCACGCATGATTAAATTATCTTCAGTAGACGTAATCTGCATCAATTCAGGTCCAAATGGCCCGTGCACCTCCATGCTCAATTTTGATGACAATTGCCCGCTGATCTTGTCACCAATATTGGCAAAGGCGAATATTGTGTCCAATTCATGATAACCATCATCCCGTTTTGCGCGAACATGCAGGGCAAGGTTTATCTTTGCAGGGGCAAAAATCTCAATCATATATTAAACTCAATTTGCCACCGTCATTAAACCAAAATCCAATTTTTTTATGATATTATCTGTCTTTTCCTTTGGCAGCATATTTGCCGCAGATCGCCAGGCATATCGTGCATCAACATAACGCCCATTGGACCAATAAACATCGCCCAAATGATCAAATATTTCACCATTATTGGGGTCTAATCTTGATGCTTTTTCAATAAAATGCTCAGCCATGTCATATTGTTTATTTAAATAATATGCCCAACCAAGAGAATCCATAATCGCGCCATTATCTGGCTCCAAATTATTAGCCTTTTTCAACAAACTAACCGCGCGCGCCCGATCCCCGCCATTTTCCAATAAGCCAAAGCCCAGATAATTTAATAAATAAGCATTATTAGGAAATCGCTCCACCGCATTTTCCAAAATGGCCTGCGCGGCGGGCCAATCACCGCCCATGTCCAAAGTGCCGGCATATCTTAAATAAATGCTTTCATCCTTGCTATTGGTATCGTTACTAGTGGCAGCTTTGCCATCTTGGCCCATCAGCTGTTCATAACTTGGCTTTAACAATGATTGCGCCTGCTTCCACTTTCCTAAATCAGTATAAATTTGGGCCAATAAAATTTTTGCCGCATCTATTTTTGGATATTCCTCAACCACTTGTTCTGCCAATGGCAAGGCATCCAATGAATTACCTTTTTCGACAATATTATGAACCAATTCTACCTTGCTAACCGAATAAAATGGATTTTGCTTGTCCAATATAGATAGCATCGCCCTTGCCTGCGGCTCCATTTCATTTTGCACCAATATATTCATTGCAATATGCTCCGAATAACCAAGGCCAGGCGCAAGGTTTTGCGCCACCCGTGCAAATATTAACGCCGGTATTTCAATTTCTTCATCGGCAAATATTTTTGCAATATTGGCGAAGTAAACCGCCAATCCTGTGCGATAGTCTGGAAATTTTTGTGCTGCCTTTGACTTTGACTTTTTTTCATGTGTTTTTATCTGAAATGCTTTTTCAATTTTATACTCTCCGGCAATGGCAATATAGGGCAGCAGGCTATTTGCCATATTCACATCACCGGAAATTTGCGCATGGTGGATAATTGCCATGACCATATTTTGGCGGCGCACCTCGCTGAAATTTGCGCCAGAAATTAATTTTGCGATTTTATCAACTTCACCGCGCGAAAGAGCCAAAAAAACGGCCTGATCAGGAAAAAGATAATCCGATATATCATTATCTTTTGCCGATATATCTTGCCAATTTATTGGTTTATTTTGCGCATTGTCCAACCAAGCGGTTAAGATGGGCACGGAAAATTTATAAATTCCGGCCATGTCAATTTGATCAATTGCACCCCTTGCTCCCTTCCAATCGCGCCGCTGCATCGCGTCAGCATAATATAAAATGGGCGCTTCCGCAGGTGATTTGCCAATAATCTCCATTTGATTATATGAATTTATTAAGGCATCCCAATCATTTGACCGAAGGGCCAATTTATTGATATTTTCCGATATTGCCCCAATATTTTCAGCTGTTTTTGGCATAGCCAAATAAGCGTTCAGCGCGCGTCTATCTTCGCCTAAAATCTCCCATTTTTTTGCCTCAAAGAATAATAATGCGCTATTTATTTCTTCATTCTTCGCAACTGCTAATTGAGGGGTCAACAAGAGCATGGAAGCTGCGAAAATTGGCGAATAAAAGTAACGAAGGCTATATTTCAAGATTTTCACCAATATTTGAAGATGTTTTAGGATTATGGTCGATATTATATATAATATCTTCCAATATATTGTTAGGAACGTCAACAGAACGAATGAATATAGGAATAAATATTTAATTTCATGACTGGTAAAGCCGGACAGAGCAATGATTTAAATCATAATATCGCTTATTATCTGCAATGGTGGCAGAATATGGGCGTTGCACATGCATGCAATGATGATGTGATGCAATGGCTGTCAGAAGAAAAAAATATACCTATCATTATAGACAATCACCAACATGATATTGCTCAACAAAATATAGCGCGCGCCGAACAACGGCAAAATGCAAATCGGCCGGCACAAAATAAGCCCGCGCCCGCAATGAATAGGTCCGCCCCAACAAATCATCATCCTATGCAGGACAATTCACTTTGGCCGCAAAATATGGAGCAGTTTAAGCATAATATTGCCAATAATATTGCGATGCCATGCGATATTGGGACGGGTAAAAAATTAATGCCTCATTTTACCGATGCGGCAAAAATCATGATTATTTCCGACATGCCAACGAAAAGAGACGTGACGGAACAGAGATTTTATACTGGTGAAGAAGGTATATTTTTAAAAAATATGCTGCAAAGCATAAATGTTCGAGCAGATGAGTGTAATTTTGCAAATTTAATCACCACATCTCCTATGACTGAGATGATAATTGATTCCGATTTGCCCATTTTGGGTCAGTTTTTACTGCATCTCATCCACCTACAATCCGCCCCAAAGGTGATAATTTTTGGTGCGGTCGCGGCAAAAGCACTATTCAACGCAGAAATGATAAATTTAAGAGGAAATTTACAAAATTTTAACCATAAAGATGTGAATAAGTCGGGAATAGTTACTTTACACCCGAGGGTCGTGCTTCAAAAAACGTCTGTAAAAAGGCAATTATGGCAGGACCTCAGTTTATTATTTTAAGAGGTTTTTGTGGTTACATTTTTATCGTTCAACAAGTCTGCTTCCCTTTTTGGACTATCAATTGCCATTTCCGGTGCATTATTGACCAGCAATATCTTTGTTGAGACAGCACATGCCGCAGGCCGCTTTGAAATGGGGCATAATGGAGCCCAATCAAAAATCCCAACGGTTTTAAACAAGTCTGAAGCAGATAAATTTAATGATATTTTTTCTGCAATTGAGCAGCAAAATTGGGATCAGGTTAAAAATTTAATCGATAAAGCCGATAATGGTCCGATGAAATATATGGCCATGGCTGAATTTTATCTTGCGGCAAATTCTCCAAAGGTGGAGGCGGAACAATTACAAACATTATTATCCAAAGCCCCTTATTTACCGCAGGCGGAACAATTAAGCAGATTGGCCCAAAAACGCGGCGTGGCCAATGCAGATTTCACCCCCAAAGTTAACCAACTTTTTTATGCTGGTTCATCACCACGGCGCGGCACGCCAAAATCAATTGTAGATGGCAGTGCATCTTCCTTGAAAAACCAGGTTTTGGATTTCATTAAAAATGATCAACCAGGCAATGCAGAAAATTTATTTCGGGCGCAATATTCATCGTTAAGCCCAGATAGTATTTCCGAATTACGTCAGCGTATTTCATGGTCATATTATATTGAAAATGACGATGCTGCCGCGCTTCGCTTGGCAAGTGAAACAAATAATGTTCAAAATGACTGGGATAATTTAAGCCATTGGGTCATCGGACTTTCCAGCTGGCGTCTGGGCAAATATGCAGATGCGTTTAAGGCATTTGAAATTGTTGCGGCAAATAGCTCAGATGAGGAAATTCGCTCAGCGGCATATTATTGGTCTTCACGCGCCGCAACTGCATCGCGCCAACCGGAAAAATCCATGCGCCGATTACAAGCCGCCGCACAAGCAGGCGAAACATTTTATGGCCAATTGGCAAGTGAAGCATTGGGCCTTGCTGGACAGGCTGTCAATTTTCAAAAAGCTGGCGACTCAAACAATATTAAGTTGAAAAATAATGAAAATATTGAAATTGCCATTGGATTAAAACAAATTGGCCGCGATAAATTGGCTGATGAAGTTTTACGGCATCAGGGCCGAATTGGTAATAGCGCCGAATTTGCGCAATTGGCAAAGCTGGCCGGTGACCTTAGCCTGCCCCAAACGCAATTATATTTTGCCCATTATGCGCCCAGCGGGCAAAAAAGCGATAATGCAAATCGCTACCCCACTGTTGATTGGCAACCTCAATATGGATGGCGTGTTGATAAATCATTGGTTTTCGCTCACACTTTGCAAGAATCGCAATGGCGCCCAGATGTGGTTAGCCCGGCAGGCGCACGTGGTTTAATGCAAATCATGCCCGGCACAGCGGAATATATGAACCGCAGCCGTCCAGAATTGGCGGCAAATGGCGGATTAAATAAACCATCGGTAAATTTGGAATATGGCCAGAGCTATTTGGAATATTTACGTGACAATGGCGCGACAGAAGGCTTCCTGCCTAAGGTTATTGCCGCATATAATGCCGGATTATCCCCTGTTTCACGATGGAATAGTGAGGTGAATGATCAAGGCGATCCATTATTATTTATGGAATCCATCCCCTATTGGGAAACCCGTGGATATGTGATGACCGTAATGCGTAATTACTGGGTATATCAGGAAATTGACGGTGTGAAATCGGATAGCAGAGCGGGCATCGCCCAATATTTATGGCCCAGCTTTCCTGCGACAAATACAGACACGAAATTTGTTCGCAAAACTGGCGGTGGTTCAATTATCGCGGCAAGAAAATAATTTTATTATATCTTTGGGGTAAAGGATTTTATTTACCCCAGATTTCTTTTAATCGCGCGTCACGACCACAGCTTTTACGATAATATTTATAACTAATCGGGTTTTTCTTATAATAATCCTGATGATATTCTTCGGCTTTATAAAATGTGGATTTGGGCAATATTTTTGTTTCAATATTTTTATTAAAAGTCTTTTTCAAATTTTCTTTAGACAATGTCGCAATTGTTTTTTCATATTTTACGCTGGTAAAAATTGCGGATTTATAACTATGTCCCTTGTCACAAAATTGTCCATTTGCATCAAATGGGTCAATATTCCTCCAAAATATCTTTAATAAATTGGCATAATTAGTGACTTTGGGATCATAAGTAACCAAGACAGCTTCATAATGGCCGCTGCCGCCCGCACTTACTTGCTCATAACTTGGATTATTAACATTCCCGCCAATATATCCAGATTCTACTTTTATAACGCCTTTGACCTTTTCAAAATCCGCCTCTGCACACCAAAAACATCCCATTGCAAAAATGGCAGTCACGTTATTTTCCTTGGCTTCTACAATTTTAGCTTTATTTTCAGCCAGATGGTTGGAGCTATAGGATGAAAAACTTGTCGCCGCCGCCGAAATAACCGCAAGGGCCAACGAAAAACTCAAACTAGTCTCATTCATAAAAACAACCTTTATCTTATGCATTCATAATAGATACGGCATAGCATGTGAAAAGGTTACAATATCAGCAATTTATTTAATCAAAAATATTCATCCAAAGCTACCATCCATTGTTATGGCGAAAATCTTATCAATCGACTAGTCAACACAGCTGATTGGCGATGCACAACCACTTTTCGATATTCTTCATTTGTTACCATTTCCAAAAATGCGGCTGAATTTGGATATTGCGCGATAAAACATGTATCCCAATGTTGATTGGGCGGCCCAATTAACATCACGTCCATTTGCCCGCGCCAAATAATCGTCCCGCCAACCGAGGCAAAAATAGGTCCGCTGCTTTTGCCATATTCTTCATATGCGCGTTTTCCGCTCCATGATAAATCCGCACATTCATGATCCGCCGGATAGGTCGCATTATCCTTAAACTTCACCAAATTCAGCATGTGGATTGACGTATCTCTTGGCAATGATTTGAAGATTTCAAATGCTTCACGCTCAGGATCAAGATAGTTTTTACCTTCCATGATTATACCTCCTCAAAACGATATTCTTTAAACCGATTTCGAAGTTCGGTTTTTAAAATTTTGCCTGTCGCAGTGTGCGGAATTTCATCTACAAAAACAATATCATCTGGCATCCACCATTTGGCAACTTTATCGGAAAGATAGGATAAAATATCCTCTGCTGATACATCGTTGCCGCTTTTGCGGACAATGATTAATAATGGCCGCTCATCCCATTTAGGATGATATATCCCAATCGCCGCTGCTTCTGCGACACCTGGGCAGCCGACCGCCGCATTTTCCAGCTCGACCGAACTAATCCACTCGCCGCCCGATTTAATAACATCTTTTGACCGATCGGTTATTTGCAGCGTGCCATCGGGATGTAAAGTCGCAACATCGCCCGTGTCAAACCATCCATTTTCATCAACCGCATCTTCATCCGCCTTAAAATATCGTTGCAGCACCCAAGGCCCTCTTATCAACAATCGGCCCGAGGTTTCGCCATCACGGGGCAAAATATTATCATCATCGTCAACCGTGCATAATTCGACCCCAAAAATGGGCCGCCCCTGTTTGCACACAATATCCACTTGCTCATCAAAGCTAAGCTCATGCCAATTGGTCGTCGGTGAACCAACCGTGCCAATGGGTGATGTTTCGGTCATCCCCCATGCATGACCAACTCTTATCCCCGCTTTCATCAAACGCTCCACCATAGATCGCGGCGCAGCAGAACCGCCGATAATCGCCATACGAAGTTTTCCCAAATCGCTGCCCGTTGCGTCCAAATGTTGAAACATGGCAAGCCAGACAGTTGGCACGCCTGCGCTATGCGTGACGCCTTCTGATATCGTCAAATCATGCAAAATTGCAGGATCATTTACCGCGCTATATACAAATTTAACGCCTGCCATGGCGCCCGCCCATGGCAAACCCCAACTTGCCGCATGGAACATGGGCACAACAGGCAACATGACCGATTGGGCATCAAAATCAAATGCCGCAGGCTGTAACCCCGCCATTGCATGTAATGTGGTTGAACGATGTTCATATAAAACACCTTTGGGATTTCCTGTTGTCCCGCTTGTATAACAAAGCATGCAGGGGTCGCGTTCATCCATTTTTGCCCATGTCACATCGCCATTAAATTGACCAATCCATTCTTCAAAACCATTTTGTCCAGATGGTGGGTCAAAACAAATATATTTCTCAATCGTTGGTAATTTATCCCGCAATCGATCAATTATGGGTTGGAATGCGGCATCATATAACATCACCTTATCTTCGGCATGGTTGATGATATAAATTAATTGCTCGTCAAATAATCGCGGGTTAATGGTGTGCAAAACACCGCCTGCGCCCACCGCCCCATACCAGCTTACCAAGTGGCGGCTATGGTTCATGGCCAATGTGGCTATACGATCACCTTTTTGAATATTGGCAGCTTGCAATGCCTGCGTCATTTTTAAAGCATCTTGGCGAATGCCGCTCCAATCGGTTCGGGTTCGGCTTCCATCGGCCCAATGGGTCACGATTTCACGGCCACCAAATTCCCTATCGGCATGATCGATTAAATTGGAAACCACCAATTCATAATTTTGCATTCCGCCTATCATCTCTCTCTCCCACGACTATTATTTTAACTCACAATTTGAAGATGTTTGTTATTTGCCGTAATTTCGGCTGTATCCACACCCTCCAATGCCTTTATTTCCTCTAAAATATCGGCATCAAATTTGAAATTTCTTCCCAATAACATGGTGGCAATTTTATTCTGTCCTGCGGGCATTTTGGCCAAAACCACACCGCGCCCTTCGCCTGAACGGGTCAATAATGTGCTCAGCATGGATAAATTATTATCGCTCGATAAATAAAGCTCCAATGTCGTGGAAACTGTTTTCGCCAAAATTTCCAATGACTGAAATGATTTAATGGTAAATCGCGGCGTTTCCTCCCCTGCCTTCATATCCAATTCTAAAGAGAATAGGAGACAGGCAGATTTTTCGGCCTGTTCTGCCAATTTTTTGCCCATTTCCTCTTCAAAACAGCTTGCCGAAAATTGCCCGCTTTGGTCGGACATTTCCACAACAACAAAACGATTTCCGCGTTTGGATTCGCGCCAACGAACAGCCTCCACCATCGCTGCCATTTTGGCATTTTTCTTCACACCTTCGGCTATAGGCCCGCTATTACAAAGCAGGGCATATGAACTTGCGCCCTTTGCCTCAGCAACGGCGCGATATTGTTCCATTGGGTGCGCTGCAAAATAAAAACCAAATGCATGTTTCTCATTTTGCATTTTTTCGGAAATATCCCATGGGGTGCATTGTTGGATAATATTGCCTGCAAATCCAGAATTTTCTTCTTCTCCGGCGAACAGGCCGCCCTGCCCTGAAATACGTTCCTGCTGTGCGGTTTGGGCAACCGAAATAATCATTTCCGCGCTGGAAAATATCGCCGCTCTATCGGCATATATGCTGTCAAATGCACCGGCACAGGCCAAATTTTCCACCTGTCTTTTGTTTAACTGGCTGCTATCCACCCGATTTGCAAAATCATTAATATCGGTAAATGGGCCATTATTTTTTCTCTCAACGACAATTTGCTCCATCGCCTTTTGCCCAACATTTTTAAGACCGGCCAAGGCATAGCGCACGGCAAGCCCATCATCATTTTGCTCCACAATATAACTTGCCGAGCTGTGATTGACACATGGGCCAAGACAAGTGATTTTGTTACGCCGCATATCATCGGCAAAAATCGCTAGCTTATCGGTTTGATGCATATCAAAACACATTGACGCTGCATAAAATTCATAAGGATAATGCGTTTTAAGCCAGCCTGTCTGATATGCCAAAAGAGCATAGGCAGCAGCATGGCTTTTGTTAAAACCATATCCGGCAAATTTGTCAATTAAGTCAAATAAACTATTGGCTTGGCTGGCATTAATGGCTTTTTCGGCGCAGCCATCGACAAATCTTTTACGCTGCACATCCATTTCCGCCTGAATTTTCTTACCCATGGCGCGGCGAAGCAAATCTGCCTCACCAAGGCTATATCCAGCAAGGATTTGCGCCGCCTGCATTACCTGTTCTTGATAAACAAAAATACCATAGGTTTCTTTCAATATCCCCTCTAATAATGGGTGCGGATAGGCAATATCTTCTTCACCATTTTTACGCCGTCCAAACATGGGGATATTATCCATTGGGCCGGGCCGATAAAGGGAGACAAGTGCGATAATATCACCAAAATTTGTCGGCTTAACGGCGGAAAGAGTGCGGCGCATTCCTTCAGATTCCAGCTGAAACACCCCCACAGTATCACCGCGCTGTAACAGCTCATATACTTTTTCATCGTCCAGAACCAATGTCTCTAAATCAACATTGATGCCGCGAACCTTTAACAAATCAACCGCCTTTTTCAAAACAGACAGCGTTTTAAGTCCCAAAAAGTCGAATTTAACAAGCCCCGCAATTTCAACAAATTTCATGTCAAATTGCGTGACGGGAATATCAGAACGCGGGTCGCGATATAGGGGTACAAGCTGCGCCAACGGCCTATCACCAATGACCACACCAGCAGCATGGGTGGAGCTATGCCTTGGTAGGCCTTCTAATTTCAATGCCAAATCAAATAATCGGGCAACATCTTGATCACGCCTATATTCTTCGCGCAGTTCAGCGACGCCCGACAATGCCTTTTGCAAATCCCATGGGTCAGTGGGATGATTGGGTACCAATTTACAAAGCCGGTCAACATGACCATAGCTCATTTGCAATACGCGCCCCGTATCACGAAGAACCGCACGCGCCTTTAATTTACCAAAGGTAATAATCTGCGCGACTTGATCAACGCCATATTTTTGCTGAACATATAAAATAACCTTTGTTCGATGTGTCTCGCAAAAATCAATGTCGAAATCGGGCATGGACACACGGTCCGGGTTTAAAAAGCGTTCGAACAGCAATCCCAATTCCAACGGATCCAAACCAGTAATGGTAAGCACCCATGCAACCAATGAACCCGCACCTGAACCACGGCCCGGCCCCACGGGAATATCCTCATTTTTTGCCCATTTAATAAAATCGGCTACGATTAAGAAATAGCCAGGAAAGCCCATGTTACAAATAACATTTAATTCAAATTCCAACCGATCATAATATGCTTTTTTGACGGCCTCATCCGTAATATTTCTTTCAACAAAGCGGGCTTCCAACCCTTCTAAAGCATCTTTACGAAGCTGCGCATCCTCAGCATCTCTGTCACCCGCAATAGAGGGTAATATCGGCTTGCGATATGGCGCTGCTGCGGTGCATCTTTTGGCCACTATAGCGGTATTTTTTATTGCCTCTGGAATATCGGCGAAAATTTCCATCATCTGACGATCGGTTTTCAACCATGCCTGAGGACAGCTTTTCTTCCTATCGTCACTGCTGACATATGTGCCCTCGGCAATGCAAAGCATCGCGTCATGCGCCTCATGAAATGAAGGTTCAGCATAGCAGGCAGGATTTGTCGCAACCAAAGCAATATTTCGGTCCAGAGCAAATTTAATTAAATGCGGCTCTGCAGCGATTTCGGTTTCATGGTTCCGGCGGCATAATTCAATATATAAACGGTCGCCAAAAATTTCCTGTAAATTATCAAGATATTTTGCCGCATCATCCAATTGCCCCTGTGCGCATAGGCGGGTCAATCCACCCTCATGCCCTGCTGTCAGAGCGATTAAACCATGATGATGCGCACGCAAAAATTCAAAATCAATTTGCGGATTTGACAAACCTTCTGATCCTAAATGCGCTCTTGACACGATACGGCATAAATTTTCATATCCCATATCATTTTGCGCATATAAACCAATCCAATCTGATATTGCCGCGCCGCGATCATTTTGTTCTTCACCGCCCCGCGAAGGACGGGTAATTCCAACAAAACTGCCAATAATGGGCTGAACCCCGGATTTGGTGCAACCATCTTGAAATGGCATTACGGCATATAAACCGTTACGATCAGTTATCGCCGCTGCCGGAAAGCCCAATTTTGCTGCATGTTCACCAATTTTCTTTGGCTCAATCGCACCATCCAGCATCGTATAAGCAGAAAAAACACGAAGAGGAATATAGGGCATTGTCATATATAATTATTTGCAGATCATGGCCGCGAATGCAATGCTTTGCCAATGCTTATTTGTGGATAATATTGTGATTAAGCCAATAATTTTTCAATTTGCGGGGCAAGGCTCTTTGGCTTTACCTGTGGGCCATAACGCGCCACCACATCTCCCTTTTTATCCACCAAAAATTTGGTAAAATTCCACTTAATCGCGCGCGAGCCCAATAAACCGGCCTGTTGGGATTTTAAATATTTCCATAGCGCAGAGGCATTTTCACCATTAACATCAATTTTTTTCGCCAATGGAAAGCTGACATCATATGTTAAGGAGCAAAAATTCAATATCTCTGCTTCATCCCCAGGTTCCTGTGCGCCAAATTGATTACATGGAAAGCCAATAATGACCAATCCTTTGTCACCATATTCCCGGTGCAACTGCTCCAATTCCTCATATTGCGGGGTAAAGCCACATTTTGATGCTGTATTTACGAACAACAAAAGCTTGCCTTCAAATGCAGACATATCCAAATTTGATCCATCGGCCATTTGAATTTTATGTTCATAAATTGACGACATTTTTTGTCCTTCTTAAAAAAATAGCTTAAAATTCTAACACGCCATTGTGCAGATATACTTGGCGGTCCATTTTTTGGGCTAAACGCTCATTATGCGTGGCGACTAAGGCTGCGCTACCTTCGTTTCTTACCAAATCCAAAAATTGGTTTAACACAATATCGGCGGTTTTTTCATCCAAATTACCCGTTGGCTCATCAGCCAAAATCAATTTGGGACGATTTGCCAAAGCACGGGCGACAGCGACACGTTGTTGCTCACCACCCGAAAGCTGTGATGGGCGGTGCGACAATCGGTGACCAATGCCAAGCGAGGTTAATAATTTTTGGGCGCGAAGCTCCGCATCTTGTCTATTCGTGCCAATAATCATTTGCGGCAAAATCACATTTTCGGTTGCCGAAAAATCGGGAAGTAAATGATGAAATTGATATATAAAGCCAAGCTTATCCCGCCGCACCAATGTGCGCTGCGTGCTATCCGCCTTGGCCATTTCTTCGCCATCAATTTGGATTGATCCGGTAAAACCGCCCTCCAAAAGCCCCAATGCCTGTAACAAAGTGGATTTACCTGAACCCGAAGGCCCAACCAAGGCAACAACTTCACCTGCCTTAATATTTAAATTCACCCCGCGCAGGACGGATATTTCAATATCAGCCTGAACAAAGGAACGACGAACATCGGTTAATGTTGCAATATTATTCATAACGTAACACCTGTACAGGATCAGTATTTGCCGCCTTTATTGCGGGATATAAAGTCGCCAAGAAACTGAATAAAAGTGCCATTGAGCAAATGACAATAACCTCAACCGGATCTGTGCGCGAGGGCAATTCATTTAAAAACCGGATGGATGGATCCCAAAGGTTTTGACCTGTGATAAATTGGATGGCGTTCACAATTGATTGACGGAAAATCAGGAAAATAAATCCTAAAATCAATCCAGCAATTGTCCCCAAAGCCCCAACGGTCGTGCCTACAGTCATAAAAATACGAAGCAACGATTTTCGACTGGCCCCCATTGTTCGCAAAATCGCGATATCGCGGGTTTTCGCCCTAACCAACATGATGAGTGAGGATAAAATATTAAAAACCGCGACAATGATGATAATTGACAAAACAACAAACATCGCCACACGTTCCACCGCCAATGTTTCAAACAGGCTTGCGTTCAATGTCTGCCAATCAACAATTAACGCCTTGCCCTCCACCTTTTTTTGCAAGGGTTCCATAATGGCATTGATATTTTGTGGGTCATTGGACGTTACCTCTATCATACCAACCTTATCACCCAATAATAATAATGTTTGGGCATCCGCAATCGGCATGGCAACAAATGCCTTATCAAATTGGAAAATGCCAATCTCCACAATCGCCCCCACTTGATATGAAATTTCTCTCGGCACTGTGCCAAATGGTGTGGCGCGACCGGCGGGGTTAATGATGGTCAAATTTTGCCCCAGTTGAAGGCCCAAATTTTGGGCAAGCTGAGACCCTATCACAATCATATTTTCATTTTGCATCACGGTTTCAATCCGTCCTGCAACAATTTTATCCTTCAACTCCAGCATATTGGGCCGGTCCATACCGCGAACCAATAATCCCTCTACCCTGCCGTTAAAACTGCCCAATAATGGCTGTTCGATTAAGGGGGATGCCTTTACCACGCCCGGCGTGGCCTTGGTCTCTTTTAATATATTTTCCCAATCATCAAGTCGGCCATCATATCCTTGAATAATGGCATGGCCGTTTAAGCCGACAATACGGTCAAATAATTCGGCGCGAAATCCGTTCATCACACTCATCACAATGATAAGCGCGGCCACGCCCAACATGACGGCGGTTAAGCTAATCCCGGCGACAAGGAAAATAAACCCCTCCCCTTTGCCCGGCATTAAATAACGCTTCGCGACCATTTTTTCGAATGAAGATAAAAACATGATTTTAATATATGCCTATATAGAAGGTCGAATATTAACCACATAGGGCGCAGCAAGTTTTGGCGCAAGCATTGATAATCAAAATATCATTGCTGCCATATTGTGGCTATGATGCAACGGTCTACAGCCAAAATTTAAGTAATTTATGTTTACTGCTTGAAATATTGACCAATAAAATGGATGAATGTTCATACCAATTTTCTACGATAGATGGAAAAGTAAGGTTCAGGGAAATGGGCGCTTTGATGTATAGCATCATGGCGCCCTTTCAATTTATGCTCTTATAAAAATCGTCAAAAATATTCTTGAAACGAAAAAAATCATCATTATCTTCTATTTTGAAGCCGCTAATCATAGGGTTTCAAATTTAATATCTGATCATAGTGCCTTTTGGGCTGTGGCAGATAAATTGCTCAAATAGGAGAATTTATAATGCAACGTTTTGATTTTACACCATATCGCCGCACCACAGTTGGTTTTGACCATTTGTTTGACTTGCTTGAAAATGCAGGCCGCGCGAATAATAATGAAAATTACCCGCCGTTTAACATCGAACGGCTTACCGAAAATGAATATCAAATTACCATTGCCGTTGCTGGTTTTAAGCGTCATGAAATTGACATTACCGCCCAACAAAATAGTGTCATTGTGCAGGGTCAAAAACAAATTGATGGTAATGATAATCGCGACTATCTGCATCTTGGCATCGCAAACAGAAATTTTGAGCGCCGCTTTCAATTGGCCGATCATGTTTTTGTAAAGGGTGCAGATATGGAAGATGGCTTATTAACCATTTTGTTGGAGCGCAAAATTCCTGAGGAATTAAAACCTCGTAAAATTTCCATCGGCGCAACTCTTGAAGCACCAAGTGATGCCAATGTTTCTATTGAAACAGCGCCCTCTATTGAAGTTAATAAAGCGAAAAAAGCCGACAAAGCTGCTTAACAATTTTTATAAATTTAATAAATTAGGGGGCAAAATCGCCCCCTTTTTTATTTCAGATTTTCATCCATTTATACCAGCCTGCTTTTGGTGATCGCCGCAGCAATAAAGCTGGTGAATAATGGATGCGGGTCAAATGGCCGCGATTTTAATTCAGGATGAAATTGTACGCCAACAAACCATGGATGGTCTGGTCGCTCCACTATTTCGGGCAATAATCCATCTGGCGACATGCCAGAGAATATCAATCCCCCCTGTTCCAAACGGTCTTTATAGGCAATATTCACCTCATAACGGTGGCGGTGGCGCTCCTCAATTGAATTTCCACCGTAAATTTGCGCCGCATGGCTGTTCGCTGAAAGGCTTGCTGGATATGCACCCAATCGCATTGTGCCGCCCAAATCATCCCCCTGCCCGCGTTTTTGAAGCCCCTCGGCAGTCATCCATTCGGTAATTAAGCCAATAACAGGCTCTTCTGCATCACCAAATTCGGAGCTAGATGCCTTGGCAATGCCCGAAGTATAACGCGCAGCCTCCAAACAAGCCATTTGCATACCCAGACATATGCCAAAAAATGGTATATTATGTTCGCGCGCAAATTTAACCGCCGCAATTTTACCTTCTGTGCCGCGCTCTCCAAATCCGCCTGGCACCAAAATGGCGTGCAATGCCTCCAGCTCGCAAACGGGTGGTTCTTCGCCTTCGAACATTTCTGCATCAAGCCATTTTATATTCACTCGAACACGGTTCGCCATACCTCCATGAACCAATGCCTCGCGCAATGATTTATAGGCATCTTGCAATTCCACATATTTGCCAACTACGCCTATGGTAACCTCGCCCTCGGGATTGCTATATCTATCTGCCACATCAACCCAACGGCTAAGGTCGGGTTCTTTGGCATCATTTATACCAAATGCGCGCAATACCTGACTATCCAGACCCTCTGCATGATATTGCATTGGCACATCATAAATAGACGAAGCATCCAATGCAGGAATAACCGCTTCCTTACGAACATTACAAAATGCGGCGATTTTTGCGCGCTCTGCATCCGGCAAAGGCTGTTCACAACGGCATAATAAAATATCAGGCTGTATTCCTAAAGAGGTCAGCTCGCGCACACTATGTTGTGTTGGCTTCGTTTTTAATTCACCCGCCGCCGCAATATAAGGAACCAAGGTCACATGAACAGAAATAAGGTTTTCATGACCAATTTCGTTACGAAGCTGTCTAATCGCTTCGATAAAAGGAAGCGATTCAATATCGCCCACCGTGCCGCCAATTTCACATAGGATAAAATCAAGCCCCTCCACATCGGATTGGGCAAATAATTTAATCGCATCGGTGACATGGGGGATGACCTGAACCGTTGCGCCCAAATAATCACCGCGCCGTTCACTTGCAATAATATCGCGGTAAATTCGCCCTGATGTGACATTATCAGATTGCCGTGCCGAAACGCCGGTAAATCTTTCATAATGGCCCAGATCAAGATCGGTTTCTGCACCATCATTGGTCACATAAACTTCACCATGTTGATATGGGGACATTGTGCCAGGATCAACGTTTAGATAAGGGTCAAATTTCCTTATCCGCACCCGATATCCACGAGATTGCAAGAGAGCAGCCAAGCTTGCTGCCATGAGACCTTTGCCAAGTGAGGAGACCACACCGCCGGTAATAAATATATAACGCGCCATGGGAGGAGAGCGTTAAACAGTCATTGGCATGTTTGACAAGTGCTCGAATCTAAATCTAATCAAATAAATTTATGTCAAATTGATTAAATTATGTTTTTGCAAATAGTTGTGGAAAAAAGCCGAGGGGCAAATATTATTAATTTTTGCCCGCCGCCGCATCAGATGCCGCATCCAATGCCTCACTTCCAACCTTATCTTTATCTTCCTGTGGAGCAGGCTGCGCTTCTGCCGCAGGTGCAGCCTGACCAGTAGCAGGAACATTACGCTCAAACCCAGTTTCAAGCGCTCTTGTTCCACCTTGACGGGCGGCAACAAAGGCCAGAGTGATTGACAATAAAATAAAGGTTGTGGCCAATATCGTTGTCGTACGGGTCATAAAATCAGCAGCACCGCGCGCTGAAATTAAACCAGATGGACTCCCCCCCATACCAAGACCGCCGCCCTCAGAACGTTGCATCAAAATAATAGCAACCAATGAAGCAGCAACAATGCCCTGCACAACGATTAAAAAGTGGAATAATCCCATTATTTAGCCCAATTCATATAATATTTATATCCATATGGTGTTTCATCACCATGTTTAAAGCCCCACTAGCCTTACTTTGCTGCAATTTCAAACATTATTCTGTTTATGAGTTTTGTGATGCAGCCTTTAATATTGGCGCAAATTTATCTGCGGTCAAACTTGCCCCGCCGACTAACCCGCCATCAACATGGGCCAATTTTAAAAGCTCAGATGCATTTTCACCATTCATCGACCCGCCATATAAAATGGGATAATCATTGGCGGCATCGCCATATTTTTGTGTTAAAAGCCGAAAAATAACTTCGTGAATTTCCCTTACCTCTTCCATTTGAGGTATCTTCCCCGTCCCAATTGCCCAAATTGGTTCATAGGCAATTATCATCTTTTGTGGCTTATTGCTGGGCAAAGATGCCAATAATTGTTCAGAAACGATTTTTTCGGCCTGCCCGCTTTCTCTTTGTGCCAATGATTCACCAACGCATATAATAGGGGTGATATTATTATCTATTGCTGCATCGGCCTTTTGTGAGACAAGTCTGCTATTCTCGCCCTGATCTTGACGGCGTTCCGAATGGCCCAAAATTACCATTTTTGCGCCAGCCTCCTTTACCATCGCCGCCGATAGACAGCCAGTATGCGCCCCTTCTTTGGATTGATGGCAGTCCTGTGCACCTATAATGACAGCTTTTTTATCCTTATGGGCCGAATAAATTAATGTCGCCGGCACACAAAGGCCCGTCATAATATTATCAAATAAGGCGGCAATTTCATCGATTTTTTGGATTTCAGTCAAATGGGACTGCATCCCGTTCATTTTCCAATTTCCAATAATATGCTTTTTCATATTGCCTCTCCCATAAATTTAGCAGTCAAATTTTTTAACAAAATTTCTATTCTTCTGTCCTTTTGCTTGAACATAATGCCTTGCATGCTTAAAGCCCATAGAAAGTTTTACTAAAAAATAAAGTAGGTTTAAAATGATCAAGTCGATCCGTTCAATGTTTAGCTCAAAATTGGGCACTTTTTTGGCTCTTGCATTTGTGGTTTTAATTGCCTTTGCATTTGCATTAAGTGATGTTTCTGGTTCTGGCTCATTTGGTGGACTTGGCGGCGGCAATGCTGCAAAGGTCGGCAGTGAAAAAGTTGCCATTGGCGATTTGAACAAACAAGTACGTTATGATTTTGAACGCGAACGTCAAAATGGATATGAAGGCGACTTGGCATCATTTGTTGAGCTTGGAGGATTTGATCGCACATTGGACGGCATCATCGCCCGCATGACCATGGCCATTTTCGGCAGTGAATATGGCCTTTCGGTCAGCAAAAAAATGATCGATTTCGAAATTAACAAAATTGATGCAGCAAAAGGGTTAAATGGCCAATTTGATCAAGCAAGCTTTCGCGCATTTTTGGCCGCACAAAATTTATCCGAAGATGAATTTAGGCAAAATATCATCAATATGAACTTTGCAGAGCAGCTTTTATCCGCCGCGGCAGCGCAAGGTGAAATCGCCAATTCAATGGCGCTGCCCTATGCTTCTTTGGAATTGGAGCAAAGGGAAAGCCAAATCGCCTTTATTCCATCGACTGCTTTCATTCCCAAATCCCCGCCAAGCGACAAGGTTTTAAACGATTATTATCGCAAAAATGCATCAAAATTTATTGTTCCAGAGCGCAGAGCAATAAATTATGCAATTTTCAACGATACTATTTTGGGTGAGAAGGCAAAAGTTTCTGAACAAGAAATCGCCGCTTATTATAAAAGCAATGCAGCAAAATATGCGGGTAAAGAAAAGCGCGATATTACGCAGGTCATTGTTCCAACACAGGCAGCTGCCAAGGCATTATCCGACAAGGCAAATGCCGGTAGCAGCCTTGCCGATGCAGCAAAGGCCATTGGACTTGCTCCAGCGTCCTTGGCAAGCGAAGATAAGCAATCATTGACCAGCAAGACCTCTGCCGAGGTTGCCAATGCAGTTTTTGCCACAGCTCAGGGTAAAATTGCGACGCCAGCAAAAGGCAAATTGGGTTGGTATGTTATGCGAACCGACAAAATTACAAATGTTTCGGCGCAATCCATTGATGCGGCGAAAGCTGAAATCTTGGCATTATTACAAGGTGAAAAGAAACAAAATTTATTGAGTGAATTTTTAAGCGAGATGCAAGATAGTCTGGCCGATGGGACATCAATTACCGATATTGCAAAGGGTAATGGGTTAAAGGTTGAAACATCACCAAAATTATTCGCCAGTGGCGCAAATCCAGAAAATAATGCCTATAAACCAACTGAAGAAATGAAGGTCATCCTTCCCGCTGCTTTTCAAATGGAAAAGGATGGCGAGGCGCAGCTTATTGAAATAGAACAGGGCAAAAAATTTGCCATTATTTCAATCGCAGAATTTTCAGAGGCCGCACCGCCAGCATTTGCTAAGGTAAAGGCCGATGTGATGCGTCAATGGGCAGTTGCTGAAGGCAGTAAAAAAGCCGAAGCGATAGCCAATAATATTCAAAAACTGGTCCGTTCAGGTAAATCATTGGCTGAGGCTGTTAAATTAAGCGGCGCATCGCTTCCTCCTATCCAAAGCATAAGCGGGAAAAGAAGCGACCTTGCTAAAAATCCCGAGCAAGTTTCCCCAGCTTTGCGCACCATGTTCACTATGGCGCCAAAATCGGTAAAGAAAAGCGCAGCGCCTGGGAATAATGGTTGGGTTGTTATTCATTTGGTGAAGAATATTCGCGGTGATGCGAGCGGAAATGCAGAATTATTGGGTAAAACAAAATCTGATTTTGGACAATTTTTGGGTCAAGAATATATTGCGCAATTTTTAAATGCTGCACAAAAAGAAATCGGCGTTAAAAAGGACGACAAAGCGATTAAAGCATTGAAAAACACCCTTAGCAATCGTGACCCCGTAGATAGATAAGATAAGATAAGATAAGATAAGATAAGATAAGATACGCAACATCAACCATGCCCCATCAAGAAAAATCATCGCAGCAACATGAAGCCGCCAATATTGCATTGCAAAAATTAAAGCAGGGAAAATCTTCTTTATTGTGGCGCAAATGGGTGGCCGATTGTGACACCGCCATATCGGTGTCCCTACGTTTAATGGAGGAAAATCGCGGCGATTATCTGCTGGAATCGGTGGAAGGTGGCACGACCAGAGGCCGATATAGCATTATTGGGTTAGCGCCAGATTTAATGCTGCGCGCGCAGGGCAAGCAATCCTTTTTAAACCGCAAATGGGCCGATGATCAAAATGCCTTTGAACCATTAAATATCGGCATGGACCACGCCATTCGCAATTTGGTAAAAGAATGTCATATCGACGATATTCCCTCCATTTTGCCCGATGCTTTGGCATGTTTGGTCGGATATTTTGGTTATGAAACAATTGGCCTTGTTGAAAAATTACCCCGCAATGCCAATGAAGGATTAGGCCTGCCCGATGGTATATTTGTGCGGCCTACAATCATCATCATTTTGGATAAGTTAAGCGATGAAATTTTCGTTATCGCGCCAATTTGGGCAGATAAGGAAATGTTGCCCGAAGCTGCAATTGAGCAAAAAAACCTAATATTAGATGAGGTGGAGCGCAAATTATCATCCGGCATCAAATCAGATGCTGAAAATAAATATTATGGTCAAAAAATTGCAATGCCAGAGGCGCTTAGCCCCATTTTGGACGCAGGCGCATATTCTCAAAAGGTATTACGGGCCAAGGAATATATTGAGGCTGGCGATATATTCCAGCTTGTCCTTGCACAGCGATTCACCGTTCCTTTTACCCTGCCCCCGATTGATTTGTACCGTGCACTTCGCCGGATAAACCCCTCGCCATTTCTTTATTTTTTGGATCTGCCTGGTTTTTCACTCATCGGTTCTTCGCCCGAAATATTGGTTCGTGCGCGTGATGGGGAGGTAACCATTCGCCCCATTGCAGGGACGCGCCCACGCGGTAAAAATGAAATTGAGGACGCCAAAAATCGCGCAGATTTGCTTGCCGATCCCAAAGAACGTGCAGAGCATTTAATGTTACTCGACCTTGGCCGTAATGATGTTGGCCGGGTTTCAAAGGGCGGCAGTGTGACTGTGACCGACAGCTATATGGTCGAAAATTACAGCCATGTAATGCATATTGTGTCCAATGTGGTGGGCGAATTGGACGCGGGTAAAGACGCGATGGACGCGTTATTTGCCGGGTTTCCCGCAGGAACCGTCAGCGGTGCGCCAAAGGTGCGCGCCTGTCAAATTATATCCGAATTAGAAGATGAGTGCCGCGGCCCCTATGCGGGCGGTGTTGGATATTTCAGCCCCAATGGCAATATGGACAGCTGTATCATCCTACGCACAGCCATTGTAAAGGATGGCGTCATGCATGTGCAATCCGGCGCAGGTATTGTCGCGGATTCTGATCCGGAATATGAACAACGCGAATGTGAGGCGAAGGCAGGCGCATTATTAGCTGCTGCTCAAGAGGCCATTCGCCAAGCCAATAAGATTGGATTTGGACAATGATCCTTGTCATCGACAATTATGACAGCTTTACATTCAACCTTGTCCATTATCTTTTGGAATTGGGCAGCGACGTTAAGGTCGTGCGCAATGATGAAATTAGCGTAGATGAAGCCATGGCAATGAATGCAGATGCTTATTTAATATCACCCGGCCCATGCACCCCCAATGAAGCGGGCATTTCACTTGAATTGGTGGGCGCATGTGCAAAGGCGATAAAACCATTATTCGGCGTATGTTTGGGGCATCAGGCAATTGGCCAATATTTTGGTGGGTCGGTGGTTCGCGGCGGGTTAATGCATGGCAAAACATCCCCCGTTCAGCATGATAATAGCTCTCTTTTTCGGGGCATACCCTCCCCTTTTCAGGCAACAAGATATCATTCCTTAATTGTCGAGGATATACCGTCCTGCCTGCATGTTAATGCAACGGCAGATGATGGATCGGTCATGGGCTTTGCGCATGAAAAACTGCCTATTTTTGGGGTTCAATTTCACCCCGAAAGCATTGCCACCGAATATGGGCATGATTTATTGGCCAATTTCATGGAAATTGCCGGGCTGGAGCCCAAACCAGTATGAGCGATATAGACTTTAATTATATGCTAAGCGGCAATATGCCGCACGATGAAATTGAACGTCATTTGATAAATTTGGCAGATCGCGGCGAGACAGCGGATGATATTGTTGCCGCAGCAACGGCAATGCGCGACCATATGGTTAAGGCAAATGCACCAAAAAATTCTATTGATGTATGCGGGACTGGCGGCGATGGCCAGCATAGCTTGAACATCTCTACCGCGGCATCAATCATCATTGCCTCCATGGATATTCCCGTGGCCAAACATGGTAATCGCGCCGCATCCAGCAAGGCTGGCGCTGCTGATACATTAGAGGCATTGGGAATAAATTTGGAAACACATGATGCGCAAAAAAGCCTAAATGAAATTGGAATAGGCTTTTTCTTTGCCCAAAAATATCACCCAGCCCTTGGCGCAATCGCCCCCATTCGTAAGAAAATTGGCCGCCGCACCATTTTTAATCTGCTTGGCCCTTTATGCAATCCATGCGGTGTAAAGCGCCAGTTAATTGGCGTTGCCCATCCTGATATAATCCCCATTTATGCAGAGGCGATGTTGAAATTGGGATATGAAAAAGCGATTATTGTTTCAGGGAATGAGGGACTGGATGAAATATCAATCGCCGGACAAAGCAGTATTGCGACAATTGATGGCGGAAAAATTACATATGATATTATTCACCCAGAACAATTTGATATTCCCCCTTCCCCATTAAGCGCGATAAAGGGGGGCGATGCAGCCTATAATGCTACACAACTTCGCCAATTATTGATGGGCGAACGCAGCGCATATCATTATGCCGTATTGTTAAATGTAGCGGCCGCTTTAATGGTGTCTGACATGGCTGAAAGCTGGGAAGATGGGATTGAAGAAGCATCGGAAACCATTGATAAGGGCCTGCCCAATGCCTTGTTAAATTGTTGGATTGCGCAATGAATATAATAAATGCATCAAATAAAAATAGCAGCAATAAATTGATTGAGATTTGCAATTTTAAACGCGGCGAGGTGGCCGCGCGTAAAGCAATAAAAAGCAATAATTTTATTAAAGAATCAATTGATCAACAAAGCAAGCCGAGAGGTTTCAAGGCTTCATTGGAAAAATTCTCCGCTGAACATTTTGCTCTTATTGCGGAAATTAAAGCGGCCTCCCCTTCAAAAGGATTGATTAGAGCTGATTTCAACCCGCCTGCTCATGCTATTGATTATGAAAAGGGAGGCGCTGCCTGCCTTTCTATTTTAACAGATGAGCAATTTTTTAAGGGACATGATGATTATTTAGTAGCCGCACGAAATGCTGTAAAGCTGCCCTGTTTGCGTAAGGATTTTATGGTTGATCCATGGCAAATTGCGGAATCGCGCGCATTGGGCGCCGATGCCATTCTCATCATTATGGCTGCCTTGGATGATATTTTGGCCAAGGAAATTGAAATTGCCGCGCATGAATTGGGCATGGATGCGTTGATAGAGGTTCATGATGAAACAGAAGCGGAACGGGCCTTAACACATTTAAACTCCCGCCTATTGGGCGTTAACAACCGCAATTTGGCGACTTTTGAAACCGATATTGCCACATGTGAGCGCATATCAAAAATGGTGCCCAAAGATTATCTTTTGGTCGGAGAAAGCGGGATAAATACGCATCAAGATTTGATGCGGCTTTCCCAATCAGGGATAAAAAGCTTTTTAGTCGGGGAAAGTTTGATGCGGCAAGATGATGTAAAGGTCGCCACCACTATGTTGTTAACGGGTGAAAAAAGCATATAGCATGACTTGACAAATGCCATTTTGTTTTCTATCTGTTCCATATATGTTCAATAATGGAGCAGATTTATGTTAACAGCGAAGCAGAATGAACTTTTGCGTTTTATCCAATCACGGCTGGAAAAAAATGGCGTATCCCCTTCTTTTGAAGAAATGAAGGATGCGTTAAATTTGAAAAGCAAATCTGGCGTCCACCGTTTAATCAGCGCATTGGAAGAGCGTGGCTTCATTAAACGTTTGGCCAACCGCGCCCGTGCTTTGGAGGTTGTTAAAATGCCCGATATTGCGGGCTCATCTGGCAATAATATTGTTTCTATGGCTAAAAAAGTTGATGCCCCTGCACCAGCACCTAAAACCATGCCAGTTGCGGCCAATGATGTGATGGAAATCCCCTTGCATGGACGTATTGCCGCTGGCGTCCCGATTGAGGCGATGGAGGGACAGTCAACTCTCTCAGTTCCTATGGCTTTGCTTGGCTCTGGCGAGCATTATGCGCTGGAGGTTTCTGGCGATTCTATGGTTGAGGCAGGTATTTTTGATGGTGACTTTGCCTTAATTAAACGTACTGATACTGCACGTGATGGAGAGATAATTGTTGCATTGGTGCGCGGTGAAGAAGCAACTTTAAAATATCTGCATAGAGAAGGTTCAATGATTAGACTTGATCCTGCAAATGCAGCATATAGCCCGCAACGATATTCAGCAGATGAAATTATCGTTCAGGGTAAATTGGCGGGATTATTACGCCGCTATCATTAAAAGGGATACACATCCCCCTATCGCTTTCAATCTTGTTATTTGTCTGCGGCATTATGCATCAGCCTCTTATTCATCTGCATTTTTTTGATTCTTACCTACGTTATTTATGATATGCGCCATTCATTTCGCATGCTGCTCATTACGTCTGGGCCATTTTTTATTTTCGATAAATCTGGTCCAGGGCTTGTGCCTATCTTGATCGGCAACTGTCATCATCCTGCGTTCTTTTGTGAAAAATGCGACCCCACCATTTTCTTGCAAATAGCCTTTATCAATTTTTATCCATCTTGGTTGGCAAGTTTGTGGTAAATATCTGCTGCTAATGACAATATCAACACGCCGACAGGTAGCGGCAAGTTCCATTGCGGGTATGAGATAATCTGACCTAGTGGCCAAAATGATTAAATGTGGCCTTTTATTCTGTTGTGCAATTTGGAATATACAGCTGTCCATATTGCAATTTGCACCTTCATATTCGTCCATAGAAATCGCATCATTGGGCTGTGCAATAGCTTCGCTTAACATCTCGCTGGTATAATCGCCTGTCCTGCTTCTTAACAATATACCCTGCCCCTCATGGTCTAAAATCAAATGTTTGCCGTCTGATAATATGAACAAATCTGGCTTTGGTTGAACAAAAATCATCATCAACATGGCGCAATATATCAAAATTCCTACCCATTTAATACGTGATTGAACCAAACCGAAAAACAGCATTGATGCCGTCAATATGGCAAATTGCCAACCCTCAATGGCTGGCACCCTTAACAATGACCCGCTTGCAGAGGACACAAAATGGGCAAGATTATTTAATATCTCAATTAAAATATTACAAATCGCCCAAATCGGCCCGCCTAGTGATAATATATCCAAAAACATCGCCAAAGCCTGAACCGGCATCACCAAAAATGTTACCCACGGAATCGCAAATAAATTTGCCGCTGCCCCATAAATGCCCGTCTTATGAAAATGAAATAATGCAATGGGAGATAATATCATCTCAATTGCAAGACCGGTGATAAGCAAGGATATCGCAAAACGGCCAATTTTACGAAAATAGCTCTCCTCTCGGCGGGTGGTTAAATCCTTCATCCATTTGCTTTGATGCAGTAAAATAATGGTTGTTACAGCTGCGAAACTTAGTTGAAAACTTGGGCCGACCAACGCCTGTGGCCATAGGAGGATGACCACGACAATGCCCGCTGCAATAACCCGCAATGTTAATGCCTGTCGCCCAATTGATATTGCGGTTAAAATTAACAAGGCAGCGATGCATGATCTTATCGTGGGAATTTCTGATCCTGTCATCAATGTATAAATAATGGCAGCAATTGCACCTCCACCCGCTGCATAAATTGGTATTGGGCGCCGCAAGGCAAATGCAGGAAATAATGACAATATTTTAGAGATGATAAGAAAAACCGCACCGGTAACCGCCGTTACATGCAAACCACTAATCGATAATAAATGGGCAAGCCCGCTATTCCTAAGCGCCTCTGCGTCTTCTTCTCCAATATACCCCCTATCGCCCGTTGCCAATGTTACCGCGATACCGCGCGCGGCATCATTGCTCCGACCAGCAATATATTGCGCTACCGCTTGCCTGCTTTGCTCTATTCCCCATTGGAGATGATGTTTTTTGATAATGATCGGCGCACCTAACCCCGCGCCTGTTGCTCCAACACCCTCAAACCATGATTTTTGCGCAAAATCATATCCCCATGGAATTTGCCTTTGGCTGGGCGGCATTAACCTTGCTTTTACAAGGATAATGTCATTTTTGGCAATCTGCTTCACTTCATCATTCGTTTTATAGCTAACTCTTATTTTACGCGGCAAGCCATGCTTACCCTCACTGTCCAATATAAGGCGTATTTTATGACGTGATGGCAGTTGCTCCACACCATCAACATGCGCATAAAATTTTGCGATAAAGGGGCGCTCAATAAATTTTGGCGCGTTAAAATAATTATGCACTATGATGGAGGAAAGACCGATAAAAAATGCAATAGAACAGCGAAAAAATAACTGCCTAATCAAACTGCCCTGCGTGAAAAAATAACTCAATAAAAATAAGGCCGCACCGAATATGATTATGGCAATGATTCCATCATAACCATAGCTAAACCAGCTATATATTCCGCATGCAGCAAAGATGACTGGACATGCAAAATATAAGTCATTTTGCTTGTCTAACCACATGTCGCAGGCATGGGTTATGTCATGCCGGCGTTTATAAAAATTTATAATATGTGATTGGAAATTCATCATTCTCGCCATATAAATAATGGCTAGCAGTTTTAACGAACAAAAAAAGCGATATTTACCTGTGAAAACTGACTCTTTGCTTGACGTTAAAGTCAATTACCCGCATGGAAAAGGAAATCCTTCCCAGGACAATATATGTTTCAGTTATTCTGAAACATATTGGCTTAACACGCCATAATCGGCTATGATGAGATATGCTCAATATTGATTGGGATATTCATAATATGCCTTGGGCTATATATATTTTGGAGAATTTTGATGAGTGACACCCCTGTATTGCACCTTGGAGATAAGCAAATCGACCTGCCAGTTATTAAGGGCACAATGGGTCCGGATGTTTTGGATATCCGCCAACTTTATGCCCAAACCGATTGCTTTACCTATGATCCGGGCTTTACATCGACGGCAAGTTGCGATTCAAATTTAACTTTTATTGACGGCGGCGAAGGTGTGTTGTTACATCGCGGCTATCCTATTGATCAATTGGCAGAAAACTCCTCCTTCATGGAAGTGGCCTATTTATTATTAAATGGCGAGCTTCCAAAGAAAAAGGAATTTGACGATTTTGAATATACAATTTCGCGCCACACCATGTTGCACCAACAATTGGCGACATTTTATTCCGGCTTTCGCCGCGATGCCCACCCCATGGCGGTTATGTGCGGTGTTGTTGGCGCTTTATCGGCATTTTACCATGATTCTTTGGATATTAATGATGCAGAACATCGCAAAATCTCTAGCCACCGTTTAATCGCCAAAATGCCAACTATTGCGGCAATGGCATATAAATATTCAATTGGTCAGCCATTTTTATATCCTGATAATAATCTTTCCTATACTGGAAATTTCCTGCGCATGACCTTTGGAGTCCCTGCGGAGGAATATGTTGTTGACCCCGTTATTGAACGGGCAATGGACCGTATTTTCATCCTTCATGCCGATCATGAACAAAATGCCTCAACATCGACTGTTCGTCTTGCGGGCTCTTCTGGCGCGAATCCTTTTGCATGCGTTGCTGCAGGTATTGCCTGCCTATGGGGTCCTGCGCATGGCGGCGCGAATGAGGCGGCACTGAACATGTTGCGTGAAATTGGAACAGTGGACCGGATTCCCGAATATATTGCCCGTGCAAAGGATAAAAATGATCCATTCCGTTTAATGGGCTTTGGTCACCGCGTTTATAAAAATTACGATCCTCGTGCAAAGGTTATGCAAAAAACCGCTGATGAAGTGCTAAAGAAATTAGGCGTTACTGACCCAATTTTTGATGTTGCACGCGAATTGGAACAAATTGCTATTAACGATCCATATTTTGTTGAAAAGAAACTTTACCCGAATGTGGATTTCTATTCTGGCATTATTTTGTCTGCTATTGGTTTCCCAACCGAAATGTTCACAGCATTATTTGCCTTGGCACGTACTGTTGGCTGGGTTGCGCAATGGAATGAAATGATTTCCGATCCGAAACAAAAAATCGGCCGCCCGCGTCAGCTTTATACTGGCCCGGCAACACGTGATTATGTCGGATTTGATCAACGTTAATTAAAATTTATATGTCGCGGGGAAGAATTAGGGTAAACTCACACCCCTTCCCCGTGGCGTTTTTCACGCTTAAATCGCCGCCCATTGCCCGGGCCAATTTACGTGAAATATAAAGACCAAGTCCGCTGCCACCATCTCCTGTTCGGCCAAGTCGTTCAAATTTATTGAAAATTTTAGATTGATCTTCAGCGGCTATGCCTGCACCTTCATCAATGATGCAGATTTTGGCATGGCTTTCATTTTCTTGGATTAAAATTTCAATCACCCCTCCATCGGGCGTGTAGCGAATGGCATTATTCACCAAATTCACCAAAATTTGAAGAACGCGCCTAAATTCACCAATGGCGGGCTGTGCCTTATTACTTGAAATAATGTTTATCCGTTTATTATGATCGCTCGCCTTTACTGCAAGCAACCCTTTTACCCGTTCAGCCAAATCATATAGGTCAATTTTATCTTTTGCTGTTTTAAATCCGGCCTTTTCGATAAATTCCAAATCGCCCAAATCCTCCACCAAATCCAATAAATGCTTGGCCGCATGTGATATATCACTAGCATAAATCGCGTAATTTTCACGAATTGGGCCATATATTTTTGATTTTATTGTCTCTGCATTGGCGATAATTCGGCCCAATGGCATGCGCAATGCCGGCGCCAATGTAGCGCCAATTTGAACTGGCTCCTCATCAATAAATTGTCCCGCAACATGAAGAATATCTTTTGCTTCTTGGGCAATGCGTAATTTTATATGAAAGCCTTGGAAAATTTTTGCTTCATTAAAATTGGGCAAAAAATCAGCGGTCAGATTGCGATTATCTTGCATATATTTCAAAGCGATATTCTCATTCTTTTTATGGCTGGAGAATATTTGGTCCAGTTGCATATTCGACCTAACAGCGGGAATAATCTGAAATAAATTTCCAAAATCCTTGCCCATTATGTCGTCTGCTGAAATCTCTAAACCACCTCCATTGATGATTTTGACAATCCTATTTTGATGATCGGTCACTAATAATGCACCCATTAAACCGGTATTTAAATGACCAAACTCACCATTATCGGCTAACCAAAGATTTTCTCTCTCCAGCCAGCTATGCACCAAAAATTTGACAATATCGCCGCCCGTTAAATTTTCTTCGATGGAAACATCCACATTCATTTCGATAATGATATTATCGACGGCAATGCTCAAAATCCTATTCACATTTATTTTTAATTTGCGAACCAAATTTGCAAGGGACGCAAAATTATAAAACATAAAAATATCATGTTCTTTGCCGCCCGCATCAATTTGCAAACCCAAAATTTCGGGGCTTGCGAAAATAATTTTATTATTCGCGTCCAATAATAATTCCAATGGAGGAGAATATATCAACTTTTTTCCCATTACGCCCCCTGCTCAAAATTATAGGCGGCCGAATTTTCAAAATAGGATAGTAAAATTTTACGCGCTTGCTGTGCTGTTATGGATACATATTGGTCGCTTAATTGATATAAAAAATCGTCATGCTCCCCATGAACAAAAATATGGGTCAATAATCGCATTGCCTCGCCCATATCCACATTGGATGAACATAATAATAAAGAGATTAATTTGGGGTCAGAGCTGACCAAAATCTGGAGATTTTGGATAAAGCTAAACTGATTTATTTTTGCCAGATGGACAATATATAGTGGCAGGCATATTTTTTTAATTTCTGTCGCCTCATCATATATTTCCATTTGATGAAATAATAATTCTGCGCAATGCTCCACCGGTAATATTTTTGATATTTTCGTTAAAATAATCCGGACATCATTATCGGTAATTTTTTGAAAATCTTCGCCCTGCAACATGATTGCATTGGCAGAAATTTCCAACATGGCCTGCGCCTCTTCAATTGGTAATTCCGATAATAGGACAGATTGATTTAACTCAATTCTGCTCATCGCCGTCATCAAATTAACTGCATTTTCTTGGACTATATTATCCTTATGATCCAATAATTTGGATAAAGAGGAACAATCAAATAAAGGCGTGCAATTTTGCTCAATTTGGCGATAGCTGCTCAATCTATGCGCAGAATGAACCAATTTATTTTTCAAATTCTTTGGAATATTATCAAATAATTGGATCATGTTCAGCCCGATATGGGCAATCATTTGGTTGCTAAGCTGTAAATTTGATTGTTCGGCCAATAATAATATTGCCTGATGGCATAGTTTTTGAATCATCTGCCGGATGTTGGCAATGTCTTGTTCTGTGAAAGTAGGAGAAGCGGGCGGGAAAATATAATCCGCAATATGCATGTTCCATAGCGCAGCATTTTCAAGGTCCTGAACAACCTCATCCCAAAAAATATTATTTGCAGGTCCTGCCGACAAAATGCTCATCCTATATTATTGCTAATATGTCATATCAAAATGTCGTTAAATTGCCTTTAACGACATAATCATTTTATTCATTTGTGTTTTTTTACATTATCCCAAATTAAATTGGAGAAGATAAAAGCAATAATGACCATCATAAATGGTAATAGAAAACCAAAATATGCACATATTATAGAGCAAATATTCAATAAAATCGGGTCAATATAATGATAATATCCCTCTTTTTTAATATGACAAACAAATATGGCCGCTATAGTCATATATGACAGGAATATCGCAAAATATATGTTTAGCAAATCATTATTGAATAATAAGAAATATATTAAAAACAACAATATAATCAATGATATATTATATAATCTTTCGTCAATTTTATCATTCGACAATTTATTCATCAATCGCATATTTGCCAATATTATGCCCGCAAGCGATGTGGCCAATAATGCCATTTCCGCATAAGAAAAATATGCCAAGGATAACGCGCATAATAAAAATAAAATCGGCAAAATCTGTAATGCCAATTTAACAGGCCGTAGGATCAATAAATGCTCAAAATGTTTTGACCAGAAAAAAGTGACTGCATTAAAAATAATGCCCGATGAGGCAGTATTTTTCAATTTGCTAAATTTCTTTTCCGCTAAGGATTTAATATCATTCTTATTTTTTACTATGACGATATGGCCGTTAGTGATTAAATTATTTGGCAATTGCTGATGCGAAATTGACCGCTGCATTGCGATGCGCACCAACATGGATTCTAAACTCCAATCATCCGCTACATCGGAAATATTGGACAGCATATCCCCTTGCAACAACGCAAAACCTGCCCAGCGATTATTTAAATCCAACCTTTCAAAATCGGCATTTTCTTCGCGACTATCCAATAGGAAAAGCTTGTTCTTCGCATTATTGGCAAGGCAATATACGTTTATTATGTTATCTTCCATGATAATGGAATCGCCCACTAATAAGAAGGATTGATTTTCGATTTTTTCTTTTAAATCTTGGGCAGATCTGATCAAAATAATTTCAACTGAGCCGCTTTGATATTTATCAATTATGTCGGTTAATTTTGATGTTATTTGGCCAACAGAAATAAAAATTCGCTTAAATTTTAAACGTATAAGTTGGTCAATTTGTTCTTCCACCACTGTTTTAGAAAATATGCTGTTCAATGCAGAAAGGCTTTCCGGCCCATCTTGCATAAAATTATGCACAGATATTAACGCGGTGGTGACGGACAAGATAATGCTCCAATAAAAATATTGGAAATATAACTAGTCCCCAAAAATAATATTAGCAAATACTAGCTTAAAATTTCGGTGATGGCCGCATTTAATTTTCGCAAAATAACTGGGTCGCCGGGCGCCCCTTGGCTTGCCTCATCGGCCAATTCCATAACAGAAATTGCCCCAAAACTAGCAGCTATTCCATGTAAACGAAGTGCGCTGTGATGCCAATTTGCGTCGCATCTTGATCTTGTCATCAAGTCCAACTGTCGATTTGCACTATCCACAAAGGCCTGGCGAAGTTCCGCAAATAATTTTGCGTCATCACCCGAAGCGGCCTTCAAAGAGTTTTCGAAATTTCCAAATGCTACTGACATAATGACATAGCTATACCAAATTTATTAAGTTTCAGTTTCCATGAACAAAAAATATGGTAAATAAAGAATATGGCCCAAAAAGACACAATTTCACAAAATGATGACGACCAAATTTTGGACTTGCCGAATAAAAAAGTCACACATCATACTGAAAATATTAAAATAAATTCAAATTCTGAACCAGAAATTGACCCCGTGATTGAAAATGTCGATTTGGGCGATAAATATGCCGAATATGAAGATGAATATATTCAGCCACCAAAAAATTACAAAAAATTCATTCTTCCCTTTATTTTTATTTCCCTTGCCAGCATTTGGGCGTGCTATTTTATCTGGAATAAATGGTCAGAAATGAAAGCCGGCATGGCCCAAGGCCACCTGCCCGATTTGTTATCGCAATATTCCGCTGCTCTATTCACGCCTATAATATTGCTTATCGCTTTATGGCTACTCATCATGCGCAACAGCCGAGCGGAATCAATTATATTTGGAGATGTCGCCGCAAAATTAAGAGTGGAAAGCGAGGCGCTTGATAAAAAAATGTCCTCTATCAATCAAAATATCACCGCATCATTAAATTTATTGAGCGAGCATAGTAAGGCCTATATCAGCTTGGCCGATGATGTTGCCGCCAAAATGCAACAATCAGGTGCATTATTATCGTCCAGTTTTGAACAAACGGATATTCATGCAAAATCACTGGAACAGGTTAGTAATTCTGCCAAAACAAATTTGGATATTTTACAACAAAATCTCCCTAACATTACCAATATTACCAAAGATTTGACCAATCAAATTGGAACAACGGGTCGTAATGCACAGGCGCAATTAAGCCAATTAAAAGAAAGTTTTGCCTCCTTAACCACACAGGCAAAGACAATGGAGGATGCATCTGTTGCACTAGGTAATAAAAATCTAGAAATAATGGAGCAGTGGCAGAAAAGCAGCAAAGAACAGGGCGAAGCTTTATTTAATCAGGTTAAACAATCAAAGGATATTATCGCTCAAATTTCTAATAATATTAGCATGATGATAGCAGATCTTCACGCCAAAACGCGAAATGTCATGGATGAAATGACCGAAGAAAATATTGCTGCGAATGATTTATTAAACAATAATATCAATACTTTGACGGAAAAGAAGGCACATCTTATTGAGGAATCGCTTAAGGGTAAGGATGTTTTAGAGCAATCCATTGCCGAAGTGGAACAATCCTTTGCCGCCACCGTTGAAAAAGTGAATGATTTGACTCAATCATCAGGCGTCAAAATGGGTGAATTGGCCTTTGCATTGGCTGCATTGGATGAAAAGCATGATATTATTAGCGAAAAATTCAGTAATAATGAGCGGCAAACTTTGTCACTTATTGCACAATGTGAACATTTATTAGAAGCGTTAAACAGCAATAGTCGTGAAATGGATGAGAGCCTGCCGGCAAGCTATGATCGCCTGAAAATTAAAATTGCAGAAACGAAATCTGCATTGAATAATTTAAATGAAGAACAGGCTGAGGGACTTAATAATGCGCAGAAAATAATCCGCCTGTCAGAGACATTTATCGCCGATACAAAGGCGCAGGCCCATTCGCTGGATCAATTGAGTGATAAAAATCTTAATTTTATAAAAGAATATGAAAATAATATAAAATTAATCGATAAAGAAATGCGCAATGTTCAGAAAAATTTAGATCATTTATCGACCAAAACCGATGAAGAAATTACAACATTATTGCATAATATCGGTGATAAAATTGGTCAGCTTAAATCCGAAATAACCGCTGATTTCGGCAAAGCTATTCATGAAATTTCCAATGATAATAAACAAGTAATTGCCACAGCTACCGAATCACAATTGGCCACAATAACTCAAACTGCACAGCATGTTTTTGCATCGCATCTTGAACTTACCGAACAATCAACACAAAGGCTTGAATCAAAATTACTCTATATTCAAGAAATGACCGACAATTTAGAGGCCAGATTAAAACAGAATGAAGCATTATTTAGCGGCGTCGATGAAAATGATTTTACCCGCCGCATGGCATTATTGACCGAGGCATTGAACAGCACATCTATTGATGTCGCCAAAATATTAAGCAATGACGTTACCGATACCAGCTGGGCCGCTTATTTAAAAGGTGACAGAGGCGTGTTTACACGTAGGGCCGTTCGTTTGCTGGATAATAGTGAGGCAAAAATTATCGCATCCTATTATGAAGAAGACGGAGAATTTCACGATAATGTAAACCGATATATTCATGATTTTGAAAGTATGATGCGATTGGTGTTGAGCACCAAGGATGGAGGTGCGATAAGCGTTACATTATTATCATCAGATATCGGCAAATTATATGTCGCCTTGGCACAGGCAATTGAAAGATTCCGCGAATAATATCTTCTATTTAATGGCCTCCCATTAAGATGGCCCATTTATGCTTATACTTCAACTGGAATGCATCAATTGGAATGCATCAATTGGAATGCATCAATTGGTTAGTAACAGAAAGTTGAAACTTTCCTGCGTGACCCATCCGTAAACATAATTTGCATAATATATGCCAAATAAAATTGCGGACAAAATTGTCGTTCTGAATATTATTTTTTTCGGTTTGAAATTGGCAGGCGCGCCATCCGCATGCCCTGGCAAAATTTCATCGCCCGTTTCAAAATGGCTTTTAATTCCAAAGGGCAGCACCAAAAAAGCGCATAACACCCAAAAAAGAAAATATATCGCCAATATTGATGCTATATTCATTTATGCCTCGACTGCCAATACGGTGACCACCGGCTTCTTGCCAGTCCATTGCCTGATGATTTTACGTAAAGCTATTCTCATCTTCTCTTTTAATTTTTCAAGGTCACCCTTGTTAAACGCGCGAAGAATTTCATTCAACTCCTCCACCGCTTCATCCATAAATTCGTCAATTTCAATTTCTAATGGCACGCCTAACATGCTAATTATCGGGTCGCCTTGCACTCGTCCATTTTCACCAATGAAAAATGCAACACTTGCCTGGCCATGAAATGAAAGTTTACGTCTTTCATTCATTGTCGCGCCATCGGCCTCGATAATCATATCACCGTCCAATAATAAGCGCCCTGCCCTTTCATGCGAAATATGCACCGCTTTACCGGGCGCAAGACGCAATAATTGGCCATTTTTCTGTACTATTGTCTGTGATATATTATTCTCGCGGCCCAGTTTTGCCTGTTCCTTCATATGGCGCATTTCACCATGAACGGGCAGTAATATTTCAGGGCGAAGCCATTGGTAGAATTTGACAAGCTCTGGCCGACCAGGATGTCCAGAAACATGGATATGCGCCTGTTTTTCGGTAATCATTTCCACATCGGCCTCTGCCAATGCATTTTGAATACGCCCAATTGCAATTTCATTGCCCGGAATTTGTTTGGAGGAAAATAGGATATGGTCGCCCTTTTCAACCTTAATCGGGTGCGTATCGCTGGCAATGCGGGATAATGCCGCGCGCGGTTCCCCCTGTCCGCCCGTCGCAATAATCATCACCTGATTTCTGGGCAGGCGCATGGCCTCATCAAATTCTATTGTCGCGGGGAAATCCTTTAAATAACCATTGGCCTGCCCCACCTCAATCATTCGATCTAGCGAGCGGCCCGCAACACATAATTGCCTCTTTGCCGCCTTTGCTGCCTTACCCAAACTGTCCAATCGGGCAATATTTGATGCAAAGCTGGTTACCAAAATCCGGTTGGGAAGCCCTTTAATCAATTCGATTAAATTATCACGAACAACGCCCTCACTGCCCGATTCCGCATTTGAAAATGCATTTGTAGAGTCACAAACAAGCGCAAGAACACCTTCGTCGCCAATTTTACTTAACTGTTCCTGCGTGGCGGGGCTGCTGATAATGGAATCATCATCCAATTTCCAATCGCCCGTGTGGAAAATCCGGCCATGTGGCGTGTTGATTAACAATGCATTGCCCTCCGCAATGCTATGCGCGAGCGGAATATATTGGCACGAAAATGGCCCTAAATCGACAATAGAATCAAGGTCAACCACATGCAATTCAACCTGATCAACCAACCCAGCCTCATCCAATTTACGGCGGATTAAATCAGCGGTAAAGGATGTCGCATATAAAGGCACGCCCAAATCCGCCGCCAAATATGGAATGGCTCCAATATGATCCTCATGCCCGTGGGTCAAAACTATCCCTAATAAATCATCGGCGCGTTGTTCGATAAATTCTAAATCGGGCAAAACCAAATCAACGCCAGGATAATAGGGATCGGCAAAGCTAAGGCCCAAATCAACCATAATCCATTTGCCCTGACACCCATATAGATTGACATTCATGCCAATTTCGCCTGACCCACCAAGTGCCAGAAACAACAGCTCGTCGGCTGGTTTAACCATGTATTTAACCTTTAATTTTGTTATAATAGAGGCAGGATAGCCCCTTTAATGTAAGATCGGGATCAATAAAATCAAATATCTGATGCTGTTTTTGAAATAAATATGCCATACCACCAGTGGCGATAATTTGAACCGGCTTGCCAATTTGGGCCTTCATTCGTGAAATCATGCCCTCAATCAATGATAAAGAACCCCAGAAAATACCAATTTGCATTTGCGCCTCGGTCGTTTTGCCCAGCATATTATCATTTTCAGGATCCGTAATTGCAATATTGGGCAATTGAGCGGTCGCAGAATATAGCCCATCCAATGAAAGGTTAATTCCCGGTGCTATACTGCCGCCATTATAGCTGCCGTCGCTGCCAATATGGTCAAATGTTGTGGCCGTACCAAAGCTGATAACGATTTTATCCATTTTGCATAATAATTGCGCGGCAATGGCGTTAACTATTCTATCAGTGCCAACGCTGCTGGGTTCTTCGACATTTAATTTAATATCCCAGTTAAAGTCACCTCTGCCTGCAACAACAAAATCAGCTTTGAGATATTTTTCGGCCAATATGGAAAAATTATGCACCGCCCGCGGCACAACTGAGGATAGGATAAGCGCTTTGACAGACTTTATATCATATCCAGACAAGGCAAATATTTGCGCCAACCATGTGGCATATTCATCGGCGGTTCTGCGTGAATCGGTTGCGATACGCCATCTTTCCAAAATGCCTTCCTCATTTGCCAATGCAAATTTAACATTTGAGTTGCCAATATCTGCAATTAAAAGCATTTAATTTCCTTGATCAACTAACATAACATCCCCCGCATGGATAATATGCGATCTTCCGTCATTTAATACAAGGTTAAGCGACCCATTGGCGGTGACGCCTGCAAATTCACCTATAATCTGATCGCCATTACCCAAATGAGTGGACATGGGTGTTCCAGCCGGAAAACTATATTCGCGCCAATAATCCAATATTTTCGAAAGCCCCAAATGGCGCCATTTTTTTAAGAAAAATTCAAAGCGCAATGACAAAATGTTCAAAACCGCCGCGACATCACACTCCTGATGCAAAAAATCTTTAAGACAAACTGTATTTCTATCGGCCAGATTAGGCGCAATATTAACATTCATGCCAATACCAATCACAATATGCGGCATTTTGCTTTCCAGTAAAATACCGCTTATTTTATGCCAACTACTATCTTTTTTTACCAATATATCATTAGGCCATTTAATCCTAATCTCTGCATCAGGGATGAAATGAACAACCGTTTCATAAACACTTAAAGATGTCATCATTGCCAATGAAGCAGGCGCGGGGTCATTTTCGCCAATTCTAACAAATGTGGAGCAATATAAATTACCCTCTGGCGAATGCCATTCGCGCCCTTGCCTGCCCCTGCCGCCGCTTTGCTGATCTGCTTGCAACCAATATCCTTCGCCTAAAATCGAAAGATTTTTTTTTAGCAAATCAGCATTTGTCGAATGGGTTTCTGCAATATTATCAATATGGATGCTCAACTTGCTAACAATGCGGCTGCTGCATTATCGCCAAGATGTTGCAGTAATGGAATCGCCATCCAACCCACTGTTAATAGGATAATAGCAAACAGGCCGCTAATCCATGCAAGCACCTTATCCGCAGGCACGATGATGGCGTCAGCTTCATCAAAGAACATGATTTTAACCACCTTTAAATAATAAAAGGCGCCAATTACCGATGCACAAATACCCAAAATTGCCAGTGGGAATAATCCTGCCTGAATTGCGGCTTGGAACACAACCAATTTACCCCAAAAACCAAATAGTGGCGGAATACCAGCCAAAGCAAACATATATGCCGCCATTGAATAAGCCAAGGCAGGACGTGTTTCTGACAATCCGGCAAGCGCTCCCATATCTTCACGGACAACGCCCTGACGATCCACCAATTGCATGACACAGGCAAATGCCCCCAATGTCATAACGACATAAATTGCCAAATATGTCATCATGCCGGAAATACCCGCCGCATTTGCCGCAGCAAGACCAATTAACAAAAACCCGATATTGTTAATCGAGCTATAGGCCAAAAGACGTTTAATATTTTGCTGTCCAATTGCCCCCAATGCCCCGACAATAATGGAGAAAAGCGCCACAAAAATAACAATCATCTGCCATGCTGCCACTTGGCTGCCAAATGCATCCATGGAAACACGGACCAACAATATACTGGCCGCCACCTTTGGTGCACTTGCAAAAAATGCTGTAATCGGCGTCGGTGCACCTTCATACACATCCGGCGTCCACATATGAAATGGTGCTGCGCTGATTTTAAAGGCCAAACCAGCAAGGATGAAAACAAGACCAAAGGTTGCGCCCATCCCAATATTACCAGAAAGTGCATCGGAAATAAGATGAAATTGCGTGCTGCCGGTAAAGCCATAAATTAACGACATGCCGAATAATAAAATGCCGCTGGCCAATGCGCCAAGCACAAAATATTTAAGCCCGGCCTCGCTTGATCGTTCATCATCGCGGGCGAAACTGGCCAAGACATAGGCTGCCAAACTGTTTAGTTCTAGCCCGATATATAAGGTTACAAAATCAACCGCCGACACCATTATTCCCATGCCTACTACAGCAAATAGGACCAATATTGGATATTCAGGCTTAAACACCCCTGCGCGTGTTAAAACAGATGGCGTCATAATTAAACAAATTGCCGCCGCCGCATAAATGATAAGCTTTGCATAGGAACCAAATGCATCCATACGATAAAGGCCGGAAAATGCATCCCCGCCATCGGAATAGGACGGGTTTGTCAAAAATTCGATAAGATATGCGCCAGCACCAAATAATGCTGCAACAGCCAAGATAGAAAGCAGCTTACCGCTATCATTTCGCCACGCGGCAATTAATAATAAAATCAATCCAGAAAAACTTAAAATAAGCTCAGGGCGCGTAAAATATAGTGAAATCGCCAAATCCATTAGTGCGCACTCCCATGCTCAGCTGATTTTTCAGGCAAATGCCCTTCCTTGCCCTCATGTTTTTGGACACGATATTTGGTCATGGCTTTATCATTTTCTTTAATAATTGAATCAGTTGCCGGTGTCGCGCGGTCAATATGGGCAACAATTGTCGCCACATCGCGTCTTATCGGTTGAATGAATGATTCTGGATAGACACCCATCCATAAAACAACAGCCGCTATTGGCGCCAACAGCCACATTTCACGTCCATCAATATCTTGCATTGCGGCGGCATCTTCATTCACCTGCGCGCCAAATGCCACACGGCGATAAAGATAAAGCATATAGCCTGCGCCTAAAATAATGCCCGTTGTGCAAATTAAGGTCGCCCATGTGGAAATTTGATAAATCCCAGCCAAAGCTAAAAATTCACCCACAAAACCGCTTGTCCCGGGAAGGCCAATGCTGGCCATTGTGAACAAAAGAAATAAAATGGCATATTTAGGCATGTTAATGCTTAACCCGCCATAACGGCCAATATCTCGAGTATGTAGGCGATCATATATAACCCCAACACAAAGGAATAAAGCGCCAGAAACCAAACCATGGCTTAACATCACAATAATCGCGCCCTCAATACCTTGTTGGTTAAAGGCAAAAAGGCCGATTGTCACAATCGCCATATGGGCCACCGATGAATAAGCGATAAGCTTTTTCATATCTTCCTGCACCAATGCCACCAATGAAGTATAAACCACTGCCACCATAGAAAGGCCAAGTATTACCCACAAAAATTCCGCGCTTGCCTCTGGAAACATGGGAAGCGAGAAACGTAAAAATCCATATCCGCCAAGTTTCAACAAAACACCTGCCAAAATGACCGAGCCAGCAGTAGGCGCCTGAACATGAGCATCAGGAAGCCAAGTATGTAGTGGCCACATAGGTACTTTAACCGCGAAACTAGCGAAAAATGCCAGCCACAACCATGTCTGCGCCTCAACAGGGAATTTATAGGCATGAAGATCGGGGATATAAGAAGTGCCTGCCTCATTTATCATCCAAAGCATGGCGAGCAGCATCAGAACCGAACCAAGCAATGTGTAGAGGAAAAATTTGAAACTTGCATAAATGCGGTTTGCGCCGCCCCAAATCCCGATAATCAAATACATGGGGATTAAGCCAGCCTCAAAGAAGATATAAAATAATAATAAATCCTGCGCGACAAAAACGCCGATCATGATGACTTCCATCATCAAAAACGCCGCCATATATTCACCAACGCGTTTATCGATCGCGCGCCAGCTTGCGCCGATACATATCGGCATTAAAAATACCGATAACATGATAAGCATTAAAGAAATGCCATCAATACCAATATTGTAACCGATAGGGCCAAATAAATCCAAATTTTCGGTAAATTGCCATTGATCGCCCGTGGGATTAAACGACATCCAAAGCCAAATGCCCAATAATAAATTAAGCAATGTCGCGCCCAATGCGAGCTGACGAGCGCCATTATCGCGTAAAAACATGCATGCGATAGATGCCAGTAAAGGCACCAGCATCATGATCGAAAGAATAGGAAGATTTTCTGCGCTCATTTTGTTTGCACCATTACCCAGCTAATCATAGCGACAAGGCCGATTAGCATTACAAAAGCATAAGTATAAAGATAACCTGATTGGACCTTTGCGGCCAATTTTGACCCCATTGATACAGCCGTAGCCGACCCATTTGGTCCAAAGCGATCAATTAAGCCAACATCGCCAATTTGCCAAAATTTGCGGCCAAACCAAAAGGCTGGACGAACAAAGATTAGGTTATAAAGCTCATCAAAATACCATTTATTATAAAAGAAATTATAAAGAGGCTTGAAATGCGACACCAATTTTTGCGGCGCATCCTCTGAACGGATATACATCATATAGGCAATGAACAATCCTGTGAGCATCGCAAAAGTCGATGATAATTTTACCCATAATGGCACTTCATGAATGGCATGCATTAAATGCTCATTAAAATATAATGTGCTTTGTGACCAAAATTCGTTGCCAATTCCTGCCTCCACAAAGGGATTGTGAAAAATTAAACCAGCGAAGATCGCACCAAAGGAGAGAACCGCCAATGGAATAAGCATCGGCAATGGGCTTTCATGCGGGTGGTAACCACCTGTTGTGTCCTCGCCCGCTTCTTCTGCTGTTTTATGTACGCTATGTTGAATATGTTCGCTTTCTATCCAACGCGCTTTGCCAAAGAAGGTTAAGAACATTAAACGCCAGCTATAAAAACTGGTCAATAATGCCGCCAAAACACCAATGCCAAATGCATAATATCCAAAATTATGCGGCGCAGCACCGGCAAAGGCAACTTCGATAATCGCATCTTTTGAATAAAATCCTGCAAAGCCGCCCACACCAAGTATGCCAACACCGGTAATTGCCAATGTTCCAGCCATCATCGCCCAAAATGTGAGCGGTATATGCTTACGCAATCCACCATAATAACGCATATCTTGTTCATGATGCATGGCGTGGATCACACTACCCGCACCAAGGAATAATAAAGCCTTGAAAAATGCGTGGGTGAAAAGGTGGAACATTGCCGCACCATATGCCCCCATGCCCGCAGCAAAGAACATATAGCCCAATTGCGAACATGTTGAATAAGCAATAACACGTTTAATATCGGTTTGGACGAGGCCAACCGTTGCGGCAAAAATCGCCGTCGTCGCCCCCACAATCGTTACCAAATTCATCGCAAATTGGCTTGTTTCAAATAAGGGCGACATGCGGCATACCATAAATACACCCGCAGTAACCATAGTTGCGGCGTGGATAAGCGCGGATACAGGCGTTGGCCCTTCCATCGCGTCCGGCAACCAAGTGTGAAGGCCAAGTTGTGCCGATTTACCCATCGCGCCGATGAATAATAACACACAAAGCAAGCTCATCAAATCAACCTGCATCCCCAAAAAGCCGATTGAAGAACCAGCTTTACCGGGCGCAGCGGCCAAAATATCCGTAATTGAAACCGTGCCAAATACCATGAACAGGCCAAAAATACCTAGCATAAAGCCCAAATCGCCAACACGGTTTACGACAAATGCCTTTATTGCCGCCGCATTTGCGCTTGGCTTTTTAAACCAAAATCCGATCAAAAGATAAGAAGCAAGTCCAACCCCTTCCCAACCAAAGAACATTTGAACCAAATTATTGGCGGTTACCAGCATCAACATAGCAAAGGTAAATAAAGATAAATAGGCAAAGAAACGCGGCTGGTCTGGATCTTCGTCCATATAGCCCCAGCTATATAAATGAACCAATGCAGAAACGCTGGTCACAACGACAAGCATGACCGCGGTTAATGCATCAACTCTTAATTCCCATGCAAAATGCAGTGCGCCGGAACGCACCCAATCCAACACAGGAACGACATGCGCACTTTGCGTGCCCGATAAGAAAGAAATAAATATGGGCCAGCTTAACGCACAAGAAAGAAAAAGCCCGCCTGTTGTAATTAATTTGGCCGCTTTATTGCCCAATGCACGATTGCCAAGCCCGGCAATAATTGCCGCAATTAAAGGCGCAAAAACAATGATTTGAATTGATGACACCGGCCTTATCCCTTCATCCGGTTGACGTCGTCAACGGCGATTGTTCCGCGTTTACGGAAATATATAACCAAAATGGCAAGCCCAATGGCGGCTTCACCCGCCGCGACTGTTAACACGAACATGGCAAAAATTTGCCCCGTTAAATCACCCAAAAACGCACTAAAAGCGACAAGATTTATATTAACCGCAAGCAAGATAAGCTCAACTGCCATTAAAATGATAATCACATTTTTACGGTTTAGAAAAATACCCAGCACACCAAGCACAAATAAAATTGTGCTGACCACCAGATAATGCTCGATGCCAATCATAGCTCGACCCCCTTGCCGCTTTCGACTTTAATATTTTTAATTGCGTCCCATGGACGGCGCTTAACCTGGCTGGAAACATCCTGCGGACGAATGCCAACCCTTTGACGGTTGGTTAAAATGATTGCGCCCACCATGGCGACCAGCAATATTAAACCAGCTGCTTCGAACAGGAAAATATATTTTGTGTAAAGCAGCTGCCCAATTGCCTCAATATTATTTGCGGCATCATTGCTTTGAATGGCGGACTCGCCCAATTGAACCGCTCCGGCCTTATATGCTCCTAAACCCATAATCAGTTCAACCAACAGGATGAACGCCAGCAAAAGGCCAAGCGGCATATTTTGCACAAAACCTGCGCGAAGCTCTGCAAAATCAATATCCAGCATCATGACAACGAATAGGAACAATACAGCGACTGCCCCCACATAAACAATCACCAACAACATGGCGATAAACTCCGCGCCAAGCAAAACCATCAGCCCCGCCGCGTTGAAAAATGCCACAATCAACCACAGCACACTGTGCACCGGATTGCGCGAAAAAATCACCATAATGCCGCTGGCCACAACCAACGTCGCAAATATGTAAAAGGCAAGTAACTGAATCACGATTTCATCGTCCCTATATTAACTATCATGCCCTTAACGATAAGGCGCATCGGCGGCAAGGTTTGCAGCAATTGCTTGCTCCCACTTATCACCATTTTCCAAAAGTTTTGCTTTATCATATAGCAATTCTTCGCGTGTTTCGGTCGCATATTCAAAATTAGGCCCTTCAACAACTGCATCAACCGGACATGCTTCCTGACAAAAACCGCAAAAAATGCATTTGGTCATATCAATATCATAGCGCGTGGTGCGACGTGAACCATCATCGCGCGGCTCAGCCTCAATCGTAATGGCCTGCGCGGGGCAAACAGCCTCGCATAATTTACACGCAATGCAGCGTTCTTCGCCATTTGGGTAACGGCGCAGCGCGTGCTCCCCACGGAAACGGGGACTGATAGGGTTTTTCTCAAATGGATAATTGATCGTCGCCTTGGGCTTGAAAAAATATTTTAAGGTAAGCCAATGCGCCTTTGCAAATTCCCAAAGGGTGAATGATTTAATAAGATGGGAAATATTTGACATTATGAATACCTCGTCAGCATTAAATATCCGCTCACCAGAAATACCCAGAAAAGCGATATAGGCAGGAATATTTTCCATCCCAAGCGCATAAGTTGGTCATAGCGATAGCGCGGAACCGTTGCCTTTACCCAGCTAAATACAAAGAAGAAGAAGAATATTTTGGCGAACAACCAAATAATGCCAGGCACAGCATATAATGGCGCCCAATCCACGGGCGGCAAATATCCACCCCAAAATAAGATGGCGTTCAACGCGCACATTAACAACACATTGGCATATTCACCAAGCCAGAATAGCGCGAACGACATGGAACTATATTCGGTTTGATAGCCCGCGACCAGCTCACTTTCCGCCTCGGTCAAATCAAATGGAGCACGCGCGGTTTCCGCCAATGCAGAGATTAAGAACATAATCGCCATGGGGAACATTAAAATATTAAAACCAAATGCGTTAACAAAGCCTAGGCCAAATCCGCGCTGTCCCTCAACAATTTCCATCATGTTGAAAGAGCCGGCAAATAACACGACCGAAATGATGATAAAGCCGATTGATACTTCATAACTTATCATTTGAGCAGCGGCACGCATGGCCGAGAAAAAAGGATATTTGGAATTTGAAGCCCAACCGGAGATAACAACACCATAAACGCCAAGCGAGCTGACCGCCAAAATATAGAGCAGCCCAACATTGATATTCGATAATATCGCGGTTTCGCTAAATGGTATCACCGCCCATGCCAATAAGGCCACGGTAAAGGTGATAATCGGAGCGATTAAAAACAACCCCTTATTTGCGCTGGATGGAATGATTGTTTCTTGTAAAAATACCTTCAGACCATCGGCAAAGCTTTGCAATAAGCCAAATGGGCCAACCACATTTGGCCCCTTGCGCAGCGCCATTGCGGCCCAAATTTTACGATCGACATAAATAATCATCGCCACTGCAAGCATCAAAGGCAAGGCAATTAACAATATGCCCGCAATTGTTGCGGTGAACCACGCCCATTCAAAGTTCATGCCCAAAGAGATAAAAAATTCGGTCATTCCGCGGCCTCCAACATATCTTCACCATGGATCAATTCTTTTGAACAACGGTTCATGGTGTCGCTTGCACGGCAAATGGCATTGGTCAGATAAAAATCCTTTATCGGATAATTTATTGCCCCTGCGGCTTTATCTGATAATTTGGGAACGGCCCAACCATAATCGGCCAAGCCCTCAACGCCCAAGGCAGGAACCTGCTTAACCATTTCGGCGCGGCAATCATCAAAATTATCAAAAGGAAGTTTATGTCCCAATATTTCGGATAAAGCACGGAAAATTGACCAATCTTCGCGGGCATCACCAGGGGCAAATACCGCCTTATTTGAAAATTGAACGCGCCCTTCTAAATTGACATATGTGCCATTTTTCTCGGTATAGGCAGCGGCGGGCAAAATGACATCCGCAGCATGAGCGCCCTTATCACCATGATGGCCAACAAAAACTTTCAAACTATTTTCAAATTTAGTGAAATCAACCTCATCCGCACCAAGGAAGAACGTCAATTTAGGTTGCGCCGCCACAATATCTGATATGCCGCCCACCTGTGCATAGCCAAGCATTAAGCCGCCCATCCGCGCCGCAGAAAAATGAAGCGCATTAAAGCCATTCCAAGAACGGCCATCTTCTAAATCACGCACCAAATTATATTTTTCGGCCAATTTCAACGCCGCGCCATGCACGCCTTCGGCTGCCAATGCACCGCCACCAATAATCACCGCGGGACGTGCTGCATTTTTCAACGCATCGGCCGCCGCCTTTGGCAATTTGCCGATTAAGGCTGCATCATTGCCCAAAAATTCCGCACGATATGTTAAGTCAATTTCATCGCCAATGACAAAAACCTTTGCCCCTTTACGGCGAACTGCCTTGCCAATACGGGTGTTGACCAAGGGGGCTTCCCAACGGACATTTGTGCCGATAAGCAAGATGACATCCGCATCCTCAATCGCGGCAATGCCCGTGTTGAAATTCACCGCGCTTAACGATGAGACATCATATTTCATGCCAGTCTGGCGACCTTCCAACATGCTGCTGCCCATTTTGGCGAGCAAAGCCTTTGCCGCATACATGGTTTCACAATCGACCAAATCACCAGCAATTGCCGCAACCGACGAGCCAGCATTAACAGCCTTAATCGCCTCAAATGCCTCTGCCCAGCTTGCCTTTACCAATTTGCCGTCTTTACGGACATAGGGCGCATCCAAACGCCTTTTGGTCAAACCATCGACAACATGACGGGTTTTATCATTCGCCCATTCTTCATTCACATCATCATTCATGCGCGGCAAAATACGCAAAACTTCGCGCCCACGCGCGTCAAAACGCACATTAGTTCCAACCGCGTCCATCACATCAATGCCAAGGGTCTTTTTCAATTCCCATGGCCGTGCCTCAAAAGCATAGGGCTTGCTGGTCAATGCGCCAACGGGGCATAAATCAACCACATTTCCCGATAGCTCGCTTTGCACTGCATGTTCCAAATAGCTGGTGATTTGCATATTTTCACCGCGGCCAATGGCGCCAATTTCTTCGATACCGGCTACTTCTTCGGCAAAGCGGACACAGCGTGTGCATTGAATACAGCGGGTCATCACTGTTTTAACAATGGGGCCCATATATTTTTCGGTGACCGCGCGTTTATTTTCTTCATAACGCGATGAACCACGCCCAAATGCCACGGCCTGATCCTGTAAATCACATTCACCGCCCTGATCACAAATCGGGCAATCAAGAGGGTGATTGATAAGGAGAAATTCCATCACACCTTCGCGTGCCTTTTTCACCATCTGGCTATCGGTGCGGATTTCCTGCCCCTCCATGGCGGGCAAGGCACATGATGCCTGCGGCTTTGGCGGCCCTGGCTTTACCTCGACAAGGCACATACGGCAATTGCCCGCAATGGACAGCCGTTCATGATAGCAAAAGCGCGGAATTTCCTTGCCCGCAAGCTCCGCCGCCTGAAGCACGGTTGCGCCCTCTGGCACTTCGATTTCAATTCCATCTACGGTGACTTTAGGCATCGGTCAGACTCCCATCCGCTTCGATTTTGAAACAATATGCTTTAGCAAATGGAATCGCGTCTTGCGGCTTTGGCTTTTTAAGATCTCGTTCAGTGATGACGTACTGACCAGAAATTTTGTGTGCACAAATATAGGATTGAATTTTCTGATCTTTTTGCTTGGGCTGTTCAGGACGAAATTTTTTCAATGCAAATATTTTCGCGGATTGCACATTATGCGTAGGTGAGTTTCTATCTCGATCGTCCAGCAATTCACCACAAACGGCATTCAAACGCGTGTTCAGATTTTCTATTGGACTTGCGAACGGAATCTCTCTCAGATCTTCTACTTTTTTTGAATTAAAATGAATATCGAACAAATTTGGGCTAGTAACTGGCATTTTTTCCCAACTACACTGTGCCCAAAGCTGGATCTTCTCTGCATCAAAAAATTTTATGACCACTGCGCCTTCAGGAATCGGCCTATCAGAAGGCTTCTCTTGAGCTGGTTTCTCTTGAGCTATCGCCGCTGTTGAACAAAGCAATGACGCAATAAGACAAAATGCAAGTTTCATTCCGCTGCCTCCATTATATTGGATGCACCTGCACCCTTATTTTCGTTAATCCGCCGTTCCATTTCAGGACGGAAATGGCGAATGAGGCCTTGAATTGGCCATGCCGCCGCATCGCCAAGCGCACAGATGGTATGTCCCTCAACCTGTTTGGTCACCTCATATAGGGTATCGATATCGGCGATATCGGCATCGCCGGTACGCATTTTTTCCATCACGCGCCACATCCAGCCTGTGCCCTCACGACATGGGGTGCATTGGCCGCAGCTTTCATGCTTGTAAAAATAGGAAAGCCTAGAAATCGCCTGAACAATATCGGTGCTTTTGTCCATCACAATGACCGCCGCAGTGCCAAGCCCCGATCCTACTTCGCGCAGGCCGTCAAAATCCATGGGCGCATCCATAATTTGCGCAGCAGGAACAAGCGGCACCGATGAACCACCGGGGATGACCGCCAATAAATTATCCCATCCGCCGCGTATCCCGCCGCAATGTTTTTCAATCAAATCACGAAAGGGAATGCTCATGCTTTCCTCAACCACACATGGGCGTTCAACATGACCGGAAATTTGAAATAATTTTGTACCTTTATTATTATCACGGCCAAAGCTGGAAAACCATGCCGCCCCGCGCCGTAATATGGTGGGCACAACGGCAATGCTTTCCACATTATTTACCGTGGTTGGGCAACCATAAAGCCCTGCACCCGCAGGAAATGGGGGTTTTAACCTTGGCTGGCCCTTTTTCCCCTCAAGGCTCTCTATCATCGCGGTTTCTTCGCCGCAAATATATGCGCCCGCCCCGCGGTGCACAAATACATCAAAATCATATCCGGATTTTGCGGCATTTTTACCCAATAATCCGGCGTCATATGCCTCTTGCACAGCGGCAAAAAGGGTTTCAGCCTCACGAATATATTCACCGCGAATATAAATATATGCGGCCCGTGCGCGCATTGCATATCCCGCGATTAACGCGCCCTCAATCAATTTATGCGGGTCATGGCGAATGATTTCGCGGTCCTTGCAGCTACCCGGCTCGGATTCATCGGCATTGATAACCAAAAAACTTGGCCGTTCGGGGGTTGGATTTTTGGGCATAAAGCTCCACTTCATCCCCGTGGGAAAGCCTGCACCGCCGCGCCCACGAAGCCCCGATGCCTTCACCTCATCAATAATCGCGTCTTGGCCGATTTTCATTAAATCTTTGGTTTTGTCCCAATCACCACGCCCTTGCGCAGCCTTTAAATTCCATGGTTGATAACCATAGACATTGGTGAAAATCCGATCTTTATCCTGAAGAAAATCAAAACTCATTACCATTGCTTCCTATAATCATGGTTGCTTTTGATCATTTCGGCCAGATTTGTCGGCTCGCCAATTGGCTCAACCGTGTGACGACCCGGTTCTTGCGTGCCAGTTTTCACTGGTTTGCCCTGCTCCAATGCATCCAAAATCGCCATGGTGCGATCATAGTCTAAATCTTCATAATTATCGTCGTTAATCTGCACCATCGGGGCAGAGGCGCAATTACCCATACATTCCACTTCGGTCAGGGTGAACAGGCCATCGGGCGTGGTTTTACCCTTTACCATACCTTTATTTTTACATGCCGACATCACATCATCCGACCCGCGTAACAAACATGGCGTCGTTCCGCAGACCTGCACATGATATTTACCAACAGGCGCCTGATTATACATGGTGTAAAAAGTCACCACCTCAAATGCGCGCATATATGGCATGTCCAACATGGCCGCTACATATTCAATCACCGGCACAGGAAGCCATCCTTGCGTATTGGTTTCCGCACCAACCTGACGCTGCGCCAAATCTAACAGAGGCATAACCGCGCTGCGTTGCCGTCCGTCAGGATAGCGGGCAATAATTTCCTTTGCCTTTTTCGCATTATCAGCGGTGAATTTGAAATCGCCCCATTTGGCGCGAACTTCGGCTTCATCAGGTAATTGAGGTGCATCAGCCATTATCGGACAAACTCCACACGAGAAACTTTCTCGCCTTCAAAACTATAAATTGCCATAACATCAAATGGATCAGTAGATGGCGAACGAAAAACCCGTTCATGCATTACAACATGCTCGCCAACTTGCTCCGCAGATAAAATATCAGCACGGTTATCTGGAAACTCAGCAAACATCGCTTTCAACCCAGCACGGACGCCTTCTTTCCCTTCACGCAACACATCACCGCGATACCCCGCTTCGCATGCTTCGTCACTCATCAATTGCACATATGCATCTGCATCCTGCGCGTTATAATGCGCAATCATTTGCTTTGCGGTCATAATCTTGCTCAACGGTCACACTCCCCAAACACAACGTCAATTGCGCCCAAAATGGCGGTGGCATCGGGCAACATATGCCCTTTGCACATCATGTCCATCGCTTGCAAATGGCTGAACGCTGTGGGCCGTATTTTACAACGATAGGGCTTATTTGAGCCATCGCTGACCAAATAAACACCAAATTCGCCCTTCGGGCTTTCGGTTGCGACATAAACTTCACCCGCCGGAACATGAAAGCCCTCTGTGTAAAGTTTGAAATGGTGGATTAAAGCCTCCATTGATTGCTTCATTTCCGCACGTTTTGGGGGCACAATTTTGCGATCATCGCTGGCAATCGGACCTTCGGGCATTTCGGCAAGACATTGCTTCATAATTCGCGCAGATTGGCGAACCTCCTCCACACGCACCATGAAGCGATCATAACAATCACCGCGCGTCCCAACGGGAACGTCAAATTGCATACGGTCATACACATCATATGGTTGAGATTTACGTAAATCCCATGCTATGCCGCTGCCCCTAATCATCGGGCCAGAAAAACCCCATGCCACTGCATCATCACGGCGGACCGTTGCAATATCGACATTTCGCTGCTTAAAAATTCGATTGTCGATGACAAGACTCATCGCATCTTCGAATAATTCGGGCATGCGTTTATCCAACCAATCACCAATATCGGTAAGTAATTTTAATGGTACATCCTGATGCACACCACCAGGACGAAAATATGCGCTGTGCATACGTGCGCCCGACGCACGTTCAAAGAAATTCATGCAATCTTCACGAATTTCAAACAACCATAAATTGGGCGTCATTGCACCCACATCCATCACATGCGCACCAAGGTTGAGCATATGGTTCGAAATGCGGGTCAATTCTGCGAAAAATACACGTAAATATTGTGCGCGCAAAGGCACTTCAATATTCAGTAATTTCTCAATTGCCAAAACATAGCTATATTCCATGGCCAAGGGCGAGCAATAATCAAGTCGGTCAAAATAGGGCAAAGCCTGTAAATAGGTTTTATTTTCAATCAGCTTTTCCGTGCCGCGATGGAGCAGACCAACATGACAGTCAACTCGCTCCACAATCTCGCCGTCAAGCTCCATCACCATACGTAAAACACCGTGTGCCGCAGGGTGCTGAGGCCCGAAATTTATGGTATAATTTTGAATTTCAGTGTCGCCAATTGTCGGCTTTTCAGCGGTTGGGCTATCAATTAAATCGCTCATTACTTCGCTCCACCTTTCTTAGGCGCTGCTTTCTTTGATGCCGCTTTTTTTGGCGCTACTTTTTTTGGTTCAGCTTTTTTCCCAACGGTTTTTTTAGCCGTCGTTTTTTTACCTTCAGCCTTTTTGGCTACTGATTTTTTTTCAGCTGCCTTTTTCGCAACTGGCCTTTCCTGAACAGGCTTTGCTGTGGGCGCAGGCGGCGGTGGAGGTGGCGCAGCAGGCGCCTTTTCATCACCAGGAAGCACATATTCTGCACCCTCCCATGGCGACATAAAATCAAAACTACGAAAATCTTGCGCCAATTTAACCGGCTCATATACAACGCGCTTAGCCTCTTCACTATAACGCATTTCGCTATATCCAGTAAGCGGGAAATCCTTGCGGAATGGATGACCATTAAAACCATAATCGGTTAAAATACGGCGCAAATCGGGGTGACCCGAAAAAATCACGCCATACATGTCAAAAATTTCACGTTCCAACCAATCTGCATTGGGCCAAATAGATGTAATAGTGGGAACAGGAATATCTTCATCAGTTGACAATTTCACACGAACACGGTGATTTTTTGTCAAACTCAACAAATGATAACAAATTTCAAAACGCTCCACACGAGACGGATAATCAACACCGGCCATCTCAACCATTTGTTGATATTCATGCTCATCACGTAATTTGGTCAAAACGCCAACAATATCATCACGCTTCACCACAAATGTTATTTCATCATGCGCTTCAATAACGCCCAAACATGAATTACCCAATGCCTTTTTAAGGACATCGACCACATTTTCGGGGTTGGTGATATGGGGTGCATTATGTGCCATATTAACGCTCTATCGTTCCTGCGCGGCGGATTTTACGCTGCAACTGCATAATTCCATATAATAACGCCTCTGCGGTTGGCGGACACCCTGGAACATAAATATCCACAGGAACAATCCGGTCGCAACCACGAACAACGCTATAACTATAATGATAATAACCACCACCATTGGCACAGCTGCCCATGGAGATCACATATTTGGGCTCTGACATTTGGTCATAAACCTTGCGAAGCGCAGGCGCCATTTTATTACATAATGTACCAGCCACAATCATAACATCCGATTGACGCGGAGATGCACGCGGCGCAACACCAAAACGCTCCATATCATAACGCGGCATATTCACATGAATCATTTCAACTGCACAACATGCCAAGCCAAATGTCATCCACCAAAGCGAACCTGTGCGCGCCCATTGGAACAGATCCTCGGCCGATGTCACCAAAAAGCCTTTGTCATTAACCTCACCGGTCAGCTCTTTAAAAAAATCTGCATCAGGCGGCGTGTCCGCAAATGGCGGTTTTGACAGTTCTACTCCCATTCCAATGCCCCTACTTTCCATGCATAAATAAAACCAATAATAAGCTCAAACAGGAACAACATCATAGTGCCCCAACCGGCCCAACCAATTTCACCCAAGCTAACCGCCCAAGGAAACAGGAACGCCGCCTCCAAATCAAAAATAATGAATAAAATCGCAACAAGATAAAAACGCACATCAAATTGGCTGCGCGAATCTTCAAATGCAGGAAATCCGCACTCATATTCCGCCAATTTGGCAGCACTTGGCTTATGCGATCCCGTTAAACGCGAAACCCCCATAGGCAAAAAAACAAAGGCGCTCGACAATCCCAATGCGATAATCAGGAAAATCATGATAGGTAGATATTGCGATAAATCGGTCACTATAATGCTCAATCATGGAATCTAATTAAATAATGTCCTTGGCTTTTAGGCACATGCACCCAATGCCGCAAGGGGCAATTCGCCATTTCTTGCCATTTTCATGCTGAAATCCGAATATTTTCGGTGGATTAATATCCCTATCGTGCCTGACGCTCGGCCTCGACGATTAATTTATGCAGCTTGCTATGTATCCCCTGGTTCGCGGCCAAAACTTGCTTATCCGCAATATCAGGCGATCTTCCCTTGAAATCAGTTACAAAACCGCCGGCCTCACGCACCAATAAACAGCCCGCAGCCGTATCCCATGGCGAAAGATCCGTTTCCCAGAAACCATCATAACGACCCGCAGCCAACCACGCCATGTCCAATGATGCAGCACCAAAGCGGCGAATTCCTGCCACCTTTGGACCAACATGGTCAAAAATTCCGCTCCATTGGTCAAAATCGCCATGCCCTTTATATGGCATGCCGGTTGCAATCAATGCCTCGTTCATTTCACGGCGCGCAGAAACACGAATCCGCTTCTCACCTAACCACGCGCCCTTGTTGCGCTCTGCCCAGAAACTTTCATCGGTCAATGGTTGATACACCAAACAGGCGTAAATATCGCCCCACCCATTACCATCGCGTGCGCGGTCCTGAACTGCAATGGAAATGGCAAAATGCGGAATGCCGTGCAAAAAATTACTTGTGCCGTCCAACGGATCAATGATGAAGCGTGACTTTCCCTCTGCACCTTCAATCTCGCCACCCTCTTCCATTAAAAATCCCCAATCAGGACGCGCATATAACAGCTCATCATAAATGGTACGCTCTGATTTTTGGTCAGCTTTTGACACAAAATCAGCAGGCCCCTTTTTGGAAATTTGTAAATGCTCAACTTCGCTAAAATCTCGGCGTAGTCGCTGCCCCGCTTTACGAGCGGCGCGTTCCATTACGGTAATAAGTCCGGCTTTAATTGGCATGATGCTTAATCCGCCTTCTTCACATATTCACGGGCATAGACATCGACAATAATCCGTGTCCCTGCGCTAATGAAAGGAGGAACCATAACGCGAACGCCATTATCCAATACCGCTGGTTTATAACTGGACGATGCAGTCTGCCCCTTTACAACGGCATCCGCCTCAACAACTTCAGCCTCAATCTGATCGGGCAATTGAGCTGAAATTGGCTTTTCGTCATACATTTCCAACGTCACCATCATGCCATCTTGCAAAAATGCCGCCGCATCACCCAATAAATCGGCAGCAAGATTTATCTGTTCATATGTTTCCACATCCATGAATACCAACATGTCACCTTCAGCATAAAGATATTGATAATCTTTGGTATCCAAACGCACCTTTTCAACGGTATCGGCGCTGCGGAAACGAACATTGGTTTTGCGCCCATCGATTAAGTTTTTCATCTCAACCTGCATATATGCACCGCCCTTACCCGGCTGTGTATGCTGAATTTTCGCAACTTTCCATAGGCCGTTTTCATATTCCAATATATTACCTGGACGGATATCGACGCCGCTTATTTTCATGGGAGCACTCACTTTAATAAAAAAATTTATGGACTGATCAGAAAAGATCATATTTGCGGCCATTAGCCGAGGCGTAACATTTACGCAAGCAATGCTTGAAATTCCTCTATTGCTTTTTTCGGACCTTGAGGGTGATTCCATATTGCGCCGCTAACCGCGACGAAATCTGCGCCCGCCTCTATTATGGGTTTTGCATTTTGGGCAGTTATACCGCCAATTGCCACCGATGGGATTTCCATGATATTCGCCCACCATTTCAACGTTTCAATTTCCGCCCTGTGCTGCGCATCCTTTGTGCTGCTGTCAAAAAATGCACCAAATGCAACATAATCGGCGCCAGCCTCCCCTGCTTCCATAGCCAAATGCTTGCTATTATGACAGGTCACCCCAATTTGCGCATCCGGGCCAAGCTCTATTCGCGCATCCTTTACACTGCCATCACCCTGCCCCAAATGAACGCCATCCGCCTTTAATCTTTTCGCCAAATTAACATAGTCATTTATGATGAAGGCGACGTCATATTGCGCGCAAATAAGTTGTAACGGTGTCGCCAAATTCGCCATTTCATGGCTTTCCATATCTTTGACACGAAATTGAAATGCCGCCACTGAACCAGTGGACAGCACCTCATGTAACAAATCTGGAAAATTATCGCCCATTTTTAGAGGCGAAATTAAATATAATTGGCATTTTGGAATATCGTTCATGCCCGCCTCTTACCAAATCTTTAAGCAAGATACAGCAGGCATTTTACATATTTCAAATTTACCTGCCAATATTATTATGTGGCCGATGCAGCATAAATTTGTGCAATAGCATTATTTAACACCTCATCAAATTCATCATCTGACAAGCCATGCTGCAATTTTTCCAACAAAGCACGCGAGAAGCTAGCAATCATGCCTTTATTTTTTGCCAATTCCGTGCATGCCTCATCAGTGGAAAAACCGCCAGACAAGGCAACCAAACGCAAAACTGCAGGATGATTAACAATATCGGCATAAATATTGGCATTTTGCGGGATGGAAAGTTTCAACATCACCTGCGTACCCTTGGGCAATGTGTCCAAATGTTTTTTCAACTCATCGGCCAATATCGCATCACATTGCGCGCGATCGGCGCTTTTAATTGAAATTTCTGGCTCAATCATCGGCATTAAGCCATAGGATAAAATGTCACCCGCAACGTCAAATTGTTGGTTCACAATTGCCGCAATGCCTTCCTTATTTGCCAAATTTATAACCGAACGCATTTTTGTTCCATAAACGCCTTTTGACACGCCGCGCGCACAAAGAGCCGCAAGATCAGGCATAGGCTTCATCATTTGAACGCCATTTACCTCATCTTCCAAACCCTTATCCACTTTCAAAAAGGGGACAACAGCCTTTGACCATAAATATTCCGGAACATCCATGCCGCCGGCCTGACCATCCATGGTTTTTTCAAATAAAATGGCCCCCAAAACACGCTCGCCATTAAACGATGGAGACGTCATGATGCGAACCCGCATTTCATGGATTAAGCCGAACATTTCATCATCATTGGAATAGGCATCTTCTTTAATGCCATAACCCGCCAGCGCCTTTGGAGTTGAGCCACCACTTTGGTCCAACGCAGCAATAAAGCCGATTCCAGTCGCGATTTTATCTGTCATTTGTGAATTTTGCATGTGCCCTGCCCGTTCTGTATCAAATTTATGCCCTGCGCCTTATAACGCATAGCTTCAAAAATCAATGTCAAACCCGCGAAAAACAAGGAAAAATCCTGTCTCGCGTTGTCATGTAGATAGTCTTTAGATAACAATCCTAACGGAATAATTGACCAAATATTTAATCTTGCATCAATGCATCTACACCCGGCAAGGGCTTGCCTTCCATCCATTCCAAGAATGCGCCGCCTGCAGTGGAAATAAAGCTTAATTGATCCTTCACCCCTGCATGGGCCATTGCAGCCACTGTGTCACCGCCCCCCGCAATGGATGTCAAAGACCCCTCCTGCGTCAGCGCAGCAGCAATTTTGGCAAGAGCAACAGTTGCCGCATCAAAAGGCTCCATCTCAAATGCACCCATTGGGCCATTCCATACCAAAGTGCGGCAATTTTTTAACACATCGCCAAGCGCCTCAACCGCAGATGCCCCAACATCAAGCGCCATTTCATCACTCTCAATTTCATGCACATTGACTGTTCGGTGCGGCGGATTGGCCTTAAATTCTTTTGACACCACCACATCATATGGCAGGTGAATTGTGCAATTTGCTTTATCCGCTGCATCAAAGATCTTATTGGCGGTGTCCAATAAGTCATGCTCACATAATGACTTGCCTACATTAACACCGCGCGCCGCCAAAAATGTATTGGCCATGCCGCCACCAATGATAAGGTGATCCACCTTTTTCACCAAATTGGTCAAAACATCCAATTTGCTTGATACCTTTGCGCCGCCAACTATCGCAGCCACAGGACGTTCTGGTTCGCCCAATGCTGCCTCTAATGCCTTTAGCTCCTTTTCCATGGAACGCCCCGCATAAGAAGGCAAATAATGGGCCAGTCCTTCGGTTGTTGCATGACCGCGATGTGCCGCTGAAAAGGCGTCATTCACATAAATATCGCCATTGGCTGCAATTGATTTGGCAAATTCTGCATCATTTTCCTCTTCACCAGGGTAAAAACGGCTATTTTCCAGTATGGCAACATCGCCTGATGACAATATCCCAATGGATTGGGCGACAACCGGCCCTGCAATTTCGGGAATGAACATTACCTCTTGGCCAATTGCCTTTGCAACATCATCCACAACCATGGAAAGCGACAATTCGCTATGTTTTGCGCCTTTTGGTCGTCCAAAATGTGACAAAAGCAAAACTTTTGCGCCCTTCGCCACCAAATCATTTATGGTCGGAAGCATCGCCAAAATCCGGCTATCATCCGTAACGCGGCCATCCGCCATAGGTACATTTAAATCAACGCGAACCAGGGCAGTTTTACCTGTTAAATCACCAATATCATCAATGGTTTTGAAGGGCATAAAATAATCCTTAAAGGAAAGAGGCCATAACTTTTGCGGTATCAATCATGCGGTTTGAAAAACCCCATTCATTGTCATACCAGCTAACCACACGGACCAATTTGCCATCCATCACGGCGGTTTCCAAACTATCTACTGATGAGCTTGCTGCCTGATGGTTAAAATCGCTGGAAACTAGTGGCTTATCTTCATAAACCAAGACCCCCTTCATTGGGCCTTCTGCTGCTGCTTTCAATGCTGCATTTACTTCTTCCTTTGTCGTCTCGCGGCTTGGCGTGAACACCAAATCGACCAAGCTGACATTTGGTGTTGGAACACGAACAGAGCTGCCATCCAATTTACCGTTAAGCTCCGGCAAAACCAGACCAACCGCGCGCGCAGCACCGGTTGTCGTTGGTATCATATTGGTCGCACCTGCACGGGCGCGGCGCATATCGCTATGCATTTGATCAAGCATGCGTTGATCATTGGTATAGCTGTGAATGGTGGTCATAAACCCGCGCTCAATACCAATTGCTTCATGTAAAACCTTTGCCACGGGCGCTAGGCAATTTGTGGTGCAGCTTGCGTTGGAAACGACAATATCTTCGGCGGTTAAAACATCATGGTTCACGCCATAGACAACGGTTTTATCAACGCCAGATGCCGGTGCGGAAATTAAAACCCGCTTTGCACCTGCCGCCAAATGCGGTGCAGAGGCTTCTTTTGATTGGAAAAATCCGGTGCATTCCAAAACAATGTCAATTCCCATTGCGGCATGCGGTAAATCTGCAGGATTACGTTCTGACGTAACGGCAATTTTCTTTCCATTCACAATGATATGATCATCGCCGGCAATCACTTCGCCCGGGAAACGGCCATGCGTGCTGTCATATTTAAACAATAGGGCATTTGCCTGAACATCTGCCAAATCATTGATCGCAACCAACTCAAAATCATCGTCGCTACGCTCTAAAATTGCGCGGGCAACCAAACGGCCGATACGGCCAAAACCGTTAATGGATACTTTTATTGACATAATGCCTCCTGTTTTATTTCAAGTGGTTTAATATTTTTTCACTGATTTTTTCTGCGGTTAGACCGAAATAATCATATAAATCATCAATTGGTGCAGATGCACCAAAACGGTCAATACCGAAACGCATACCATGACGACCGGTATAACGCTCCCAGCCAAATGTCGTTCCCGCCTCTATTGACACAATTAACATGTCTTCTGGCAAGATTTCTGCCTGATAAGCAGCATCCTGCATATCAAATAATTGAGTGCATGGCATGGAAACAACGTCAACGCCAACGCCCTGCTCTTCAATTAACTTGGCGGTATTCATAGCAATTTCAACCTCTGAACCCGTTGCCACGATAACCAATTTACGATTATTTTTTGCAGATACAACAGGATAAGCACCTTTAGCACATAAATTTTCCGATATATCCGTTCTAAATGCAGGAAGATTTTGACGGGTCAAAGCCAGCAATGAAGGAGTAGTTGAAGACTTTACCGCTAACTCCCAGCACTCGGCCGTCTCAACCGCATCGGCAGGACGAAAAACAAGAAGATTAGGCATTGCACGCAGGCTTTGTAGATGCTCAATCGGTTGGTGTGTTGGACCATCTTCCCCCAAACCAATGCTGTCATGCGTCATCACATAAATAACGCGTTGATTTTGCAAAGCGGAAAGTCGGATCGCAGCACGGCAATAATCTGCAAAGACCAAAAATGTACCTCCATAGGGGATAATCCCACCATGTAATGCCATGCCATTCATGGCTGCGGCCATGCCAAATTCCCTTATGCCATAGCTGATATGACGCCCAGCATAATTTTCAGCGTTTAATGGGCCGGTATTGGCTGTTTTAGTATTATTTGATCCAGTCAAATCTGCAGAGCCGCCAACCATCTCATCAATGATGGATGTTAAAGAACCCAGCGCCATTTCCGAGGATTTACGGGTGGCAACATTGGGCATATCAGCAACCAGTTTGGCCTTATAGGCATCAAATTGGGTTAAATCAGGTAAATCACCGTTCATTGCTGCTTGAAAAAAACTGCCATTTTCATGGCTGCTCAATCGCCCAGCCCATTGCTGATGTGCATCCACACCGCGCGCACCAAATGTGCGCCATTCGGATAAAATATCTTCGGGAACAATAAATGGCTCATGCGGCCAGTTAAGAGTTTTTCTAACTTCGTTAATTTCATCTCCACCCAATGGTGAACCATGGGTTGCCGATGTTCCCTGTTTATTGGGCGAACCATAGCCGATAATGGTTTTGCACGCGATTAAACTTGGCCGTGGGTCGGCGACAGCCTCAGCCATTGCGCGTTCAATATCCGCTGCATCATGACCATCACAGCTAACGACATGCCATCCGGTCGCAATATAACGCGCCTTGACATCTTCAACCGAGGAAAGCGAGACAGGACCATCAATTGTAATGGCATTATCATCCCAAAGAACGTTTAACTTGCCCAATTTCAAACTGGCGGCAAGCCCGATTGCTTCATGGTTGATGCCCTCCATCAAGCAGCCATCACCGGCAATTACCCATGTGCGATGATCAACCAAATCATCACCAAATCGCGCATTTAAATGACGCTCCGCCAATGCCATACCAACCGCAGTGGCGAGCCCTTGCCCCAATGGACCGGTGGTGGTTTCAACGCCTTCTAATTCAAAATTTTCAGGATGCCCTGCACATGGGCTTGTCAATTGGCGAAAATCGGCAATTTCTTTTATTGTCGGATTTGCATAACCCGTTAAATATAATGTGGAATATGCCAACATTGAACCATGGCCTGCGGAAAGAACAAAGCGGTCACGGTCGTGCCATTTGGGTGATGATGGGTCAAATTTTAAAAATTTTTGGAATAATATGGTGGCTACATCGGCCATTCCCATTGGCATTCCTGGATGGCCGCTATTCGCCGCCTGAACTGCATCCATAGACAAAGCCCGAATGGCATTTGCTAAATTTTGATGTCCGACACCCATAATATCCCCAATTCAGATAATGTAATTTCGCCTCTGATCGTTCACTTTCATCAACAAACCGAGTCGCCTGTTGCCACATCCTTTGCGGAGCATATCCCCATGCGTCAACCCGCCAGCCCAAAAAATAAGATATTTTCGTAAAAATAATAAAATTTCTATATTCAATTAACTAAATCACAGCTTATTAAACAATAATAGCTTATTGCTCCAAACCATTGTTGATGTTATCATTTACCATAGATTTGGAGTTATAGATGGAAAAAATTGAACAGCTGAAAATTTCAATTGGCCAATTGGAGCTATCTATTGCTGCATTGGAGGCCAAGTCATTATCAAAAAATGGTCAAGCTGAATTGGAATTGCCTCAACATAACGGGCAAGTTGATTTAAATATATTACATCAACAAATTGATGAAAAAGAACAAAATAATCACGCCCTTCAACAAGCATTGACACATGCAATTGATGATATTGATAAAATAATTTTACAGATAGGCGGCAAAAATGGCTGATGTCCGATTACAGGTTGCGCGCCGCGAATATATTGTCACCTGCCCCGATGGCGAAGAAGCCCGGTTAAGCCAATTGGCAATGTTGGTCGATGAAAAGGCAAAGGAAGCGGCTGGAGGCTCTGCGCTTACCGAAAGCCGCCAGCTATTATTTGCCGCGCTTTTATTGGCTGATCAAATATTGGATAAGGGCGCAAATGCACAAAAACCCGCTGAAACAACTCCCAAAAAAAATATGTCGCAAATCAATGAAATCCACCATGAAAATGAATTACGCGACATGATTAAAATAATCGAAAAATTAAATGAAAGAGTGGATAAGCTGTCCAGCAAATTATGAGATAATATATCTGCTCTTGCCACTTGTGGGAAAGCATATAAGGCATTATCTATAATATCGGCGAGGCTGCCCGGCACGCACTGATAAGAACATCCCTGAGGCGATTAATCATCCAAGGGAACTGTCCCTGCCCGAACCTTGGTTCGGAACATATGGTGCCCACCTGACTCTTTGGCGTCAGAGGATATTCCGGGAGGCGACCCATGGTGGTCTCGCTGATTATAATTGCCCAATATTTTTGGGTATATTCCAAAAAATGACGCCATTATGGCGCATTGCCCAATAAATATGGGAAACCACGTGTATAAAGACATTATCGAACAAAAAAAATTGCTGCGCCATAAGTTACGTGAAAAACGCAATAAATTTGTTTCTGCGCTCCCGCCTTCAATTTTGAACATCGCCTTTACCAACGTCCCTCGCCCTTTGCTGCAAATTTGCCAAGACAAGATGGATAGGAAAAGCCCTATTGCCGCCTTTTATGCGCCCATGGGCAGCGAGGCAGACCCGCTTAAACTGGCCCAATTTTTATCTCAGCAAGATATTCAGATCGCCCTGCCGCGTATCTTTAATAAAGAAGCAGGGCTGATGAATTTTCATTTGCTTAATCCAAATGACCTATTTTCAAATTTAGAAATTGGTCCATTTGGGGCAGCAGAGCCACATAAAGATGCGCCAATTTGCAGCCCCGACATCATCTTCACCCCTTTAATCGGGTTTAACCGATTGGGAGCTCGATTGGGTCAAGGGGGAGGGTTTTATGACCGCGCCTTTGCCGCGCTGCCCCAATGTGTGAAAATCGGTATAGGCTGGTCAATTCAAGAAGAATCAAAGATACCCATTGATATTCATGATATATCCTTGGACTACATCCTTACAGAAAGAGAATATATCGAGATATGATAAAGGATAGCAATAAAGCAGCAAAATCGCCAAAGCAGATAATATCTCCGCATAAGGCGCAGCCAAATTGGCGCAAACCATTTGGCATGATGATTATTTTATTAACTGGTTTAGGCGTGGCATTTTTAATCGCGACACAGGCCGATTATATAGGGTCATTACATATTGCGGTTCAGACAATAATCTATATCATTGTGGGCATAGGATGGATATTCCCCATAAGGCCAATTTTGCGTTGGATGGAATCAGGGGGCTAAAATTGATTTTAAAGAATCAACATTCATGATGATAATATATCCATATTTTCTTTGAATAATTTCTTTATTCGCCCATTTCCTCAATATCCTGCTGACGCTTTGGCGGGAGACACCAATCATACGCGCAATTTCATCTTGGGTAAGCGGGATTTTTGGACTCAACCCCTTTTGTTCATTAAATAATTTTAAAAATTGTTTGGCCAATCGCTGCTCAGGACTTAATAGCAAAAAATCATCCGCAGCAGCATATAATAATCTTGTATGATGGCATAATTGCCTGACAAGCATGTGGTAAAAATCTTTATGCGTTTGCATTAAATACTGCATATCCGAAATAGCAATTTTACCCAGCCTAATGTCGCTTGCCGCTATGGCATTATGCGTGCGGGGCGCACCGTCAAGGAATGACATTTCGCCAAACCAATATGGGGCGCTTAATTTGGCCAATTGCACTTCAGCACCATTTACTGTGATTTTACTAACCCGAACATGCCCTTTTATTAAATAATAATAATATAATGGGGCATCGCCCTGTGAAAATATAAGCGCACCTTCTTTCAAATCGCTTTTATATATGCATTTTTTGACATCGTCACATGCCTCTTGCTCCAACCCCACCGGCAAAATTATGTCATCAGCTTTATTATCCCGGCTATCGTTCATATCTTTTCAATATGACAATATGGCGTAAGTGACAACATGTTTACATTTACCTTTCTCAAAATAAGCTATGATTTGCTTAAATAACAGAGAAGGAAGTAATTTATGAATATAAATCAAATGAATAACATAGTCGCAGGATTTGATATTCCCGCCCCTGAAAGCCTAAATTGCATTAAAGATATGGTCAGCGATGTGGAATGGGAGCTGCGCTGTCAACTCGCCGCCACTTACCGACTTTGCGCCAAATATGGATGGACTGATTTAGTCTTCACCCATATTTCGGTGCGGCTGCCAGATGAAGAAAATGACAAGGGTGAAATGGAGGAAAGATTTCTCATCAACCCTTATGGGCTTTTATTTCATGAAATTACCGCATCGTCGCTAATAAAAATCGACCTGCAGGGTAATATTTGTCAAGAAACGCCATATTTCATCAACCCAGCGGGATTTACGATACATAGCGCGGTCCACATGGCCCGCCATGACGCAGCATGTGTCATTCACGTTCATACGCCCTATGGCATTGCCGTATCGGTCCAAAATAATGGCCTGCGCCGTTATACCCAATTTGCGATGCAAATAATTGATGATTTGGCCTATCATGATTATGAAGGAATCGCGCTCAACCTTGATGAACGTGAACAAATTATCGCCGATCTTGGTGATAAAAACTTACTTATGCTGCGTAACCATGGCACATTAACAATTGGCCAAAATTGCGCCATTGCATTTCTGCGCATGTATTTTCTTGAAAATGCCTGTAAAACCCAGATTTTGGCACAAAATGGTGCAAATGATGGCGGTCTTTGTGAACATCCGCCCGAAATGGCTGCGACTGTTTCCGCTCAAGGGGCGGCGGCCTTTCATCCTGGCATGGGCGATAATTTAATATGGCCCGCCTTGATTCGTGATTTACGCCGCACCCATGCAGGATTTGATCAATAAATAACAGAATTTAGATGGGAGAATTTATGACACATCCACAAAAAAGATTTTCAAATTTTTCTGAATTTTATCCATATTATCTTCAAGAACATTCCAAGCCGGCATGTCGATATTTTCATTATATCGGCACATTTTTGTCAATCATGGCCTTTATATTTGGTCTGATTTTTCATCCATATTGGTTTTTGGCAATGCCATTAAGTGGATATAGTTTTGCGTGGTTTTCTCATGCCTTTATTGAGAAAAATAAACCAGCAACCTTTACCTATCCTCTTTGGTCCTTAATTGGTGATTATAAAATGTTTTTAAGCTGGCTTTCTGGATCAATTGACCAGCAAATTGCCAATGCAAATTTGCTTTATCCAAGGCCCGAAAAAGCTTTTGATAATAAATAAATTTTTCGCTCCTATTACCATCTATAGCATCACTATAAATTGGCGATAGGGGCGATTATTTTTATATAATATTATAAAAATCGGCACTTTATTTTGCCCAAATTACAATAAAATATCACAATATTTGTGACATTAAAGCATTGTTAAATTTAAAGAAAGCATAAAACACAAAAGGCCCGGTGATTAGCCGGGCCCATTGTCAAAACAAACGCACCAATTCATAAAAAATGGCGCGAGTGACGGGGCTCGAACCCGCGACCTCCGGCGTGACAGGCCGGCGCTCTAACCAACTGAGCTACACCCGCTTCGTTGCGGTGAGAGGCGTCTAGGCCAGCCTTGCTCATCTGTCAACACACAGATTTTACTTTCTTGAAAAAAAATTTAATTTTAAACGATTTTACGAAAATATTGAGTGATAGGGTTAATTTTTAATCTGTGGATAAATAATTTTTCAGCAAGATTAGAGTGATTTGCTAAAAACTCCTTGGTTAATTTCCTTACCCCCATGTTTACGAAATATTGATGTTTTACTGCGATAAGCATTGCATGAATATAAATGATAAACATAAATCAAACGCACAATCAGTGTTAAAAGGATCTTTCAAAGCGGCTGCATGTTCAGTTTTCGCCATTGGATTCTGCCTTATGGGTAATATTGCCCATGCAAAAGGCACGCTGGCCGGCATTGATATTGAAAATACCGCAACCGCTTCATATCAAGATGCAGGCGGCGCGACGGTAACAATTCAATCAAATACGGTTACAATCAATGTTGATGAACTTATCGATGTTTTAGTATCCAATACCGATGCGGGTGACGTCATTACTTCGCCCGGCGCGGCGCAAAATGTGCAAAAATTCGAAGTTACCAATAATGGTAACGGAAATGAGGCATATGGCCTATCTGTTAATGTCAGCAAAGGCGGGGATGACTTTAACCCCAATTTGACCAGCATTGTTTTAGATAGTAATAATAATGGCGTATATGATCCAGGCGTCGATACTGTTTATGTGGCGGGCAGCAATGATCCTTTATTAACACCAGATCAAAGCATTACTGTTTTCGTTATTACAAGCTCCCCATCAGGGATAAATGACGCCGAGCGGGCCGAGGTTGAATTAACCGCGACCGCAAAAACCGGTACAGGCACCCCTGGGACAAGCTTTGCAGGCGCGGGCCAAGGTGGCGGCAATGCTATTATTGGAACGACTGAGGGCCGCGCAACAGATAGCGGATTTTTGTTAGTCAGCACTGCAGATCTGATTTTCAACAAAAGCTATACGATTTTGGACCAATTTGGCGGCAACAAACCGATTCCTGGTGCGACCATAACATTTAGATTGGTTGCGCAGGTCAATGGCACTGGCACAATTAATAATGTGGTTTTGTCAGATAACATCCCCGCTGGGACCACTTATGTGGCTAGCAGCCTAAGCCTAGAAACAGCAGCTTTAACCGACGCCGCCGATTCGGATGCGGGCCAATTTACCGGCACTGCAATAAATGTGAACGCGGGCAATATCCCAAGCGGCCAATCACGCACTGTTACTTTTAAGGCGGTGATACAATGATCAGTAAAATAAAATATATTTTGGCTTCCGCAGCTGTTTTCGCCGCGATGACATCGGCCCATGCCGCATCGGTTGAATTGAACAGCAAGATATTTGTCGAAAAGACAACATATTTGCCCAATGGAACAAAGCGCACCACATTGGAAGCGCCGAAAACCATTTTGCCTGGCGACAATCTTGTCTTTGTCGTCAATTATAAGAATATTGAGGCAAAGGCCGCCAATAATATAATTATTACTAACCCCCTGCCCAACGCGGTCAACTTTGTTGAAACCCATGATGGGACCGAAATTGTTTCGGTTGATGGCGGGCGTATGTGGGGCAAATTATCCAGTTTAACTGTTCGCAAGCCTGATGGCACTTATCGTCCAGCACTTGCGGGTGATGTTACGCATTTAAGATGGAAGTTAAACAAAAGCATTGGCGCAGGCGCCGGTGGTAAATTGATTTTCCGTGGTTCAGTAAAATAACCACAAACCGTCCGAAATGTCGCGGTTTTATGACATTTCAAAAGAGAGAAAGGATTTAAGCAATGACCAGCAAGCTTAAATTTTTAACTGCCTCTGCCTTGGGCGGTATTGCAATGTTGAGTTCAGGCTCCGCATTTGCAGCCGGCACATTGCAAGGCGTTGATATTAATAACACCGTTTCGGTGAGTTTTAGTGTTGGCGGCGTAGCGCAAACTGCGCAAACCGCGTCTGATACGTTTAAGGTTGACCGTAAGGTTATCTTTACCGTGCAAGAAGCAACACCAACCGGCACAACATCAGTATCGCCAGGTGCAACAGGCCAAATTACCACCTTTTTGGTAAGTAATACGTCAAATGACACTTTGGATTTCAACCTTGCTGCGACTCAGTTGGCGGGTGGGACCGCTGCGCATGGCGGCACAGATGTTTTTGATGTTACGGGTCTGCAATTTTTTGTCGATGTCAATAATAATGGCACCTATGAAGCAGGAACAGATACCGCAACGGTGATTGACAATTTGGCACCAGATGCATCGCGCCGTGTCTTTATTTTGGGCAACATACCCTCAACCGCCACCAATGGTCAGGTTGCAGGCGTTACCTTGACCGCCACCGCGCGTAACAGCGACGGATCTGCTATTACAGCGGCAACCGATGCCACGGCCAATACCACTGCGGTTGAAACAATCTTTGCCGATACTGGACGTGATGGCGTGGAAGCAGCAGGCGATGACTATACCGTCGCAGGCGCAGTGCTTTCTGTGTCAAAGCTTAGCCGAGTAGTTAGCGACGGGGTTTCAGCAAGCAATCCTAAAGCAATTCCAGGTGCGGTCATTGAATATTGCATCGCGGTTAGCAACGCCGCAGGCGCAGCAACAGCGACCGGTGTAAACATTACGGATAATCTAAGCCTTATCCCCAATGTTACATATGATGCGACATTTACGCCAAAAATGAACGGCACCGCCGTAACAGGCAGCACCTGCACCCCCGGTGCAGATAATGGCACCTATACCGGTGGTACGAACACTGTATCTGGAACATTGAACAATATTGCGGCGGGTCAAACGCGCACTTTTGTTTTCCGTGTTACCATTAATTAAGGACCTGGGCAGTTGGGGGGCGAAGTAATTCGTCCCTCACGGCCTTTTTTTCGATGAATTCGTTAACCAAATATATTTGTAAATTGGCGTCAAAGCTAAATATTGTGGACAAAAAACCCGCAATATTTTGCTCTGCCGCCATTTTATTGGGCTTGGCGACACCTGCTATTTCACAATTAAACTCGCAACCTGTTGATGAGATTGTAAATACTGCCACGGCCGAATGGAATGTTGGCGGCCAAAGATTATCAAAATCATCAAATGAAGTGCGCTTTAATGTTGATCGCACCTCTGCGCAGCCGGTTATATCATTATTCCACTACACAAATGCATCTGGCGGTATAACAGCCAATATTCCTGCAACCACTTGTCAAAGCAGCACGGGCCCTATGCCCGTTGAATTAACAGGGGCATATAGCGGTTTTGACAATAATGCAGCATCAATTAAACCCACCACATCAATACGTGCGGGCGAACCGTTAATCATTCAATTGGCACTTGCCGCGCGAAATATACACCCAAATTCCATCGATAGTTTTAATATCGTCATCATCACCGAAGAAGGCGATGAGGAGCAAATCCGCATTTCTGAAACCGATGTAAATAGCGGAATTTTCATGGGGCATATTATCACCTCTGCCATTCCGCCAACGCCAACCAAAAATAACTGTATTTTATCAGTTGTGCCGGGCAGCAATTTAACCATTTCCATTGATGATAGCAGCAGCGGCAATGGTTTGGGCAATGTGAATGTCGATATCTTAATCGATCCATTTGGCACAAGTTTTGACAGCGGCGATGGCAGTGCCGTTGACGGCACACGGGTCAGCATTGTTGATGCAGTAACCGGTCAACCCGCCGATGTTTTTGGCGATGATGGCATTTCGACATTCCCCAATGTGCTGATTACCGGATCAACCGTAACCGATGCCAGTGGACAGGTTTATAATTTCCCTCCTGGGTTTTACCGTTTCCCATTTTTGCGTCCTGGCCGTTATCGTTTGGTAATTGAACCGCCCGCGCCATATTCCGCACCGTCAAATGCAACCGCTTCCCAACTTGCAGCTTTATTGGATGCAGATGGTCAACCATATGATATATCCGATGGGTCATATGGGTTGGAATTTACTTTATTCGATCCTGCACCGGTCCGCATTGACATTCCGCTCGACAAGCCTGGCTTGCCGCTTATCATTTCAAAAACATCATCCACCGTCACGGCCATGCCTGGCGATGTTATTCAATATCGTATTACCGTCAAAAATAGCGATAATGTTCGCAATACAGCAACAATTACTATTAAGGATATTTTGCCCAGCTCGCTTCGTTATAATATTGGAACAATGCGCTATAATGGGGTGCTTATTACCCCGCAAATTGCCGCAAATGGCAAAAGCTTTACGGTTGATGTTCCCTCATTGGCCGCCGGTCAATCTGGTCTGCTTACCTATTTGGCGGAGGTGCGCCAAGATGCACAGCCCGGCGATGCCATTAACCTTGCATCTGCAAGTGATGGCTTTGGATCGACCAGCGGCACGACCGATTCAACCGTTCGTATCATTCGTGATGGGATAAGCGAGCGTTTTACCATTATCGGTCGTTTAACCGATGGCGGATGCGGCGTTGATCCGAAAAAGGCAAATGGTATCGCCAATGTTCGCGTGATGATGGAAGATGGCCGTTATACGGTTACCGATAATGATGGCCAATATCATTTTGAAGGCGTTCAGCCCGGCATTCATGTTGTGCAAATTGATCCCTATAGCCTGCCAGAAGGGTTTACCCCAACCGATTGCACGCAAAATACCCGTTCAGCCGGCAGTGCTATTTCACGTTTTGTTGAGGGCCAAGGCGGCGGATTGAAAAGGGCCGATTTTGTTGCAGTTTCGGATGGTCGTGTCTTGCCCAAAACTGCCAAAAATAATGACCAAGAAAAAAATGCGCGCCCTGCCCCTGCATCAAAGCAAGCTGATAATGCAGGCAGAAATGAAGCGAATAATATGCGCCATGATGCACGCGCTGTTTCGCCGCCATTATCTGTGCCTGAAATAAAAACAGCCAAGGCAGACGAAGATAAAAATGAAGAAATTAATTGGTTTGCGGGCCAAACCTCTGGCGTTGCATGGGTTTTCCCCGAAGAAAATCACAACCCACGGATTAAGGCGATTCGCGCCGTTGTAAAACATTTGCCTGGGCAAAAAGTTGAAATGATCGTCAATGGTACCAAAGCCAATCCATTAAATTATGATGGGTTAAAGAAAAGCCCTGATGGCACCGTGCATATTAGCACATGGCGCTCGCTTCCCCTTCAGGAAGGTGAAAATATTTTAACCGCAATTGTCCGCAATGCCGATGGCAGCGAGGCAGAGCGCCTTGAGCGTAAAGTTCATTATTCAACCGCGCCAATTTTTGCCCAATTGGTAAAAGAAAAATCTGTTTTGGTGGCCGATGGCGTGACCCGTCCGGTTATCGCGGTTCGTTTAACCGACCGTTCTGGACGCCCCATTCAACCCGAATCAGTTGGTGCGTTTAAAGTAAGCGCACCGCATTTCCCTGCGGTTGAGGTGGACGCACAACAGGCAAATCAACTATCTGGTTTGGAACGCGGCGCCCCTGTATGGCGCGTTCGCGGCGATAATGGCATTGCCTATATTGAATTAGAGCCAACAATGGCATCTGGTTCTGTAAGCATTGATTTTGACTTTAAAGATGGCGAAGTCAGCCGCATGCAACATATTGAAGCATGGCTTGGCGCGGGCGATCGTCCATGGACAATTGTCGGCTTTGCTGCCGGAACAATTGGTTTTAATAAATTGGATTCTGGCCTGCAAAATTTGGACAATGAAGATAACCCCATTCATTTGGATGGCCGCATTGCATTATATGCCAAGGGTAAAGTGTCGGGTGAATGGTTGATGACCATGTCATATGATAGTGATAAAGACAAAGATGAAACCCGCTTTGCCGGTGTCATTGATCCGCGCAGCTATTACACAGTATATGCCGATCGTTCGGAACAACGTTATGATGCGGCATCCATTCGTCATTTATATTTGAAATTGGAACGTCCCCAATTTTATGCATTATTTGGTGATTATGAAACCGCGATAAATGAACCTGAACTTGCGCGTTATCAACGTTCTTTCAATGGGATAAAGGCCGAATATAGAAATGATCGTGTTGCGGCCACTGTCTTTGGTGCCGACACACCCTATCAATTCCGCCGTGAGGAAATTCAAGGAAATGGCTTAAGCGGCCCATATGCCTTGGCCAGCCGTGACATTATTTCGAATAGTGAAAAAATCACCATCGAAACACGCGATCGTTTGCGCGATGACAAAATTATTGAAAGCAAGTCATTGGTCCGTCATATCGATTATGATATTGATTATCTTGCCGGAACAATCAGTTTCCGTGAGCCTATTTTGTCGCGTTCTTCAGGACTGGACCCTCAATTTATCATCGCTGAATATGAAGTGGATGGCATTGGCCAGCGCGTTATCAATGCCGGCGGTCGTGTTCGTTGGAATGATTCACAAAATAAATTACAAATTGGTGCGACACTCATCCATGATGAAAGCGATGTTGAAACCACCAATATGGCTGGTGCTGACATTATATATCATCTTGATGCCCAAACCCAAATCAGCGCGGAATTTGCGCATAGTGACAGCAAAGCCGACACCAATAGCGGCCAAACCGATCGTGGCAGCGCCACCGCATGGTTGATAGAGGCAGAACATCATAGTAAAATTGTCGATATTTTAGCCTATATCCGAAAACAGGGCACTGGTTTTGGTGTTGGACAGAATAATGTCGGGCTTCAGGGCACACGTAAATATGGCGCCGATGCGCGTCTTCGTCTGTCCGACAAATTACAGCTTTCTGTTGTTGGATATCGTGAAGAATTTTTGGAAAATGATACCCGCCGCTTGGCTGGATCAATGGAATTGGAATATCGCAATGCAATATCTTCTTTGGCTGCTGGCTTAACTCATGCCAATGACCGCCTTTCCGATGGCAGCATCAATAAATCCACCATTGCAAAATTGGGCGGATCACACAAATTCCTTAATGGCAAATTGGAATTAAATGCCCAAACTGAATTCGCGCTTGGCGGACAGGATGAAAGCATTGATTTCCCAGCGCGTCATCAAATTGGCGCACGCTATGCCATAAATAATGATATTGCATTGGTCGCAGGTTATGAAATCGCCAAGGGTGAAAATATTGACGCCCGCACATTAAGGGCCGGTTTTGATGTTGCCCCATGGAGCGGCGCACGCCTGACCGCCAGTGCAAATCAGCAAGATATTGCCGAATATGGCGCACGCAGCTTTGCCGCTTATGGGTTAAAACAATCATTTAAACTTGATGATAAATGGTCATTAGATTTTACCATTGATGGCAATCAAACCCTAGGCGGTATAAATAATGCCGATATTTTGAACGAAGCACAGCCAGTGGCATCAGGCGGATTTTTGGGCAGCAATAACAGCATTACCGAAGATTTCTTGGCTTTAACTGGCGGCGCCACATATCGCAGCGATAATTGGAGCTGGACCAGCAGAGCCGAATTTCGTGATGGCGCAGAGGTTGACCGCTATGGCTTAACCACTGCCTTTATTCGCCAAATTCAAGATGGCATTACCGCCGCCGGTCAATTTAGCTGGTATGATGCAAAGCAAGAAAATGGTGCATCCACTTCTTTGGCCGAAGCTGAATTAAGCTTTGCATATCGTCCATTTGATAGCGATTGGTCGTTTTTAAATAAAATGGAAATCCGTCAAGATAAGGTGCGCGGCGCGACCGCTGGGCAATCCGGCCCCATTGGTGGCGCAGCATTATTGGTCAATGGTGATGCGACTTCGCGCCGTGTGATTAACAGCCTGTCAGTTAATTACAGCCCAACTTTAGAAAAATCCCTATTAAATGGCGGCTCATTATTCCTGGAACGCAGCGAATTTAACCTATTTTGGGGAACACGTTATGTGTTCGACAAATTTGGCGCGGATGATGTGGAGGGTTGGAGCAATGTCATTGGCGGCGATATGCATTTCGACATTTCAAAACATGCAGATATTGGCTTAAGCGGCAATGTACGCATTGGCCAAAATGCACGCAACTTTGCCTATTCTGTCGGACCAACAATTACTGTCGCCCCTGTAACCAATATGAACGTCACATTAGGATATAATATTGTTGGTTTTGAAGACCGTGATTTCGAAGAAAGCCGCTACACACGCAGCGGCCCCTTCATCACATTAAAATTGAAATTCGACCAGGAAAGTCTCGCAGGGTTCAAACTTTAACCCGCAATGAAAAAAGCCGGATTAAACATTTTTATCTGTCAAATCCGGTAGATTTTCAATCAATCCGCAAATAGCAAAACTGGTGTTTCAATTAGCTTTTTAATCGCCTGAACATAGCTGGCAGCATCCCAACCATCAACTACGCGGTGGTCACAGCTAATCGACATATTCATCAATTTACGCGCCTCTATATGGTCGCCAACGAACATGGGGCGTTCGACAATTTTATTTGGTCCGATAATCGCCACTTCGGGACGATTAATTACCGGCGTGGTTGCAATACCGCCCAATGGACCAAGTGAGGTGATGGTTAAGGTAGAACCGGAAAGCTGCTCACTGGTCGCCGTGCCGTTGCGTGCCGCCTCAGCCAATGCGGAGATTTCACGTGCCAATTGCCAGATATTTAATTTTTCTGCATTGCGGATAACAGGCACCATCAATCCGCCATCGGTTTGCGTGGCCATACCCAAATGCACCGCGCCATGACGCGTGACAATATTCGCCTCATCATCATAACGGGCGTTTATCATAGGAAAATCAGGGATTGTTTTGCAAATCGCTACAGTTAAAAATGGCAATAATGTCAATTTTGGCCTGTCGCCACGCACATTGTTTAAATCCGCTCGCATCGCCTCCAACGCGGTGACATCCATTTCCTCAACATAGGAGAAATGCGGGATAGCGCGTTTCGATTTTGCCATATTTTCGGCAATACGGCGGCGCAGCCCCATAACCTTTACGGCTTCATCTGGACGGGTCGCGCCCGATGGGCGAAGCCCCTGCCCCGCATTATAACTTAAATATTGATCCAAGTCGCTATGGCGAACATGTGGTCCAGACGCCTTGACGTCAGACAGGTTTATACCCAAATCCAACGCTCTTGCGCGAACAGCGGGAGAAGCAGTTACCTTAGCTGATTTTGAAGAATTTTCGCCATCCGGCTGTTTTCCATCATTTATTTCTTGCGCTTCTTCAACTTCAGAATCATTCTTAACTTGCCGCGGAGCTACTATTTCGGGCCGCTCTTGCTCTTGCTTTTGTTCAGTAGGGTTAGCTACTTCTTCAGCTGCAACAGATGCTTCAGTTTCAGCATCTTCGCCCTCAACCTCGATTTCCACCAACATAGAACCAATGGGGATGATATCGCCAACTTCACCCGCAACGGCGATAATTTTACCGCTTGCCGGGCTTTCCATTTCAACGGTTGCCTTATCGGTCATCATGTCCGCAATGGGTTGGTCTTCGCTGACCATATCGCCAATTTTCACATGTAAAGCGACAATTTCCGCCTCGGCAATTCCCTCGCCAATATCGGGTAGATTAAATATATATTTTGCCATGATATTAGCCTCTCATCAAACCTTCATGATTTTTTCAATTGCAGTGCCAATGCGCACTGGCCCAGGGAAATATGCCCATTCCAAACTATGCGGATAGGGAGTATCAAAACCCGTGACCCGTTCAATCGGCGCTTCTAAATGATAAAAACAGCGCTCCTGAACCAATGCCGCCAATTCGGCGCCAAATCCGCTGGTCCTTGTCGCCTCATGCACAATCATGCAACGGCCCGTTTTCTTCACCGACGCCTCAATCGCATTTATATCCAGCGGCATTAATGTTCGTAAATCGACAATATCTGCATCAATTTGCATGTTGGCCACCACTGCTTCGACAACATGAACCATTGTGCCATAGCATAAAATGGTCAAATCTTGGCCTTCTCTTACAGTCCGGGCCTTGCCCAACTCAATCCGATAATAGCCTTCTGGAACTTCGGATTCAGGTCTTTTTGACCATGGCTCAACTGGACGATCATAATATCCAGAAAAAGGACCATTATAAATGCGTTTGGGTTCAAAAAACACCACTGGATCATTATCCTCTATCGCGGCGATTAACAAACCTTTGGCATCATATGGTGTCGCCGGAATAACGGTTTTTATACCGCAAACATGGGTAAACAAACTTTCCGGAGACTGGCTGTGTGTTTGACCGCCAAATATACCGCCGCCAAAAGGTGTACGCACCGTGATAGGGCAAATAAAATCATTGGCGGAGCGATATCGCATCCGCGCGGCTTCACTTACCAATTGGTCAAGCCCTGGATAAATATAATCCGCAAATTGAATTTCCGGAATGGGCCGCAGGCCATATGCCGACATGCCAACGGCAACGCCAATTATCCCACATTCGGAAATAGGCGTATCAAAAACGCGCTGCTTTCCATGTTTTTCCTGCAAACCGGCAGTCGCGCGAAAAACCCCTCCAAAATAACCCACATCTTCACCTAAAATAACGGTTTTCTTATCACGATCCAGCATGACATCCATCGCAGAATTTATGGCCTCTATCATATTCATTTTTGCCATGATTATGCGCCCTTCCCATCTGCTTTTAATTTAGTTGAAAATTTCGATTCTTTTTCGGCCAATGCCTGCTCACATTGTTCTTTTAAATGCCATGGCATTTCTTCAAACACATCTTCAAACATGGTTTCAAATGGTTGGTGCATACCATGACCCAATATGCCATTTTTCTCAGCCTCTTTTTGCGTGGCCTTCACCTCGGCCATTAACATATCGGCAAGCTCGTTATGCTGCGCCTCGCTCCACTCACCTAATAAAATAAGATGCTGTTTCAAACGCTCAACCGGATCGCCAAATGGCCATGCCGCCGCTTCATTTTTTGAACGATAAGCCGATGGATCATCCGAAGTGCTATGCCCCTCCGCACGATAGGTGAAATGTTCAATCAATGTCGGACCATTATTTGACCGCGCACGATCCGCCGCCCATTGGGTTGCCGCATAAACAGCAAGTGGGTCATTGCCATCGACGCGAAGTCCGGCAATGCCATAACCCGCCGCACGTGCGGCAAATGTCGCCCTTTCCCCACCCGCAAAACCATGGAATGAAGAAATTGCCCATTGATTATTCACAACATTCATAATGACGGGCGCATTGTAAACGGCGGCAAAGGTCATAGCGCTGTGAAAGTCACCCTCTGCGGTTGATCCCTCCCCGCACCAAACGGCCGCAATTTTACTGTCCTGAGATGCCGCCGATGCCATGGCATAGCCAACAGCTTGGGGATATTGCGTTGCCAAATTGCCCGAAACGCTGAAAAAACCATATTCAGGTGCGCTATACATGATGGGCAATTGCCGCCCCAACAGATGGTCCGCGCTATTGCTATAAATTTGGTTCATCATATTTAAAATGGGGTAACCGCGCGCGATTAAAATCCCTTGCTGGCGATAGCTTGGAAAACACATATCATCAGGTTCAAGCGCCATTGCAGGGGCAATTGATGTTGCCTCTTCGCCCAAACATTTCATATAAAAACTGGTTTTACCCTGACGCTGCGCCCTAAACATCCGATCATCAAAAGCACGCACTTTTAACATATGATGCATCATTTCGCGTAATTTTCCGGCGGGAAGTTTTGGATCCCACTCACCCTTTGCATGGCCATCAAAATCCAATACGCGGATAAGCTGTGACGTCAAATGCCCGATATCCGCAGGTGCACTGCTTTCCGGTGGGCGCTTCGCCTCTCCTATTTCAGGCACCTTTATATCGGAAAAGTCAGCCTCATCGCCTGGTCTAAATTTTGGTTCAGGAACATAAAGCTCTAATTTCGGGCGATTTGGACGCCTTGATAAATTTTCTTTGTTTGACATCTCACCCTCCAACTTTGTGCATCTATGCTAATATAGAACGTCAAATTTGACTAGAAAATAATTACACAATGTTGTTATTTTATTACAAAATATATATTAGGTCAATATAGCTGACATAAAATAAAGGTAAAAAATATATATTAAATATCAAACAGCTACTGGTGCAGATATATGTTTTTGCGGATGATAATCCGAAACCTCAAAATCATCTATATGATAATCAAATATAGATTCTGGCTTTCTATTTATATGGAATTTTGGCGCACCTTCTGGTTTTCTGGACAATTGCTGCTCCACCAATTCATGATGGTTAAGGTATAAATGTACGTCCGCCCCATTCCAAATAAGCTCACCAGCCTCCAAATCGCATTGTTGGGCCAGCATACGGATTAACAAGGATGCAGAAAATATATTAAATGCAAAACCAAGCCCAAGATCGCATGAACGTTGATATAAAAGGCCGCTTAATTTGCCATCCGCAACATAAAATTGATATGTTTTATGACATGGCGGCAGAGCCATTTGGTCCAACTCAGCGACATTCCATCCTTCAAAAATATGGCGGCGCGAACCTGGATTATTCTTTATACCATCAACCAATTGGGCAATTTGATTTACCCCCTTGTCTGATTTTTTATATAAACCATCCCCTACGGCTTCATAAACTGGCCAATTAACCCACTGCTTCCCATAAACAGGGCCCAAATCGCCCCATATTTGCGCAAATTGTTCATCATCAATTATGCGTTTTTCAAAATCTTCATGGCTAATATCATCGCCGGTTTGCTGACGATATTTTTGCAAAGGCCAATCAGTCCATATTTTGACATTTTGCTGCACCAATGAACGAATATTGGTGTCGCCAGTAAGAAACCACAGCATTTCACGCGCCGCCGTTTTCCAATAAACTCTTTTGGTGGTTAATAATGGAATCGCATTGTCGGCCAATGAATATCGCAACGATGCCCCAAAAATTGACCTTGTTCCCACACCTGTGCGGTCAATTCTTTCCTGTCCATTGGTCCAAATTTCTTTCATTAAATCAAGATAGGATTGTTCATAATGTTCAGGCATTGGGAAACTTCTCTTCTAAATTTTATGCATTCATATCCATAACAAATATCATGCAACCTTATATATACTCATAAGAGTAAAAACCAAAAAAGGAAGATTCGTTTCAATATTGAGGCAGATGCCGCAAAATTAACCATTTGTTGACCAACTTTGCTTAAAGTATTCATTATGCAAGCGCGCGTTGTCATTGTGGACGATCAAGCGATTAATTTGCGGATTTATGCGCAATATATCGCCCAAATGGGTCCAGGCTTTAAAGCTATATGCTTTTCTAACCCTCATGAGGCATTAGAATGGCTTGCCAGTGAGCATGTCGAGCTATTAGTCGTCGATTATAAAATGCCCGAAATGAACGGGGCGGAATTCATCCGCAAATTACGTATTTCAAGCGCGAATAATGATGTCCCGGCAATTATCATCACCGCGCGCAAAGACCGTGAGTGCCGGTTGGCTGCATTGGACGCGGGCGCGAATGATTTTTTACAAAGCCCCGTTAATTTTGAAGAATTTCGCAAACGGATTATTGCCTTATTAGGACGCAGAAACAATCAAATTTTGCAGAAGAAAAAAGAGTTTAATTCGGACAATATCTATAATGAGCAGTTAGACAACCGAACAAAAAGCACTTTAGAACAAATAATTGATACCGCCCCTATCATAATCAATGCGACCGATTTTGACGGCAATTGCCTGTTCATGAATGCATATCATGCTTCTTTTTACAATAAGCATCCCGATGATTTAGTTGGCAAATATTACCGCGAATTATTGCCGCCCCTTGTCGCGCAGCGCGATGCAAAAAGAGACTCGATTGTTTTTGCAACACAGCAAGAAATCCCCCCTTATGAGGAAAAAATTCCTGTAAATGGCGTTGACCTTACCTTCCATTATACCAAGTCACCCTTGTTAAACCATGATGGGGTTACCATTGGTGTTTTAACGACCGGCGTTGATATTACCGCGCGTAAATTTGCCGAAGATCACCATGCCCATTTGGCGATGCATGACTTGCTCACCGGCCTTCCCAATCGTTCATTATTAGGGGATAAATTATCCCAATCATTGGAAGAATATAATGAAAAGGGCATTAAATCAGCATTGTTACTTCTGGATTTGGACCGTTTCAAATCGGTTAATGATACAAAGGGGCACCAATTTGGCGATGCATTATTATGCGAAGTTGCCGAACGTCTTTGCAGCCTTGGCTGGGCCAATCATTTGGTTTCAAGAATTGGCGGCGATGAATTTGCAATCATTGCAAATGGAATTAATGACATACAAGAAATTACCCAATTTTGTAAAAAATTATTGGGACAAATGGAACGCCCATTTTTAATTGATGATGTTGAAGTCATTATTGGGGCCAGCATAGGCGTTGTCATCATTGGACAGGATAGTAATTGCCCCGATGATCTGCTTCGCCTTGCCGATTTGGCTATGTATGATGCCAAAGCCAATGGCCGCAACAGATTTAGTTTTTATTCAAATGAATTAAATCAAGTGGCACAGCGCAATGCCCGTATACATTCCGATATGCGCGCAGCATTGATTGACAAACAATTCCGGCTTGAATTTCAACCAATTATGGATAGCGCCACAAAAAAATGGGCCGGATTGGAAGCATTGCTTCGTTGGGATCATCCCGAATTTGGACTGGTGCGTCCGGACGAATTTATCGAAATTGCCAATGAAACCGGCCTTATCAACGAAATTGGCGATTGGGTATTGGATGAATGCTGCAAAAACATCAGCAGATTGTCGAATATCATGGACAATCCGCCAAAAATATCCGTCAATGTTTCCCCGCGACAATTTGAATATAGCGATATTTGCACTAAGATAATAAATTTAATCGATAAATATAAAATAAATCCAAATCTGTTCGTTATTGAAATTACAGAAGAATTATTACTCAACCATCCCAAAAGGGTCGCAACAGCTTTGGAAAAGTTAAGAGCAATGGGCATAGGCATTTCCATCGATGATTTTGGAACAGGATATTCCTCTCTTCAATATTTAAGAGACCTGCCTGCGACATGTTTGAAAATTGACAAAGCATTTGTCAACCAAATCGAGCAATCCGAAACCGACAGAGCAATTATTGCGACCATTGTTCATTTGGCCCACGCATTTAACATGAAAGTTGTTGCAGAGGGTGTAGAAACAAAGGCACAGGCTGATTTGCTCGCTGCATCAGGATGTAATGAATTACAGGGGTATTTTTTAAGCATTCCGCAGCCAATGGATAAATTAATTCCTAATTTATTGGCAGATGAAGGCCGATTGGCGGCGGCATCATGAGCATCGCCAAGTTAAAATATATTTTACAGCAAAAAAATATGACTGGCGAACAGCAAATCATATTTAATCGTGTGATTTTAGTATCAATCACCGGCCTATCATTATTTTATTTCGTAAATGATAGTTTTATCAATGCATTGTTTTGCGCGCATTTTTTGGGCAATGTCATTTTATTCATAATGCAGCTAAAATCCCCTAAAACTTCTGATTTTAGGCGTATCGTTGGAATCTGCCTTGATTTTGGCATTGCCCTTGGCCTGATGACCTATGCACCAAGAGAAATGGCGTTTACTTACCCCATTTTCCTATGGGCAATTTTGGGCAATGGATTTCGCTATGGCGTCAAATGGCTTGCCATTGCGGCGACATGTGCCTTTATTTCATTTGCCACTGTCATAATTGTCACGCCATATTGGCAGGAAAATTTGGTGCTTTCGGTCAGTTTATTGGTTGGCATGATAATTGTGCCTGGTTATACCGCAAAATTAATCGCTGACCTTTCGCGTAAAACAAAGGAAGCGGAAAATGCCAATAAGGCAAAAAGCTATTTCCTCGCAAGCATGAGCCATGAGCTTAAAACTCCGTTAAATGCAATTATTGGCTATGGCACACATTTACGTGATATGGGCCTGCCCGAACAGCAATTGAAAATGGTGGACGCATCGGTTCATGCGGGTGAACATTTATTGCATTTAATCAACCAAATCATGCAGGTATCAACCGATGGGAAATCGGTGATTAATATGGCGCAAAGCAGCTTTAAAATAACCGATTTGATGAGCAACGCCCATGAAATAATGGCGATAAAGGCCGAAGAGAAAAATTTGAAATTAATCCTTCAGGCTGAACATAATGCCGATTTAATGATTGATTCACAACAAAGCATCATTCAAAATATTCTTATCAACTTAATGGGTAATGCCATTAAATTTACCTCCTCTGGCACTATCACTATTTCTGCGAAAATTGAGAATGATAAAAATGGTGATAATGATGATTATCTGTTAACTTGCAGTGTCAAGGATACAGGAATTGGCATTGCACCGGATCATTTGGAAAAAATATTCCTGCCATTTCAACAGGCCGATGAAACTGTTTTGGACCGATTTGGCGGAACGGGCCTTGGTCTTGCCATCTGCCAACAATTGACCGACCAGCTTGGCGGCACGATTACTGTTAAGAGTAAATTGGGGCAAGGCAGCATTTTTACTGTTAAAATTCCTGTACAAAAATCGAAAATACAAACCTTATATCATCAAGATGAAAGCCATCTGCCCAATATTGGTATATTGGCTCTTGGCCGCTTTGACAGTGAGATTTTAGCGCAGGCCCAATTGGCGGGTAATTATATTATAAAGCATCATATTTGCGAAAATGAAGAACAGCTCACCAAAATCTTAGACAATATAAATGCAAACGAATTTAGCATCGCCATGATAAGCCGGGCATTGGCCGGGAAAATTGTTGAACAAAATTTATGGCATAAATTTGAAAAATTAAAATTAGCAACAATATTGGTTGATGATAATAAGCATATTGATTTAGATGACATTAAATTACGCGCAGAATTTTCAACAATCATTCCGTCCAGCAAGGCATTTGACGAGATTAGAAGCGCGTTGAAAATTGGCGGCGCTTTTGCCCGACATGTCGGACATTGCACCACCAAAAATAATAATGCATCATCCGAACAACTTGCCCCTGCTCAGCCTGAACAAATAACCGAGCAAGAGCAAGAAAATGAAACATTTTCTATTTTAATTACCGATGATAATCGCACCAATTTACATGTTTTAGAAGCTATTTTAAGCTCCGCAGGTCACCAAGTAACAATGAGCAGCGATGGTGATGAAGCGTTGGATATTTTAGAAAAGCAAAAATTTGATATATGGCTTTTAGACATAAATATGCCCCGCATGAATGGTTTAGAGGCATGCAGCCTATGGCGGCATATGGAAACACCGCCAAATCATATGCCTGTTTTAGGTGTCACCGCCGACAGCACAGCAGAAACATTGAAAAAATGCGAAAAAGCGGGCATGGATAAACGCATAACAAAGCCGATAAATGCCAAACAAATTTTGGAAAATGTTCAAATTTATTGTAAAAAGCATAATGTTGTTGAGTTTGACGAGCAAATTCACAGTTCAGACAAGGTAATTGCGCTAAAGCCCAAAGATAAGGCAGAGCCCGAAAATATATATTTAGGCAATTTAAATGTAGAGCAAATTGAACAATTGGCCTCCATCGACAATGGTGTGTTTTTGGCCTCTATCATCGATGAATATAATAAAGATGTCTTTGCCAGTTTGGAAAAATTGCACGAAACCGTCATGACTAATGATGTCAAAAGTTTCAGATTTCAAGCACATGCCATTAAAAGCGCAAGCGCCAATTTAGGAGCAGAAAAATTGGCGACTATATGCGGCAGTTTGGAAAATATCACACAAAATGATTTTTCCAATAATAAGAATATACATTATGAAAAGCTGAAATCCGAAACCGAAAATAGCACAAATTTGCTTAAAAAATATTCAAAAATGTCGCTTAAAAAATCGGCTGCTCAAATATCTTAATCAACCGCGGCCAATGATCTGGCGATTCTTCGATCCTGAGCGCTTGCCAATCGCTGCATTTTTTTCATATCGACATCGCTGATTTTCATGGCAGTTTCCGCCCATAAATAAGTAATGGATAATAAATCTTCCAGCTTTACCGGATTGGCAATAGTTCGCGCCTGATACACCGCCCTTTCGGTCCAAAAACGCGCCTCATTTTTGCGCACATATTCGACTATGGCCTGTTCTCCCTCGCCATCCTCAACCAAAATATCAACCACGCCCAAATCATACATTTCCTGCGCACTATATAATTTGCCATTTAAAATCATTTGCTCCGCCGTTCGGCGGCCCACGCGTTGAATTAAGAAATTATATGCGCCCATGCCTGGAAATAGGTTGAACAAAATTTCCGGCAAACCAAAACGAGCACGTTTTTCAGCAACAATTAAATCAAATGAAAGCGCATGTTCAAAACCACCGCCAAGCGCATCCCCCTGAACCAAGGCCATGGAGATAATCGGCGCATCATATCCTTTATGATTGGCATATTGCATACGGACACAAGTTTCAGCATAATTTCTTAACGCCGCAATGTCGCGTCCTTGTATTTTCTCGACAAAATGCATCAAATCACCGCCCAAATTATAAATATTGGGGGTTTTCGAACCACAAATAAAATATCGCAAATCATCCTTGCGCGCATCCATTGGCAATGAGTAATTTGCCCTCACCCAATCTTGGACCTGTTGGATCTCGCCGCCTAATTTATATGTATAACATGGGCGCAATTTCTGCTCCATAAAGCACCAGAAAATCTTATCATCCATGTCGTGGCGCAGCGATATTTCATCAAAATGACGCATGCTAATATGATCATCTGAAATCGCGATATTTTGATTGCTATTTATATCGATAACATCGTTTTGGGCGTGCCTATGCATAATGATCCTTTATTACTATCTATTAACAGGCACCCCTCCCGTTAATCTTTTCTTAACATATTTTTTTATAAAAAAACAATTATTTTCGCTTTGTTTCAAAATCGTACAAATTTTATACGACTGATTAAGCTTAATAAAACTCCCGCATAAGCAATATTTTTTGTTGATTTTTCACATAGCGCGGATTAGCGGAATTTTATGCATTTTGTCCGGCAACATATTTTTGACCAAAAATGGTCACTCATGCTCTTATTGTCGGCAATTTTAGTAATGAAAATCATTATTCCAAATGGCTATATGCTGGCCCCGACGGAAAAATCCATTACTGTGCAAATATGCACAGGCATTGGGATGGCGCAGCAGGTTATTGACATTCCCATGGAAAATGGGGGTGATAAACATCAAAATAAAGATGAAATATCAAAACCCTGCCCTGCAGCGGCCTCTGCACAGCCATTTATAGGTAAAATTGATCCTATCATATTTGCCTTTGCCTTTGCCTTTATTTTGCTTGGCGGATTGTTGCTACGCACCACCGCGCCCAATTTTTGGCGCCATTATCAGCGCCCACCCCTTCGCGGCCCACCTCTTATTACCTGAATCTCGTCACGGCTAAGTTATTTTAGCAATTTAAACGAAGCATCGCCGAATGAATGATTTTGCGCGATGAAATACAGGTATATTTTTATGAAAAAACAATCAATCTCCCGCGCGGCAATTGCCTGCGCCCTATTATCCTATTCTTCCATCACCTATGCATTTGAAGCCGAAAATTATGAAGGCATTGATGAAGGCAATACAATCATTGTAACCGGTAATACCCCATTAAATGAAGCAGAAATGCGCGCAAATAAGGTTGCTGGCGGCACCGATATTGTCGGACATGATGACTATGCCGACAAATCCCTTACCTCTTTACGCGATGCCTTATCCTTTTCTCCAGGGATATATTTACAGCCGCGCTATGGTCAGGAAGTACGCATATCTATAAGAGGATCAGGCCTTAGCCGCGGATTTCACATGCGCGGCCTGACCCTATTGCAAGATGGTGTTCCTATAAATTTGGCGGACGATAATGGCGATTTTCAGGAGTTAGAGCCGATATTTTTCGACCATTTAGAAGTATATAGAGGAGCAAATGCGCTGCGTTTTGGTTCTGGCACTTTGGGCGGTGCAATAAATGGTGTAACCCCCACTGGGCAAAGCGCCGAGGGACTTTATTTACGCGGCGATATTGGCAGTTTTAATAGCTATAGAGGGCTGGCCTCTTTTGGTACAAGCAATGAGAATGGCGACATTTGGGCCGCGATTAGCAAGGACAGCGCCGACGGCGATCGCGATCATGCCAAAAGAGATAGCCTGCGTTTCCACGGCAATGTTGGGCTTAATATCTCATCCAATATTAAAAGCAGGTTTTACGTAAGTTTTAACAATATCAATCAACAATTGCCCGGCGCGTTAAATTATAATGATGCTCTAACATCCCCCAAAAAAGGGAATTTTACCGGCAACCAGGCACGTGATATAGATAGTATAAGACTGCAAAACCGCACCAGCATAGATTTTGGATCAACAAAATTGGATGTCGGGCTGTTTTTAAACAGTAAATCCCTATTCCACCCCATTTACCAAGTTATTGACCAGGAATCATTTGATCGCGGCGCCTTTTTTCGACTGGACCATGAAAATGGCCCCTTTGAAATTACATTAGGTGGTGAAGCAAGATTTGGAGAAGTTAATTCCAAAAGATTTATCAATATAGATGGCGAACGCAGCACGCCGACTTTTCAGGCTGACCAAAAGGCAAAAACCGCCAATATATATGGTGAGATAAGATATTCCCCATCCGAAAAGCTTAATTTTATAACTGGCGGCATTTTTGCCACCGGCACACGTCAGCAACAGGAAAATTATAATAGCTTTGCCGGCGGAGAAAGAAATGTCTTCGCAAAGGCAGACTTTAATGAGTTTTCACCCAAATTTGGCATTTTATATCAAATAAACCCCAATATTTCATTTTACGCAAATTATAGCAAATCTGCAGAATTCCCTGGATTTATCGAGCTGGCCCAGATTAGCCAATTTGTGCCGATTAAGGCGCAAACCGCATGGACCAAAGAAATTGGCAGCAGAGGAAGCATGGGCGCGTTCACATGGGACATTACCGCATATCAGGCCGATATTAAGGGAGAGATATTACAATTCACCATTGGCACAGATATACCCGCATCGACATTTAATGCTGGCAAAACCCGTCATATGGGCATTGAAGCTGCGCTAACCATAGAGCCGACAAATTGGCTGCGCCTGCGTCAAATATATCAATATAATGATTTTAAGTTCAAAAATGATGCCCAATATGGGGATAACCGCCTGCCCGTTATCCCGCGACATGTCTATCGTGCGGAGATAAGGTTGGGCAATGAAAAGGCCCATATTGCGCCAAATATTGAATGGGTGCCCGTGGGGGCATTTGCTGATTATAATAATGCAGTAAAAGTGCCCAGCTATGCCATTTTGGGCATGACCGCTGGTTTTAACATATTGCCAAATATCGATTTATTTTTCGATGCCCGCAATTTGAACAAGAAAAAAGCGATTGGCGATATAAGCGCGGTCATCACGGCAACTGCCGCCTCCATTATCTATCAACCAACCGAACAACGCGCCATTTTTGGCGGTTTTCGCGCACGTTTTTAAACGATAGGAAAATAAAATGACTAATGCCTCTTCATATCGTTTCATCTGGCGGCTTCATATGTGGGCGGGATTATTCCTTATCCCGTTTATCATTTTATTATCGCTTACAGGTTCAATCTATTTGTTCAAACCACAATTGGACAGGTGGGAGGAGCGCGATATGAGGGGGCTTAACACCGAAAATAGCGTCTCGGCAGAGGCGCAACTATCTGTCGTTATGAAACAATATCCCGATGCGCAATTCCATTCATACCGATTGCCAGAAAATAAAGGGGATGCCGCAATGGTCCATGTCGCCCTGCCCCATAATGGCGGGATGCGGGATATTTATGTATCGCCCGCAGGTGACATTATTGCCAGCCATGATCCGGAAAAAAGGATAAGCGCCACAGTCGCGCGCATTCATGGTTCATTATTATTGGGTAAATTCGGCTCTATATTGGTTGAAATTGCAGCCATTTTCGCGATTATGATGATATTATCTGGCATATATTTATGGTGGCCGCGCACCGCAGGCCGTCATCAACATTATGCGGGAATTTTATGGCCAAGGTTGAAAAATGGGGTCAGGATTTTCTGGCGTGACCTGCACGCTGTCACCGGATTTTGGGTCGCTGGTCTTGCGCTCATTTTATTATTTAGCGGGCTGCCATGGACGGACAATGTCGGCGCTGGCATAAAATATATACGCGCCCAAATGGGTTGGGTTGACGCAAAGCCGCAAAATTGGTCGGGAGGCGGCATTAAAGAAAATGTCGATATGCATGTGGACGCGCATGGCGGCCATGATCATGACGCGATGTTAAAAGCACAGGCAGAGGCAAAGAAAATAAGAGATCTGCCCCCGAAAAAGGGGCTGAACGACATTGTCATTTTGGCGAGTAAGGAAAATATGCCCTTCCCCGCCATCATCCAACCTCCCCATGCCCCCGCCCGTTTTGGGCCGCCCAATGGTGATGTTTGGAAATTAAGCAGCGAAGCACAAAACCGAACTCTTAACCGCACCATTTTATATGATAAAAATAGCGGCGCGATTGTAAAAGAAAGCAGTTTTGCCGACAAACATATTGCCGACAAAATCATCAACTATGGCATCGCATGGCATGAGGGGCAATTATTTGGATGGATAAACCAACTTATCGGCCTTTTCACCGCCCTTGCCCTTATCACCATATCCATTTCGGGCATCAAAATGTGGTGGAGGAAAAGACCGAAATCGAAATAATATAGTTATGGCATATATTTAATGAGGTCAGATGATATATAATAGTTTAAGGCGAATATTGGAGTTTCCATCCAAAGCATAATTAAAAACATATGAAGAGATTATAATATTAAAATAAAATGACTCTCATCAACCGGCGAGTAGTTCGACATCTTCAGCCATTATCCAGCCAGATTCGCATGGTTCCAAATAATCAATATCTTCTGCTACAGGCGAAGATACGCCGCAGTCCTCAGCAGGTTCAGAGTCATTGCCTGCGAAAGCCGAATAGACAATGCCGACCATCTCTGAGTCATTGCTGGTCTCGCAAATCCAAACGGGGTGCGCCTCAGCAAGTTGGCCAATAGGTTCTAAATCAGTGCTTGGGCCTGGATAAACATCAATCGCGCTCTCGGGCGGTAATTGGGCAATCACGCCATAGCTGCACGGATCGGTTTCAGATGCTGTTAGCGTGACCGGATCGTTGCCCATGGTGTAGCGGGGCTGTGCAAATGCGCTTGAACAGGTGAATGCCGTTAATATGGAAATTGTAAGGAGCTTTCTCATCGATAAAACTTTCTTTTGTGCACCATAGGTTGCGATTGAGTGTCTGAAATATGCAGTCCCATGGTGAATTTGGTGGATGATTTTATGCAGTGTAAATTAATTTTGAGTTTCCGCCTCTTTAACAACATCTGTATCTGGCAATATAATCTTAAATTTTACCTCACCATAGTTTTTCTTTTTTTTCTTATTAGACAAGGTTTTGGAAATATTCCATTTGGCAAGATATTCACCGTTTTTGATTAAAGGCTCTGGTACGTTAATCGAAAATCGCGCATATGTGCCCAGCTGAAACGGTTCGTTAATGGCGTCGTAAACCATCATTACCGTTCCATCGGGGTTGATAATTTCCAATGTCACTAGATCAACCGGTGCATCAAAGCCCAGATGGATAAATTCCACCGGCTCGTTCACAATACTGTCTTTTGCAGGTTTGGAAAAAGTGAGCGTTTCTATTTTAGCTTGGGCACACAGCGGTGCTGATGCCATCATCAATGACGCAAATATAGCAAATATTGAAATAGGATATTTCATAATATTTTCCTTAATTAACAAGGTGGCACTGCCCGCCTTTCGCCATCGTGAACATGCGGGCAGTAGTTTCAGGCTTAACAGCCGTCTTTCTTCTTTTTCTTCTTCTTACCTAGCCCGCCCAATTTGCCGAGCGTTGACCCTATCTCAGCACCTTTTGACCCAGCCACCGCGCCGCCCACTGCACCGCCAACGGCAGAGGCAGTTTCGGTATCAGTCTTGCAACTATTCGCCTGTGTTGTTTCTGTTGATGCTTGTGATCCAGCGGCGGATGCACCCGAAGACTTGTTTGCACCCTTGAAGAATGCCCTGGCAGCGGGAGACAAACCTGACGGAATCGAGTTGTAATCCAGCCCATCGTTCATGGCGTTGGCGTAGATATCGTTGAAGTCTCTGGTCGCAGCGAGGTCAACTTCAGCATAAGACAGGTGCTCGTAATTTGATGTGCACCAGATGCCCCAATCGTTCAACTCACCCGGCGCACACGGCTTGCCGTTGTTCAAGCGCGGAATAGGCGCGTTTTTGATTTCTGTGAAGCATTGCTTGTTATTGGTCGATGCGCGCCAGCCGGTGGGACAGCGGTTCAGGATGCCGGCCCTGGCGATGCCGCCGGATATGTCGGCCGAACGCGCGGTCATCCTGTCATATGAGGTGCACACCAGATCGTTATCTGTATCGACAAAATAGCCCTGTTGACACGGAATACTCTTGTTTTGCCGGACATAAACCGCTGGCGTTGGATTGGCGGCCAAAGATGGCACACAAAAAGTGTCAGTCTCACGGTTCCATCTATAAGGGCAAAGACCTTTTTCCCTTGGCAGTTCCAGACGCCCCGTTGTGCGTCCCTGTGCCTCAGCCGATGGGGCAGTTACCAGAGAACTGGCGGAGGAAAGCACAAAACCGGCTACACCCAGCAAGGTCATGGTTGAAAGTGAACGCATAAATTATTTTCCTTTTTAAAATGTATAGAAAAGGCATCCCTTGATACGGGCGCCAAAATATTATTTCCTAGTTGAACACCACACGCGATAAACCTTGAAATATCCCCCCGCGCAGGTAGCCTCGGCCTTTTTGGCATATATTTTTGGCGAGCTGCTTCCCATGGGTTCACACAGTTTTGTATTTCCATTTGGGTGCCGCCATCCCGATGGACAAGCAACTGCGCGATTTGGTTTTTCAATAGCAGCGCTATTCTGCCCTTGGGCATAGCTTTGGCCAGACATAGCAACACTTGCCCCAACAAGGCTTGTTACCAAAGCGATGTTGGCGAGCGATAATGCGCCCGCAATGATTAGGCGGTTTCTGCTTTCATTATCTGTCATGGGACAATCTCCTGCTACATTATTATCATGTCACAATTGGATTAGGCCCTGATGCCGCGCAGTAATATCCCATATAATATGTCTCCCATATCATGGGATGGGGTAAGGCAGAGGAGCGCATCGTTACAGGCAAATATTCAACGACAAATTTCGGTCATTATATAAAGCCCGCTTTCCGTTTATTTTTCTATTTACTTCTATTTACAAATAAATTGCGCTGCTACATTGTCCAAATATAGCAGGGGTGTGTGTCATAAACAGATTCGGAAGATTAAATTGGGCGCAGCTGGCCAAGATGTTGGTTGTTGTGATTTTGGTGCAGGCAATTTATTGGCTGGCCATCGACCGTCCCATTTTTCGCGGCGCGCCAAGTAAAGAACCGGCCCTTGTGGATGTAAGCGATGTCGCAGTCGCACGGCTGACCACGCCTAGCTTTGCCGAGGCAGCAGGTGCGCGTTATTCACCCGTAACATTACCATGGACATATTGCTGTGACACGGCGTTATTCGCGGTACAAATGACCTTCAATATTGACCAAGTACCGGCGGATGGATTGGGAATTTACCCAAATATGCAGGCGGATAATTTCATGCTTGCACTAAATGGGTCACCAATTATCGTTCGCGGACGAATGGAGCCTGGCAATGGCAGTTTCCATGGACAGGTCCGCACACTTTCCCACATGCCTTCTGGTTTGTTAAAGACCGGCGCAAACAAATTAACCTTCATCACATTACGCGACGGTTTTCCCTATACAGATGTGTTTGAACCAAAAATAGCCGAATATTCTGTTTTGGAACATTATGTCGCACGCAGATTATTTCTTGCTTCGGACTTTTACCTTCTTACTGGCGGATTGCTTAGCTTGCTGGGTTTAATTGCGATAATAATGATGTTTCGTTCAGATGATTGGCGATTTGCTGCATGGCTTAGCCTTTTCTGTTTAGGCTTTGTGGCCAATGCGGGATATTATTTATGGCTTGATCCGCCATTTGACGGTTGGGGGCGGATGCTGGTATTTTTCGCAATCTCTCATCTTATTCCCGCAGCAATGCTATGCTTTATTGACAGTTGGACGGGACGGCCCGTTCGATGGCTACAGCCTATAACCATGGCAATCTATATGTGCGTGATGGTGGTAATCGCATATTATATTTATTTTGTGCCAATGCCAAATGGCTTTGATATTCCGGTGATGATTTGGATTTGGCATTTGGGCATATCGGCGGTGGCGGTGGCCGTACGGCTTATCTGGCATTTTGCGACCAGTGCGGAGGACCGTCTGTTGGAAAGCGCATTAATGACTGTAATCGCAGCTGCATTGATGATGGATGCAGCGTTAAATTGGTTTCCCGAACTTGAATTATTGGAAGATAATGTTGGGAATTCCGCAGTCTTTTTATTATTGGCGATGAACGCAACCTTTCTTTTCCGCAATTTTAGATTGTTCCAATCACAAGGGGCATTGAATATGATGTTACAAGAGAAAGTAACCCTGCGTGAGGCAGAACTGGCCGAGGCTGCATTGCGTGAACAAGCATTGGTTCGTGAACAAGCACATGATGAGGAACGCCGCCGGATTATGCGCGATTTGCACGATGGTTTGGGCAGCCAGTTGATGACGATGATGTTAAGCGCGCGTATGGGCGAGGCGGATCCGCCAAAGATTGCCGAAGGATTGCAGGGCGTCATTGATGAAATGCGGTTAATGGTTGATTCGATGGATTCAGTTGGGGACTCTCTTGAGGCAGCATTTGCCACATTTCGTGCCAGAATAGAGCCGCGCATCGTGGCAGCTGGTTTCAATTTTCAATGGCAGCAACCAGCTGCGATTAACGCCCCCAATATGGGCCCGCGTGATGTTTTGCAGATTTTTCGTATTTTGCAGGAAGCAGTAACCAACGCAATAAAACATTCAGGGGGCAGCGACATCATGGTCGAAATATCAACCAATGCGGATGCTGCTATTATCATAATGGTCAATGATAATGGCTGCGGCGTTGTTGGCGGAGTTGACAGTGATAACACAGCTAGCGGTGATGCGGGCGGCGGTGTAGGTCGGGGTTTGAGCAATATGCGTGATCGTGCGCGCGCAGTTGGCGCCGAATATGCAATATATTCAATATTGGGTAAAGGAACGCGCGTGACCATTTCTTTGCCTCGGCCCGCATGATGCGCATATCCCATAAAGTTGCTCCCGTCATACCATGGGACAGGACAGATGAACCGGGTGGATATTCAACATGACTAAAATTTCGCCTTCTGCTCCTGTTCAAATTGCAATCATCGAAGATGAACCGGCTGTGCGCCGTTATTTTATGCAGATTATGGGCGTAGCAGAGGGATATGATATTATCGCAATTGCGCCAGATTTGGCCACGGGGCGCGGGCTGATTGACTTAAAACCCGATCTTTTTTTAATGGATATCGGCCTGCCCGATGGCAATGGATATGATCTAGTCCCTGAAATTAAGGCAAAATGCGCCGCCAAAGTGCTGATTATCAGCTCTTTTGGAGACCGCGAAACGGTGGTGAAGGCGCTGTCTGCTGGTGCAGATGGCTATTTGCTAAAGGACAGCTCACCCCAGCAAATCCTTGATGGTATCGCCATAACAATGGATGGCGGCGCACCGGTCAGCCCTGCAGCCGCGGTTTATTTGCTCGATTTGCTGCGCGCGCCTGCTCCCGCATCGCAAGCGCAAGCCATAGGGGAGGCGGACAGCCGGCTTACGCAGCGAGAGACCGAGTTGTTGCGTAGCTTTGCCGAGGGCAAGAGCTATAAGGAAGCTGCCCAGGCGTTAAACATTTCGCCTCATACTGTCGGCACCCATGTGAAGGCAATTTATCGTAAGCTTGAGGTTAATTCTCGCAGTGAGGCAATCCGGCAGGCGTTTCGTCGTTGATTATGGCATCTGGCGGAGAGACAGTCTGCCAAACCTTTTGAATATATTATTGTTATATATTAAATAATTTTATCAAAAAAATATTATACCCACATTTATCCCCACATTTTGTTTTTGCAGCCTCTCGCGCGTATCCGCGAAATTGCTTTTAACTTTCCGCTTTTACGGCCTTCAAAAAATCCATATCCCAGCCAGCCCTTTGCCATGCCTTGCGCCCTATATTTTGTGTTGTGCCGCAACGCTTACCAATAACCCGCCCGCCATCCTTTACCTTTACCAGCCCCATTTTTGCAGCAAGCCCACTATCAACGCCCTTGATAATATATCGAATCACATTGCCGGAATTAGCCTCATATAGCCCCTCTAAGCCATTATGAGAGCTTGCACCCTTCACTTTGCGCCCAAATATCGTTCCGGCCGTCAGCCTAGCCCCAGCCGCCTTTGATAGCCATTTGCCTTGCCTTTGCTTCACACCTTGCAAACATTCATTAGGGATATGCGCTAATATATGAACATGGCTGCCCTTAACTATGCCCTTATCATCAACATATTGGCCATTCTCCCGAACCCAAACGCAAGTCAAAATTTTTCCATTTTTGGAAATATAGTCCCCCAATGATTTAAGCCATGCCGTTAAGACTTTCCCAGCCTTGCAGTCATCAATTCCCAATTTGCCAAAATGAATTGTGATTGAGCGGTTTAATTCCAGCCCCAAATATTTTGAAAATAACGCCGCGCCCAAAATTGTTTCAACATGATATTCGTTCAATATCTTTGACACCCTGCCCTTATCATTCCGCGCCCCGCCCCACTTATTCCCCTGCCTCTTATTAAAACCCGCCGGACAACTAATATTATTATCTACAATAGCACAAACCATGCCAACTTTTCCCTATGGATGAATATTTTTTATGAAAACTAGGTTTTTTGCGGCTTTGCAGGGGATGATATAAAGCCCCTTTATTTTGAATATCGCCCCAAATTCTGTTTTTTCGTCAGTTTCAAGATTAAGGCTTAAAATAAAAGGGACGGCCAAATAAAGCCGCCCCTCTCACATTAAAGCCCCAGCTTATTTAAGGCCATTTTCAGGGCCGATAAGCTCACTATCCTTGGCATAGGCCATCAATGCCGCGCCCAGCCCCTCTATGCCGCTTATAGGCATTGTGCAGCCCTTTGGGCTATGCTGCCACCCATCAGGCGTTTCATAAAAGGAACGAAGCTCCGCAAACCATCTGCCATGATATTTGCGAACCGAAAAACGCAACAATGATTTATTATGGCGTTGCTCCCATAGGATATGACAATTATCAGACATTATGCCATCTCCAATATTTGAACATCACAATTCAAAACATAGCGGGCATGCCAGTCCCCCAATTCATTATGCGTTTCTTTGATAGTGATAATATCAAGCCCATATTGTGAGCGTAGCGTATGGATATAAGAGCCAAGGCGAAATGCCCATGATGACAATTCAAGAGCGGTAACGCCTGCTTTCCCCGAATTTATCAAGGCTGATAGGGTTCGCGCATTTTGCCCCACTAATAACGCCCGCCCACTAGGCAATAAAAACCATATTGCTTTTCGCTTGCGGCCGGAACATGTTTTAAGATATGCTCCTTTTGCCGCTTTTGTCTCAACATTTGCGCATTGCCCCTTGGACGTTGCACCGTCCTTGGGGTTTTTTATTGGGTTATTGCCTCTCATGCCGCCTCTCCCATTTGCTTATGCGCAATTGTGGGAAGCGCCGCCAACCATGCATCAGCATCCGCTTTTGTCACGCGGCTGGCATTGCCCATTTTGGTTAAGCGGATATGCCCCGCTTTAACCTGCCTATAAAATTCTGTTCTTGAAATTGAATATATTTCAAGAAACTCTGAAACGGTTAACAATTCTTTATGCATTTTTTAACTCCGTGCAGCCTTTCCGCCAGAATTGGCGGGTATCTCACTGCACAAGGAGAAATAACAAAGGCCACTTTGAATGTCGGCTACTTTGGCTAATTTGGCTAATTAAGACGTTAATTAGCCAAACTATTTACTAGTTTTAATTTAGGGGAATGGCCAAAATATGCATTATTTGGGCCTTTTATAACTATTTATGTTACCCAATATTATCTTTGCTTTAGCTTTTAATGCAGCATCTTCTGGAACATCTAAATTATTTACTATGAATGAGTGTCTAAGCAAATCCACCATCTCTTTATTTGCTCCAAGCTTTTCAGGCTCGAAATCACCTATATCATGGTGAAATGCTGCCACCACATATGCAAAAGCCGCCTCCCAATCATATTTGGTTGCCCGTGAGGCTTTTTCGATAACTTTCTGCTTTGGCGGCTCAGCCTGCATTGGCGCAATCAAATCCAAATCACTCCGAAGAAACTTTATACCGTATAATGTTAAGTCACCTGTAATAGGTAAGTCTTTATAGAGACATCCACTATTTTTAGTCGCAAGTCCGAAAATCCCCGTTTTCCAATTAGACGTTACCCATTCATCAGAACTACCTATACCCGCTACCCAATCCCCAAAACTCTTTGCATGAGCAAGATTCCAAAAAGATTGGCAAACAATAAAAGGACCGTTATACCTACCTTGGAAACCATTGAAAAATGCAGCGTCATGTAACCAACTATTAAATTCTTCATAATCTTCGCACTCGAGCTCATTGTCTCGCGTTGAACATCTGAAATATACCATTCCGGTTACCCCAGTTAATAGTAATTTGTAGGCAAAATATATCAGCATGCCAACTGGATTTTTATCTGGATAAACTTGCTTTAACCTGTCTAAAACTTCATTGGGGCTAACAAACTCATCTAAATTATAATCATGCATATGAAAAATATCCAAATAGTTAAAAACGAATTCTTTTCCATAATAAGCAGAATCATCCATCACAAAACCCTTCCCAATCATCCATTAAATTCCGCCTTTTATCGAGCATACTTCCCCGCCTATATGCGGCCTCACTCTTGCCCTTTATGGCATGGGCAAGCGCCATCTCGGATAATTCATTGGAATATTCGGTGGTATCGGCTGCCCAGTCTTTGAAACTGGAACGGAAACCATGCGGGACATATTTCAAACCCATATCGCGCAATATTTTGCGCATTGTCATATCGGATATGGCCTTGCCCTTTGATTGCCCCACAAAGACAAAATTAGAACTATTGAGCCTAAATTTGGCGGCCTGTTGCAAAACATGCACCGCCCCATCACAAAGCGGAATAACATGTTCACGCTTCATTTTCATACGTCCGGCCGGAATTGTCCAAAGTTTCTTGTAAAGGTCAATTTCATCCCATGTTGCGCCGCGCACCTCTCCAGAACGCGCCGCCGTCAATATCGCAAATTCAAGAGCCAGCCGCCCCATAGACATGCTCTCGCGCAATTTTACCATAAATGCCGGAACTTCTTGATAAGGCATGGCCTCATGATGCTTCACGGCCTCACGTTGCTTGGGAAGGCTTTTGTTTATCCCCGCCATTGCAAGCGGTGCATCACGATAACCCTTGCCCACTGCCCAATCCAAAACGGAAACTATTCTTTGCCTAACGCGCCGCGCTGTTTCAGGCTTATCTAACCAAATTGCAATCAATGCATCACGAACAATAGGCGCGGTTATTTCTGCCACGGAAATATCCCCGAAATAAGGGAAACAATAAGTTTCTAATGTCCGAATCCATTGTTGGTTATGCTTACCATTGCGCCATGCCCCCTTTTGTTCTGCATGGACACTTGCCGCCGCCGCTCTAAATGTTGGTATGCCGCCCGCCTTTTTGCGTTCCAAAATTGGGTCAAGCCCGCACTCAATTTGCGAACGAACATCAGCAGCCCTTTTCCTTGCCTCTTTAAGAGACACCTTGGACGCACTGCCCAAACCTATATCGCGCCGCCTCTTATTTTTTTGAACGCGAACAAGCCAGCTTTTCGCCCCTGTTTTGCTAACCAGCAAATATAGGCCATCCCCATCATATAAACGGCATGGACCTTTTGCCGCCTTAATTGCTGAAACTGTTAAAAGGCCCATTTAATTTATCCCCACATTTATCCCCACACTTTAATCAGGCTGCCCAGATATTGCAAGAAACAATGAGAAACAGAAAAGCCTTATTTTCCTAGGCTTAAAGAGGATATTTTGAATTGTGAGGAATGGCGGAAAACCGTTATCTGGCGGAGAGACAGGGATTCGAACCCTGGGTGGATTTGCATCCACAACGGTTTTCGAGACCGCCCCATTCGACCACTCTGGCACCTCTCCGCAGATATTTTCATATCAAATGGCGCATAAAATATGCACCTATGCAATATATGATGCGCCACTATATTAAGATGCGCCCTCTGCCAAGCGCAATTTTAATTTTTAATCTTCCACCCTTTACGAAGCAGCGCATAGCATATGGAAAGCGTGATAATACTTAACCCGCCAATCACCGCGCCGCCCAAATAAATATTGGAATCTGCCTTGCCAATAAATCCATATCGAAAACCCGATATAATATAGAAAAATGGGTTGGCATGGCTTACCGCCTGAAAAGTCGGCGATAATTTATCAACCGAGTAAAATGTTCCGGATAATAAAGCCAGTGGCGCGATAACAAAATTGGTCACTGCCGCTGCATGGTCAAATTTTTCTGCCCAAATGGATGTCATCACCCCAATGCTGCCGACAAAAACCGAACCCATAATTCCAAAATAAAGCACCGCCAGAGGATGTGCGACATTAACCGAAACATTGGGCCATAACAGCATGACAATCCAAACCGCGCCGCCAACAAAGGCTGCCCGCGTCACCGCTGCACCCACCATTGCGGCCAATAATTCAAAATTGGACAAAGGCGGCATTAAATAATCAATAATCGTTCCTTGGATTTTTCCGACCAATAATGAAAAGCTGCTATTGGCGAATGAATTTTGCAACATCCCCATGATGATAAGGCCGGGGGCAAGAAAATTGGCAAAGGGTGTTTCCAGAACCTGATACCCGCCGCGACCAAGGGCAACAGTAAAAATGATTAAAAACAACATGGTGGTGATGGCGGGACCCCAAATGGTTTGCAATTGCACCTTCATAAATCGGCGCACTTCCTTCATATATAAAGTATAAAGTCCCAGCCAATTTACGCCGATAATTTTTCTTGATTCAAGCATAGGTTGAAATTGCCCAATAAATTTATTAAATAGAACTAGATTGCTTATGATGTTTCGACTATCGGCTTGTTTGCATTGCTGCAAGCTGCAATTTCAAAAACAATAGATTAGATTTCCTTATTTGGAGCAAATATGGCCTGGACCGACGAACGCATTACCCAATTAACAAATTTATGGGAAAAGGGCTTAACCGCCAGTCAAATCGCTGAGGAACTTGGCGGGGTGAGCCGCAATGCCGTCATCGGTAAGGCGCACCGATTGGGCCTTAAATCACGTCCTTCGCCCGTGCGCGGCGCAAAAGCGGCAGCGAAAAAGGCCAAAAAGCCTGTGTTAAAACCCGATGCAAAACCCGAAAAAGTGGTAAAAGCTGTTCGGGCTGCCGCGCCTATATCGGCCCCGCAACCTGCAGCTACATCAAATGACGCGACGGCAGTTGAGCAAAAAAAATCATCCTTGCCGCAAATGGTGTCTATTGGGCCTGGCGGTTTTTTACGTCAGGGGCCCGGCGATCAACAAGCGCCGATTCCACCTGCGCCGCCGCGCCGATTGGTCCCTGCAAAGCCCAGCCCGGAAATTGCTGGCAAAACCACCTTGCTTGATTTGAATGAACGCATTTGTCGTTGGCCAATGGGCCATCCTGGCGAGGCGGATTTTCATTTCTGTGGCGAAGCGGTGAACCCCGGCTTCCCTTATTGCGTGGAACATTGCGGTCGTGCGTATCAGGCGCAATTGCCGCGCGGTGTTCGCCGTGCGCCTCCGCCCATGCCATTTGGCGGCCCGCGCGTCCGTTAAAAGTCATAATTGGCGGTAAAATCAAATTTGCTGTGGATATTTATTGCTAATCCGTCACTAAGGCTTGCATCGTTAACTTTGCACGCCTTATACAGATAGTTATGAGTGATGATCTTTTTGGCGGCAATGCCGCTTCTACCGCCAGTAATAATTATGATGCTTCATCCATTGAGGTTTTGGAGGGGTTAGAACCTGTTCGCCGTCGGCCCGGCATGTATATTGGCGGCACGGATGAACGCGCACTGCATCATTTGGCTTCCGAAGTGTTGGACAATAGCATGGACGAAGCCGTTGCGGGCCATGCCAACCGAATTGAAGTATATTTGGGTTTAGACAATATTTTGACCATTTCTGACAATGGCCGAGGTATTCCGGTTGATCCACATCCCAAATTTCCTGGAAAATCGGCGTTAGAGGTTATTTTAACCACGCTGCATTCCGGTGGTAAATTTACCGATAAGGCCTATGCAACTTCTGGCGGCCTTCATGGTGTGGGCGTGTCCGTTGTCAATGCGCTTTCCACCTATACGGAGGTTGAGGTTGCACGAAATAAAGAGGTTTTCAAACAAAGATTTGAACGCGGCCATGCCATAGGTAATCTTGAAAAAATAGGCAGCACCGCGAATCGTCGCGGCACCTCCATCACATTTCAACCTGATCCAGAAATATTTGGCGCGGATGCAAAGTTTAAGGCAGCGCGTCTGTTCAAACTGGCACGGTCAAAGGCATATTTATATGCTGGCGTGGAAATAAGGTGGAAATGCGACCCTCGCCTGTCGGATGAAAACATCCCGCAAGAGGCCGTTTTCCAATTTCCGGGCGGTTTGTCAGATCATCTTAAAGAACAATTGGCAGGCCGTGAATGCGCCACCGCCGAATTTTTCTCTGGCATGCAAGATTTCCCCGATTCAGAAGGGCGTGTTGAATGGGCAATTTCATGGCCATTATGGTCCGATGGCAGTTATAGTTGGTATTGTAACACCATCCCCACCCCCGCAGGCGGCACGCATGAACAGGGTCTTCGCCTTGCCTTGACCAAGGCTTTCCGCAGCTTTGGTGAGCTGGTGGGAAATAAAAAAACCAATCAAATTACGGCAGATGATATTTTCAATGGCTGTGAAATGATGCTTTCTGTTTTTATCCGCGACCCACAATTTCAAAGCCAAACGAAAGACCGCCTTACCTCCGCCAATGCCACAAAATTGGTTGAAAATGCGGTCCGCGACCATTTTGACCATTTTCTTTCCGGAAATATTGAACGGGGCAAGGCGCTGCTCAGCTTTATCATGGATAAAGTGGATGAACGTTTAAAGCGCAAGGCAGAGCGGGAAATTAAACGTAAAACAGCAACATCGGCGCGTAAATTGCGCCTGCCGGGTAAGCTAACCGATTGCAGCAATGGCGATGGGGTTGAGGATACCGAATTATTTATCGTAGAGGGCGACAGCGCGGGCGGATCTGCCAAGCAAGCACGCGACCGAAAAACGCAGGCCATTTTGCCGATACGCGGTAAAATATTAAATGTTGCCTCCGCCAATAGCACAAAAATAAATGCAAATCAGGAAATTGCCGACCTGTCGCTTGCCCTTGGCTGCGGCCTGCGCAAGGATTGCAACCCCGATAATTTGCGATATAGCCGCATCATCATCATGACCGATGCCGATGTTGATGGCGCGCATATTGCGACATTATTGATGACTTTTTTCTTTCAAGAAATGGGTCCAATAGTAAAGGCGGGCCATTTATATTTGGCGCGGCCACCGCTTTACCGTTTAACCAGCGGCAGCAAAAGCGAATATGCCATTGACGATGAGCATCGCGCCGAATTAGAGGCGACAGTCTTTAAGGGGAAAAAGGTTGAAGTGGGCCGTTTTAAGGGTCTGGGTGAGATGAACCCGTCTCAATTAAAAGAAACAACAATGGATCCGGCGACACGTTCCTTAATTCGCATTACCCTGCCCCCTCAATATGAGGATCAGGCCGCTGTGCGTGATTTGGTTGACCGTTTAATGGGCAAAAAACCCGAAGAACGCTTTGCCTTTATTCAACAAAATGCTGGATTATTGGACGGGGAGACAATCGATGCTTAATCAAAGCTTTAAGTTCGCTATTTTAGGAACATTATTAAGCAGTGCCGCCTTTCATCCCGCCGCCCATGCCATGTCACCGCAGATTGACGGAGCGGAAATAATTGCCCCCCAAGAAAGCGGCCTGGAATTACGCGCGGCGCAATTATCCGAAGTGATAAATGGCAAAGTTGAGGCAAAGGATTATTTCGCCCAATCATTTTTAAATGCCATTTCAGTGGCACAAATTAAAATTTTGTCTGAACAGTTAATCGCGCAATATGGCGCCCCACAATCAAGCTATATTGCCAGCAAACAAAACCCTCAACAGGCGCTGGTCAATTTGGAATTTGAAAATGCTATTGCCAATGTTGAAATGATAATCGACCCAAAAAATGGGGATAAAATTATCGGCCTGTTAATTAAAGATGTCGCCACAAAGGGTGATAATATTGATAAAATAAAGGAGGATTTTTCCAATCTTTCGGGCCAATATAGTTATAAGGTGACATTATTGGATGGGCATGGCGACCAATACAGAGATATTTTAAGCTTTAATGCCGATGACCAATTTGCCATTGGTTCAACATTTAAGCTGTATATTTTGGCCGAACTTGCGGCCCAAGTGAAAGAAGGAAAGCGTAAATGGTCCGATATTGCGACCATCAATCATCCATCTTTCTCATCCACAGCAACCGAAAATTGGCCAAAAAATGCGCCGGTCACCCTGCATACTTTGGCCAGTTGGATGATATCGCTTAGCGATAATGGCGCGACGGATAGCTTGCTGCACCTATTGGGGCGGGAACAGGTTGAAAAACGGGTATTGAAAATCGGCCATAGTAATCCTGAAATAATGTTGCCCTTTTTATCAACGGTAGAGGCATTTGGATTAAAGATGAGCAGCAATGAAAAATTGCGCGGCGAATATCTAGCGGCCAATGAAATGAAGCAGCGTCAAATATTAAATGATAATGATGACGCACTTACCCTTGATAAATTTAAGGCTATAGAAATAACTGGCGGACCATTATTTATTGATAAAATTGAATGGTTTGCCTCGGCAAATGACATTGTCCGTTTGATGGAACATTTGCGGCTTAATGGTGATGATATTGTTGATGATATTATGGCCATTAACCCGGGAATGTCCGCTGGCGATAGCGAAAAATGGCAATTTGTAGGATATAAGGGCGGCAGTGAGCCAGGCGTTATTTCCCAAAATTATCTTTTACAAAGCAATTCTGGCAAATGGTTTGTCGTATCTGGCAGTTGGAATGACAGTGAAAAAGAGGTTGAGGACAGTAAATTTTCAGCATTAATGTTCAGATTGTTAAACCATGTGGCATTATTGGCTGAAAAATAAGGGCAAATATTCCTTAACGATCCTCTTGGATTAAACCCCAAATATAACTATCCCTTATGCCGATATGAGTTTCCCATTGGGCGCGTAAATGCCCCTCTTTTTTAAAACCTAATTTACTGAGTAAATGGTTGGACGCAGCATTATCGGGGTCGGTATCGGCCCAGATACGCCGTAAATTTAATTTGTCAAACCCATGGTCAATCACCATTTTTACGGCCCTTGATACGATTCCCCTGCCCCAATATTTTCGGGACAATATATAACCAATGCTATTCACATTGGGCATATCATGCACCAACACCACCCAACCAATGGCAATATCGTCGCCCATGGTTATCACCCATGTGCGCCACCGACTTCCAGATAAATTTTCCGCCACATAATCTCGCGTTTCATCAATATTTTGATGCGGCCCACTTGACCAATATTGCATCACTTCTTCATCATTAAAAATTGGAAATAACGCCTCGGCATCATCGGCACGCAATCCCCGCAACACCAATTCTCCATGGATTAATATTTGCAGATTTACGCCTGTTTCGGCTTTGTCGCTATTGTTCATCGGTTAAGAATTTCGATGATTTTTTGAACCTTTTTCTGCCGCCATTGCGGCAAGGGCGCAGCAATCCAAAAATTCAACGCATCATTTTTCATTTCTTCCAAAATTTGCACATTGCCCAAATCTACATCATGCTGTGCCAGCATGGTGGGGACAATGGCATAGCCCAAGCCATTTTTAACCGCATCTATGGCAAGTCCTGCATTACAAAATGATAATGCCGTACTATCTTTAGATAGAGGAGAGCCTGTCCAACAGATAAATTGGTTATTGGTTGAATTTTTACCAGTAATTTTTACAAAATCACATGGAGCAATCTTCACATGTTCATATTCATGAATTTCTGCCGCCAAATGAATGGCAATATCAATATTTGCCTCGGTAAAATCCGGCGCGTCTTCATGCGTCACCAAATGGAAAATAATGTCGCCGAATTCACCTTGATATTGAGCCAATTTTGGCGCTAACCATTTGGCGGTCACTTCATGGGTGGCGGAAATGGCAATATGATTTGATGATTGCTTTGCCTGTATCGCACGCACAGACTCCTCGAACATTAAAAAACCACTGCGCAGCGCATCAAGCCCCGATATAGCCTCATCGGTAAGCTCCAACCCCTTGGTCGCCCGCTTAAACAATATAACGCCTAATAAATCTTCTAATGCGCGAATTTGCTGTCCCACAGCTGCCGGAGTTACGGCAAGTTCCTCTGCCGCCTTGGTAAAGGATAAATGCCGCGCAGCAGCATCAAAAACACGAAGCGCATTTAAAGGTAATAATGTCCGTTTCATCTCACCATCCCCTTATTTCGCAGATGCAGGCGCAATAAGGTTGAATTTTGGGATTTGCGCCAAAAAATAACTGCCATCTTCGCGCCGCATCCTAAATTGGCCCTGCATTGACCCCGTAGGTGTTGCCAAGGGACAGCCAGAGACATAATCATGCGCACCGCCCGGTTTAATAACGGGCTGCTCACCAACCACACCCTCGCCATCGACATTGGTTACATTAGCACGGCCATCGGTGATTATCCAATGGCGGGTCAATAATTGCACATTTTGGTCAGAGCTATTTTCAATACGGATATGATAGGACCAAAACCACCGCCCTTGCTCAATCTTTGATTGGGCAGGCAGGAAATTTGGCGCTGCTCTTATGATGATGCCATCACTTTCCGCCCAATATTTGAAAAAGACCCCAAAATTACTCATGCAATTCCTGCTTTATGCAATGCCTGATCAAGATCGGCGATTAAATCCCCCGCATGCTCCAACCCAACATTTATGCGGATCATATCCTCTGTTATGCCCACTTCATTTCGCGCTTCTTCGCTCATGCCGCTATGTGTAGTGCTGCATGGATGGGTCATTAAAGAACGGCTATCGCCAATATTATTGCTAATATCCACCAATTCCAAAGCATCCAAAATGGCATGTGCCCGCGCGCGTCCCCCACCCACTTTGAAAGAAAAAATTGGGCCTGCTTTGTCCATCTGGCTCATCGCCAATTCATGGCCGATATCGCTTTGCAATCCTGGATACATGACTTGTTCGACACGGCTTTGCAAAAATTTTGCCACTTCATATGCATTATCCGATTGGCGGTTAATGCGCAGGGACAATGTTTCCAACCCCTTTAACACGACCCATGCGTTAAATGGCGATATGGTCGGGCCAGTATTGCGGTGGAATGGCAATAATATTTCATTGATATATTCTTCGCTGCCGCAAACCGCACCGGCAAGGACGCGGCCCTGCCCGTCCATCATTTTTGTTGCACTATATGCAACAACATCCGCGCCCAACTCTATAGGCCGTTGTAAAGAGGCCGTGGCAAAGGCATTATCCACCACGCTGGTTATACCCTTTGATTTGGCAAGCGCACAAATTTTACGAATGTCGAAAACCTCCATTGTGGGGTTTGCCGGCGTTTCGAAAAAATATATTTTGGTATTTGGCTTGCTCGCCGCCTCCCAATTTTCCAATTCCAAGCCATTTATGACGGTCGTTTCAATGCCAAATTTGGGCAATAGATTATCAATTAACCAGCGGCATGAACCAAATAATGAACGGCTGGCCACCACATGATCACCCGCCTGTAACTGACAAAGCAGCGCGGTGCTCATCGCCGCCATGCCTGATGCGGTGGCGCGGCACGCCTCTGCCCCGTCCATCAACGCAATCCGTTCTTCCAACATTTGCACCGTAGGATTTTGCAGACGGCTATAGGTCATGCCCTCTTGCTCTCCGGCAAAGCGCGCGGCGGCATCCCCTGCTTTGTCATAACAATATCCTGATGTTAAAAATAACGCCTCTGATGTCTCGCCAAATTCACTGCGCATCGTTCCTGCGCGAATTGCCTGAGTATCGGGATGCCAATTGGCGGTAATATTGCGGTCTTGTCCTGTTTTTTGCTTCATTATCTTAAAACCTTAATCATCATATATTTCGTCATAATGGGCGATGTCAAAGACGGGCAATTACCGCATCTCCAATTTCACTGGTGCTGGCCAAACCGCCCAAATCGCGTCCCAAAATATTATCCGCCAATGTTTTTGCCACCGCCTGTTCAATTTTTGCGGCTATTTCTTCATTGTCTAAACTATGGCGAAACATCATCGCTGTCGACAAAATCATCGCCAATGGATTGGCAATTTGTTGCCCCGCAATATCCGGCGCACTGCCATGAATGGGTTCATATAAACCCAAACGCCCCTGTGATAGGGATGCAGAGGCAAGCAGCCCAATTGAACCGACACACATGCTGGCCAAATCGGACAAAATATCACCAAATAAATTTCCGGTCAGTATAACATCAAATTGCCCCGGCGCCTTTACCATTTGCATCGCCGCATTATCGACATACATGTGCGACAATTCGACATCGGGATATTCCGCCGCAACCTCTATCACCACATCACGCCATAATTGTGATGTTTCCAGCACATTGGCCTTATCAACCGAACATAATTTACCCTGACGTCCTTGCGCCGCCTTAAAACCCACATGGGCGATACGCCTCACCTCATCTTCATCATATGACATAATGTCATATCCCTGACGCAGACCCGTATCGGTTTGGCGCATTCCCTTTTCACCAAAATAAACATCGCCATTTAATTCACGGACAATCAACATATCAATATTTTGGGAAATATTGGCGCGTAGAGAGGAGCTACCCTCCATCCCCGACATCATTTTCGCGGGACGCAAATTGGCAAACAGGCCCAATTCCGATCGCAACCCCAAAACAGCTTGTTCAGGACGCAAATGACGGTCAAGATTGTCGCATGACGGATCGCCCACCGCACCAAATAATATGGCGTCGCTATTTTTTGCGATATCCAATGTCGCCTTGGGCAAGGGGTGTCCATGTTTATGATATGCTGTGCCGCCGCAATCAGCATGGATAAGGCTTAATCCCTTAATGTCCAATGCACGCAACAGCTTTTCCGCCTCTGCCATAATTTCGATACCAATGCCGTCTCCGGCTAATAATGCAATTTGGCTCACCATATATCCCATCTATTTCTAATATGTAATTTAGGCAATTGCGCGGTTTAACCGAGAAATCAACATTTCCCTTTCAGAAAATACAGATTTTGCCTTTTCTTCCTCCACAAATCGCCGAATAAAGTGACCGGTTAGGGTAAATCCGTTCATAATCTCGCTCCAATCTGGTTGGGTTATTTGATCATCCATCAAAAATTCGGGCAATGGCAATAATAAATGTTCCCGGCCTTTCGCGGCATATTGTGACACAGCGCGTCCTGTTTTGGGGCTGACATATAATAAATCATCGCAAATAGATGTCACCGCACATTGCGACAAATCCAAACCAAAGCCAACTTCATTCAATAATAATTTTTCAAATTTGACCATCGCGACCGCCCATCTGCGCGCCGATGGTGCATGGCAAATCGCGCTTAATAATGCATCAAATGCAAATTTAATGCGCGGATAGGGATTATGTTCGGGCAAAGCCGTGGCGACCAGCGCGCTGGACCAACTTAACGCCGATGCAGCCAAAGGCTCGTTTATCCATGGCCCTCTGCTTTCCAATAACTCCACGGTCATACTGGGCATGCCGCTATCATTTCGGGCGCGTATGTCCGCCTGAACAATATTGGTGGGAATTAAAATGGGCCGCATTCTGGTGGATCTTGCCCCGCGAACATAGGCGGCAATCAACCCTTCTTCTTCGGTCAACACCCGAACTATCGCGCCATTTTCCCCATGGTGCAGCACCGAACAAATAATGGCATGGCATGAAAGATGGAACATGATGTAGGCATATCAATTTGGATGGAAAAAATCATAAATATTTTGCGCCATCGCCACCGACACTCCTGGTGCGCGTTGCAAATCATCCAAACTGGCATTTCGCACTGCCTTGGCCGAACCAAAATGCATTAACAGTGCCTTTTTACGTGCCGGACCAATGCCGGGAATTTCATCCAATGGATTGGCGGATATTGCCTTTTTACGTTTTTGTCGATGTGCGCCAATGGCAAATCTATGCGCCTCATCACGCAATCGCTGCAGATAAAATAATGCCGCGCTGTTCATTGGCAACATAGCCTCCCGCCCATCAGGAAAATGCATGATTTCACGGCCCGCATTCCGGTCTGGCCCTTTCGAAATCCCGATAACCGCGATATTGTCCAACTCCAATTCGGTTAAAATCTGCATGACCGAGCTAATCTGTCCCTTCCCGCCATCGATTAACAATAAATCGGGCCAATCTTCATCGCGCTCACCTTCATCATTTAATGGTGATTGCTCCTTTAATAATCGGGTAAATCGGCGCTTCATCACCTCTCGCATCATCGCAAAATCATCACCGCCAACTGTATCTTCGGCTTTTATATTAAATTTACGATATTCATTTTTGCGAAAACCCTCTGGTCCGGCAACCACCATCGCGCCCAAAGCATGTGCGCCCTGTATATGGCTATTATCATATATTTCAATTCGTTGCGGAATATCATCCAATTCAAAAAGTTCCGTAATTTCTTGTAAATTTCGTGTTTGCGAAGCAGATTCTGCCTGCTTGCGGACCAAACTCTCCTCTGCATTGCGCACTGCCTGTTTGACCAGCTTTGCCTTTTCGCCTCTTTGCGGTACGGAAATTTCTACTTTACTCTCATGACGGCTTTCTAATGCAGCCGCCACCAATTCAACTTCGGATATTTCACGGTCAAGCAATATATGCCGGGCGGGCGGGACAGCATCGTAAAATTGCAACAGAAAAGCGGTAAAAACCTCCTCCACCGGCACATCCTTTACCTGCGCGGGAAAGAAGCTTCGATGCCCCCAATTTTGCCCTGCACGTATGAAAAATGCCTGTATACAAATTTGCCCACCCTTTTCGCAAAGGGCAAATATATCCGCATCTGACAACCCGCCACTATTAATGGCCTGTGACCCTTGAATAAAGGTAAGTGCCTTCAACCTATCACGCAATATAGCCGCCAGCTCAAAATCCATATTATCAGAAGCCGCCTGCATTTCTGCGCCCAATTTTTTTTGCACATTGATGGATTTCCCTTCTAGAAAATCCTGCGCATCCTTCATTAAAACGCCATAATCCTCTTGGCTGATGCGGCCAACACATGGCGCGGAACAACGGTTAATTTGATATAGCAGACATGGTCTGGACCGATTGTTAAAATAGCTATCGGTGCAGCTGCGTAATAAAAACATTTTCTGCAGTGCGTTTAATGTCCGGCCAACCGACCCTGCGCTGGCAAATGGGCCATAATATTTACCCTTGGCACGTCTTGCCCCGCGATGTTTTTGGATACGGGCAAAATCATGATCCTGTCGCAGCAAAATATAGGGGAAGCTTTTATCATCGCGCAGCAACACATTATAGGGCGGGCGATATCTTTTTATCAGCTGCGCCTCTAATAATAACGCCTCGGCCTCGCTGCCAGTGGTAACCACGACCATATTTCTTGTTTGCGAAATCATCCTTTGTAACCGCTGACTTAACCGCTGCGGCAATGTATAATTTGCAACCCGTTTTTTTAATGATCGCGCCTTGCCCACATATAAAACATCGCCCCGCGCATCAACCATCCGATAAACACCCGGCTTTTCAGGAAATGTTTTTAATGCCCCCAAAATGGTTTTGACGCCCAATTGTAAATCAGGGCGCTCTGACCCCTTTACCGCATAGGCAGCTTTATCCTCAAGGAAACGATCGGGCGAGTCAGGCGTGGACATAAAATATAGATAGCCATTTGCCTGTCAAAAGCAAAAAACAAGATGGCTCTAACGATCATTTTCTTATTTTTACAAAAAATGGTGAGGGATTATTAAGAATAAGAGGCGTAATAAAAAAGCCGCGCAAAGTGCACGGCTTAATCATTATCAATATAAACAAAGATTAATTGATAGAGTTAATTGCCTTTTCTACCAAATCCTTATCCGCTGTCGCATCATGCTTTGCGGCAATTGCATTGCTGGCTGCGTTAATAGCGACTTGCGAAACCTTCGCCTTTAAATCGCTAATCGCGGCCAATTGGGCTGCATTGATTTTATCCTCGGCCATTGACTTACGCCGTGCGATTAACGCCGCCGTATCTGCATTTGCCTTGGTCAAAAGATCATCGGCTTCTGCCTTTGCTTGCGCGATAAGCGCATCTGCCTCATCCTGCGCACCGGACATACGAGCTGCATATTTATCCTTCAACGCCTCTGCCTCAGCACGAAGCGTTTCCGCTTCTTCTAATTGCGATTTAATTTCCGCAATTTTCTTGTCCAAACCAGATGTGATTAAAGCTGGCACTTTCTTCCACACGAAAATACCAATTAATAATAGCATTGAAATCGAAACCCATGCCGTCGCGGTTAAGCCCAAGGCGGTGGGTTCTGCATGCACAGCAGTTGTAGAGGCGGCATCCGCCAAAATAGAGAAAATTGTTTCAGACATTATGATGCTGCCTTTACATATTTTGTGATTTCAGCCGCGCCAATTTTCGCATTGGTCAATTTCGCAACAATATCTCCGGTCAGGCTGGCTGCCTCAACCTCAATATCATTTAATGCTGCCTGCACTTTTTGCGAAATTTCTGCTTCGGCTGTTGCCATTTTGACATCCAATTCCGCATCAATTTTTGCAATTTTCTGCGCACGATCTGCATCGGCCTGAACCTTTGCTTCAACCACAACAGATTTTGCCTTTTCCCGGTCCGCTATAGATTGACGGCGATATTCTTCCTCATATCTATCGGCGGTTTCATTGGCACGCTTCGCCATGTCCAAATCCTCACGGATTTTGGCATCGCGCAACATAACTGTACCTTGAACTTTAGGAAACATCCCCATCCCGATGACAAAAAATGTCAGACCAAATGTCAACAACAGCCAAAAAAACTGTGAAGCATAAGTATCCATTATTTGAGCAATTTGTGGCATGGCTCTACTTTCTTAAAAATAAGAATTGGCAAAAAATATGATGCGGCCCGCATATTGGCGAGCCGCATATATATTTAATTTATTAAGCGAAGATCAAAAGAACTGCGACAACAAATGCCAACAGACCCAAAAGTTCCGCCGCCGCAAAACCAATGAACAAACGACCTTGTTGGCTGTCTGCTGCTGATGGGTTACGCAATGCGCCTTCCAAGAAACTGCCAAAAATATTACCCACACCCAATGCGGCAATACCCGCACCAATTGCTGCGAAACCGGCACCTAATAGCTTTGCTGCTTCTGCGTCCATGATTAAAACTCCTTAGTTAAAAATATGATATTTAGTGAAGATTTTCCGCATCATTAATATATAAAGATGTTAATAATGCAAAAACATATGCTTGAATTGCAGCAACCAGCAGCTCAAGAGCGCTGATACCAACCATCAAGAGTAAAGATGGAATACCAACCAACACACCATATTCGGCGCCAGCATTGGTACTGCTGATAATAAATCCGGCCAAAACCTTTAACAAAATATGCCCTGCGGTCATCGCAACGAACAAACGCAATGCTAAGCTGAAAGGACGAACCGCAAATGAAAATAATTCAATCGGGAAAAGGAATAACACCATTGGCAATGGCGCACCCTCTGGCACGAATAAAGAAAAGAAATGCAGTTTATGCTTCCAAAAACCAACAATCAGCACGATTAAAAAGCTAATCACGGCCAAAACGGCGGTCACTGTCAAATGGCTAGTAATTGTAAACGGATGAACGCCAACCACTCCAAATGGCAATAATCCCAATAGGTTGGCAAATAATATGAACATAAAGAGCGAGAAGATATAAGGCGCATATTTACGCCCTGCTTCGCCGATATTGGCGACCATCATATTATCGATAAAGCCCGTAAAGCTCTCAACCATGACCTGCCAACGGCCAGGCACCAAATCGCGCTTCATACCGCCCAGCATGAAAACCCAAATTGCGACAAATGTAGCGATCATCCAAATCGCGCTATTCGTAACCGCAATTTGATGTCCTGCAACAGTGAAACCGTCAAAAATAGTTTGCACCTCAAATTGGTGCATTGGATCTACTTTACCTTCTTCGCCAGCCACGTAACGAACCCCGCTAATTATAAGGGAAAGAGCATTATTGCCCTATATTCCCGCTATTCTTTATAATATTTCTGAAGGCGACAATTATCCCCATAAAGAGAAACACCAACATCAGCCAAGGCGAGGTAGCAAAAAACCGGTCCAAAAACCAGCCTATTAACGCACCACCGCCAATTCCAGCAATTAAGTCAGCCAGCACCCTATTGCCCTTGTGGTAATTTTCATCCACCACAGGCCGACCTTTTGCTGTCCGTTCACTTTCCTGTTGATCCGCCGCTGCGATGCGTTTTTTTAACGCTTCAATCTTAGCATCATCATTTTCAGTGTCCGGTGACGAATCCAATTTCGGCATAATTTCGCTCCATCTGTCAAAAGACTATTTAGTGCGCCTTTATATCGACATTAAACCCGCCAAGGCGCGGCCCGTTTAGGTGAGCATGCCGCGCAAGTCAACATCCATGCTGCATCGGCGAACAACTTATTTATATCCATGAATTTTTATAGAGCTTTTATAGCAAAAAGGCGGCCTTTTAAAGGGCCGCCCATATCACAGATTTAACTTCATGCCTAAATTGACATGACAGAAGCATAGATTATTGCACACATTTCGAATCAAGCAGCGGCGCAGAAGCCCCGCGCACTTTCCAGCTTCCATCCGGGCCTTGATACATTTCGCCCTGCTGTGTGCGTTTAATATTATTACAACCGCCAGCAAAAGCAGCATTTTCAACCGATGTGCGCCCTTGCTTTGCCTCTTCGGTGTAAACTGCCTTACGCTTAATGTTCAAATCATCAACCAAAGCCTTCACCGACGGGCTGGGATTTGACACAAAGCCAAGATAGCCATCCATTTTTTCACCAATTATTTGGGAATCGCGCGCCGATTGATAGGCGGGATCACGCTGTGCAACGGCAATTGAGCTAGTCGCCAAAAGGGCAAAAGCTGAAATAATAGTTCCTAATTTACGCATTTTAAAAAATCCCTGCATTTTCTTCAATGGCTTGTTTAACTGCGCCATCAATTCTTAACACCACACTTTGTTCAATTTTTATGTTCAATTCGATCACAATGGGTTTATCCGGCGCGGCGATTTGAACACAATTGGTTAAAGAGAGTAGCGAAATTGATAAAAAGGTAATTTTCACATTCCTTAAAACCGAATCGCGCATCCGCCCTTTTCTTACAAATTTATTCATAACCCATCCCCGCTTTCATTTTGCTGAACCGACTGTTCATTTTTTTCTTCACCCTCTTTTGCCTTTTCAATTTCTTCTAATTCTTTTTGCTTCTCCAAAATAGCTCTCATATTCGCGGCGGTTAGCGGCTCTGGATCATAAAATCCCCGAACAGAGCTAAATAATTGTAGGAACTCCGCCTCTATCCTCATTTTGAAGATAATCGGTATCTTTGCAATTTGCCGGGTGATGAAATTTGTTTTTGCGCCATCGCCCTGTTTTAAGCCCGTAAAATTCACCACCGTAATAATTTCACCAGCCAAATCTCCGTTCATACCAATTGTCAAATTATCATATTTTAATGACTTTAACATTTCAAAAGCATAATTGGCATAGGGGCTTAAATCCTCATAACTTAATGCCCCCAAATAAGCGATAGTGCCGCCATTTTCATCAGATTCCAACTGTCCACCAACAATGCGCCCGCCACTGGCATCAAAAACCATTGGTAAATTGCCGTTAAACTTACCCGTTGCGGAAAGATTACTTAATTCAAATTGCTGTAAAAATAATGCTGCATCTACCCCGCGAACGGTGAAATTTAAATGTCTTGCCCTCTTTGCGCTCAAATCCCACACGGTCGGCTCTAAAATTAATGTGCCGCCAGCAAATGGCCATGATCCGCCCTCTATTACCACCGTTTGATCGGCCTTTAATTGATATTTTATCAACCCGTTCAACGCCTCTATACCCGGATTAACCGAACCCAATTTTAATATCTGCCCTGGCCTGCTCTCTAAATTCAACAGATCATCAAAAATAACCTCCCCCTGCAGCGCCTCAACAGGGCCAAATGCAGCGGCAAGTGACATATTATCGGTCTTAAACCTGCCATTGCTTAAAACCCCGTCACTATTCCAATTTATCTGTCCATTGCCCTCTACCACGCCATTAACATTTGCCACCACGCCCAACACCATGTCCGTTAATAATTCAGGTTGAAATTTATCGTCAAATTTAATGTCATTTAATGAAAAAAGAGCACGCCCATCTGCATTTGAAAGCGAATGCATTAAATCAACATCGGCAATTTTAATATTTGTGCTTGGCTCATTTATATCCATTAAGGCATAAAATATATTATCGTTTAACTCTGCATTTATGTTGGTTGCTTTTAATGGTTTAAAACGGGCCTGATTTGATTGATCCTTGACCAGCATTTGACCATTTAAGGATAAAATATTATTCTTAAACTGCCAATCAGCCATAATTTCCTGCATATCCAATGGCACATTAACAATATTTGCAGCGGCATTTTCCATCCGCCCATATATGCCATCAATATTTATTTGGCCCGTTAAACTTGCCGCGTTAATTTGTGATTTTGCACCGTCTTCGCCAATGCTTGCCATGATATTATTTAAAGCAAAGCCGGAAACTGCCGAATAATTTACTGGTCCAGATTGCAGCTTAATCGGCGCATCCCCCATTTTACCCGACAGCGACAAAGCAGGCATGTTAAGCGCAATATTGCCATTATTATAAATGGGCGTTTTACCCTGCCCACATATATTAAACTGCGCCGCATTTAATGAAAGCGCGTCAAATATAAATGATTTAAAGGCAATTTTGCGGCAAGATTTCAGGGCCGATAGTCCATATTTTTGCGAATATGTGCCGTCAATTTCTGTTCGCAAATCCTTAATATATCCCGATGATAATGGCCCAGATAACAGAATTTGCGATGCAAAGGTCCAATCCTTACCATTTATTGATTTTGCGCTTATCCGATCAAGCGAAAGCGACGCCTCCCCATGTTGATATGGCATCATATCCGCGGTAATGCGCCAAGAATTGCCGCCATTTGCTTGTGCAGCTATCCTAAATTCGGGAAGCCCGCCGCCATATAGCCGCGCCCTGATAGGCGAGATATTATCTTTGCCATCCGCAGCGCCAATTGAAAAAGGATGTAATGCATATAATGTCGCGCCGCTTTTCGACGATAATTTAAAATCCTCAGCATATATTTGGTAATTATTGCCATCTATTTCCATGGAAAATTTGCTATTTGCCTGAAAATTTCTGCCTGCTTTTTCAATCGCGCCGCCCAATTTTTCCAATAATGGAGAAACAGGCAAAGCTCCCTCTTTCCCCATTTTTTGCAATGGAGATGCAATCCCAGCAATATTTTGATAATTTATATTTTGACCTGCCATTTTGCCATTACTGACCAATTGCCAGCGATTATCATTATTAGAATATTTAACCGCTGCATTGGCCGACAGCATGGCAATTTGCACCCCCTGCCCCGAAAAACTGCCCCCATTGATGATAATATTTCCATCGCCGGCCGATGTGCCGCCGTTTAAACTTACATTACCATCAAATCGGCCATCCACATTTCGGCCCGAAAAATCACCATATTTATATGTGCCAAGGGCGAGTTTCTGGTCCACCTTTATGCTTTTAAAATCATTGGACAATGACGTCTGTCCATTTAAGACGATATTGGAAAGCAATATATTTTGCGTAGCACAGTTTATTGAGGCAATTTTTATGGGTCCGTTTAATATCGGCGCGGATTGTTGTAATTCAATTTGTGAGTTTAACCGAAGCGATCCGATGGTGCATCCATTTACCTGTCCCTTGGGTAAATGGGCCGAAATCTGTCCCACAAAATATTGCTGCACATTTCCCTTGCCCGAAAATTTTGCATCAACATTGCCATAGGGTGATGACAGCGCCATTTTACCATTTGTGATGTGGGCATATATGTTGGGCAAGGCAAATGCCTCATCACTGCTGCTGGCCGAAAATTTGTCCAATTCACCAAAGCTAAGCTTTTCATTTTCATATTTGCCGCGAATAAAAATATCATGGGCATATATTTTACGTAATTTAGGGCCGCCAAAATCTATCGCCCATTCAAGCTGCACTTCTTTTGCCGTAAAATCCGGCCGATTGGGGTCGCCCAAAATAATATTTTTAATGGTTTGAGAACGAAATCCAAAATCACCAATTTCATAACTGCCCTTAACATCCAATCGCTCCATCTCTTTTTGCACATAATGATTGGTAATGTTAATCCGCTGGGTCCAAGCATAGCTAACCAAACTGCCGGTTAGCAATGCCGCTCCTAAATATATTAAGCGCCGCTTTTTTCTCTTTATTTTATTGGGAATAAATTTTTGATCGGCCATATTGTTCAAAATGCTGGATTTTGGACAAAGTTGCAATTGATTATTGCCCAAATGTATAAATATTGCTGTAAATTGAGTTTATTGGCGACATAAAATTATCTGCTTGTAACTGGATATATTTTATTCAATTTATAAGAGTAAGAAATTATAGGAGCTTATTTTTCCATGACAAATGATGTGCTTAATCCTCCAATAAAAGAAAATGCCCCTGCAAAGGAGGAGGTAAAAGCAAATAATATAAATAAAAGCGCATCGCACAATGGACAGGGACATAGGCAAAGATTGCGGACAAGATTGCTAGAAAATGGAGGGAATGCATTACAAGATTATGAATTGATTGAATATCTGCTGGCCCTTGCCATTCCGCGCCGCGACACCAAGGCGCTGGCGAAATCATTATTATATGATTTTGGCGGCTTAACAGGATTATTAACCGCAAATAGCGATAAGTTAATGGCATATCAGGGCATGGGAGAAACCAGCACTGCCGCATTGAAAATTGTGCAGGCGGCGGCCCTTCGTTTATTAAAAGAACCGTTAAAGACCCGGCCCGTTCTGGCAAGCTGGCAATCCGTATTGGATTATCTGCGCGCTGATATGGCGCATTTGGAAGTGGAGCGGGTACGGATATTATATCTGAACACCAAAAATATGCTCATCCGCGATGAAATGACCGGCGATGGCAGTATTGACCAAGCCGCCATTTATACCAGAGAAGTTATTCGCAAGGCCATTGAGCTGAGCGCGGCGGCAATTATCATTGTTCATAACCATCCCAGCGGGGATTTTAGCCCATCAAAACAAGATATAAATATTACCAAAGATATCATCATTGCTGGGCAAAAATTGGGCATTGCTGTTCATGATCATATTATCATTAGCAGCAAGGGCCATTTCAGCATGAAATCTGCTGGCTTAATTTAGAAATAGGCAAAATTTTCTCTATCTAACCTCTTTTTATACGTGCCCGCATCTGCTAGCGGCTTTTCAACATCATAAAATTTATCAGAATTGGAAACAGTCATGGTCCCACGCTATTCCCGTCCCGAAATGTCCGCAATTTGGGAGCCTGAATCAAAATTTCAAATCTGGTTCGAAATTGAGGCGCATGCAACCGATGCCTTGGCCGATTTGGGTGTCGTTCCGAAGGCTGCAGCAAAGGCCATTTGGGAGCGCGGCAAGTTTGAGGTGGAACGTATCGATGCCATTGAGGCAGAGGTGAAGCATGATGTCATCGCATTCCTTACCAATGTTGCCGAACATGTGGGCGATGAGGCCCGTTTCATGCATCAAGGCATGACCAGCAGCGATGTGTTGGACACCTGCCTTTCCGTGCAGCTTGTGCGGGCCACCGATATATTATTGGATGATATGGACAAATTGCTCGCCAGTATCAAAAAACGGGCCGAGGAACATAAATATACCCCTACAATCGGACGCAGCCACGGTATTCATGCTGAACCCGTGACATTTGGCCTAAAATTAGCCCAAGCATATGCCGAATTTGCACGCGGGAAAGAGCGCCTTATCGCCGCACGCAAAGAAATTGCAACCTGCGCCATTTCTGGCGCGGTGGGCACTTTTGCCAATATTGACCCACGGGTTGAGGCTTATGTAGCCGAAAAAATGGGATTGGACATTGAGCCTGTCTCAACACAGGTAATCCCGCGTGACCGTCATGCCGCTTATTTTGCAGCCTTGGCCATTATTGCATCTTCGATTGAACGATTGGCCACCGAGGTGCGCCATTTACAACGCACCGAGGTATTGGAAGCAGAAGAATATTTCTCCCCCGGACAAAAAGGTTCAAGCGCGATGCCGCATAAACGCAACCCCATTTTGACCGAAAATCTGACCGGCCTTGCCCGTATGGTCCGCAGCTATTGTTTGCCAGCGATGGAAAATGTAGCTTTGTGGCATGAACGCGATATTTCGCACAGCTCGGTCGAACGCTATATCGGACCTGATGCCACCATAACTTTGGACTTTGCCTTGGCACGTTTAACCGGTGTTATTGAAAAGCTGCTTATCTATCCCGAAAGAATGCAAAAGAATTTGGACCGTATGGGCGGGCTTGTCCATTCGCAGCGCGTTTTACTTGCCCTTACCCAAGCTGGGATTAGCCGCGAAGACGCATATCGCATTGTGCAGCGTAATGCGATGAAGGTTTGGGAATCCGATGGCCAGCTATCCCTATTATCATTATTGCAAAATGACGCTGATGTCAGCGCAAAGATGAGCGCGGAAGAAATCGCAGAACGGTTCAACCTTGATTATCATTTCAAACATGTGGACACCATTTTTGCCCGTGTTTTTGGAAAATAAACATGTTTTTGCGGCGTAAAATTGGCGGCTGATTTGGTTTTGAAACAGTCTGCTTAACTTTATCAGCAAAATGGCCTATTGTCATAAGGTGAAGGGCCGAGTCTTTCCCCATTTGATAATGCCGAAATATTTATACCAAAATATTCATACTCAAAATATTGATGAAGGTTTATTATGTCTAACCCCATTTATCTGGCCATTGATACACCCTATCTTGACAATGCACAGGCATTGGCCAATTCGGCAAAAAACCATATTGGCGGGATAAAATTGGGGTTGGAATTTTTTTGTGCCAATGGCCATCATGGTGTTCATGAAATGGGCAAAATTGGTCTGCCTATTTTCCTTGATTTAAAATTGCATGATATTCCCAATACGGTGGCAAAGGCAGTGCAATCATTAAATATGTTGTCCGCGGCAATATTAACCGTTCATGCATCGGGTGGCCGCGCAATGATGGAAGATGCAAAGGCCGCAGCGGGTTCAAATATAAAGGTTGTGGGTGTCACCGTATTGACCAGCATGGATGACCATGACCTAAACCGTGTTGGTGTAGAGGATAATCCACATGATCAGGTTCGCCGCCTTGCCGATTTGGCAAGTGAGGCAGGGCTGGACGGCATTGTTTGTTCAGGCCAAGAGGTAAAGACCGCCCATCAAAGATGGAAGGATGGATTTTTTGTTGTGCCGGGCCTGCGCCCTGCAGGAAGCGCGGTTGGCGACCAAAAACGAATTGTAACGCCAAGACAGGCTCGCGATGATGGCGCATCCATTCTGGTCATTGGCCGCCCGATTAGCGCGGCAGAAAATCCCGACGAAGCCGCACGGGCCATTGTGGGAAGTTTATAAATCCAAATATGTCTAGATTGATTAAAATTTGCGGTCTTTCGACCGAAGAAAGCATCGATGTTGCTATTGACGCGGGGGCGAGCCATATTGGCCTTGTCCATTTTGAAAAAAGCCCCCGCCATGTTGATTTACCACGCGCGGCGCAGCTTCGCCAATATGCCGCGGGTCGCATAAAAACCGTCTTATTATTGGTCAATGCCGACCCACGTTTAACAGCAGAGGCCTATCAACAAATACAACCAGATATAATCCAATTTCATGGCACGGAAACCCCCGAATGGTTGGCATTGGTGCATAAAGCCATTCCTGCGGAGTTGTGGAAGGCATTGGGCGTGCAAGGACCACAAACATTACAGCGCAGCTTGGATTATGATGATGCGGTGGACAGGATTTTATATGATGCCCCTGCCGTCGCTTTACCTGGCGGAACAGGCACAAGTTTTGATTGGGGCTTAATTTCGGGCTTCGACCATCAAATCCCTTGGGCGCTTGCCGGAGGTTTAAATTTGGATAATATCATTACTGCCCTGATGCAAACCAATGCCCCAATGGTTGATATATCCTCTGGCGTGGAAAGCGAACCGGGCAAGAAGGATATGGACAAGATAAGACAGTTCTGCCAAGCGGTTCATTCATTTGATAAAGAGCAAAATAGTGACTGAGACAACTCCAAATAGTTTTAAAAACCAACCCGATGAACGTGGCCATTTTGGTCAATTTGGTGGACGTTATGTTGCCGAAACGCTCATGCCGCTTATCCTTGATTTGGAACGCGAATATCGCGCGGCACAATCCGACCCTGCATTTGCGGCGCAATTTGATGATTTGCTGGCCAATTATGTAGGCCGCCCTTCCCCGCTTTATTATGCAGAAGGATTAACCGAAGCATTGCGTATGGACGCCCCCACGGGCAAAGGCGCACAAATCTGGTTCAAACGTGACGAATTAAACCATACTGGCGCCCATAAAATAAATAATTGTGTGGGGCAGATTTTATTGGCCATGCGCATGGGGAAAACCCGTATCATTGCTGAAACCGGCGCAGGACAACATGGCGTGGCCACCGCCACCGTTTGCGCAAGATTTGGCCTACCCTGCACCATTTTCATGGGCGCAACAGATGTTTCCCGCCAGCAACCAAATGTTTTCCGCATGAAATTATTGGGGGCAGAGGTTGTTCCCGTTACATCTGGCGCGGCAACATTAAAAGATGCAATGAATGAGGCTTTGCGCCATTGGGTCGCCCATGTTCATGATACTTTTTACATTATCGGCACAGCAGCTGGCCCGCATCCCTATCCCGAATTGGTGCGCGATTTTCAAAGCGTGATTGGCAAAGAAGCCCGCGCCCAAATGCTATCGCGTATTAACCGCCTGCCCGATTTATTGGTCGCGGCAATTGGCGGAGGCAGCAATGCCATTGGTCTATTCCACCCTTTTTTGGATGATAAGGATGTTGACATGTTGGGCATTGAGGCCGCAGGCCACGGGCTTGACAAACAACATGCCGCCAGCCTTGCGGGCGGAAAACCCGGCATATTACATGGCAATAAAACCTATTTATTACAGGATGATGATGGCCAAATAGCCGAAGCTCATTCAATAAGCGCGGGTTTGGATTATCCAGGAATTGGGCCAGAGCATAGCTGGTTAAAAGAAAGCGGCCGTGTGCGTTATGACAGCGTCACTGATAAAGAGGCTTTGGATGCGTTTCAATTGCTTTGCCGGACAGAAGGGATAATCCCTGCATTAGAGCCAAGCCACGCCATAGCCGCGGTTGCGCGTGAAGCGGTAAAAATGGACAAGGATAAAATCATTCTTGCCAATTTATGTGGCCGTGGGGACAAGGATATTTTCACCGTGGCTGAGGCATTGGGGACAAAAATATGACCCGTCTTTCAAATTCATTTCCAAATGATAGAGCCGCGCTCATCACCTTCATAACAGCTGGTGATCCTTCGGTGGCCGACACGCCGGCCATACTTGACGCCTTAGTCGCAGGCGGCGCAGATATAATCGAATTGGGGATGCCCTTTACCGACCCAATGGCCGATGGTCCCGCGATTCAGGCCGCAAATATTCGCAGCCTTGCCGCAGGCACAAAAACAGCCGATGTTTTGCAAATTGCGGCCGATTTTCGCGCCCGCCATCCATCCATCCCCCTCATCCTGATGGGATATGCCAACCCCATGACCATCAGGGGGCCTGAATGGTTCGCCAATGCATGTGTAAAAAGCGGCGTTGACGGTGTTATTTGTGTTGATATTCCGGTGGAGGAGGATGACAGCTTGGGCGATGCATTACGCGCCCAAAATATCGCCGTCATCCGCCTTGCCACGCCCACAACTGATATAAAACGCCTGCCTAATATTTTAAATAATGCCAGCGGTTTTTTATATTATGTCAGCGTGGCCGGCATTACCGGCATGCAACAGGCGGCGCAGGCCAGCATTGAGGAAGCGGTTGCGCGGTTAAAATCAGGAACAGATTTGCCGGTTGCCGTGGGGTTTGGCGTCCGCACCCCAGAACAGGCCGCCAATATCGCCCAAGTTGCCGATGGCGTGGTTGTAGGCAGCGCGATTGTTGATATTGTCGCCCAGCATGGACGCAATGCGCCTAGCGCTGTTCAAGAATATGTGGCATCACTTGCCCAAGCAATAAAAATATCAAGGAAGTAAAGCCATGAGCTGGATTGATAAAGTTCGCAATTCAATGCCTTTTATTACCAAGAGGGAAACCGCCGATACATTATGGCATAAATGCAAAAAATGCTCCTCGATGATATTTTTAAAAGAATTTGTCGAAAATCAATCAGTTTGCCCCAAATGTGACCATCATGGCCGCATTGGCGCAGCGGAACGTTTTGCCGCCATTTTTGATGATACAAATTGGACATTGATTAAGCCGCCTGTCGTGGCGCTTGATCCCTTAAAATTTAAAGACACCAAAAAATATGTGGACCGATTAAAAGCCGCGAAACATCAAACCGATGCCGATGATGCTATGACCTCTGCCAAGGGCACAATTGATGGGCAGGATGTGGTGATAAGCGTTCAGGATTTTGCCTTTATGGGCGGATCAATGGGCATGTCGGTTGGCCAGTCATTTATCGACGCGGTTCATGCGGCAATAAAGGCAAATTGCCCCTATGTTATTTTTACCGCTGCTGGCGGCGCACGTATGCAGGAAGGAATTTTATCCTTAATGCAAATGCCGCGTTCAACCGTGGCGATTGATATGCTGCGCGATGCAGGCCTGCCCTATATTGTGGTGTTAACCGACCCTACAACGGGCGGCGTCACGGCAAGCTATGCGATGTTGGGCGATGTGCAAATTGCCGAACCTGATGCCTTAATCGGCTTTGCTGGGCAGCGTGTTATTGAACAAACCATCCGCGAAAAATTGCCCAATGGGTTTCAACGCGCAGAATATTTGTTGGACCATGGCATGATTGACATGGTAACACATCGCCATGAGATGAAGGCGACTTTGTCAAAAATCATTGATTATTTAATGGCTGCTAAAAAGGCAGCATAAATATCAAAATGGTTTAACGGGTTAATTTTTCCGCTGCCGTTTTTAATTTGGCAAGCGATTGGGTAAGCTGTTCGGTTTCCGTATCGCTAAGCACATTGCTAAGCCTAACCTCCAGCGCAAGGGCGGCGGGAACAATCTCATCATATAAACCGCGCCCAATTTCGCTTAATGCCAAATGATGTGAACGACCATCGGATCGATTGGGCGCGCGCTCCAACAACCCGCGCTCGCCAAGTGCCTTGGTCGCGCGGTTGACCATCACCTTGTCCATATGTGTCGCCTCGACCAGCTCACGCTGGGTCATTGACCGAACCTCACCCAATACAGCCATAACGCGCCATTCGGGTATTTTAAGGCCAAATTTCTGGCGATATGTGCGCGCGATTAAATCACTAACTGCATTGGAAGTGATAGATAATTGATAGGGAAGGAAACTTCCTAAATATAATTTACTTGTCATATTTAATACCCCCCAATCTGATTGTCATCCAATAGCTGCGCGGCGTGGCAATTTCAAAAACACCGCCGCCCAAATATGCAGCCTGTATTTCCTTATTGAACAGATTTTCGCCACTAAACTCAAGCCTTAAATTATTAGATAAATTAATTTTAATGGCGGCATCCACCGAAAGCGCATCTTTTAAAAGGTCCAGATTTTGGTCATCATCAAATTGATTTCCCAAATATTTTATATTTATTGACGCACCTATCTTATTTCCATCATATTCCATTTGCGCATTGGCAAAATGTTTTGGCACTTGCGCGGGGCGCAATCCATCAAGTGCAGCAGATTGTCCCACAGCCTCTATTTCCGCATCTACATATGCATAATTGGCTGAAAGAGAGACATTGTTAAAATTATAAGCTGCCTTCATTTCTAAACCATTGGATTGTGTCGCCTTCAAATTTTGTCTTTGCCGATAAACGCCCGCGCCCGACACAAAGCCCACTCCGGGGAAATTACCCGGGCCATTTGATATCGTCACATTGGCAATGGCATTATCCAATTTATTGGTGAAAATTGTGCCAGATACAGAAAAATTATCCCTTTCATAATCCAGCCCTAATTCCGCGCCCTTTACATATTCGGGGCGCAATGCCTCATTTGCTGCCGTGGCATCTGCGCCCACGCGAAATGGTCGGTAAAGCTCATTCAATGTGGGCAACCGCCAACCGGTATAGGCCGATGCTCGAAATTTCAAATCATATGTCACATCATATGCCAAACCGGCGCGCGCTGTACCCGCCCACCCCGATCTGTCGGCAAAAATTTCATCGTTGCGGATGCTGCCGTCGGCGATATTTATTTCTTTTCTAAAACCATTATTCATGGACCAATGGTCCGCACGGCCGCCAATGCTTATCAACAGGGCATCCGTAACATTAACATTACCCTCGACAAATGCGCCAAAAACGTCACTTTGCCCCCCTGCGTTACGGTTCCTTGCAGGGGTAAGTCCGGTAAAAAAGAAATTTTCCTTTGTTTCGCCAATTGTCCGCCGCCATTCTGCGCCAATGCGAAGCTGTGCATTATCATTTAATGGAGGGCGAATTTCAAATTTTGCGCCCAATCCAGTGGATGGCACATTATATTGGTCCAACACCAAATTCACGCTATTTCGGCCCGCACCAACACTGCCAAAACGGGTTGAAAAATCACGTATTTGAACATAGGAAAGCGCCGACCATTGCCAATCGCTAAATTTATCCACCAACCGGATGGAGGCGTCAACGCCGCTATTCTCATTATCCGAAAATTGAAAACCACGGTCACGATTGTCGGTAAAGGCACGCATATTTGCCTGTAATTCCACTTTATCGCTCAGCGGCGCTACTTGGCGAATGGCAATTCCTGCCTGTTCATATTTCGCCCCGCGATCAATTAAACCCCGCGAGGATTTATTAATGGGGACAAATCCATCACCGCGTGCATAGCTGCCCGATACAGAAAAGCCCTTTTGGCTCAGCGACGCCTTTGCATTTATGCTGTTTTCGTTGCCATAGGATAGGCTTGCTTCAATATGGTCTCTTTCTTGCAGACTTTCCAGCTCAACCGCACCTGCGATTGCGCCCTGCCCCATACTGACTAATCCTGCGCCTTTTAATATCTTTATACGGCCTAAATTTACCGCATCATAACCCGGCCATGCCACCCACCCGCCAAAGGGATCAGCCTGTGGCACATCATCCAAAATCAACAAAGTGCGCGACGATGCATTACCGCCCAGACCGCGCATGGTAATACCCTGACTTGTCGGATGGGCGGACCGCGCGTCACTGCGCCTAAATTGTTGCAGCCCGGCTATTTGAGACAGATTTTTTTCAAGACCGTCCTGACTAACGTCAATTTCTTCTACGCTATGTGTGGATATACCCTCAACATCGTATAATTTTCCGATGACATTTATCCTCAGGTCGGCAAAAACTATTTCATTGCCCCTTTCCGCCTCTGTTTCAGAGGCATGGGCGGGAAAAATTAAGGCACTGCCCATGGCAATCGCCGAAATGCTATAAATTATACTCTTTTGCATTATTTTGGTTCCACCATATCCGGATGCGCATTTTGAAATGCAGGCAGTTGGTTTAATTGCGCATCAATGCGGATCAATTTTGGAAATTCGCTTAAATCGGTATTAAACCGCCGTGCATTATATATTTGCGGGACAAGGCAGACATCAACCAAATTGGGCATATCACCGCCGAATAGGCCGCTTTGGGGGGCATAGGCTTCTAAAGCGGTAAATCCTTCGACTATCCAATGGCGATACCAATTATCAACCGCCTCTTGATCCTGCCCCATTTGGCCTTTTAAATATTTTAAGATGCGTAAATTATTTACCGGATGAATATCCGCCGTGATGATTAAGGCATGGGAAAGCTGCTTTGCGCGCTGCGCTGGATTTTTCGGCAGCAAAAGCGGGGCAGGATATTGCGCATCCAAATATTCAATAATGGCAAGGCTTTGTGTTAAATCCATGCCATCTATATGCAGCATGGGGACAAAGCCTTGCGGATTAAGCGCCAGATATTCGGGCGTTTTTTCCGCCCCCTGCAACAGGCTGGTCGGGATGCTTTTATAATTTATTTCTTTTAAATTTAACGCGATACGGACGCGGTAGCTGGCGGAGGAACGAAAATAATCGTAAAGGATGATATCTGACATCCTGCCTCTTTAACATTTATTTACCCGATTATGAAAGGCTCAAAATAAGGTTAAATATCGTCTATGCCAATATTTTTCCACACCATTTCCTTTATCTCATTTTCGGTTTTGGTCAGAAATTCCATATGTTTTCGCAAATCATCGCGATTTTCCTTCCAATAACCAATCCGGTATAATTCGACCATCGCGGAATGATATCTTATCCATGCATTACGGCAATCTTCATATCGGCCAAATCCGACATTATAGCTTAATGCGCTTTTTGTGCTGTTTAGCCTAGAAAGCTGTGCGACAACTTCATGGCCACCATCATCAAGTTCAAGAGAAATTTTTTGTTCCATATGTCTATAAACGGACGTGAAACATAATTATTTATAGATTATTTAATCACCAACCACCCATTTTACAGCCAAATCGGCGTGAATTTCGGTGCTGTCATAAATAGGCATGACATTCGCCTTTGAATCCACAATCATTGTTAATTCCGCCGCTCCCAAAATAACGGCATCAACTTCTTCTTTTTCAATATTGGTGATATATGTTTTTAATGTTCGTTCCGCATCACGTGATGTTTCGCCAAACATTAATTGTTCATGGATGATTTTGTCGATTTCTGCGACGCGATCCGCATTTGTGGGCAACAAATCAATGCCATCTTTTACAAATCTTTGACGATACCAGCTTTGCGTCATCACATTTCTGGTACCTAATAAGGCGGCCGATTTACGGCCATCTAATTTAATTTTATCCGCCACCGCATCAATAATATGCGGCACGGGCACATCAACCGCATCTGCGACCTGTGCATGGATTTTGTGCATGCTGTTGGCACATAGGAAAATAGCCATTGCACCGGCGGACTGCATCCTTTTTGCCGATGCAATAACCATTTTCTCCACGTCATCCCATGCAGCTTCATTTGCATCATGGGAGATATCAACACAGCTGATACTCTCCATGATAATCGGTGCGCTGCACACGCCGCCAATGCGGCGATGGACCTGTTCATTTATCCGCGTAAAATAACGCGATGCCGCATACCAATTGGATGCTCCGATCAGGCCAATTTTATGCATTAGTGATTCAATGCCTTCACAATTTCCTCACACATTTTCTTGGCATCAGCCAAAAGCATCATGGTATTGTCGCGGTAAAATACCTCATTATCAACACCGGCATAGCCAACGCCGCCCATTGAACGTTTGATGAAAAGCACGGTTTTCGCCTTTTCCACGTCCAAAATGGGCATGCCATAAATGGGTGATGTTTTATCGGTTTTTGCCGCCGGATTGGTGACATCATTCGCGCCGATGACAAAGGCGACATCTGCCTGGCCAAATTCGCTATTAATATCTTCCAATTCAAACACGTCATCATAGGGGACATTTGCCTCCGCCAATAACACATTCATATGACCCGGCATCCGTCCGGCAACTGGGTGAATTGCGAATTTCACATCAACCCCCGCATCTTTCAACACTTCGGTCATTTCACGTAGCACATGCTGCGCCTGTGCCACGGCCATGCCATAGCCAGGAACGATAATCACCTTTTCGGCTTGGCTCATCAAAAACGCCGCATCATCCGCGCTGCCGCGTTTCCACGGGCGATCAATCGCCACCGCAGCGCCGTCTGATCCGCCTGTTTCTGCGCCAAATCCACCTGCAATCACGCTAATGAAGCTGCGGTTCATTGCCTTACACATAATATAGGACAGAATCGCACCCGATGAACCAACCAATGCGCCGGTAATAATCATCGCACTGTTACCCAAGGTAAAGCCCATCGCCGCTGCGGCCCATCCAGAATAGCTGTTCAGCATCGACACAACAACAGGCATATCCGCGCCGCCAATGGGGATGATTAACAAAAATCCGATAATGAATGCCAATGCAGTAATGGTCCAAAATATCCATGGGCTTTGGTCAATGGTGAAATATGCGGTTAAACCGACAATCGCCAATAATGTGCCCAAATTGATAAAATGACGCATGGGCAGCAAAATCGGGCTGCCCGACATATTGCCGTTTAATTTCAAAAAAGCGATGACAGATCCGCTAAATGTTATCGCGCCAATGGCAATACCAAGGCCCATTTCAACACGGCTGACCTGATGGATTAAACCATCTTCGCCCAAAATCCCAAATGATGCAGGATTTAAAAATGCCGCAGCAGCCACCAAAACGGCGGCCATACCAACCAAAGAGTGGAATGCAGCAACAAGTTGCGGCATATCCGTCATCGCAATTTTACGCGCCGTGGTTAAACCAATGACCGCGCCAATGGCAATTGCCCCCAAAATCTGCGCAATGGTGATAAAATCAGGCTGCCCCAACATGGTATGCGCAATGGTGGGATCGACTGGCACAAATTTGGGCACATGGGTAACCAAAGTAGTGATAACCGCAATCAACATGCCAATCATGCCATAACGATTGCCTGCTTGTGATGTTGCTGGAGAAGATAATCCGCGCAATGCCAAAATGAATAAAACTCCGGATACCAAATAGGCAATAGCAACCCATGGATTAACCGCATTACCGCCAGCGGCGGCGGATGATAAAATTGATAAAGCGCTCATTATTTGCGCTCCTTTTTCTTATACATGGCAAGCATACGGCTGGTCACCGCAAATCCGCCAAAAATATTGATACTGGCAAGCACAACGGCAAGCAGGCCAAGCCATTTTGCACCTGGTGCATTTGCCGCGGCACTGGCAACCAAAGCGCCCACGATGATAACCGAGCTAATCGCATTGGTCACCGCCATTAACGGGGTGTGTAAAGCGGGTGTCACCGACCACACAACATAATAACCAACGAAACAGGCCATTACAAAGATTGAAAGTATTGATATAAAGTCCATGTTGATTATCCTTCACCCAATAAGCGGTCATGCACAATTTTGCCGCCATGCGTTACCCGAACACCGATGACAAGCTCATCATCTTGTGGGAAAATTGGTTTATTGCTTTCCTTATCCCAAAATGAAGATAGGAAATTATAAAGATTACGGCTGAACAATGCAGAAGCATCCGCCGCCAATAAAGACGCCATATTTTTGGCGCCGACAATTTTAACGCCATGTTTGACCACAACCTTGCCGGCCTCTGCGCCTTCAACATTGCCGCCAGCCTCTGCCGCCAAATCGACAATAACCGACCCTGCCCGCATGGTTGCAATTTGCGCGTCGCTAATCAAACGTGGTGCGGCACGTCCGGGAATTAACGCAGTGGTGATGACAATATCTTGTTTCGCAATATGGCTGGACACTAATTCAGCTTGCGCCTTTTGATATTCCTCGCTCATTTCGGTGGCATAGCCGCCCGAACCTTCGCCTTCAATCCCGGCAACATTTTCCACAAAAATCGGCTTTGCACCAAGCGACAAAATTTGTTCTTTGGTCGCAGATCGGACATCGGTCGCCGATACTTGAGCGCCAAGACGCCGCGCGGTGGCAATTGCCTGTAACCCAGCAACACCAACCCCCATAACAAATGCCTTAGCCGCGCTAACCGTGCCGGCGGCTGTCATCATCATGGGAAATGCGCGGCCATAATGGGACGCAGCCTCCAATACGGCCTTATATCCGGCAAGATTGGATTGCGATGATAATATATCCATGCTTTGCGCGCGTGTAATACGCGGCATAAATTCCATGGCCATCGCGTCCAAACCCGATGCGGCATAAGCATCGATATTACCGCGCTCCACAAATGGGTTGAGCGAGGCAAGCAATGCAGCACCAGTTTTTGCACCCGAAATGCTTTTGGGATCAGGCCCCTGAATTGCTAGAATGATGTCAGCATTTTTTACTGCATCTGCTCTAGAGACTATTTTCGCGCCTACCGCTTCATATTCGGCGTCGCTAATGCTGGCTGATTTGCCCGCATCTTTTTCCACCATAATATTCGCGCCAAGGGCAACAAATTTTTTCACCGTTTCGGGAATAGCGGCCACACGGGTTTCCCCCACAGCCTGCTCCATCAATATTGCAATATGGGTCATATAATAATCAGCTTATTATCATAACGACTAAGGTAACAATTATTGCCGTTGCAATAGAACCCCATTTAAGAAATTTTAGAAAACCGACATAATTTTGTTCGGCGAACGCCATATTATCATTGGCCATTTTATGCTCCCTTTTTTGCATTAAAATTACAAATACCCGCTTAAACGTGCATTAAATACATAAATTCATCGATAGAGTGATATGACTGCATGTCAATATTAAGAAAAAAAATATTCGTATAGTTTAATCGCCTCTTTACTCCTTGCTGTTACCAATAATCCCAGTTTGCAGAATTTTGCATGAAAAATGGGATAAGAATGAGCGAAAATACAGTCAGATTATTAATGTTGGTGGATGATGAACCGGCGCAATGCCGCTTTGTCACCGCGCTTGCGTCTCGTGCTGGCTGGCGCACCATCATTGCACGCGATTCGGAAACCGCCATCGCCATGCTTGGCACACAAGATGGCATGATGTTGGATGCCATTTTAATGGACCAATGGGTTCCAGGATCGGAATGCGCCGAATTAATCGCCGAATTGAAAAGCAGGCGCCCTGCTCTACCTATTATTTTAATGACCTCCATCGGGTCAACCGAATCCGCGGTGGAGGCAATGCGCGCTGGCGCATCGGATTATGTCACAAAACCCGTTGCCCCAGAAAGATTGATGGAAGCATTAAATCTGGCCACCGATCAAAGCAAAAAAATGGGTGAGCTGCACCCCATGGTTGAAAAAAATTCCCAGCCATTGGAATTTGAAGAAATTGTCGGCGCAGCGCCCGCATTTCGCGCTGCATTGGCCGTCGCGGCAAAGGCTGCACGCTCCAAAGCCCCCATTTATATCGAAGGCGAAGGCGGCGTCGGCAAAGAAGTGATTGCAGATGCCATTCAAATCACCAGCTCACGTAGCAAAATGCCTTTTTTAAAGCTAAATTGCGGGGCATTATCGCCCAGCTTGCTCGATTCCATCTTATTTGGGCATGAAAAAAATTCATTTACCGGTGCATTTGAACGGCGCATCGGCCTTATCCAACAGGCAGATGGCGGAACTTTATTCATAGATGAAATTGAAAAATTGCCGCCAGAAACGCAATTACGCTTGGTCCGCCTGCTCACCAAAAATGAAATACAGCCAATTGGCTGCAAACATAGCTATCAGGTCGATGTGCGTATCATCAGCGCAAGTGATAAGGCGCTCGCCCCCTTATTGGAAAAGGGAGAATTTCGAGAAGATTTATTCTATAGGTTAAATGTCGTTAATTTATCCATCCCTCCACTGCGCGAGCGCACCGGTGATATTGCGGCATTGGCGCGGCATTTCCTTACCCGATTGGCATCGCAGCCTGGCCTGCGCAGTTTGGGCATTACCGATGAGGCGCTAAACCTGCTGCGCCATTATAATTGGCCCGGCAATGTCCGCCAATTACAAAGCGTGCTGTTTCGCGCCGCCGTCTTGTGCGACCGCGACGCCTTAACCGTGGAGGAATTTCCGCAAATCAAATCCGCATTGCAACAAAGCGGCATGGGGCAAGAGACAAGCAATATAAATAATGATGGCATTGGCGTTACCTTATATGAAAGTGACGGCAATATGCGCCCATTGGAAGAGATTGAGGCCGATGTTATTCGCCTTGCCATTGGGCATTATCGGGGCAGAATGACCGAAGTCGCCCGCAGATTGGGCATTGGTCGATCGACCCTATATCGTAAATTAAGCGAATTGGGCATTGATAACGCGGCATAAAATATCGGTATTTTATCTTTGCAAGGGTATGATTTTATGCCCCCAAATGGCCGATATTTTTATGCCCTTATCATTCAGCCCGCGCCGTTAATGCCGCATCGCGTAGCCCGCGCCAAACATGAATGGATTGAATAGTTTCGGCAACATCATGCACGCGCAAAATATGGGCGCCCTGCTCCACTGCCTTCATCGCCAAATAAATTGAACCGCCCAATCGATTGTCCGCCGCCGCTTCATTCGACAATGCGCCTATCATCCGTTTACGGCTTGCGCCAAATAATATGGGGCAACCAATGGCGTGAAATAAGGCCAGATTATTGATAATGGTCAAATTGTCCGACAGCGATTTTCCAAATCCCAGCCCGGGGTCAATGCATATTCTCTCACGCGGCACGCCCGCCGCTATCACTTCATCCACCCGTTTTTCCAACCAGTCAAAAACATCGAACAAGACATTATCATATCCATCATTTTTATGCGGGTTGCTCGATTGGCTGGGCGCGTGCATTAAAACCACTGGGACATCATTATGCCGCGCAATATCAATGCTATTATCATCATATAATAATGCAGAAATATCATTTATCATCCGTGCACCCGCGCCAAGGGCGGCCTGCATAACAGCTGATTTGCGGCTATCTATGGAAATTGCCGCGCCAGTTGCCGATAATTTTTCGATAATGGGTTGGACGCGCTTTATCTCATCCCCCTCCCATAGCAATTTTGCATTGGGCCGCGTGCTTTCACCGCCCACATCAATAATCGCGGCGCCATTTGCCGTCATATCCACCGCCGCCTGCAGGGCAAGGCCGATATCATCATCCACCGCGCCGCCATCGGAAAAACTATCCGGTGTCATGTTCAATATGCCCATCACGCGCGGCTGATCCAAATTGATGATACGATCGCCCATTTTTATGGGCGGGCGCGGTGTGCAAATATGCGCCATTTGAACCTTTGCCTTTGGCTGAAGTTCCGCAGGCAATATTTTGATATATTGTTCAAATTCGGTAATATTTATCAAATTACGATGAAATGCGCCCTCGGCATCTTTATAATATATCTCAACCTGACTAAACCATAGCATGGTGCCGGCCAAACGGCGCGTCGCCCCATCATGAAATTGGGGATGGTCAACAAAACCGCATGCTTTCAGATATATTACTGACATTTTAATGCCCCTATTTTACGCATCATGCCTCATTGGCGAGCAGATAATTTTGACGCATATGGTCAATAGGTTTCATCGATTTTGTTTGTTCATCATCATAATGCCAATATGTCCACCCATTGCAGGAGCTTTGCCCTTGCGCCGCTGCGCCCATTTTGTGGATTGACCCATTGCCATGCTCTCCCTCAACCGAACCATCGGCACGGACCAGCACCTGATTTTTACGTTTTTTATCAAATAATTTGGTGCCCGCCTTTAACATTTCGGTTTCGACCAATTGACCAAAGGCAACGCGCGGTGCGCTGCGCGGCGATTGCATGGTTTTTAAGGCGCTTTCATCTAATGGCAGGGCTTCTTCAATACGCTGTGTTGCTACATCAATATATTTTTGCTCACGTTCACAGCCAATCCATTCACGGCCCAATCTTTTGGCCACCGCACCGGTTGTTCCTGTCCCAAAAAAAGGATCCAAAACCACATCCCCCTTATTGGTGGTGGCCAACAAAATCCGATATAACAGGGCCTCTGGCTTTTGCGTTGGATGCGCCTTTACACCATTGCGCTTTAATCTTTCCTGCCCAGAACAAATGGGAATGGTCCAATCGGACCGCATTTGCAGCTCATCATTCAATGTTTTCATTGCGCGATAGTTAAAGGTATATTTTGCCTTTTCATCCTTTGCCGCCCAAATTAACGTTTCATGCGCATTGGTAAAACGTGTGCCACGAAAATTGGGCATGGGGTTGGATTTACGCCACACAATATCGTTTAATATCCAATAACCCAAATCCTGTAAAGTTGAACCAACGCGGAAAATATTATGATAGCTGCCAATCACCCATAAAGAACCGCCTGGTTTTAATATCCGGCGTGCCTCGGCAAGCCATGCCTCAGTAAAGCGGTCATAGGTGGCAAAAGTGTCAAATTTATCCCAATCATCATCAACAGCATCAACTTGACTTCCATCGGGGCGCAGCAAATCACCGCCCAATTGCAAATTATATGGCGGGTCGGCAAAAACCATATCCACACAGGCATCGGGCAATTGCTTCATCGCATTGATACAATCATCTTTTATAATCTGGCCCAAGGGCAGATCATGAATAATGGGCGCTTTACCCTTTTTGGCTCCAGCTTTTAACGCTGTACTTGGTTTGATTTTTGTTACGACACCCATAAAATTTCCATCTATTTTTGCTGCTCAAAACGCGACTATTCAATGTGCACTTTGATATTGAATAGCTGGATTGAATCTAAATATGGTTAACGTCAAGTGCGTTAACATAGCAGAAAACCGCCAATTACATGGTTAACAATTGGAACAAATAGTGGACAAATCAACATATTGAGTCCCGCAAAGAATCCGTGACTCCATAAATGGTGGTGTCACACAAAAGACTCAGGACCAAAAATTTTTTAAAAAAATAAAAAAACCGCCCCAAAATATGGAACGGCTTTAATATTTAACCTAAAAAACGACACCAAAAACGATAATCGTTTAATTTTTTGATTAGTTAACGGCGTCTTTCAACGCTTTACCAGCTTTAAACTTTGGTACATTTGAAGCAGCAATTTGCATTGCTTCGCCAGTACGTGGGTTACGGCCTGTTGACGCCTTACGACGGGTAACAGCAAATGTGCCAAAACCTACCAAGCGAACATCATCACCCTTTTTCAATGAATCGGTTACAGAAGCAAATACTGCGTCCACTGCCTTTGCAGCATCCGCCTTGGTTAGGCCGCTTGCATCAGCAACATTATTGATCAAATCTTGTTTATTCATAATTGGGAAATCCCCCTCTCATAATTGTTAATTCTAGAATCACGGTCACACCCGTATGCAGATAAAGAAGAATTATCGTCGAATTGTCAAAAGAAATATCCCAGTTTTCCACACTTTTTACCAGTTTTGTCAAATATCTGGCCCAATAAAGAGCCAGAATATTCGAAAGGTAAGAAGAATATTTATCCAAATTTATACGGACAAAATGCGTGAACTATATTTTTTGTTTAATGTGCGATCGGATTATTTCCCGTTGGTGTTGCTGGCGATGCAGGAAATGCAGATAAATCCTCGGCCTCGCTCCACTCAATGGCAGATAATTTTTCACAAAGGGCAACATCCAACACTTCTCGAACATGAGATACAGGAATAATTTCAATGCCTTCTTTTACATTATTTGGAATTTCTTTTAAGTCCTTCACATTTTCTGAAGGGATTAAAACAGTGGTAATTCCGCCGCGCAAAGCCGCCAATAACTTCTCTTTCAATCCCCCAATGGGCAGCACCCGCCCGCGCAAAGTAACCTCTCCCGTCATTGCCACATCCTTGCGAACAGCAATGCCGGTTAACGCCGAAACAATCGATGTCACCATGCCAATACCGGCCGAAGGGCCATCTTTTGGCACAGCACCTTCGGGAAGGTGAATATGCACATCTTTTCGGTTAAACAGGCTGGGTTTAATGCCAAATTGCGGTGCCTGAGACTTTACATAGGATAAAGCGGCCTGAATCGACTCATTCATCACCTCGCCCAATTTACCTGTCGATTTAATCTGTCCCTTGCCAGGAACGGTAATCGCCTCAATAGTAAGCAGCTCTCCCCCAACCTCGGTCCAGGCAAGGCCGGTAACCGTGCCAATTTCATTCTCCGCCTCTCCCATGCCGTGGCGATATTTGCGCACACCAGCAAATTCAGCAAGATTTTCCGTCGTAATGGTAACGGATTTCACTTCTTTTTCCAAAATTTTGCGCAGTGATTTACGGGCCAAACGGGCAATTTCACGTTCCAATGTCCGAACACCGGATTCACGGGTATAAAAACGGATTAAATCGCGCAGTGCATCTTCTTCTAAAATAAACTCGCCCTTTTTCAATCCATGTGCCTCTATCTGCTTTGACAATAAATGGCGCGAGGCAATTTCAACCTTTTCATCTTCGGTATATCCCTCAAGCCGGATAATCTCCATCCGATCAAGCAATGGTTGCGGCAGGTTCATTGAATTGGCCGTTGTCACAAACATAATGTCCGACAGGTCCAAATCAATTTCCAAATAATGGTCATTAAATTTATTATTTTGTTCTGGATCTAATACTTCTAACAATGCGGATGCCGGATCGCCGCGAAAATCCTGTCCCAATTTATCAATTTCATCAAGCAGGAATAAAGGGTTCATTGTCCCTGCTTTTTTCAGATTTGATGCAACCTTGCCCGGCATAGAGCCAATATAGGTCCGGCGATGCCCCCTAATTTCTGCCTCATCACGCACACCGCCCAATGATTGGCGGATAAATTCGCGGCCACATGCCTTGGCTATCGAACGACCAAGCGATGTTTTACCTACACCTGGAGGGCCAACAAGGCATAATATCGGTCCTTTTAATTTATTGGTCCGTGCCTGCACTGCCAAATATTCAATGATACGGTCTTTTACCTTTTCAAGGGCAAAATGATCCTCATCCAATATTGATTGGGCCTTGGCAATATCGCGCTTTAACTTGCTGCGTTTCCCCCATGGAAGCCCCAATAAATTGTCCAAATAATTACGCACGACGGTCGCTTCTGCCGACATGGGCGCCATTGAGCGTAATTTTTTCAATTCCGCTTGTGCCTTTGCCTTGGCCTCCGCCGATAATTTCATTTCCTCAATCTTGGTGCTTAATTCGGTCAGCTCATCGCCGCCCTCACCATCATCATTGCCCAATTCGCGTTGAATGGCCTTCATCTGTTCATTCAAATAATATTCGCGCTGTGTCTTTTCCATTTGGCGTTTCACCCGGCCGCGAATTTTCCTCTCAACCTTTAATACGCCAAGCTCCCCCTCCATAAAGGCAAAGACCATTTCCATGCGCCGCATGACGTCGGTTTCAACCAACAAAGCCTGCTTATCCGATACTTTAACACCGATAATCGCGGCCAAATTATCGGCCAATTGCGATGGGTCTTCAATCTCATTCAACTGAACACCGGTTTCTGCATTCATTTTCTTGTTCAATTTGCTGTAATTTTCAAATTGCTCCAATACTGAACGCATCAGCGCCTTTGCATCTGCGGCGGACTCCTCTGCAACCCCTGTTTCAATCAGCTCAATTTCGGCCAATGCGCTTTCGGGTACGGCGGTTTCACGGTCTTTGCCATCAGATGCTGGCGCATTATATGAAATCAACTTTGCGCGCTCTTTACCCTCAACCAACACACGAACCGTCCCATCGGGCAATTTTAACAATTGCATGATAGTCGCGGTGACACCCATATCATATAAATCGACTGCCTCTGGATCATCCTTTGCTGGGTCTAGCTGCGCGACCAAAAATATTTCCTTATCGCTTTCCATTGCGGCTTCTAATGCAGCAACCGATTTGTCACGCCCCACAAATAAGGGGACGACCATGTGCGGAAATACAACAATATCACGCAGGGGAAGGATAGGCAGGCTCTTTTTCATTCATACTCCATTGGGCAACATGGCCCATATTTTAAGGGGGCAATGCCTATTGCTATATAGGCAAAGCCTTTATTTTATCGCTTTAATATATATTGTCATCAAATTGCCCCTTTCAAGTGAACATCAATTTTTAAGGGCAAATTTACTTCATTAAAATGGCAATATTAAAACGGCATTTTAAATCCAGGGGGCAAAGGCAGCCCGCTGCTCATCTTACCCATTTCTGCATTGCTGGCCTCATCGGCTTTTTCCCGCGCATTGTTAAATGCCGCAACGACTAAATCTTCCAGCATTTGCTTTTCGCTTACCACCAACAGGCTGGGGTCAATATCCAATCCGGTAATACGTCCTTTTGCGCTGGCCTGCACCTTCACAAGGCCACCTCCAGAAACACCCTCTACCATGATTTCATCTAATTTTGCCTGAGCTTGCTCCATTTGCACTTGAATATTCTGCGCAGCCTCCTGCGCAGCTTTTATCATTTCTTCCATATCTTTCATTTTTTACGCACTCCGCATATTTTGTTGGTTCATAATATTTTCATCCTGATGATTTTCAATGGTTTCATCTTCAATTAACTGAGCATTGGGGAATGTGCTCATAATGGATTTAACCATGGGCGAATTTAAAATTTCCTGCCTTGCCTGTTCAACCTTGGCAATTTCCACTTCATATTCGCTGGGCTGTGCCTCCCCCTCCTTTACCGCCAAATTCCATCTAATATTGGTTAATTGGAATAGGGCGTGGGACAAATCCTGTTCAAAACGGGGAAAAACCTTGCCTGCCAATTGATAAAATAAATTGGGCGGCGATTGTGTCACATCATATTCGACCAGACGCACAACATCGCGCAAATCCGCCTCTATCGCCGGGAATTTTGTACCTACTAAGGAAATTAAGGCTTCGAAACTCGACGGCAATTTTACAATTTTTTGCGCATCACCTTCTTTATAAGGATGATGAACATTTTCTTTGCCATGCTCAATCTTCTGTGAAGCTATATTCTGCTCAACCGATTTTTGCTGGGGGGCATTTTCCAAGGCGGCCACTTCCTCGCCCACAAAGGCAGAACCATTGGAAACCGAGGAATCAGCCAGAGCAATGGAGGATGCTATGCCTATTTGTGCATTTGAAAATTGCACATTTGATGCTTGTGCTGATGGTTCATTTGATGGGCCAGAATTTGGGCCAGAATTTGGGCCAGCGTTCACGCCTGCCATTCCATTTTGCAATAATTTGGCAAGATCGGACGGATCGGGCATTTTTGTCGCATGAATAATGCGCAATATTATCATATCACAACATTGGGTCGGCACGCTGCCTCGCCTTAAATCCTCCAAACCCTGTAATAATAGCTGCCAAAACATTTGTAATCTTGGCGCGGAAATATTTTGCGCCCATTTTTCGCGCTTTTCCTGTCCTTCTTTGGACATGCTTTGATCCTGTGGCGCGCCAATTTGGGCAATCGAAATTAAATGCACCTCGCGCATTAAACCATTGATAATTGCCTTTGGGTCAACCCCCAAATCATATTGAGAATTGGCATGCGTCAACGCCATTTTCCCATCACCATCCAACAGCGATTGCATTAAATCGCGTATCGCCCCCCGATCGGACAGCCCAAGCATATCGCGCACCTTGGCCGATAAAATTTTGCCATCACCTTCAAAATCGGAATGGGCAATGGCCTGATCCAAAATAGAAAGCCCATCGCGAACCGACCCCTCTGCCGCCTGTGCAATAAGGGCAATGGCCTCTTCCTCTGCCTCACAATTTTCCAGCGCAATAATCTGCGTAAAATGTTTTGCCAATAATTCAGAGCTAATGCGTTTCAGGTCAAACCGCTGACATCGTGACAATACCGTAATCGGCACTTTATCAACTTCCGTCGTCGCGAACAAAAATTTCACATGCTCCGGCGGTTCTTCCAATGTTTTCAACAACGCATTAAATGCATTGGTGGACAGCATATGCACTTCGTCAATAATATAAATTTTATACCGCGCCGAAACAGAGGCATAACGCACCGCCTCTATTATCTCGCGCACATCATTAACGCCGGTATGGCTGGCCGCGTCCATTTCAATAACATCCATGTGCCGCCCCTCGCCAATGGCGATGCATGGTTCACATTGCCCGCATGGGTCAATTGTCGGGCCGCCTTGCCCATCTGCGCCGATGCAGTTTAGCGCCTTTGCAATTAACCGCGCGGTGGATGTTTTGCCGACCCCGCGAACCCCCGTCATCAAAAATGCATGGGCCAATCGTTCACGCTTTATCGCGTTGGCAAGCGTTTGAACCATCGCATCTTGGCCGATAAGCTCAGAAAATTTTGACGGACGATATTTGCGCGCCAATACGCGGTAAATGCCATTGCCCGATGGCGCGGCATTTGCTGTGGGCGCTTGCCCGCCTAAATCAAATCCTATTTCCTCATCATGGGGCACAGGAACTTCATCATTATTTTGATTGGAATCATTCATAATCCCACCTTAAATGCGCCCGCCCAGAATGTCGAACAATGAATGTCGAACAATATATGTCCAATATCTTATCCCACCTGACATATATGTCATCAGCATATGCCCAAATAGCATCGAATTTATATTGATTTTTTGTGAAGAAGTAGGAACCGGGCGACCCGCAAAAAAATCGTTGTGGCTGCTTCCGTCAGGACCTGACCAGGTTGGCGACCGTCACGTCCACCCGATTCCCAAAGGCCATATGGCGCTTTCGACCATATTTTGCAACCATTTGCTATCAATCCGGCCATGTAAATATGGTAAACAAGAAAATTAATCTTAAAAACCATCTTATTTGTCCAAATATTAACGCCAAACGGTCAGAGTTTATTTGTCAGTTTTAGGAGGTAAATAATGACCATATCATTTAAACAAGATGGTTCGAACAATATGAACCAACAAAATAATATATCTACCAACCCCATGATGGAAGATCGATGTGTCGAAAGATATAATGTCACCATTTTTGCCAGTTTGCGGCAAACGAACAGCAAACCATTTGATATAGAGATTTGCGATATTTCACGCGCCGGCTTTGCGTGCAAGGGCGTCAGCGGCATGCCAAAGGGGGCGCGATGCTGGGTTCGCATCCCCATGATGGGAGGGCTTCAGGCAGAAGTTATTTGGAATACTGGCGCAAAAATTGGATGTGCCTTTACCGATTTGCTAAATCAGGCAGTGTTGCAAAATATTATTACCCGTCATCCTGTACAAATAAAATTATAAGTTGAATTTTTATCGGCGATATAATGATGGCAGGCCCCATCCCTCCTGTTCCATCAGTAAAAACAGCCCCCAACCATGCGCTGTTAATAAATTATATCGTTGGTAAAAAGCCGCATTATTCAAAAATAATATCTGGTCCATATCATTTTAATAATGCGTTATAATGGCTCAGCTTACTAAACCCCCAAAATAGTAAGCTGAGCCTTTTTTATTTTGCGGCTATTTCCATATCTATTGCCGCCTGAACCGCCTTATAAAATGCCTCGCGCTGTTTTCCCAACGTGCCGGGATTATTTGCCGTTGGCCAATTACCATTGCTGGCTATGACCAATTTACGCGCCGGATCAATGAATATCCCCTGCCCAAAAATGCCCTGTGCGGCAAAGCTGCCATCATCATTGGTCCACCATTGATACCCATATCCACGGCCAGGCGTGCCAATTTCTGCCTGTTTCTTTGTTGCTTTATCCAACCAGCCATTGGGCAAAATTGATTTGCCATTTACCACGCCGCCCTCGCCAATAAACATGCCAAAACGCGCATAATCACGCAGGCTGGCGGAAATACAACATCCGCTTATTTCATGGCCCGTCGATCCTAATAACCAAAATGCATCCTGTTCCATGCCATAAGGCGCCCATATTTTTTCGGACAAATATTGCGAAAGATTTTTTCCTGTTGCCTCGCTGACCAGAACCCCAATTAAATTTGTTTCGCCAGTTTTATAAACCCACTTGCTGCCCGCCGGAGCTTCGCGCGATAATTTGCGCATATATGAAACCGTTGCATCAACGCCTTTATCCGCCTTATGCTCATTAAATAACGCCACGTCGCTTTTGGGATCGGTATAATCCTCATTCCATTTAACGCCCGATGTCATGGTCAATAATTGTTCCACGCTAACATCATCATAAACCGACCCCTTTAAATCGGGGATATAATCGGTAACTTTATCATCCACATTTTTAATATATCCATCCTGTATCGCCGCGCCAACCAATGTGGATGTAAATGATTTTGCCACCGAAAAACTGGTCCAACGGCCCGATGCATTATAATCAAGAGCATATTTTTCAAATCTGATTTTATCGCCTTGGATAATAATTAAACCGGCATTGCGCTGTTCGGCCATATATTTATCCATATCGATATTAACGGATATAGGGTCTCCCTTAGTCAATTTTTTAACGGCGCCGCCGGCGCTTATTGTCCGGGAATCAGCCAAAATAGATAATTTGTCCAATGCGCGAAATGCCGCATCGCGCTGTGGGACTGTCCAAAATAAAACATTTCTGTCGGTCGGCAAATTGGCTAGCAAATTGCGCCCTTCCTTGTCCATGCTGGCATATCCATATGCCCCCGCAGCACCAATGATAAGCAAAATTGCAATAATCCATTTTTTCATATTTTGGCCTCCCCGCCCATATTTAACTTTTCTTCAGCGTTAATTGCGCAACATAAATTCCGCCACTGGCAAATCCGCCCTCACAATACATTAAATAATAACGCCACAGACGCTTAAATTTCTCATCAAATCCAGCGGGAATTTTCCCCGCCGCATCGGCCTTATCAAAATTCTGCCGCCATATTTTCAATGTTGTGGCATAATCATGGCCAAATTCAAAATGATCTTCCCATATCAACCCATTTTCCATGGCCAATGCGCGAAATTTTGATTGGGAAATTAACAATCCACCGGGGAATATATATGCCTGAATAAAGTCTATATTTTTTGAATATTGTTCAAAAATTGCGTCATCAATACCAATATATTGGATTACAGCCCGACCCGATGATTTTAAATTGCGCGCAATCATTTGCATATAGGATGGCCAATATTTCTGCCCCACAGCCTCCACCATTTCAACGCTGACAATTGCATCATATTGTCCGTCCACATCTCGGTAATCGGTCAGGCTAATTTGAAAATTTCGATTATTTTTTATATCATGCTGCCGCGACAAAATGGACAATTTTTCGCGGGCAATGGCCGCCTGCTCCGCCGATAATGTTATGCCATGATAATTTATATTTGCCGCATTAAATGCCTGTTTGGCAAAGCCACCCCACCCACAACCAATTTCCAATATTGACTGGCCATTTTTTATTTTAATCTGTTCCAAAATTCGGTCATTTTTGCGATTTTGCGCATCAAATAAGGAAATATCTTTGCCCGATTTTCCATCAAATAAGGCGGATGAATAGCTTAAACTTTCATCCAGCCAAAGTTTGTAAAAATCATTGCCCAAATCATAATGTGCCTGAATATTGCGTTTTGACCCTGTTTGATTATTTCTGTTCAACCAATGGAAAAAACGGCCAAATAATTTGCGCATACCGGCCGCCCGGCCAAGCTGCCCCAATGTAGCGCGATTGCGAAGAAATATATCGAATATTTTAACTGGATCAGGGCTTGACCATTGGCCGTCCTCCCAAGCCTCATACCATCCAACCGAACCACCGCGCACCAAACGCACCAGCGCACGCCAATCATGCAAATGGATAATGGCGTGGGGGCCGATATGCTGTCCCCTAATCTGCCTTTGGCTTCCATCGGGCATCATCGCGTCAATGGAGCCATAGATAATAGCAGTGTCAATTTTATTGGCGATAATGCGAGATATTGGCCGCGCGATAAGGCCAGATAAACCCAATGCACCCAATATCCGCCCTGATGGCTTAACCAAATGGCCGCCCCTATTTGCTTCAGAATCGCTCATGCCAAATCTATGCCCAATATGGGCATGCTTCGCAAATCAGAAGATGAAGGGCGGCCCTTAAAATTTAATATGAATTTATTTCTTCAATGAATCGCGAATTTCGGTCAGCAAATCAATCTCACTTGGCCCTGCTGCCGCTTCTTCTTTATTGACCATCATTTTATTCACATTGCGCACAATCAAAAATACCGCAAAGGCAAGGATAAGGAAATTGATAATCGCGGTAATAAATGCACCATAGCCAAGCATGGCCACGCCGGCTTCCTTTAACGCCGCATAATTTTCAGGGTCAATTCCCGTCGGAACATCGCCCAATAATATATATTTGCTGGACAAATCCACGCCGCCAAACACCCATGACACAACGGGCATAATCACATCTTCGGTCAAAGAGGTGGTGATGGTGGCAAATGCACCGCCAATAATCACACCAACGGCCAAATCCATGACATTACCCTTGGCAATAAACTGCTTAAAATCATTTATCATAATATATTTTCACCTGAAAATTTTACATGATGAATTACTATATGTTCATATTACCCCTTGCAAGGCGTTAATCGCCACCTTACATTTTTATAACATTGTTTTACAAATGGGGAGTTTATGATGAACAAACGTGCTTTAGGTTTTTTAATCGCGCCAATTGCTGTCGTCTCTTTATCCGCCTGCGGTATAAATAGCGTGCCAACCGCCGAAGAAAATGCAAAGGCAAAATGGGGCAATGTCGAAGCTGCATTTCAAAGCAGGGCCAATTTAATCCCCAATTTGGAACAAATTGTTAAGGGCGCGGCGGGCGCAGAAAATAAAACCCTTACCGAAGTGGTCGAGGCACGGGCAAAGGCGACCTCCACCAATATAAGCGTGGATGGCGATGATTTAACTGATCCTGCCAAAATGGCCGCCTTTCAGGGCGCACAAAACCAACTTTCGGGCAGCCTATCGCGCCTGTTGGTTAGTGTGGAGGCCTATCCACAATTAAAAAGCCAAGAAACATTCTTAAACTTTCAAAGCCAGATTGAGGGACAGGAAAACCGTATCAGGGTGGCCATTAACGATTATAATGAGGCTGTACAGCAATATAACACCACCATTCGGACATTTCCCGATGCCATTGGCGCAAAAATAATTCATGGCGCAAAGCCTATGCAGCCATATAAATCAGTTACCCCTGGGGCAGAGGCCGCACCAAAGGTTGATTTTTCCAATTGAATAAAATGATGCAGGCACAGGCCCAAATTCGCCCATTTTCTCCGGCCCAATTGGCGGGATATATTGCGCTGTGCATCATATTATTTACCATGCTATTCGCCGCATCGGCCCATGCGGCGGGGCCGGATTTTCCCAAATTATCGGGCCGCGTTGTTGATCAGGCCGATTTATTGTCCCCTGCCGAAGAAGCGGCATTAACCCAAAAATTGCTGCTATTGGAAAATGAAACACAGCGCCAATTGGTCGTTGCCACCATTTCCGATTTAAAGGGCTATGACATATCCGATTATGGCTATCAACTTGGCCGTCATTGGGCAATTGGCGATAAAGAACGTGATGATGGCGTCATTTTAATCATTGCGCCAAGTGAACGCAAAATGCGTATAGAGGTTGGATATGGCCTTGAGCCGATATTAACCGACGCCCTATCCAGTGATATAATTCGCAATGACATCACGCCTTATTTTAAAGAGGGCAATTTGCCCGCAGGGATAAATGCCGGTGTGGACAAAATTTCCACCATTTTGAAATTATCCCCCGAAGATAGAGCAAAATTGGCCGCGAAAGCCGCTGAGAGAAAAAAAGATAATAGCGGAAATGGCTTATTATTTTTTTGGATAATCATATTCATAATATTTTTCATCATCCCAATGTTTAGCCGAGGTAAAAAAGGCAAAAAATATCGCAAAGGTCGTCATGGAACTAGTCCAGTGATTATTTGGGGTGGTGGTTTTGACGATAATGATAAGGGCGGCGGATTTGGCGGCTTTGGCGGTGGCGGCTTTGGCGGCGGCGGTTTTGGTGGTGGTGGCGGCGGCTTTGGCGGCGGCGGTGCATCGGGGGGATGGTGATATATTATGGCATATCATAAAATGAATATATTAAACGCAGCCGCCCATGAAAATATCAGCGCAGCCGTGAAACGCGCCGAATTAAACAGCAATGGCGAAATCGTGACCATCATTGCTGAACAATCAGATGATTATCATGACATCGCGATTTTATGGTCAATGGCCGCGTCATTTCTATTATTATTCGCCATCGCAATCATGCCTGATTTCTATCTATCCATATTTGATTGGTTTTTAGGCGGTTGGGGCGCGCAGCATAGTGCGGCAAGCTATATTACCTTCATTGGCCTTGCCATGACGTTGAAATTTGGCGGGACTTATCTATTTTTGTTAATTAAACCGCTTCGTTTTTGGCTTGTCCCCTCATGGGTAAAACGCAAAAGGGTTCGTGCACGTGCAATAAGGTTATTTCGTGTCGGCACGGAAAGCAAAACAGCAGGCTTAACCGGTGTCATGTTATATTTATCCACGGGCGAACATCGCGCCGAATTGGTGGCGGACAAAGCAATAAATGACAAGGTGGATAGCGACCAATGGGGCGACATCATGTCGCATTTAACCGAAGAAATCGCACAGGGTAATGTCGAACAGGCAATGGTTCATGCCATTGCCTCCATCGGCGAAATTTTATCACTATATTTCCCAAAATCGGATAAAAATCCCAATGAATTGCCCGATCGCTTAATCGAATTGTAAATTCACCTTTCATCCAAAATAGAAATTATTATGCCATTATCAAAAGATATCGTCTGGTCCGGAAATTATATCACCGTTTATAATCAGGATAGTTGGGAATTTGTGGGCCGTCCGCGGGGGATAAAGGCGGCGGTCATTTTGGCAATTGATGAGGATGAGACAGGGAAAAATATCATTTTGGTGGAGCAATTTCGTGTGCCATTGGGGCGTAATTGTTTGGAATTGCCCGCTGGATTAATTGGTGATGAAACCGAAAATGAAAACCCCATTGATGCTGCGATGCGTGAATTGGTGGAGGAAACCGGATATCAGGCGGGGCGCATGGAAATTATTGGTGAGTTTTACTCCTCCCCCGGCATGGTGAGCGAGAAATTTTTCATGATGCGCGCGCATAATGTAACCAAAATTGGCGATGGCGGCGGGGTTGATGGAGAAAATATCACCGTTCACCGGGTGCCATTGCCGAATATAGCCGAATTCATTCGCCAAAAACAGGATGAAGGCTGCGCCATGGACGCAAAATTACTCCCGTTACTTTTAACTTTATAAAGCAATAAAAATTACCGAAAATTATCGGAATAAGCCTGTATTTTTAATTTATGCGCGGGGGAAGCAACCACATCGGCCTTTATTCCCTTTCGCGCAGCATAATCCTGCGCAGCGGCCAAATTTGGGAAATTTAACTGCACCTGCACCTGTGTATCGCCCGAACCACTCCACCCCATTAAAGGATCAGCATGGCGTTTTTCATTTTGTGGAAATTCCAACACCCAATCGGACATGCGCGCCTTACCCGATTGCATGGCATTTTTCGGACGTTGGTAAATGGTGGCTTTTTTTACGATTTGGGCAGGCATGTTTTTTGTCTTTTCACTAAAAATGCTTTAATTATTTTTCATGCTATTGCCCCAAATCCACCCATTTGGTCAAGTATCAGTTTCGATTTAACGCTTTTTTGGTTTTCAAACTGGCAATGGCGATTGTCGGGTCATCGGGCCATGCATGTTTGGGATATCGACCCCGCATTTCCTTTGCCACATCATGCCAGCTTCCCTGCCAAAATCCGGGCAGGTCCAAAGTGGTTTGAATGGGCCGGCCCGCCGGAGAGGTTAATAATAATCTTATGGGGATTTTCTTCACCCCCAATAGCGGATGTTCTTTTAACCCAAAACATGCCTGTACCCGCAATGTCACCGACGGGTCGCCATTGCTATAATCAATTGCATATTCCCCGCCCGCTGGCGGCGTAAAATATGCAGGGGCTAAATTTTCAAGCTGCTGCCCTTCATCCCATGACAAAATATTGCGAACGGCATTGATTAAATCATGTGATTTTATCTGATCCAGCGATTTTTTATTTTCCACCAAAATGGGAAGCCACGCATCCATATTGGCAATTAAATTTTCCCCGCTTACCTGATCCAAGCCGGCAAAGGCACATCGGGCCAAAAATGCCCTGCCCTTGTCATCCCAATTAAAAATTTCAATGCCATTTTTTTTGACCAATTTTGCCCAAATCGATAATGAATCAGCTTCATCAATTTTTTGAATGGGCCGGCGGTTTAATTTTATCTGGCCAAAATATTGCTGCTCCACCGCCAATATTTTACCGCTGCCTTGATCAAAATTTACCTCGGTTTTTGAGGTAAAATGCCCTGCGCAGCATGATATTAACGCCGTCTCGTCAATCGCCATCGCGCTCAATATCGTTGCGCTGCTCGCCCTGCCCGATGCCTGACCAATCACCAACCAGTCCGCGCCAATATGCGCCGAACCATCGCGCAGCCGATATTCCTTGCCCCCCGCGCTGATATATTTTGGATCATCGCCCATGCGTTTTTTTGCCACCATATCGGGAAATGCCTGTGCCAATAATCCCGCCAATGGTAATTTGGGTGAAACGGCATCAACCAAAGACGTGGCAATTTTTGCCCAATTTTTTGCCATTTGCAATGCAGATTGGGCATAGCTACTTTTATTATTTTTTGCACTGGCAAAGCCATATTCCAAATCATCACGGCCGCCGTTCAACCTCTTTTCCTGAAGGATTAAGGCCAATATAGCCGCCTGTTCAGCCTGCCCTGATGTTGCCGCCAATAATATCATATGCGCCAAGGAAACGGGCAATGGCAACGCGCCAATATTATGGCCATGTGTGGTTATGCCGCCATTTTGATCAATCGCGCCCAATGCATAAAGCATGGCGCGCGCCGCATCCAACCCTGCGCGGGGTGGCGCGTCCAACCAATCCAATAGGCTTGGGTCGGCCTCTCCCCATTTGGCGCAATCCAGCATCAATGCGCTTAAATCACTTTCCAAAATTTCTGCTGGTTCAAGAGGTAATAAACCGCCATTGCCGGATTTTTCCCATAATCGGTAACAATGCCCCTCCATCTGACGTGCGGCGCGGCCCGCACGTTGATCACAAGATGCCATGCTGGCCCGTTCGGTGGACAATCGCATTAACCCGCTTTGCCGGTCAAATCTTGGCCTTCTGGTCATTCCGCTATCGATAACAATATTTACATTATCGATAGTCAGGCTGGTTTCTGCAATATTGGTCGCCAAAATAATTTTACGCCGTCCATTTTTATCGGCGGAAAGGGCTGTTTTTTGTTCCTGTGGTGATTGGCTGCCATGCAAGGGCAATATGGAAAATTGTTCGGCATTATATATGGCAGATAATCGTTCGGCGGTTCGTTCAATCTCCCCCACGCCAGGAAGGAAGATTAACATATCGCTGCCTATGCCGCCTTGATTTGGATGGTCCATCATGGCGCGCTTTACCGCCAAAATAATGTCATCTTCGATGCTTAATTCACCCCTGCGGCCAAGATAATGATGGTTTAACCGATGCGCCTTGCCCTGTGATTCCAAAATGGGCGCATCGCCTAAAATTTTTGCAAAGCCCGCGCCGTCCATGGTGGCCGACATTGCCAATATTCTCAAATCAGTCCTAAAAACCGATTGCACCTGTAAACATAGCGCCAAATTAAAATCATTATCTAATCCGCGTTCATGCACCTCATCAAATAAAATGGCCGATATATTATGAAGCTCTGGATCATCGATTAACATATTGCGAAACACGCCCTGCGTCATCACAATCAACCGGTTTTGCGGGGAAGTTTTCTTATCCAATCGGGTGATATAGCCCACATTATGTCCCACATCCTCCCCCAATTGGGATGCAATGAAACTGGCGGCCATTTTCGCGGCCAATCGGCGCGGTTGCAGCAAGATAATACGGCCATTACACCATTTTTCGGATAATAATTTGGGTGCAACAAATGTTGTCTTGCCCGCCCCTGGAGGCGCGATAAGCACCAAATTTTGATGATGCCCCATTGCCTTTGCAATATCATCATAAATATGCGCTATGGGTGGTAAGTTCATCATAATATCGGCCATTGCATGGGTTTATCAGCAAATATGACCTAAGCAATATTTACGCGCAATAAATTCTCTTAATAAGAACGCGCAATCGCAAATTCTACCGCCTCAATCAACGCCGATTTTGCCTGTCCATCGGGATAATGGCACAGCGCATCAATCGCCCGCTGGCCATATAAACGCGCACGGTTCAAACTATCATCAATTGCATTATGTTTTTGCAATAATGAAATGGCATGGGTTAAATCTTCATCGCTAATCCGATTGCCAATCATCGCGGCATGCCAAAATTTACGCTCATCCGCATCGCCCCGGCTATATGCCAAAATAACGGGCAATGTCACCTTACCATCGCGAAAATCATCGCCCACCGATTTGCCCATCGCCTCACCGGTTGACACATAATCAATCGCATCATCCACCAATTGAAATGCAATGCCCAAATTGCGGCCATAACAATCCAAAGCCTGTTCATCATGATCGCCGCGTTCGGCAACCACGGCGGCAATTTTACATGCTGCGGCAAATAAAGCTGCGGTTTTCGCGCCGATAATATCCAAATATTGATCTTCGCTGGTTTCCACCTGACGCTGCGCGGTTAATTGATTAACCTCACCCTCAGCAATGACGGCAGATGCGTGGGACAGGATTTTCAGCACCTTTAACGATCCATCTTCGACCATCAATTCAAATGCGCGGCTGAAAAGGAAATCACCCACCAATACCGCCGCAGGATTGCCAAAAATTAAATTGGCCGCCGTTTTGCCGCGCCGCATGTCGCTGCCATCCACAACATCATCATGCAGCAAAGTTGCGGTGTGGATAAATTCCACAGCTGCAGATAATTTATGATGTCTTTCGCCCGAATAATCCAATAATTTGGCACATGCCAATGTAAGCATGGGCCGCATTCTTTTGCCGCCACCGGCAATTAAATGCCCGGCCAATTCAGGGATAAGGGGAATTTGCGATTGCATACGGTCCAAAATAACCGCATTCACTTTATTCATATCCGCCGCGACAATATTCATCATGGGGGAAAGCGAAGGCGCCTTTTTGGCGTCAATATGGTGGATAGTAGCTGTCATTTCATATCCGATTTGGCAAGAGTTGCGGCATTTTGCAAGTGCATTATCCGCAAATATGCTTGTGCATTGCGCAATCATGTTGCATGAGCGAATTTATGGACGAAATTGATATATTAAAACAATATAGACAGAGCATTGATAATATTGATGCGGCGCTTGTCTGTATGTTGGCAGAACGCTTCAAAATCACTCAATCGGTTGGCCAGTTTAAGGCGACACATAATTTGCCCCCCGCCGATCCCAATCGTGAGGAATTGCAAATTGCCAGATTGCGTAAATTGGCGCAGGATGCAAATTTAGACCCAGATTTTACTGAAAAATTCCTGCGTTTCATCATTGATGAGGTGATTAGACACCATCAGCAAATAAAAAAGGGATAATGTTTTTTATTCATCGGGTGATTTTGGCAGGGATAATCTTGCCAATAATCCGCCCATATCCTCGCTTTCCTCCAAAGTAACCGACCCGCCATAAATTTCGGCAACATCGCGCACAATGGCCAGCCCCAATCCAGTGCCTGGCTTACCCGTATCCAACCGAACGCCGCGATCAAAAATCCGGCTGCGTTCGGCCTGTGGTATGCCGCGCCCATCATCTTCGACAATAATTTCGACAAATTCTATCTTTTCTTCCACGGTGACAAACACACTGCCCCCGCCATATTTGGCAGCATTTTCAATTAAATTGCCCAGCATTTCGTCCAAATCCTGTCGCTCCACACAAACCGACACCTGTTTTGCACCTGCAATGTCCAAACGCACATGTCCATAAAGCCGGCCCACCGCACGTTCCACCGATTCCAAACTGGGCCATAATTTTGATCGGCTATGTGAATTGCCGCGTCGTCCCACCGCACGCGCCCGGGCAAGATGATGGTCCACCTGACGCCGCATAGTGGTCGCTTCCCTAATCACTGTTTCGTTAATATCCTCTGCCTTTGCCGTGGCGGCGTTCATAATCACGGTTAAGGGCGTTTTTAATGCATGGGCCAAATTGCCCGCATGCCTTCTGGCTTCCTCAGCTTGCTTTTCATTATGGTCAAGCAGCGCATTTAATTCATTGACCATCGGCATTACTTCATCGGGCAAAGCCTCCACCAACCGATTTGTGCGTCCGCTGCGCATTTCTGCTATCGCCACGCGAACAGAACGTAGCGGCCATAGACCATAAAGCGTCTGCAGGGCCGCCAAAATGATAAGGCCAAGCGCCAATAGGGCAAAGCTGATGATTAAGGTATAGCGGATTTCTGTAATTTGATTATTCAGGCCTGCCCTGCTTTGCGCCACGACAAATTGCCACTCAACCTCGGAATCCGGCAATAAAATGGTTCGCTCTACGATACGTAAAGGTTCATCGGTAAATTCATCACTGTCGCGAAAATGGCTGTCAAAATCCTTATGATCATTTTTGGTTATTATGGCCCGATCCCAAAGCGAGCGGGAAGGAAAATTTTCATATCCCTTGCCGCTAATCTGCCAATATAGGCCGCTATTGGGCTCTAAAAATTTCTGGTCGCCCAGCGGACGGTTTAACCGAACCTCCCCAGCGGGGCCGATTTCCGCCGACCCGATTAGGGAATTTAACAAATATTCAAGCTGCCCGTCAAAATTTTTTGAAACATTATTGGTCAATGCACGGTCAAGCGCCGCGCCGCCGCTTAATAATAATATGCTTATCCAAATCGCGGCGATAACAATCATCCGTCGGCTAAGCGAACCCGTGCCCTCACGCGGTGCGGTTGCCATTTTATCCGCCGCAAATTCTGCTTTCGCCATATCGGCTCTGGCCACATCGGCAGTGGTCAGATCAGCTTTTACTACATTATCCGAATATGTCACATTATCTTGGGTCAGCTTGTAATATCCTCAAGACTATAGCCAAGCCCCCGGATGGTGGAGATGACGTCTTGGCCCAATTTTTTACGAATACGGGTCACAAAAACCTCAATCGTGTTGGAATCACGGTCAAAATCCTGATCATAAATATGTTCAATCAATTCTGTGCGCGACACAACCTTGCCCTTATGGTGCATTAAATAGGATAAAAGCTTATATTCCTGAGCGGTTAATTTCACTGGCTCACCTGCCAAAGTCACCTTGCCTGAACGTGTGTCAAGCCGCACATCACCGGCGGTAAGTTCACTGCTCGCATTACCCGATGCGCGGCGGATAAGCGCCCGAAGCCGTGCAATCAATTCCTCCGTTTGGAAAGGTTTCGCCAAATAATCATCGGCCCCGGCATCCAATCCGGCCACTTTATCAGACCAGCTGTCACGCGCAGTAAGGACAAGGACGGGGAATTTGCGCCCTTCCTTTCGCCACATATTCAAAACGGTAAGGCCATCAATTTCGGGCAAACCCAAATCCAATATCACCGCATCATAATTTTCGGTCGATCCCATAAAATGGCCATCTTCGCCATCGGTTGACAAATCAACGGCATAGCCATTTGATTCCAATGTGGATTTAAGCTGTTGGCCAAGCGTCGGTTCATCTTCAACTATTAGAACGCGCATAGACTTCCCCTATCTTTATTTCTCATATTCATAAATTTGATGAATATGGTTTAACATTATTCGGAAAAAAGGCCATTTTTTTATCAAAAAATATGCACCTATATTTTTGCAATACCGAAATTTTATCTGCGCTGTAGAATTTGGCCGGTTCGCGCGTCAACATCGACAAAAATAACGCGCCCCTTATCAATGAATTTTAACCGATATACTTGTGCAATCGAATCATATTCCGGGCCAAGATATTCCGCCCCACCCATGCGCGGGATGACAATGCCCTCAATTTCTCTAAGGGATTTAACCTTACCCGATTTCATTTGATTTCGCGCCTGATTTTGGTCGCTTTGCCTATCCATTGCATGAATATGTGTCGCCGATATGGGCGATAATAATATCATAGATAGCGTCAGCAAAGCCGCGCCCTTCATGTTCAATTTATGTCGGTTTTTGTAATTCATAATCATTTATTTAAACAATATCTTTTGAACGCAATATGAATATTTATATTTATTCTTGTAACCTTAATAAAATATTCGCATCATAAGGAAATTTATTATCCGGAGGATATTTATGAATAAATCATTATTTTGTTCGCTTGCGTTATTTACTGCCTTTATCCCCTTAAACATTGCCGCCGCTGAAACGGTGAATATGACCAACCCAACCGGACCGGTTATTGATTTAAGCGTCAGGGAGACCATTAAAGTAAAACCCGATATGGTGACATTATATTTTACCATATCGGCACAGGATAAGGATAAAAATAAGGCCATTTTGGCCGCCGATCAAAAATTGGGTCAGGCCATAGCAGCAGCAAAATCCGCCGGAATAATGGAAGAAGACATCGTCTCCGATCAAAAAAACATCAGCCCCGATTATGATTATGACACCACCCCTTATAAGGTAAAGGGATATAGTGCGCACCGTAATTTAAATATTATTATCAAAGATATAGCCGATATTGAGAAGGTCAATAATATCGCCAATAATATTATTAAATCAGGAGCAAGCAGCCTAAATTACACTGAATTTGATTTATTAAACAAAGAACCCTATTTGCAAAAGGCCACCGAAACGGCATTGTTAAACGCCAAAAAACGCGCAAATTGGCACGCAAAATTTGCCGGATATTCGGGCGTTAAATTGCTTAATGTAAAAGAAAATATTGAAAGCGAAGCCATGGCGACAAGAGACACTGTCGAAATGGCATATGAAGCCGCCGTAGAGGCAGTCGCCCCTGAACCTGCAAATTTCATGCCTAGCGATATTGAAATTACGGCAGCTCTTGTGCTTGCCTATGAAATGACGCCATAAATATTATGGGTAAAACCCGTATCCGCGCTTTTGCATAATTAACAAGCCCGCCAATTTGGCTTGCCCATTTTAACCGGTGCGGCTATGCGCTGTGCCATGTCGCAACCACCAATTTTTTCATATGAGGGCCTTTCACTGCATCAGGGCGCGGGATGGTTATTTTCGGATATGGACTTGCATATCGGACCACGCGACCGACTTGCCTTAATTGGCCGAAATGGTGCAGGCAAAACCACATTGATGAAACTTATCGCCGGACAGATAGAGGCGGATAAGGGCACAAGAAGCGTCATTCCCGGCACGCATATTGTGATGTTGAATCAAAATCCGGATTTTGGGCCATTTGAAACATTGCTTGATTTTTGTGTTGCGGGCGAAAATGCCCCTCCCCAATATGCGGTGGAGGCAATTGCCGAACAAATTGGCATAAATTTAAGCACGAAAAGCAGCACCGCAAGCGGCGGAGAAAAACGCCGCGCCGCCATTTGCAAGGCATTGGCCAGCGAGCCAGATTTATTATTATTGGACGAACCAACCAATCATTTGGATTTGGCTGCGATTGAGTGGCTGGAGGATTGGTTACAGCGTTTTAAGGGCGCATTTTTGGTCATCAGCCATGATAGGCGTTTTTTAACCAGCTTAACCAGACAGACATTTTGGCTTGATCGCGGGAAGATGCGCCGCAATGAAATTGGCTTTGGCGGATATGAAGCATGGATGGAAAAAGTCCATGAAGAAGAAGCCCGCGCCACCAAAAAAATGGATGCCCATTTAAAGATTGAGGCGCATTGGTTGGCACGCGGGGTCACCGCGCGGCGCAAAAGAAATCAGGGGCGGCTGGAAAAATTATATGAATTGCGGGCGCAGCGCGCGGCCATGCTTGGCCCACAGGGTACGGCAAAATTGGCGGCAGGCAATGATGACAGCAAAACAAAAACCGTTATCAATGCCGATGGGATAAGCAAATCCTTTGGCGAGGGTGAGAATAAACGCACCATCATTGATAATTTTACCCTGCGCATTCAACGCGGCGACCGTATTGGCATTGTCGGGCGCAATGGCGCAGGTAAAACCACCTTGATCAAAATGTTAACCGGTGAGTTAGAGCCAGATACAGGCACAGCAACAAGGGCACAAACCCTGACCGGCATTGTGATTGACCAACAGCGCAAATTATTATCCCCCGACAAACGGGTTCGTGACGTCCTTGCCGATGGCAGTGATTGGATTATGGTGCGCGGCCATAAAAAGCATGTGCAGGGATATTTGAAAGAATTTTTATTCGATCCTGAATTGATTGAGGCCAAAATCGGCACTTTATCCGGCGGGGAGCGTTCGCGAATTTTATTGGCGCGTGAATTTGCGCGGGAGGCAAATTTATTGGTGCTCGACGAACCTACCAATGATTTAGACCTTGAAACCCTTGATTTATTGCAAGAGGTAATTGCCGATTATGACGGCACGGTTTTATTGGTCAGCCATGATCGCGACTTTTTGGACCGCACCGTCACCTTAACCCTTGGTCTGGATGGGTCAGGCAAGGTCGACATTATTGCCGGCGGCTATGCCGATTGGGAGGCAAAACGCACCCCGCCAAAGGAACAAATCACCAAATCAAAGCCCCTTTCAAAGGATAATGCTAAGGTTGAAAATAGGACAGCATCAGCGCCGAAGCAAAAATTATCCTATATGGAACAGCGCGATTTTGAATTATTGCCTGCAAAAATTGAAAAGATTGAGGCGGAAATTGCCGCGAATGAAGCTGAACTCTCCAACCCCAATTTATATAGTAATGATTTTGATAGATTTTCCGCCCTTACCCAAAAAAATGAGGACCTTCGCAATCAAAAGGATGAAGCTGAATTAAGATGGTTAGAAGTCGCCGAATTGGCCGAGAAATTTAATCAGTAACAGGCGCGGCCAACCACGCAGCGACTATGCTATGCAGTAAAAATTCCATGCTGCTGCAATAATTATAATGATATTTTATAATGCCGCACCAATCGGTCCAAAGCAATGCGCAGCACCAGTTTTCCGGAACGATTTGGCCAGCCCAATTGACGCTCAGCCAAATTTATCTTCTCTCCCGCGCAAATAACCCGCCAACAAATATCATATAAATCGCTGCCCATTTCTTTCATCGCCAACAGAAATCTGGCCTTTGCATCAATTGCCACATGGCTAATCGGGCTTTGCGCCGCGCCATTTTTTCCATGACGCACCGATAACCCATCCCAATTCATGGTCACATTGGGCGATAGACCCGCCATTTCAAAATCACGGCGCAATTTCTCTCCTGCTAATAATTGCGCGTCGTTAATATGGCCGTGGCTGTGCAACCATCCCAAGGGGGATTCATGTAAATTAACCGAAACGGTTCTTTTTCGAACCCGGCCCGATATTCCTATATTTTCTTTAATATCTTTATCCACCATTTTACGGTCCATCCCGAAATTATAACCAATATCACCCACCGACATTTTTTTATTCATATTGATTCTCCATCTTAAAATATAAATATATACTTGCCATTTTGGCGATAATGTAGGAAAGTAAAAACCTATTAGGTTAAAAAAATTTTAGGCAGCAAGATGAAAAACCATATTCGCAGCATAAGAATTCAAAAAAAAATGACTTTGGCCGATGTTGCCATGCGCTGCACCCCGCCCACTACAGCGCAGACAATTGGCCGTTTGGAAACGGGCATGCGGACATTATCGATTGATTGGTTAAACCGTATTGCCGCAGCTTTAAATGTGAATAGCGCCGATTTAATCGCCATTGCGCAGCAGTCAGAAATTGAAATAGCAGCAATTTTGGATGAAAAAGGCTGCCTTGCGCCCGGCACGCCGCAAAAATCATTAAGCCCCATGGCCGATGAAAATATGATGGCAATGCGCATGGCAATAAGCAGCGGCGAATATCGCGCAGGTGATGAGATTTGGCTGCAAAAATTACCCCCCACCCAATTTATTGAGGCGCTAAACGCCGATATTTTGGTCCCGCGACCCGATGGGCGCTTTATCTTTGGCCGTTTAATTGGGCGCGAGAATGGACGTATTCAAATTTTGCCGCATCATGCGGGGCAAAGACAACAAATTTTGAACGATCCGGCGTGGATTGGCCGCGCACGCAATTTATTTCGGCAGCTTATGTAAATATTAAGCCTATTTTTATTCAATAAATTTATTCATGGGGCATAATGACATTAAATGCATATTTTGACGCTCTCTACACTTTTTCCAAATAGCGACAGGCCGAATTTCGGCATATTTGTTGAGCGTCAAACCGCCTCACTTGCAGCGCAAGATAATGTAAAGGTCACGGTAATCAACCCCATTGGCATTGCCCCATGGCCCATTTCAATATTTATGCCATCGACAAATAAACATCTGGTTTCAAATATTGCCTCAGATTGGCGCGGATTAAAAATTTTTCGCCCCTCATTTCCTCTTATCCCCAAATTTGGTGGGCCAGTAAATCCGCACTTCATTGCATCGGCCATTTTACCAATCATAAAAAAAATTCATGCCCAATCCCCCATTGATGTGATTGATGCAGAATTTTTCTATCCCGATGGTCCTGCCGCGATGATAGTGGCGGAAAAATTGAACATCCCTTATACCATAAAGGCAAGGGGCGCCGATGTTCATCTTTGGGGAAGTAAATTTGGTTGCAAAAATTTATGGAAAAAGGCGGCGGACAATGCAGTGCATTTATTTGCCGTTTCGGGCGCATTAAAACGCGATATTGTGGCGTATGGCGTGAATGAAAATAAAATAACCGTCCATTATACAGGTTTGGACCGCAATAAATTTCACCCCAGCACAAAGGCAGGGCAATTACCCGATATTTTAACCTCCAAAGGTGGTAATGCCCCTTATTTATTATCCGTTGGCGCCTTAATCGAACGTAAGGGCCAATCATTTGTCATTGACGCGGTGGCGTCTTTACCCAAGCATTATCATTATGTTTTGGCCGGCAGCGGACCAGATGAAGCAGCTTTACGTGCTCAGGCAGCCTCGCTTGGCCTTTCGGACCGTGTCACATTTTTGGGCAATGTGGATAATGAAGACCTGCCGTCCTTATACCAACATGCCTTTGCCATGGTGTTGCCCACTGCGTCCGAAGGGTTGGCCAATGCGTGGGTCGAATCCATTGGTTGCGGCACACCGATTATAACATGTAATGTGGGCGGTGCAGAGGAATTGGTCAGAGGCCCAGATAGCGGATATTTGATTGAACGCAGCGCCGATGCGATTGTCGATGCGGTAAATTTACTTGCCAAAAACCGCGCCACTCCAGCAGCCATTGCGGAGCAAGCTGCCCAATTTTCATGGCATGAAAATGGCCGATTATTGGCAAAATATTTTAAAAATATTGTCGGTATAAACCAATCACAATGATATATTCGGCCACATAGGACGGAAATTTATGCACCATGCGGATATAAAGCCGCCGCGACCAATCGCCCCTCCGCACGCAGAAATGACCAGCTGCGCGCCGCTGCTTTGCTGTCCATAACCTCTAAACCAATGCCAATATCGCGCATCGCACGCCGCATTGTGCCATTTGGCCAGATAAGATTTTGCCCCGTGCCCAATAATAGCATTTCAATATGTGGCAATTGGTCAAATAAAGGCTGTAAATCATTAAGCGTAAGATTTTCCAGTGCAGGCGGCAACCAATCACATGCCATGTCACCCGTCATCCAAATGCCGCCGCTATACCAAATTTTATTGATGCAAAAACCGCGTTCGCCCATATGCGAAATAAACGGCCCTTGAGGTGCATCATCACGATGAAGCTCTATCATAAAAAGCGTGTATGAAACGGTGGATTAAACCACCGCGCCATATCCTTCCTGCATCCGCGCTGCATTATCGTCATTTCCTTCATTTACAGGGACAAAGCTGTCCGCGCGAACTTTTAACCAAATCAGGAAAGGCGCAGCCATATAAATGGAGGAATAAGTGCCGACAAAAATACCAAATGCCATTGCCACCGCAAAACCAAAAATTACATTTGGACCGAAAAGAACCAAAATCGATAATGGCATTAAAATGGTCAAACTTGTCATCACTGTTCTAGACAAGGTTTCATTGACCGAAAGATCCAGCAAAGCGGGAACTTCCATCTTACGATATTTCATCAAATTTTCTCTGATGCGGTCATATACCACAATCGTGTCATTTAACGAATAACCAATAATGGTTAGCAAGGCCGCGATGATATTAAGGTCAAATTCCATCTGGGTCAGCGAGAATAAGCCAAAGGTCAAAGTAACGTCATGGACCAACGCAAAAATTGCCCCAGCGCCAAATTGCCATTCAAACCGCACCCAAATATAAATTGAAATGGCAATCATAGCCGCCAATAATGAAATGATACCCGTGCTGAACAATTCCGATGACACCTTACCCGAAACCGAATCCACGCCATCGACCCGTACATCCTTATGATTGCTTTTCAACGAAGCGGTAATTTTATCCGCCATAATATTGGCAAGTTCTGGATTTTTATCCGCGCCTTCAGGTAATTTCATCCGGATGGAGATTTGGTTTTCTTGCCCAAATCTTTGTATTGTCGGCTCACCATAACCCAAAGCGCCAATTTGGTGACGCAATTCGGACACTGGTGCTTCTTTTGTTTGGGTGAATGTCGCCCTTATCATCTGTCCGCCAATAAAATCGACGCCATAGTTTAACCCGCGCGTGCCGACCAAAATTAACGAGGCAATCATTAAAAGCACGCTGATGCCAATGGCAAAATTGCGCAATCTTAAAAAACGAAAATTGGTATTGTCTGGAACCAGTTTCAATAGTTTCATCGTCATAATCCCTTATATAACCAATTCTGTGGGGCGGTTTCTTTTTAACCAGAAAGATACCCACATTCTTGTAATTGTAACGGCGGTAAACACACTGGTGATAATACCGATGATAAGAACCACGGCAAATCCGCGAACAGGGCCAGAGCCAAATGCAAATAATAAAACACCGGCAATCACATTGGTGATGTTCGCGTCAAAAATTGCGCGACTGGCCTCTTTATAACCATTTTCAATCGCGGCGATAATTTTGCGCCCTCGCCTTTGTTCTTCGCGTATCCGCTCGTTAATAAGCACATTTGCGTCAACCGCCGCGCCAATGGTCAGCACGAATCCGGCAATGCCCGGCAATGTCAGGGTAGAACCGATCATCGCCATGACACCTAAAATTAAAAACACATTTAATACCAACGCCAAATTGGCATAAACACCAAATCGGCCATAGGTAAGCAGCATAAAAAACAAAACAGCCGTTGTTCCGATAAGCGCTGCTAACACACCTTTTTTAATGGAGTCTGCACCCAAATCTGGACCAACGGAGCGCTCCTCCACCACTTTTAATTCAACGGGCAATGCGCCGCTGTTCAATGCAATGGCAAGGTCATTGGCGCTTTCCACCGTAAAGCTGCCCGAAATTTGCGACTGCCCGCCGCGAATGGGTTCGTTAATCCGCGGCGCAGAGATAACCTGACCATCCAAAATAATGGCAAATAATTTACCAGTATTTTTTGTAGTCATATCGGCAAATTTGCGCCCGCCCTCTGTATCAAAGGAGATATTGACAACCGGTTCATTGCTTTGGCTGTCAAATCCCTGTTGTGCGCCGGTCAACCGATCGCCGCCAATGCCGCCCAACCGGCGGACAGCAATAACTGGCGTGCCACTTGGGTTAGAGGGATAGGGCAGAATCTGGCTGCCTACCCTTGCCTTGCCCTGCGCGGTTTCCGCTGGATCGGCATTTTCATCCACCAACTTAAATTCCAGCTTTGCCGTTTTACCAATTAATCTTTTCAACGCCTCTGGATCGGCAAGCCCAGGAGCCTGCACCACAATACGCTCACTCCCTTCACGAATAATTGTCGGCTCTAATGTGCCAAGTGCGTTAATCCGGCGGTCAATAACATCCTTGGCAGAATCCATCGCATTGTCGATTGAATCGGAAATGCTTTGCTGCGTTGGGGTCAGGATCATTTTATTGCCGTCAACTACGCTTAATTCATAATCACGCCCGCCAGAGGCAGAGCCCATTAACGGTAATACAGCCTCCCGCGCGGCATCAACCTGACTGGGGTCTGTAACCACAAAGCTTAATTTATTACCCGCACGTGATATATTCTCAATCGCAATGCGCGGCTCGGCCTTGCGCATGGCGCTACGAACCGAATCCTCCATTTGCTCAAGCCTAATGGTGATTACCTCTGCTGGGTCAGCTTCCAACAAAATGTGGCTACCACCGGCAAGGTCGAGTCCAAGATTGATTGTTTTGCTGGGCAGAAATGAAGGAATTTGATCATGAATTTTTTGCGGCAACAAACTTGGCAAGGAAAATAATATCCCCACCAATAATATTGCGTTTAAGAACCAAATTCTTGGCTTGGTAAAATCTGACATTCAATATTCCGTTCAAATCAGCTCTAAAATAAATAGAGGTAACCAATATGTATAAGTATTAAATTTATAAAACCTGATTAGTCATTTGCAGGTTTTGCATTGCGCGATTGCACATCGGCCAGGGTATTTTTTACAGCCTTTACCCGAACACCAGTGGCAATTTCCACCTCCACATGGTCATCAGCAACCTTTGTAACCTTGCCCATCAGGCCGCCTGCGGTAACCACATTATCATTTTTTTGAACCGCACCAATTTTGGCTTCATGCGCCTTTTGACGTTTGCTTTGTGGGCGAATAATGAAGAAATAAAACACAAAAAATATCAAAATTAATGGCATGACATTAACCAAAAATCCTGCACCTGATGATGATGATGCAGCGCCCTGCGCCATAAAAAACAAATAATCCACTATATATTCCCCACTAGATATTTTACATTGCCAAATAATTTCAATAATTTACCGGCATTGTTTTATATTCAAACTGTTCAAAGATTTGAATATAAAACAGCTTTCAATCAAATAAGTTCGGCATCCTATTTTTTCAATGCACGCGCTTATCATGCTGCATAATATACTGCAACGCCAAACAAGGCCTATAGCGAATTATGACGAGGTGGGATTTCGCCTTAATTACCTATCCTCACTCTTATATTTTCATCAATTAACTAATATTTTGAACATGAACTCAGCGCTAAATTTTTACATCTTCGAAAAAATCTCAATATTTTTGCTTTATATCGTTAAAGTTGCTTGCACTTATATCCCGTCCCACATATATGCCTGCCCATGGTCGGGACGTAGCGCAGCCTGGTAGCGCATCACACTGGGGGTGTGGGGGTCGGAGGTTCGAATCCTCTCGTCCCGACCAATTTTTCTAAAAAAATCTGATTTATTTTATAGCCCTGTTTATTTCGGGCAGGCTTTATCACAACCTTAGATCAGCATAATATTTTTAATTTATATATATAGCGCCCACTGCTACTTTACGCCGCCATTATATAACAAACTAAACGCCCATTTATAAAAATTATTCTTTCCTACAAATAACCTATTTGGTTATTATCATGCGGAAAGGATAGCGGCATGATAGAGAATTTACTAGATAAAATTATTAAGGTTGAAGGCGGATATATCGACCATCCCGATGACAAGGGCGGCCCAACAAAATATGGCATTACCGAAAAAGTGGCCCGGCAATGTGGATATGATGGCGCAATGCGCGACATCAGCATCGAATTTGCAAAAAATATTTATCGCAAACAATATTGGACAGGCCCACAATTTCACAAAATATATGAAATTGCCCCTATAATATCCGCAAAGCTTTTTGATATTGCTGTAAATATGGGAAATACACGATCGATAAAATTCCTTCAACGTGCGTTAAACGCCCTAAATCGGCAGGAAAAAGATTATCATGACCTGCGTATTGATGGCCAAATTGGGCCATCAACCTTAACCGCGACAAGTCAATTTATCGCATATCGCGGGCCACAAGGCGCCAAAGTTTTGGTAAAAGCAATAAATGCGCTTCAAGGGCATTTTTATATTGAGATAAGCGAAAAGCGCCCCCGAAATGAAAGCTTTACCTATGGATGGATTGCAAACCGTATTGGTTAATTGAAGCCAATAAATTCGACTTAATTTCAAAAAAATAAATGAAAGGATTTTTATGCCTATAATCGCCGATTTAATCAGCCCATTGGTGCAAATAATTGACAAGGTGATACCAGATAAGACAGCACGCGATAAGGCAAAGCTGGAGCTTTTAAAATTAGAAGCGAATCAAGAAATGGACCTGATAAAGGTTCAGCTATCCGCCATTATCGAAGAAGCAAACTCAAAAGACCCATGGACAAGCAGAGCAAGGCCAAGTTTTTTATATGTAATCTATCTTATTATATTATGGTCGATTCCCATGGGTATTATTGCAGCATTCAAACCGGAATCGGCACAACATATCGCAAATGGGATGAATATTTATCTAAATGGGCTACCTGAAGAGCTATATGCTTTGTTCGCGACAGGCTATTTAGGCTATACAGCCGCCCGTCAATGGGGAAAATCGAAGGGAACAGATAAGTAAAAACTACCTATTTCTGCCATTTACCCTAAAAAAATATCTATTTTTATACAAACATGCTTGCAATTAAAGCACGACTTCCTTATTTGCTGTCATTCCGTTTCGGAAACATTACAAATTAAAGGGGTTAATTTAATGAAGAAATTTGTTCAAGCTACAGCAGCTGCTATGGTTTTGGTTGGCGCTGGCCTTGCTGGTTGCGGCGAAAAAGCTGAAAACACCGTTGAAAACACAGTAGAAGAAACTGCAAACGTAGTTGAAGAAGCTGGTAACGTTGTTGAAGACGCTGGCAACACAGTTGAAGAAGCTGGCAACACCGTTGCAAACGCAATGTAATTTCTGGTTTTCCAGAAATTTTTGCGACAGCAAATAATTGAAAAAGGCCCGTTGATTAACTTCAGCGGGTCTTTTTTTATGCCATCATTATTTTTGCGCTCTTTTTGATCTTCATCCTGCCATAGCTGATTTAATCAGCTTTGTGATTTTCCAAAATCTTAACTATTTGTTCAGCAGTTGTCCCATCGCCATAGGGATTGTGAGCGCCCGACATGCTTTGATAATATGCATTATCATCCAATAACATTGAAACATGGCGGATAATATTTTCATAATCCGCCCCCACCAATTTCACCGTGCCCGCGTCCACCGCCTCTGGCCGTTCGGTTACATCGCGCATTACCAATACCGGTTTGCCCAGGCTGGGCGCTTCTTCTTGAATCCCGCCACTGTCGGTTAATATAATATGTGATTTACTTAACAATCGAACAAATGGTTCATAATTAAGCGGTTTGATAAGATGCACATTGGGGCAATCGGCCAATATATCATTGACGGGTTTTATCACATTGGGGTTTAAATGCACCGGATAAATAAATTGTGTGCTGGGATATTTCACCGATAAATGCTTTATCGCGCGGCAAATATTGATGAAATTTACACCAAAATTTTCCCGCCTATGTCCTGTCATCAAAATATATTGGGATGCCTGCCAATCAAAGCCAAGCTGGGAATTTATTTCATGATCAATTTTCACGGTAAAATCGGCATCATTGTCCAATTTATCGGTCATAAAATATAAAGCATCAATCACACTATTACCCGTGATAAAAATCTTCTGGCTATCCACCCCCTCATTGATAAGGTTTTGTGCGCTTTTTTGGGTTGGCGCAAAATGCAAATTCGCCACCATTCCCGCCATTTTTCGGTTAAATTCTTCGGGAAATGGCGCATAAAGATTATGAGTGCGCAGCCCCGCCTCTACATGGCCAATTTTAATGCCGGCATAAAAACTTGCCATTGATGCCGCCATTGTCGTGCTGGTATCGCCATGAACCAAGATAAAATCTGGCCGCTCGGTCTTAAATAAATCACGAAGTGCGGTTAAAACATTGCTGGTAATATCGGTTAAATCCTGTCCAGCCTTCATAATGTCCAAATCATAATCGGGCGTGATTGAAAAAGTTTCCAGAACATTGTCCAACATTTGGCGATGTTGCGCCGTGACGCAGCATTTCACGTCAAATATTTCAGGATATTCCCGTAATTTGTGCAATAAAGGGGCCATTTTAATCGCCTCTGGTCTTGTCCCGAAAACCAGCATTATTTTCATCTTATCCGACATATTTATCCCATTTTATATTTTGTTGAGGCGTGATATTTTGACCTTTGATATATTTATATAAGCAAATCCTTGCAAAAAAATTGATAAACGGCCATTTACCCGTAAAATGGCAATATAATTAGCATTTATATGCCCTATCAAATGTAAAAATTATCTTTAATTAGGCAAATAAAATGGCAAATAAAATCAATTCAGTACTGATTACCGGCGGCACCGGATCATTTGGCAAAACAATGATGCGCAGCCTGTTGGAACGTGACACACCCGAAATCCGAATTTTAAGCCGGGACGAAGAAAAACAGGATGCCATCCGGTCACAGTTAAATGATCCGCGCGTTCGTTTTTTCATTGGTGATATTCGCGATAGAAGCAGTGTCGACCGCGCCGTTAACGGTGTGGATGCCATTTTCCATGCAGCCGCCCTGAAACAAGTGCCAAGTTGTGAATTTTTCCCATTTGAGGCGGTACGCACCAATATTATGGGCAGCGAAAATGTTATTCGTTCGGCCATCCACCATAAGGTGAAAACTTTGGTCTGCCTATCAACCGATAAGGCGGTTATGCCCATAAACGCAATGGGCATGTCCAAGGCGATGATGGAAAAACATGCACAGGCCGCAGCGCGGGAAATTGGCGCAGATGGCGACACAAAAATTGCCTGCGTTCGTTATGGTAATGTCATGTATTCGCGTGGATCGGTTATCCCTTTATTCATTAAACAGATTAAAGAAGGCACGCCGATCACCATAACCGAACCGGAAATGACGCGTTTTTTAATGCCCCTGCGCGATAGTGTCGCCTTGGTCCATTATGCGTTTGAACATGTTCGTCAGGGCGATTTATTTGTTAAAAAGGCGTCGGCTGCAACAATTGCTGACCTTGTCGAGGCATTGAAACAATTATTTAATGCGCCGGATCACAAGGTTATTGTGATTGGGTGGCGGCATGGCGAAAAATTATATGAAACATTGGCAAGCGCACAAGAGCTGACCACGTCGGAAGATTTGGGCGATTATTGGCGGTTGCAGCTTGATGGGCGCGATTTAAATTATAGCAGCTTTTTTGACGAGGGTGAAAGCAAGACAGCCCAATTGGATGATTATCATTCGCATAATACCCATCGTTTGGATGTGGCAGGCGTGAAGGAATTATTATTATCCCTTCCCGAAGTTCAGGCCGAATTGCAAGGTTGGCAGGGTCAATAATGATAAAAATTGCAATCACGGGCGCGACGGGACTGCTTGGTTGGCATAGCGCCGCGCGCATTCATGCACAAAATTGCGCGGCAAAATTTAAAGGTGAGGCAGAGCCATATCAACTCATCCAAATTGACCGCAATATATTCCAAAATGCCGATGCACTTGCCGCTGCGTTAAAAAATACCGACATCATCCTGCATTTTGCCGGCGTCAACCGCGGGCCAGAAGATGAAGTGGAGGCCGCAAACCCCGCCATTGCCGACCAATTGGTTACAGCATGCCAACGCGCGGGCATTGCCCCTGCCCTGATTTATGCAAATAGCACCCATGCCGCCAATGACAGCTTTTATGGTCGTTCAAAACGAATTGCAGGGGAAAAGCTGGCCATATTTGCAGGTGAAAAATATTGCGATATCATTTTACCACATATTTTTGGCGAATGTGCGCGGCCATATTATAATAATGTCACCGCAACATTGATTGACCAAATTTGGAAAAATGAACAACCCGACATTAACCCAGATGGCAAGGTAGAGCTGTTACATGCAGGGGCGGCAGCCCAATTGGCCATTGATACCGGCCTTGCCATTTTGGGTGGGGACACGTCTTGTCAACGAATGAAGCCGCAAGGACGGCCTATTTCTGTCATTGATCTATTTGCAAAATTGCAAAAATTTCATGATGATTATTCGGCCAATATTTTCCCCAATTTTGCCGATGATTTTGAACTGGCATTATTTAACAGTTATCGCACAGGCGGCTATCCGGCCCATTATCCAAAACCGATTAAGGTGAATTCGGACAATCGCGGCATATTATTTGAAAGCGCAAAGGGCGGCGATTGCAGCCAATCCTTCATATCCACCACTTTGCCCGGACAAAAACGCGGCGATCATTTCCATTTGGACTTGGTGGAGCGTTTTTTGGTTGTGGCAGGAAATGCAACCATCAGGGTGCGTAAAGTTTTGACCGATGAAGTGCAGACATTTCATGTAAGCGGTGATACCCCAGTTGCCATTGATATGCCGCCCTTGCACACACATCATATTGAAAATGAGGGTGATGACAATGTTATCACCTATTTTTGGGCGCATCATTTATTTGACCCAAAAAATCCAGATACTTTTGCGGACGCCATATAATCAAAATCGCGGCCAATTCGGAGCATGACATGAGCAAATTAAAAGTTACCACCATATTGGGCACAAGACCGGAGATTATCCGTCTGTCGCGCGTTTTGGCACGATTGGACCAACATACTGACCATCGTATCGTGCATACCGGCCAAAATTGGGATTATGAGCTGAACGAAATTTTCTTTAATGATTTAAATGTGCGTCAACCTGATCGTTTTTTGGGCGTTGACACCAGCTCCTTGGGCGCTGTTTTGGGCGGTATTTTAATCGAAACGGAAAAAGAATTAAAGGAAAACCGGCCTGATGCCTTGCTTGTCCTTGGCGATACGAACAGCGCTATTTCGGCAATTATGGCGCGGCGTTTGAAAATTCCTGTTTATCATATGGAGGCGGGAAATCGCAGCTTTGACCGCAATGTGCCCGAAGAAACCAACCGCAAATTGGTCGATCATATTAGCGATTTTAACCTAGTATATACCGAACATGCACGCCGCCATTTATTATCAGAGGGGATACATCATCGCCGGATAAATTTAACCGGATCACCCATGCATGAGGTGCTGCACCATTATCGCGATAGAATAAATGCCTCCAATATTTTGGCTGAATTGGGACTGAAAAAAGACGGATATTTTATTGTTTCTATGCACAGGGAAGAAAATGTGGACAGCAAAGAAAGGCTGACCATGTTGATGATGGCACTTAACAATATCGCCCAAACATATGATATACCAATTATTTTATCCACCCATCCGCGCACCAAAAACCGTTTGGAAAATTTAACCAATGTCCAAATTGACGAACGGATTCAGGAAATGAAACCATTTGGTTTTCATGATTATAATAATCTACAAATGAATGCATATTGCGCCATTTCAGACAGCGGCACCATTGCCGAAGAAAGCAGCATGCTTGATTTTCCGGCGATTACACCGCGCGATGCCATTGAACGGCCAGAAGCAGTGGACACCGGCAATATTGTGATGACCGGATTGGACAGCAGCACCATATTACAATCGATTAAACTTGTCCGCGCCATTTATGATGAACGTAAAGAAAATGGCATTGCCTGCCCAGTGCCAGCGGATTATCAAATTTTAAACAGCTCTGAACGGGTGGTCAAATTGATCATGGGAACAGCAAAATTATCCAATAGCTGGGATGGAATCCGCATGCATGATTATGTAGGATGAATGGGTCAATTTTTGTAAAAAAACCACCCGCAAATCTTGTTTAATTTATATCTTATATTATAGGCACTTATCTATTTGCAGCTAGACTCGTTGCTTACTATTGCCTATTCACCATGCAAATATGTTTTTGCAGTTTTGGAGCCTAATATGCGTTTTCAATTAAAAGTGGTTTTTGCTGCCTTCATCTCAATAATTTTGGTATCCTGCGGTGGCGCTCCCCCAATTGGTCAGGCATCAGATATTAAGGTGATAAACTATGCTGACCTTCCCCCGCCAGAGGCAAGGGACTTAATCGCCAGCGCGCGCCCCTATTTAATCGGGCCATTTGATAAATTATCTATTGATGTTTTTGGCATTCCTGAAATTAGCAGAGCCGAATTACAGGCCGATGCCAGCGGTCAAATCTCCATGCCATTAATCGGTGTGGTGCAAGCGGCCGGCCTTACCCCCGGTGAATTAGGTAAAAATATAGAGGCGAAATTACGCGGCAATTATGTGCGCGACCCCTATGTTTCGGTGAATTTAATTGAAACTTTAAGCCAAGTCGTCACCGTTGATGGACAGGTTGATAAACCCGGCCTTTACCCCGTTATTGGCAGAATGACGCTGATGGGCGCCGTGGCCACGGCAGGTGGAACCAGCGAATTTGCAAAATTGAACAACGTGGTGGTGTTTAGAACGGTAAATGACCAAAAATTTGCCGGTCTTTATGATATTGGCGCGATTAGAAACGGCAATTATCCCGATCCAGAAATTTACGCCAACGACATTGTTATTGTGGGCGATTCTGCATCAAGAAGAATATTTAAAGACTTGTTACAGGCTGCGCCATTATTGACCACGCCCCTTATCATTTTATTCCAGAAGTAATAAAAATATGAACAACCAAGTAAAATCAAGCATCGCGGAAGCGAATATTGCCAATGTAAAAATAATGGATCAATCCATTATTGAATATTTTTGGCGGGTTTTTTACCGCTATAAATGGCTGATTTTGGCGATAATTGGCGCGGTTGTTATTTTGGGCATGTTGTTAACATTGCTGACCACACCGCAATATACATCCAGCACGCGTATTGAAATTAAACGTCTGCAAAATAATGTCGCCAATGTTAAAGATGTTGAGCGTGATGAGGTTGGCCAATCTTTGGAATTTTACACAACGCAATATAGCTTGCTTGAATCGCGCGCATTGGCCGAACGTGTGGTCCGCGATTTAAACTTAACCCGCGATCCCGCATTTCGCGAGGCATATGGATTTGAAGATAAGGAAGACGGCGATCGTGCCGGCGCATCTGCTCAATCCTCTCGTCAAAAAGAATTGGATCAGGCTACGGGCATATTATTGGGCGGCATAGATATTTCCCCTATTCGCGGGTCCAGCTTGGTCGATATTCGTTTCACCAGCCCCTCCCCGCAATTGGCGGCAAAAATTGCAAATAGTTGGGTCAAACAATATACACAAAGAAATTTGGAGCGCCGCTATGCCTCCACCGCCGAAGCGCGCAGTTTCCTTGAAAAAGAATTAGATGACCTGCGCGAAAAATTGGAAAAAGCGGAAACCGACCTTGTCACCTATGCCTCGGACAAAAAAATTATCGCCTTGTCGGCGGATACCGATGCCGATGGCCGCACCCGCAATGAAAGAACTTTGGCGGCTAATGATTTAGAGGTTTTGAACAAGGAATTGGCCACCGCCACCGCCGAACGTATTATGACGCAAAGCCGTATGGTTCAGGCCGGGGAAATTAGCTCTGCTGCGTTAAATAATAATGCCCTGGGTCTGTTACGGGCCGATCTTGCCAAAACAAAATCTGAATATGCCGAATTGATGGTCCGTTTTGAACCAGGCTATCCACAGGCAAAGGCGCTGGCATCAAAAATCAATGAATTAGAACGCGCCATTTCGCGCGAAGAAAGCAGATATCGCCGCAATGACAATGCCGAATTCAGGCAAGCAGCGGCACGTGAACAAACGCTAAAAGCAAAGGTTGAAGGCTTAAAATCTGAACTGATTAAACAACGCGGCGACAGCATCCAATATAATATTTTCCAACGCGAAGTTGATACCACCCGCGAATTATATAATAGCCTGCTGCAACGATATAAGGAAATTGGCGTTGTTAGTGTGGAGGATAATAATATATTGGTGGTGGATACCGCCGAAGCGCCTAAAAAACCTTCTAGCCCGATTTTAATCCTTAATCTGTTATTATCGCTTATCGCTGGCGGCGGTCTTGCCCTTGCGACAATATTTGCTCTGGAACAAATTGACCAAACATTAAAAGATCCAAAGGATGTGGAACGTGTTTTGGGCCTCAGCCTATTGGGCACGACACCGCAGACAGCGGGCGGCAATCCAAAAGAGGATTTATTGGATCGCAAATCACCCTTGGCAGAGGCTTATTTGTCCATTCAGACAAGCCTGTCTTTCTTAACCGACCATGGCACACCAAAATCAATGATGTTTACCAGCACGGTTGCCAATGAGGGTAAAAGCCTTAGCGCATATGCCCTTGCCAGCATATTATCGCGTCAGGGGCATAAGGTTGCGTTAATTGACGCCGATATGCGCAACCCATCCGTGGCCAGCCTGCTTGGCATTGCTGACGAACATGGCCTGTCTAATTATCTGTCCGGTCAGGATGATTGGCAGAAAAATATTGTCGGCAGCGGCGAGGAAAATCTGTATATTTTAACCGCTGGACCAAAACCACCCAATCCCGCCGAACTGCTTAGCAGCAAAAGGCTGAAACAGCTTGTCAAAGATATGGGTAACAGCTTTGATCATATTGTGATTGACGGCCCTCCTGTTCTTGGCCTTGCCGACGCGCCACTTATCAGCTCCGCAGCCGAAGGCGTGATTTATACAATTGAAGCAAATCGTATGAAAATACGCGCAATTGATTCCGCCATTACCCGCCTTCGCAGCGCAAGCGCGACCATTTTTGGTGCGCTTACGACAAAGGTTGATACCAGAAACGCCGCCTATGGCTATGGCAGTGATTATGGCTATGGCTATGGATATGATTCGGATAAGGATGCTTAATTTTAAAATGCGGCCATCCTTTTAAAGAATTTATATAATATAGAGAATTTTATGCGCAAAATATTGATACTAATTGGCACATCGACTTTTGTGTATTTAAGCGCGGCAGCAACGATTAGCGGGGTGTTTAAATATCAAAACACCCCCATGGCCGCCGCTGTTTCGCCGACTAATGGTTTCGCGGTGGCCCGCGCCGCCGACCTGCTAATTAAACAAAATATTGAGCAAAAAAAACAAGATGAAAAAAGCCCGTTGGTAATTGCGAAGAATCGCCAAGAAATTCAGCAATTGGCGATAAATGCATATTATAAAGAACCGCTGTCTGAAGCGGCCATTCGCAATATTGCACTGACCCAATATGGGCCAAAATCTTTGGACAAGGCGCGTATAATGATGCGCCATGGCCTGAAATTCTCCAAACGTGATTATAGCAGCAATTTATGGCTGCTACGTGATGATGCATTGGCGCAAAATGTGGGGGCAACTTTGCTTGGCTTTGATCGGGCCATGCGCACCAATAATGCCGCCTCGGACTTGCTGCTTCCCGGTTTGATTCAAGCTGTTCAACAGGATGTTTCGATTAAGCCTTTGGTCAAATTATTAAACGATAATCCGGAATGGGAGGTTAATTTTTGGGCCGCAGGACTTGCCAACCCGCAAAGCTTGGTCAATTTATCAAAAATTCGTTTGGCGCAATCCACCATTGGCAAAAAAATGAGCGCGGCGGAAAATGAGGATTTAGATCAAAATCTTATCCAATTATTGATTAACAATCAAAAATTTGACGATGCCTTTGCCCTATTTGATAAAAAAAATGGGGTGGTAGCGCAAAATAAAAATAAATTGGAACAGGTGGTCAATGCCGATTTTACCATGACGCCGAAATTAAAACCATTTGATTGGAATTTGTTCAGCAATACCGGACAAGAGGTTTTTATCGATGGGCCAGCGGGTAAGTTGAATATCGATATTTTTGGCTTCACCAATGGTTTATTTGCACAGCAATTGGTGCGCATACCAACTGGTAAATATTTATTTTCCACCAATATGGAACAACAGGGCGCGGCCAAGCATTATGCAAAATTGCAATGCGCAGAGCCGAAATTAACCGCCCTGCCCGCGATTGAATTTGCCATGCCATCGGGGAAGAAACAAAGCGAATTTAGCAATATTTCGCCATGCAGATATTTTTGGTTAAAGCTGCGCGCTGATCTGCCCAATGGGGCAAGTTCACAAGCGAGCATCAATCAAATTTCGATCCGCCGTCAATCTGGCTCTTAATGAAGGTTATGTCGATGAACCAATCCACACAGATATTGGGCGAAAGAGCAAATGGAGCAGCAATGCCCCAAAATAAAATGTCCAAAATATTATTTTATCTATTTTTTGCTTGCTTATTCCTTGGCGGCGGCACGGCGCGCGATGATGCATTGTCGTTAATAATATTGCGCCCACTTGCTATCGCGGTGATTGGATATTGCCTTTTGGTCATTGATAAAAACCAAATTAACCGGATTAAAATCCCGCTAATGACGGTATTGGGATTGGGGTTAATCATGGTGATACAGCTTATCCCCCTGCCCCCCGCCATCTGGTCAATGCTGCCCAATAGGGAGTTATTGGTTACTTTTGACAAGCTTGCCGGATTGGAACCCATATGGCGCCCGATTAGCCTGTCTCCATCCAAAACGATGAATAGCTTAATGGCGCTGTCCGTCGGGCTTGCCGGTTTATTATTATATGCCATTCAACCCGCACCCAGAAACCCAAAAATAATGGTGGTTTTCATCATTGCGGGCTTTGCATCCACCCTGTTGGCCTTCATCCAATTGTCCGGACCAATGGACAGTATCGCCTATAGCTATCGTATCACCAATAATGGCTCTTTGGTGGGTTTTTTCGCCAATCGAAACCATCATGCGACCATGTTATGCGCGATTATTCCAATGATTGCCTATTTGGGATTAAAATATGACGATAAGTCAAATTTGGATTATAAATCCGCGCTTATTGCGGGGGCGTTAATAATGTTTCTTTTCCCCTTCATCCTGCAAATTGGGTCGCGCAGCGGTATATTTCAGGCCGTATTGTCGGTGGTTTTTGCGCTGATTATCGCGGCTATTTTCATCCTAAATGGCGGCACAAAAAAACAAAGCCATATTAAGCAGGATAAATGGACCAACGCACAAGCGGTAAAGAAAAAACGGATGCAGCTTGCAGCAATTGGGTTATTTTTCTTGGTCATTTTATCAATTGCCGCCCTGTCATTTTACCTATCACGGGCGGAGGCGATTGACCGTTTATTTAAAGAAGATGCGATTGAGGATATGCGCAGTCTGGTCCTGCCCATAACCACAAAAATGGCATCCGATTTTTGGTTATTTGGCGCCGGTTTTGGCAGTTTTGAACATGTATATCGCATTTATGAACCGCATAATTTATTACGTATCACCTATTTAAATCAAGCACATAATGATTGGGTTCAATTTGCAATAGAGGGCGGAATTTTCCCTATTTTGATTATCGGCGCATTATTTATAAAGGGCATGGCGCAATTTAAATCATTATGGACGGCGCGTCATGATGATATAAAAAATGTTCTTGCTGCAATGGCGGCGGCGGGATCGATTATTTTGTGTATATTTGCCAGTGTCGGCGATTATCCAGTAAGAACACCTATTATAACCGTGTTCATTATAATATCGCTGGCCATATATTTTAAACCAGTGGGAAATAAGGCAGGGTAAAGGGGCTCAAACATCGGCCCTTTTATCCTATCGCCTAAACCATATGTTCAAAAATTTACCGTTTCTTCGCGGTTTTCTGTAGGGCATTTTCCAAAATTTCATATATTTTATCCGGCGCATAGGTCGAATTAAAATATTCGCGTGCGGACAATGCCATTTGTTCTTTTTCCACAGCGGATAATTTCATAAAGGCGCGAACATTTTGCGCCAATATTTCTGGTTGCGATGCAGGTACGGACAATCCCGCGCCCGATTTTTCCATAATACGGCCACCTTCGCCATTCAGGCTGGAAATAATCGGCTTACCCGCCGCCATATAGCATTGCATTTTATATGGCACGGTCAGCGCGAAAATGGGATAATCCTTCAAACTAACCAACATGGCATCGGCATGGGTAAAAAATTGCGGCATTAAATGCTCCTCATGCCGCCCTAAAAATGAAAATTGCGACGACAGGCCCATATCCTTAATTTTTTGAACAACGCGCTCCATATCACGGCCAGAGCCGATAATGACCCATTTTAATCCCGTTTCATCCCGTAATAAATCCGCTGCCGCGATAATCGTATCAAAATCCTGGCTTTCACCAATATTGCCGGCAAACATAATTTTTGTTTCCGCCTGCGGTATCATCGCTGCAATTTTTGGATCAATTTCGGTGGGGGTTAAGGGCCGATAATGATCCGGTGCGCTATTTGGGAAAAAAACGATTTTTTCCTCATCCACGCCAAATGATTTAATACGGTCAAAAAATGCCTCGCTTTGCACCATGACAATATCGGCGCGGCGATACATCCAACCGCACATTTTTTCCAACATCCAAATAATCGGCTTATTTTTAATGTTAAGGGTCATGGTGACACTTTCGGGCCAAATATCCTGCACCCAATAAATGGTCGGGATTTTGTAAAACCATTTGGCCAAAATCGCCGCCAAAGATTGTGTTAAGGGTGATGGCATGGACACAAAGCTGACCTCTGCCCCCGCGCCCTTCATTTTGACCAATTCCCAAAATGCGGCAAAGGGATAGGTGAAATAATTGGCGATTAACCGTAATTTGGATGATCCCCGCGCCACCGTCCATGCGCGGCGCACCTGAACCCCATTCCATTCATCTTTACGGCGTAATTTATTGCTATATCCCTTGGCAAAAACGCCTTCGGGATAATTGGGCACGCAAGGGATGAACAATACATCATGACCGCTATCGACAAGATGTTTTGAAATGACATTATTCGAAAAACTTTCCGGATAAAAATATTGCGATAAAAATAATATTTTTAACCCGCCCTTTTTTTCATCCAGCAATCCATGTTCATTTTCATCTGACGGCATGATATTATCCATTTGCACCAAGACGTTGCATGGCATTGGCGCTAATCACATCTTTTTTTGCCGGTTCAGGATAATTGATTAAAACCGCCTTATACGGTCCTTTAAAGACAAATAAACTGCCCGCTGATGCGCCAATAATGCCGCAATTGGCGATGACATCCTCTATATGGTCATGCGAACCTGCGCCGCCCAATATGGTCATGGGAATATTCAATATGTCTCTAAATTCTTTAGCAAGTTCAATATCATATCCATCCATCATGCCATCACGGTCAACCATATTGATAATGATTTCCCCTGCCCCGGCACGTTCCATTGCCGCTGCAAATTCAAAAATATCCACTTTATGGGATTTTTTGGCATTATGACTGGTCAGCTCATATCCCTTTTTGAACAGGCCTGTTTTCTTCTTCACATCCAAAATTACAACCACGCTTTGCGAACCAATGGCAGCGGCCATTTCGCTAACCAAGGTGGGATTATCAATTGCTGCTGCGCTAATCGCCACTTTTTCTACGCCTAGACCGATTATTTTATTCGCCTGCGCCGCCGTTGTTACCCCGCCGCCATAGCAAAGCGGCATTCGGCATTCCGCAGCCAAATGAGCAATCATTTGAAAATCAGGCTCTACGCCATTTGCACTGGCGTCTATGTCCAAAACGACCAGCTCATCAGCCTCTTTTTCATTAAAGATTTTTACCGCATTTATCGGGTCGCCCACATATTTGGGATCTTTAAACTGAACAGTTTTAACAAGGCCGCCCTCATGGACAAGCAAGCATGGGATGATACGTGGGCGCAGCATATTAAATCTCCGCAAAATTCTTTAGGAGCTGTTGCCCCCAATGATGGCTTTTTTCCGGATGAAATTGCGCGCCAAAAACGCGCCCATTGCCCACCGAACAATCAAATTTGAACCCATAATCGGCATGCGCGATGCAATCTGCCTTGTCCGCACAATGAAAATAAAAACTATGCAGAAAGTAAAAACGCGCATCATCCTCCATGCCTTTAAACAAGGGTGAGCCGGCCATGGGCGTAACATCATTCCACCCCATATGCGGCATGGGCAAAGACGCACTTTGTTCATTATTGCGGAATGACCGCACCGTGCCCTTTATCCAGCCAAGGCCGTCGCGCACGCCTTCCTCGCTTTTTTCCGCCATCATTTGCATGCCCACACATACGCCAATAACCGCGACATTGCCCGAACGCACCATTTCATCCACCGGCCCGCGCATTCCGCTTTCGCTAAATAAATCCATCGCGGTGTCAAAAGCGCCCACACCGGGCAGGATAAGATGGGTCGCATCCTTTAACTCATCGGCATTTTTTGCGCGAACGGCGGGTATATCCAACCGTTTATATACATTTAAAAATGCCTGCAAATTGCCAAGGCCATAATCAATAATATGGATCATCGCAGCAGCCTATTTTCCATGCCAAGCATCCGCATAATATTTGCGCCAAGGCCAATGGCCCAGCGTTTATTTTTATAATTTTTATATGTTTTATTTTCGCCTTCGAAAATCTCTTGCAATTCGGCAACGCTCATATCCAATTTATTGGCGACATATTCAAATTCCTGACGCAAGAAATGTTCGTCCATTTCCGGCTTTGAAATCCGTTCCAACGCCGCATCGCGGGTTAATTGCCCCGTCATAATCAAACTGGAAAAATGGGCGCGTCGTTTTTCATATCCAAATTTCTTTGGCATCCAATAATCTTCATAAAAACGGGTAAAGCGGCTTTCATGATGTTTATGTTGAAATTTTTTCCACCCAAATTTGTTTTCCAACAATGCCTCGGCATCCGCCTTTATATAGGGGACAAGGTTTAATGGCTTGGCCACTTCCATTCCCAAAATGCGTTGATAGAAAATTTTATAGACGAAAATATCCATCAAAGGAAAAGTCTTTAACTCACGCTTACCAAATTGGCGGTGAATATCACCAAATAACATGGTATCAATGCCGGTATAGCCGCCCCATTCCTCTGGCTCACGGCAACATTCGGTGGAAAAATTCGCACCGGTCAACACATATTTAATCTTATTCTTACGGGCAAATTTATAAAGGGAGGAGAAAAATGCCGCATCCTGTGGCAAATCCTGATCCGAAATTTGCGATTTCAAAAATGCAGTTTGCAGGTCCTTCATCTCCTGCCAATTGATAACATCAGTATATAAATCCATGCCCAGTCCATCGACCAGTTTTTCAATATTTCCCACCGCCTGATCGGTGTTCCACCCCGCATCCACATGGTAAAGCAAAGGCCGCAGCCCCATTTTCTCCACCGCAATATAGGTGGCATAGCTGCTATCCAATCCACCAGACAGACCGATGATGCAGTCAAAATCCTTGCCCTTGCCCTCTGCCTTAATTTTTTCGGACAGAGCGGCCAATTCACGCGCGCCGCGCTCATCCGTATGCCAATTGGGCTTAATCGTCGTGTCAAAATTTATGCAATATTCGCACAGGCCATCATCATTAAATTGGATGCGCGGATCGGATGTGTCCATAATGCATCTTGTGCAAATTTGATATTCACGGCTATTTTGGTCTGCACTCATGAAATTGGTCCTAAATTTATCTATAAAGTCTTGCCGCAAGTAGCTTGTAATCAAGCAAACGTAAAGCAACAGCATGAGATTTTCTCGACATTTCATCAAGATTTTCTGCATTTTTTGCCATGTCGGCAAATGCCTGCTCAATGGTCATATTTTTGCCCGTCAACCACCCATTGCCATCAATATAGGGGACGTGGCTTTCCTCATCATCCAAAATGACGGGACAGCGCATGCCAATGCTCATCTGCATGGTGGCGGATTGGGTTCCGGGCTGGCTATATAGGTCGGCCGCGCATAAAATATCGCCCAATTCATCGGGGGTTTTCCATCCCAAAAATTGCACGCGATTATCGGCGGCGATAAGGGCGTTTAACTCCTCCTCCACCTCTGGATAAAAATATCCGGTGATGCGAAATTGGAAATTATCACCCTTAACCTTGGCAAAGGCACGCAGCGATTCCGCCAATTTCTTGCGTGGTTCAAATTTACCCGATTGCACGATTAAAATTTGGTTATCATTGATGTTAAGCGCGGCGCGGGTGCGTGCCCGCTTTTCCCCATATTCCGTATCATCGGGGACTTTACCGCCAAGGGGGTAAAATTCCAACAGATCCTCTGGCACGCCATAAAAATCACGCAGGAAACGAATGGAGCTGATATTTATCGGCAATATTTTTGTGATATAGGGCAACGCTCTCTTTAAAAAAGAACGATGCAACATCCAATGCAATATCCATTTAGAAATAAAGCTAGTAGCGCTATTATAAAAATCTTCATGGGAATCTACATAAAGTGTGACTTTAGGATGCATTTTCAAATAACGTTTAACCGTAAGGAGCTCAATACCAATAGCACCATGATATAAAATAACATCAGGCTTGAAGGCCGCTATCTCATTGTATAAGCCATCCATCCATCTTAAATGAAATGTTAACTTTTCAGGCAGATGTTTTTTGAAGGGTAATCTTATAAGATATGGCCCCTCCTTTAACTGCTTTCTTTCCAATTTAGTTTTCACTACTCTTGCGTTCTCAAATTTATAAGTATCACAAATGATTAGAACCTCATGCCCATCTGCGGCATTCTGGTTGGGCAATTCATTATCTTGATAAGACATTTCTTCTGTAAAACAAGAATATAGACAGATATGTAAGATCTTCATAAAAGCTTTAACCTCTCCTCATATATTCTTTTAAAGTTTTCAGCCATACGGATATCTGAATAGTTTTTGATAGCAAATTCTGCACATTCCTTCGCACCTGCCAACAATACTTCTTTATCCATAATGGAATTAACCAGTTTCGATAGAGCTTCAAGATTACCATATTCTATGAAAAAGCCATAGGGCTTCGGCGCGACCTTCTCTGGCGCTCCCGCTTCAAAGCCAATTATGGGAGTGCCGCAAGAAAGACTCTCAGCGCAGACCATTGAGAAAGTCTCCCTACGACTCAAAAGTAAAGTTACATTTGACGCAGTATATATTTTAGCTAAATCATGTTGAGATTTTTGTTTTGCTAGAAAAATAATTTGATTATTAGGGGCTTGTTCATCTTGATCTGCACCAACAACTAGAATTTTTACTTTTTTATTTTTAATGCGCGGCAGCAACTCAAATATATATTTACCTCCTTTTGCAGGAGACATGATATCCGACCCAATAACCAAAATGAGAAAATCGTCATCAGCTATTCCAAGCTCTTTTCGAATATTTGATTCTTGAGGAACAAAATATTCACTATTGTTTATTCCATTTGGTACTACCTGAACGTTCGAAGCACTAAGGTGTGATTGAATAACACGATCCGAAAGCCATTCAGATGGACACGTTATAACTGGATTTTTTAATGACCTAAAATAAGATACCTTTTGCTTTAACATTTTATCTGTTTTGTCCAGATAAAAACTTTTAGGATACACATTAATTTGAGGGCAATTACCACATTGATTTAGCCAGCCTTCACAATCAAATGCATGTCCGCACTTTCCAGTATATTGGTATTCACAATGAAAGCTCCATACGACTGGTATGTCAGATGCAGTTAAGAATTTAATAAGTCGTCCAATATTTAAATGATAGCCATGCAAATCATGTAAATGCACTATATCTGGCTTAAATTTCTTTAGTTTATTTATTAGTCTCCATGTTGAAAAGGGTGAATAAATTGCATCATAACCTGTAATCCTTGTCATGCCGGCATGTATAATCGTTTCAACGTCTAAACCATATTTATAAACTACTTCTGAATTAGAATTTGTGCCTCTGCCATAAAGGCATAAGAACTCATCCTCATTAAATATTAATGATTTAGACAAAGATTCGACGATTTTTCCAGTGCTGGAGTAACCGTAGTTAACGTCTACCTGCGCTATTCTCATATTGCCTACCTTAAACTATTTAGGAGAAATGCTGTTCTGCCTTTGAAAAAACAAAGCAATACAGAAGAAAAAGCCAGTTAATTGGAAATTGTATGGCTTCAAAACTAGTATTTCAATGAAGTAAACGATGAACAACAAATAACTAAAATATAGGGTACTTGATCTAATTTTACTCATATGAACTAGTGCAAATAATTTATAAATAAATTTAATTAGAAAGTATAAAAATATAAAAAATATGACACCACCATAGTCGGCCCATAGTGAGAGTATGTTATGCATATATTCACCACTGCGGTATGAAGCAAAATTACCAAAAAATGGATTATGCAAAATGGTAGTTAGCCCATCCTTCAAAATATATTCTCTCGCTACGAATGATTGATCATATGCACCTTCAGAATAAAGAGCATAAATTCGATTATCAGTCTCAAAAAAACCGAAAATATTTAATCCCAGCAAATATAGAATTAACAGCGCAAAGAAAATGCCTATCCCTTCAATTACCAATTGTGCGGGAGAACTATGAATTACCTCATTAACTATGACGATGACCAAGAAAATCAGAAATTCGGAACGAGCGCCAGTTAAATACAGGCACCAAAATGCAATTAAATATATAGCAAGCCTGAAAATTAGAAACTTTGCATTCACCAATAGCGCAATAACAACTATCAAATAATATAATGAGAGTGATTGATAAGTAGCATAGCTGGAAAGATCATTAGAACTAAGCTCTAACTCAGTAGTAAAAGAACCTAGTTTAAGAGTGAAAAGTACATAAGAATATATTAGAAAACTTATAAATATTACAATCTTGGTTACTCTTTCGCTTATATTTAAATATCTGAAAATATAAAAAAAAGCCCCAAGTTGTGGTATAGATGAAAGAAGATCAATCGAACTGTCATATTTATTGAAATTATTTAAGTGATATACCGCTACTGCACTAAATAATAAACAAACAGATATAAATGCCGCATCCACTGAATAAAATTTTTCGACCCTTCTAATAATCGTTATTAACCAATAAATAAATGCAATGGCAAAGCAAACTGCGCTCATCTGTGCGTAGTAACCGCCCAGAAAAGGGCCAATTAATCCATTATATAATAAAAATTGATAAACAGGAAAAAGTGAAAAAAGCAGAGCAAACAAAATCAAGCCAAAACGACTATCAAATGTGTTTACCATATTCATAACGTCACTGTTTTGTATTTTATTCAAAGGACTTACCTGAATTTATCATAGCTATGTAGCTAACCCCAAAATATATTAAATAATGCGTACTCATGATAATTGAAAAAGCAATAATCAAACCCCATAAATCTAAATTAAATGCATATAGATACAAAGATAGAAAAACCGTCGACAAAAGATTAAAAATGGATGGATATAGTCTTAGATGTTGTTTTCTGCTGATTGCGAAAATTCGTGCTGATGGCACAACAGCAATGCTTATTAAATAGCCTGGAACCATAATCGCTGCCATTTTACCTGCATTTGACCAATCGCTTCCATAAACAAAAGAAAAGAGTTCTTCTCCCCAAATTACGACAGGGGTTAACATCAAAAACCCCAATAACAAGAGCAAAGCCGTAATTTTAATGTGAAAGTTTTTCAATAATTTATAAGATGTTTTAGATAGATTAACCTGTTTAGAAAAAATTAAATCAGATAATGCTCTAGTGATAAAAGCAATAGGCATATCCAATGTGCGCCGCATCATAAAATAAATTCCCATTTCAGTAGCACCGAAATATGCGCCTACTATTAAGCTTTGCAGAAACACGGCCAAACTATCTGCAATATAGGAGGGGAAAAAAGCGACTGCTGTTTTTAATTCAGACTTAAAAATTACATAATCATATTTCCAGTTCTGAAATCGTAATTTCAGCGCAGCAAATTTTCTTTGCAAATAAATTAAAGAGAAGAAACGTCCTATTATTTCTGCACCCATTAGAATTAATGAAACAGATGTTAAAAAACCTCCAGTTACCTGAATAAATCCTCTACAAAAATTTAATAAAAGATTAGATTCCGCAATAACTACAACATTGCCATTTCTGACAAGAACGTAATTAAAAATTTGTATGCAATTTTGAATTATCAAGCCTACAAAAAAAACAAGAACAAACCAAAGTGGAATTTTACCCAAGTCCGAAATATTTAATAAGATTAAAATTGCAAAAACAATAGAACCTAAGCCGCTACTAAACATACCCAATTTATAACAAAAATAGGAAATTCTATTTGCTTTTCTATCTGACAATGTGCTTGAAATAGACATATCAAAAAAGAAACTTAGGCCGCCACATAAAAGGATATAAAGAAAAAGGGTAAGGCCATATAAACCAACTTCTTCGGGTGTATATATACGTGAAATTATTGGCCCAGCTAGAAAATAAGCTAATTGGCCAACGATAGTTAAAACAGCTATTTTAGAAGCTTGGCCCAAAAAACCATCTGGGTTTAACAGTTTTTTGACGCGGTTTATTGGCACAAACTATTCCCCCGAAAATGGCATTTTGTCATTTTATTTAATTGAGGTTATAGGCTTTGCGCCAATTTCTCAATCACCATATCTTGTTCATCATGCGTCAAATATGGATGCATGGGAAGGCTTAACACCTGATCCGCGGCCAAATCGCCATGGGGCAAATGCACCGATGTATCGGCCACAGCGGGTTGTTTATTTAATGGCATGGGATAATGCACCACGGTCGGCACGCCCAATTGTTTCAATTTTTCCTGAACATCGGGGCGATTTTCAACCCGAACGGTATATTGCGCCCACACGCTTTCATTATGCTGGGCAATTTGCGGGCGGGTAATGCCCAATTGATCAAATGCAGCATTATATCTATCGGCCACCGCCTGACGCAAGGTGCGTTCTTCGTCAAAAATTTCCATTTTGGCCAGCAATATCGCGGCCTGTAACGTGTCCAGACGGCTGTTCATGCCGACGCGGACATGATAATATCTGCGTTCCTGACCATGGCGGGCAATTTGCAGCAGCTTTAACGCCAAATCATCATCATTGGTGAATATTGCGCCGCCATCGCCATAGCAACCAAGCGGTTTTGATGGAAAAAAGCTGGTCGTGGTAATATTGGTTAAATTTCCGGATTTTTTACCCTTATAGCTTGCGCCGAAACTTTGCGCGCCATCCTCTATCACGGGGATATTATGCCGCGCGGCAATTTCATTTATTGCATCAAAATCGGCGCATTGACCGTAAAGCGATACGGGAATAATCGCCTTTGTCTTTGTCGTAATTGCCGCCTCCAACAATGCAGGGTCCATATTATAGCTGATGGGATCAATGTCGATATAAACCGGTTTTGCGCCCAAAATGGCCGAAGCCTCTGCGGTGGCAATATAGCTAAAGCCTGGGGTGATAACCTCATCGCCCTCTCCCACGCCAAGTGCCATTAAAGCAATTTGCAACGCATCGGTGCCATTGGCGCAGCTAATACAATGCTTTGCGCCCGTATGGGTGGAAAGCAGCTCTTCCAAAGCCTTTACCTCTGGCCCCATAATATATTGGCCATGCGCCAAAACACGGGCAATGGCGGCATCAATTTTATCTTTAATCCGCGCCTGTTGTGCGCCAAGGTCGATGAAGTTCATATCAAGCTGCTTCTCTGAATAATTTTCCATCGCGAAGGATATATTTATCCCCGCTATGTGGGCAAATGCATTGCGCATCGCCGGTTAAGGGCAAATCCAATTTCTCACCAAATGCGCTCATCCACCCTATTTGGCGAGCAGGCACACCGGCCATCAGGGCAAAATCAGGAACATTTTTTGAAACCACTGCCCCCGCGCCAATAAAAGCATATTGGCCAATGGTCGCGCCGCAAATAATCGTGCAATTTGCACCCAAGCTTGCGCCCTTTTTCACCAAAGTATCGCGATATTCCGATTTGCGCTCCACCTCTGCGCGCGGATTATGCACATTGGTAAAAACCATGCTGGGCCCGCAAAAAACGCCGTCCTCCAAATAAACATTGTCATAAACCGACACATTATTTTGCACTTTGCAATTATTGCCAATTTTCACCCTGTTCCCGACAAAAACATTTTGCCCAATGGAAACGCCCGACCCAATAATCGCGCCTGCACAAATATGGCTGAAATGCCAAATACGGCAGTTGTCGCCAATGGTCGCGCCATCATCAATAATTGCAGAGGGATGGACTTGAGACATATTATCCGCGCTTTGCAAATGGGTGATATTCGCCGGTTAATGGCGCAAGGGGCGCATGGCGGATGTGGGAAACGGTTTCAATCGCCACCCTATTCTCCTCCAGCCCAAAGCCGCGCCCTGCCAAAATTTCCTGATAGCTAACCGTGTGAAGGTCGGTAAAGCCGCCGGAAAATTCAATCTCCTCATCATCGGCCATAATGGAACGATAGGTGCGTTGCCCCTTTTCGCGCAGATCATCAGGCACATCATTTACATCCAATGACAAATACCACCGAACCCGTGCATTGGCATATTCCAAATATCCCGCCGCCTTAGTCGGTTCGTTCACATGGACGATATTTTGTTGCAAATCGCCAAAAATAAAATGCAACATATCGAAAAAATGCACGCCAATATTGGTGGCAATGCCGCCGGATTTCTCCACGCCGCCTTTCCAGCTTTTTAAATACCAATTCCCGCGTGAGGTAATATAGGTTAAATCAACCTCATATTTTTTATCCTGTGCGCCCGAACGCACCTTTTCACGAAGGGCAATAATGGCGGGGTGAAGACGAAGCTGTAATATGGTGTGAACCCTTCGCCCCGTGGCTTTTTCAATATCGACCAATGCGTCAATATCCGCTGGCCACAAAACAAGCGGCTTTTCACATATCGCATCCGACCCAGCACGCAATGCGGTGCGCATGTGCGAATCATGCAGATAATTTGGGGAGGCAATGGCCATATAATCCATCGGGCGGCCCGCGCGCCCTTCATTATAGACAAAATTGTCAAATTGCTCAAATTCAGTAAAGAAATGAGCATCGGGGAAATGCCCGTCAATAATACCCACGCTATCGTTAATATCATATGCCGCCACCAGATTATTTCCAGTCTCAGCAATCGCCTTCATATGACGCGGGGCAATATATCCCGCTGCACCAATTAACGCAAAGCGCTTCATTCCCCCAAAACTCCTACTTAAAAATTTCTATGCTTTAATAATATGCGGCTCAACATTGCGGAAAATGCCGCGACTATCCACAATTAATTTGGCATTTGCCTTTATCATATCATAATCGAATTTGGCATGGTCCGTTGCCAAAATAACCGCATCATAAGAAACCAAAACCTCTGGTGATAAATCCACCGATGATAGGTTAAAACTATGCTCGCGCATTTTGGGAAATGTCGGCACATGTGGGTCACTATATGATAAATCGCCGCCATTATCACGGATCATCTCCATAATTTCCACCGATGGAGATTCGCGCATATCATCGACATTTTTCTTATATGCAATGCCCAATACCAAAATTTTGCTGCCGCGAAGCGGTTTTTTCGCATCGTTTAATGCGCTGACCAGCTTATCAAAAACATATGCTGGCATGGCCTGATTTATCTCACCTGAAAGCTCAATAAAACGGGTGTTCACGCCATATTCGCGCGCTTTCCATGTTAAATAAAATGGGTCAATCGGGATACAATGCCCGCCAAGACCGGGGCCAGGATAATATGCGGTAAAGCCAAATGGCTTGGTCGCTGCTGCGTCAATAACCTCAAAAATATCAATGCCCATTTTATCGGCGACAATTTTCATTTCATTGACCAGACCAATATTCACCGCGCGATGGATATTTTCTAGCAATTTGGTCATTTCCGCCGCCTTGGTGGAGCTGACCGGAACAACCTTGTCAATGGCATGTTCATAAATGGCCGAACCAATTTCAAGACAGGCCGGTGTAACCCCGCCAATAACCTTTGGTATCGTATTTGTGTTAAAATGCGCATTCCCCGGATCTTCGCGTTCGGGCGAATAAACAACAAAAATATCCTCACCAATTTTCAATCCACCTTTGGTTGCGCGCGGCACAACCTCTTCATCTGTTGTCCCGGGATAGGTGGTGCTTTCCAACGAAATAATATGGCCAGCGCGTAAATATGGCGCAATCGCATCGCAGGTTTCGGTGACATAGCTGATATCCGGCTCACGATGTTTATTAAGCGGCGTTGGCACACATAGGATAATGGCATCGGCATCGGTAATGCGGGCAAAATCGGTCGTGCATTCCATGCCAGATGCAACCGCTCCAGCGATTAAGCTATCATCAATATGTTCAATGGCGGAATGGCCGCCATTTAATTCATCAACCTTTGTCTGATCAATATCAAAGCCAAGCACCTTAAAACCAACATCGGTAAAACGAAGAGCAAGAGGTTGCCCCACATATCCCATGCCGACAATGCCGATTACTGCCTGTTTATTTTTAATTTTATCTAAAAACTGGCTCTTCAAATCACTCATAAACAACCTTTCATTTCTTCATTATATACCCCCCTTTTAACGGACCATATGCCCAAAGGCTTAACGAAGATAATGTTTACCCGCCCAATATGTTGATTTTTTATAGTTAAGCAGGCCTGAATTTCAATCGCCATTAACCCTATTGCATCACAATTGCGAGTGAATTTTATATTTATAAAAATTTAATTGCTCTTTTTATTCTTAATTTTTGCGAATTATTCACCTTTTCATGAAATAGATGGGTCAAATTTTTAATGGTGCGTGCAAATATTCATTGGCCGCCCACCCATGATGATGAAAGATTGACAATGCTGGCGGAAAAAAAACCTAATGTATGTGTAATGGGCCTTGGCTATATTGGCCTGCCCACGGCGGCGGTTATTGCCCGTTCGGGCTGTATGACATTGGGTATTGATGTGAACCAACATGTCGTCGACACTATAAATCGCGGCGAAATTCATATTGAGGAAGTGGATTTGGACGGTTTGGTCCAAGGTGTGGTTGCCCGCAAAACATTACGCGCCGCGACCCAAGTAGAACCAAGCGACGTTTTCGTCATTGCCGTTCCCACGCCTTTTGATGAAAATTATGCTCCGGACATCAGCTATGTTTTGGATGCAGCGACCAATATTGCGGCCGCATTAAAAACTGGCGATACCATTATTTTGGAAAGCACATCGCCCGTCGGCACAACCGAAAAAATGCGCGATTTAATTGCCGCCTTGCGCCCTGATTTAAAAATCCCCGGCATCAGCCAGGAAACACCCGATATCTCCATTGCATATTGCCCAGAGCGCGTTTTGCCGGGCAAAATATTGGAAGAATTGACCAATAATGACCGTTCCATAGGCGGCATTACCCCGCGCTGTGCACGAAAGGCGCTTAGCTTTTATAAAAGATTTGTGCGCGGCGAATGTGTAACCACCGACGCGCGGTCGGCCGAGATGACCAAATTGGTCGAAGATGCCTATCGCGATGTGAATATAGCCTTTGCCAATGAATTATCAATTGTGGCCGACAAAATGGGATTAAATGTGTGGGAGGTTATCCGCCTTGCCAATTTGCACCCACGGGTTAATATTTTACAACCCGGCCCCGGCGTGGGCGGCCATTGCATTGCAGTTGACCCATGGTTTATCGTGCATAGCGCCCCCGAAGAAACCCCGTTAATCCGCACTGCACGCGGTGTAAATGATGGCAAGGTAGATCATGTCATCCGCCAAGCGGAGGCGATGATAGCCAAATATCCCACGGCCAAAATTGGCTGCATGGGCCTTGCCTTTAAGGCGAATATTGACGATTTCCGAGAAAGCCCCGCCGTTAAAGTGGCCGAGGCTTTGGCCGAAAAATATGGCAGCCGTATCAATATTATTGAACCATATGCCGCCACCCTGCCCAAGGCATTGGCGCAAAGCGGGGCCAATTTAATTGATTTGGACAGCGCCCTATTGGGGTGCGACATTTTGATCACCTTGGTCGATCATGATGCGTTTAAGGCTGTCCCCTTGGCCGAACGCGCCGATAAAATCGTTTATGATGTGCGCGGTATTTGGCGCGATCAACCCGATCATTTATCAATTAAGCCGGTTATATTGCCACTGGCCAGTTAATTAACCAACCAATAAGCAAGCTGCCTATAAGCAAGCTATCAGGCAATAATCGCCATTATTCAGATTTATTGGGCAACCATGAAATCATGAAAAATAGCATGATGGCCAGCGGATAATAAAACACACCGTCAATCATGGAAAATGCCGCCATTGATGAAATGGTGATGGCGGCCGGACCATAAATGATGGGATCGTCAAATAATCTGCGCAATATTGCCCACCCCATAGGGATTATCAACGAAAATAACGCAATAGTGCCCAAAATGCCCCATTCAAATAATGCCTGTAATATCACATTATGCGGGTGACGCGACATGCCCCGCGCCTCTGGAACAATGGCGCGGAATTGATGTGCGCCATATCCCAATAAGGGCCGTTTTTCGATATAGGGAATTGTATCTTTCCATAATGCGGTGCGCCCGCTGCTATATCCCCATTCATTATCAACCTGACTTGTCAAGGGGCGTTGAAAAAATCCAAATGATGGATGCGGCGGGGTTAATATGACCATGCTGCCCGCCGCAGAAATGGCAATTGCGCCCAATAAAAAACCGATATTTTGATAGGCCAATTTTTTAAAGAATATGACAATATATAAAAGCAATATTCCCGCCAAAGCAAAAATCGGGCCGCGCGAACCCGACCAAAATAAAAATGTTAACGCGGCAATAAAAAATATTGCATGATAGAGCCGAAAACGGCTATTCCCATTTAACAAATATGCCGAACATAAGGCGGCGGCAGGCAGGAAATAATATCCAAAATGGCGAATATTAACCTGTCCAGGAAGGTCGGTTGACCATTCAATACCGCCTTTCCCCTCGGTTAAATAGATAAAGGCAAATATGCAAATGGCGCATAATGCAACAATATGGCCAAATAATAATGCCAGCCGCTCCAACGGGGAAATTGATTGATCAACCTCAACTGGTTTATCCGAGGGATGATTAAAAATTAAATGATAAGCAGAGGCGGCAAATAATGCATGAATGGACCATATTATTGCACCAAAAATTGCACCAATTTGATCAAATGGCGCACGGTAAATGCCAATAGCAATGACCGTAAACCAAATGGCAAGCGCCAATCCGCGCCATGCCTGTAATTTTTTTAACGCGCCCCATATGGTCATGCCGCGCGCCATTGCAATCATTATAACGCACAGCTCCGCCAATAAAGCGGCCATCCACCAAAAACGGAATATTGATTGAATATGCGAATATTTACCATCAAGATTAAAGGTGAATATAATGGCGAATAATGGTGACAAAGCAGGCAATAAAACCCACCAATATTTTTTTGATAATATGTGTAATTTTTTATCTTGGGGCATTATTTTATCCTAAACGCTCATTCCTCAATAAAGGAAAATGGGGTAAATGCACGTTCATTTTCCCTAAAAATCAATGCGCGATTTTGCGGCGGCGCGGCGCGTTGCGCACAATTAGCGCGCGTACATTGGGCGCAGCCCAATCCAACCGCGTGAACATGCATTTTCGCCTGATCAAAATAACAGATATTGCCCGCATGGGACGCCTCCACCCCCAATGATATGGCAAATTGCGATGCGGAAATGCCCCGTGCATTCACATCACCAATTGACTCTGCCCTGCCTACATTTTGCATGCTGGGGGCATGGGGGGACAGGCGCGAAACGGTTCGGCTGATGGTGAACCACCTGCTTTGATCCTCCAACTCCACATATTGGGTGCAAAAACTGCCCGGTGAATAAAATGCATCATGCACATTCCATAGCGGGCAACGGGCCGTCCCCGCGACCAAGGGCGAATTGCTGGCCCCTGAAAATCGTTTTGATACCTGCCCTGCCTTATCTATACGCAGCATAAAAAATGGCAGTCCGCGCTGTCCCACGCGGTTTAACGTTGTTAACCGATGCGCCAATTGTTCAAAACCAACAGAAAAACGGCGTTGTAATATGGTAAAATCATAGGCGCTGGATTCACATGCCCTGACAAACCGGCCATAGGGCATTAAAATGGCCGCCGCAAAATATGACCGTAAATGCCGCCGATATAGCTGTTCTTGGACTTTATTATCAAATGCTGCGCCGCGTACCAATGCCTCTATTTCATCCACCGCCTCCAATCTTGCCAAAGAGGCGGCTAGGGCGAAATTACGGCTGCTATGGTCCAATAATTCAGATATTTGAATTTGGCGCGCATGATAATCCAATTTCCAGCTTGCATTTATCAAAATATCGGCGGGTAAAATACGAACCCCCAATTGATGTTTTTCACGCAGCCTTGTCACCATTGCCCCATTGACATCGCCTGATTGCAATCGCAAATCATCGGCCAATTTTTCAGCCATATTGTCCAAATCGGCAAAATGATTATTCCACCGTTCAATTTCCTGACGGACCAATATTGTTATATTATTTGCGCCAATATTTTCCGCCGCTGTTCCTGCATCACCCATTGCCTTCATATCATATAATCGGGCAAATGCCTCCGCCGTGTCCGGCGCACTGGCCAACCATTCAACAATTTGCGCCCTATCAACGCCAATATCCTGAAATAACCGATCGCCCAGCCGCCGCCGAACAGCCTCCACCCCGCCGCCTGGCTCTGGCCCGCTTAAGCTACGTGGATCAAAATGTAATTTTTCGACTAATTTTAAGATAAATGATGCTGTTAAGGGCCGCTGATTACGCTCCACAAGGTTCAGATAGCTGGCCGAAATCTCCAAAAGCTCCGCCATTTGCACCTGCGTCATGCCATTATCACGGCGCAATCTTCGCACCACATGACCAGCAAATACCTTATCTTGCGCCATTTTTTCCCTTTATCACGGACGACCATTATCTAAAACAGCCTGAAATATTAAATATTATATCCGCAACTTCAACTTTTGTAAATATATTACTAAATTACAAATTGACTGTTGGTTTATACATTGAATCACACAGTTTTTTTTCGGTTTATACTATAAAAACTCCAAAAACTGCCGCTATTACTTTTGTAACAAGAAAATATATTTCTTTTTTGTAAATTTAGTAAAGGATTTTAACATGGCAACTCCCCAATCATTTGATGATTTTGTTCCCGCCGCCAAGGGCCGCTTTGATGGCATTAACCGCACCTATACCCCAGCAGATGTTGACCGCCTACGTGGCTCTGTTCCCATTGAATATACTTTGGCAAAGCGCACCGCGAATAAATTGTGGGATTTGTTAAAAGAAGAACCCTATATTAACGCTCTTGGCGCATTATCCGGTAATCAGGGTATGCAAATGGTGCGTGCCGGGTTAAAGGCGATTTACTTATCCGGTTGGCAAGTGGCCGCCGATGCAAATACCGCTGGTGCAATGTATCCTGACCAATCATTATATCCCGCAAATGCAGGACCAGAGCTTGCCCGCAAAATTAACAATGCCCTGCAACGGGCCGATCAAATTGAACATAGCGAAGGCGCTGTATCGCGTGATTGGTTTGCACCTATTGTGGCCGATGCAGAGGCCGGATTTGGCGGACCATTAAATTGCTTTGAAATTATGAAGGCATATATTGCCGCAGGCGTTGCCGGCGTCCATTTTGAAGACCAATTGGCTGCGGAAAAGAAATGCGGCCATTTGGGCGGCAAGGTTCTTATCCCCACACAGGCGCATATTCGCAATCTGAACGCTGCGCGTTTGGCCGCCGACGTATGCGGCACCCCTACTGTGCTTATCGCCCGCACCGATGCGGAAAGCGCAAAGTTAATTACTTCTGATGTTGATGAACGCGACCATGAATTTTTAACTGGCGAACGCACTCCAGAAGGCTTTTTCCGCTTAAAAGAAGGGACAGGTGTTGACCATTGTATCAAACGCGGCATTGCATTTGCTGAACATGCTGACCTTATTTGGTGGGAAACATCCAAACCAAATCTGGATGAGGCTAAACGTTTTGCAGAGGCGGTTCAAAAAGCACACCCAGGTAAAATGATGGCCTATAATTGCTCCCCCTCATTTAACTGGGAAGCGAATTTGGAAAAAGACGTGATTGCAAAATATCAACGTGAACTTGGCGCAATGGGTTATAAATTCCAATTTGTTACCCTTGCCGGTTTCCACCAATTAAATTATGGCATGTTCGAACTTGCCCGTGGATATAAGGATCGCGGCATGGCGGCATATAGCGAATTGCAACAGGCCGAATTTGCCAGCGAAGCAAATGGTTATACCGCAACGCGTCACCAACGCGAAGTTGGAACAGGCTATTTCGATATGGTTGCCCAGGCAATTGCCGGCGGAGCAAGCAGCACCACAGCGATGAGCGAGTCAACCGAGACCGACCAATTTTAATAATTAATCTAAGGGGTTTAATGCCCCTTGGCACAGCCCTTTAAATCTAGGGCGCTCCTAATTTTCCTGGGGAGGAAAATAACTAATCCGTCGGTGGCAACATCGGCGGATTTTTTTCGCATAAATTTCCCCATAAAATAGTCAAAAATAATGGTGAAGGAAAAGGTAAAAATCAACATCCTTACTGACGCATTAACCAACAAGATTTTAATTTTTTTAACTAAGCCTTGGTATAAGTTTGCATAGATAAATTATAAACAAATCCGGAGCGAATTTCATGGACATGATCCAAAAAAGTATAATGGGCGTATTGGGCGTTGCGGGCCTTTCCGCCGCTTTAGTCCCAAATAGCGCACCGGTTTTTGATAAAAATCAACCTTCGGCTTCGGTTGCGGCATCTGCGCCGCAAACCCTGCCGCCGCCTCCTGCGGCTGGTACGCAAGATGCAGCAAAGCCTGAAGGCACAAATGATGCGTCTTCAGGATTTGAAGATGATGGCAGCTCTTTCAGCTTTGGTGACCCCATGAACGATGCCAGCCCTATGTCGGGCGATGGCGGATGGGGCAATCCTGGTCAAACAAGCGTGAGCAAAAATAGAGGTGAATATAAGGGAGCACCTAGCAATGATGCCCCCCCAGCACCGCCGCAATCATCCCCACCATCAAATAATGGCGGGCCAAAGCCAAGCATGGCAGGGGTTAGCATTTCAAGCTAATCCTTATTTTTCAATTTTACGCAGGACTTTTGCAGGATTTCCAGCCACAATTACCAAGTCTTCGAAAGATTTTGTTACCGCCGCGCCAATTCCAATAAAGCTATCATCGCCAATTGAAATACCGTTGATTAAGGTCGCATTTGGGCCAACCCATACGCCCTTACCCAATTTCACGCTGCCGCTTACCTCTGCACAGGCGATAATCATGCAATTTTCCGCAATTTGGCAATTATGCGCAATAAAAACATGATCGTCCAATTTGCAATTATCGGCAATGCGTGTCGGGTCGATAGTGCCGCTGCAAATGGATGTTAATGCGCCCACTTCGACATTTTGGCCAATTTCCACGCCGCCAATATGGGGGATTCGGTGGTTGACGCCCTGTTCATCCTTTTCAAAACCAAAGCCATAGCCGCCAATCACGCTATTGGCCCTAATCACACTATTATCGCCAATTTTAACGCGCGGGCCAATATAAACACCTGGCTCAATCACCACATTTTTACCAATCACGCTATCGCGGCCAATGGTGCAATTGACCGAAATAAATGCCGTTTCATCAATAATGGCATTTTCTGCGATACCATTTTTCAAATGCTCACGGTCCAATTCAGGATGGTAAAAATATGCATCAATAATTTTGGCAATGTCGAAACGCGGATTTTCAACCTTAATAACCGTAAATTCGCCATTGGGAGCATCGCCCATTGGCCCTAAAATTGTCATATCGGGGGCAAGGTTAAGCTGCGCCAATTTATCATAGCTTTTCACAAACATGATATTATTGGGTGCGATATGATTTATTGTGCAAATCGACGCGACATTACGAACATCCCCAACATGCTCCCCGCCCAGCATATCGGCTATTATTTGTGAATTTAGTTCATTTGTTACACTCATAAGTCACCTTGCATTATAAAAATTTCTATTTACCAGTCTTATGATTATTTTGCATCAAAGAACAAGGGGATGTTTGTGGGCTATCAATTTAATAAGGAGGGATATTCCAACCTCCTCTCCACATTTGCTGAAAATGGATATCGGTTTGAAACATTTGATATTTCCAATCCTGCACCAAAAACATGCTTCATTCGCCATGATATTGATTTTGATTTGGATGCCGCCGTCACCATCGCAAAGTTAGAGGCTGCACAGGGTATAAGCGCAAGCTATTTCATTTTAACATCTGCCCCTTTTTACAATATTTTTGAACAAAACAGCGTCGCAGCGCTGCGTAAATTGGCATCACTTGGCCATAAAATTGGCCTGCATTATGACGTAACGCAAACCCATGAATCAGATATGGACAAAGCGATTTTGAAGGAAGCCGGTTGGCTGTCCAATGCAAGCGGCCAAAAATGTGAAATGATGAGCTTTCACCGCCCGTTAAAAGAGCTGCTTCGCGGGCCAGATGAAATTTGCGGGTTAATTTCAACCTATGGCAAAAAATGGATGGTGGATGCTGCCTATATGTCAGATTCAACCGGCGCATGGCGTTTTGGTATGCCGACGGAGCAAGAGGCGTTTATAAATGGCGGGCCAATACAATTATTAACCCATCCCATTTGGTGGCATAGTGAAGAAGAAGTCGCACCTGAAATTCGTCTTCGTGAATTTTTGGAAATGCAATATGCGCGGACAATTTCGGGCATAAAGGGTAATTCAACCGTAGCAATTGACGGGATTGAAGGCTGAACCTCCAACCCCGCCAAAATTCCTCTTATTTTTTTAACAATTTTAACGCCGCGACAGTCATTGCCTCTGTTCCTGCGGAAACCACTTTTTGGGCATCAGGCGCCCAAAATGGCGAATGGAGCGAGGCAAGGCCGGAGGGTTTTCCTGCCTTTATATTCGCCTCTGCCTCTTGCCATTTATCTTCAGGCACGCCGCCAACCCAAAAAATCATGGATTTAATATTATCGGGGTCGGCCATACGGTAACGGCTAAAATCCTCTCCGCCCATCACTGGCGGGGCAATGGAAACGCGGTCCGCGCCAAATTGCTGGACAAATAAACCCGCTATTTCCTTGGAAAATTCTGGGTCATTATAGGTTGCTGGGGTAAATTCCTTCTCCCTTATCGTCACTATCGGCATCCGATCATCGGGCATTCCGGCGGCAATCGCCTCCCCCCGTGCTATGCGTTTAATACCTTCCAAAATTTGCTGGCGGTTTTCGTTGGAATAGCTGCGCACTGTGATAAGCAATTCCGCCTCATCAGAAATAATATTATGTTTTGCCCCACTGCGAAACGACCCCACGGTCACAACCGCGCTATCCAGTGGGTTTAATTCGCGGCTGACCAACGTTTGCAGGGTGGTAACAATACGGCTGCCCAAAATAATGGGGTCTTTGGCCGTATGCGGATATGCACCATGTCCGCCAACACCCAATATTTTAATGTCCACACTGTCCACATTGGCAAGGGCAAATCCGGGGGAATAGGCAAGCGAGCCTGCCAAATTTCCGGCATTGTCATGAAATCCCAATACATAATCAGGTTTTGGGAAACGGGTATATAGCCCATCATCCAACATCGCCTTTGCGCCAGATCCAATTTCCTCCGCAGGCTGTAAAATCATGACCAATGTGCCCGACCATTCCCCTTTACGCGCCGCCATTTGACGCGCCGTGCCAAGCCATCCGGTCATATGTGTATCATGGCCGCAAGCATGCATGACACCCGTTTCCACCCCTTGGGGTGTTTTTGCCACCACCTTTGATGCATAGGGCAATCCTGTTTGTTCAATCACGGGCAGGCCGTCCATATCCGCGCGCAGCATCACCACCGGTCCATCACCATTTTTCATCACCGCGACAACGCCCGTTTGGCCGACCTTTTCGGTAACGTCAAAGCCCAATTTGCGCGCCTCTGCCGCCAATTTTGCCGCCGTCCTTACTTCTTGAAAACTTAATTCCGGATTTGCGTGCAGGTCGCGATATACCTCCATCAATAATGGCATATCCTTAGCTACAGCAGCTTTGACATCTGTATTTTGTGCATAGGCAATATTAACCTTAGTGCCCATATTGGCTACTCCGGCAAACAAAATCGCCGTCCCAATTGATAAAATTGATTTTTTCATTTTCATTTTCCCTACTTTATATATTTTTATGGCTATTATTGTGCGGTCCAACCCCCATCGACCGACAAATTTGTACCCGTTATCGCACTTGCCTCATCCCGGCAAAGATAGAGCATTAAAGAAGCAAGCTGTTCGACCTGAACAAATTGTTTTTGCGGCTGATTGGCAAGCAGCACGTCATTTATCACTTCCTCCCTGCTTAACCCGCGCGCCTTCATCGTATCAGGAATTTGCCCCTCCACCAATGGCGTCCATACATAACCCGGGCAAATATTATTCACGGTTATTCCCTGCTGCGCCACCTCCAACGCAACGGTTTTGGTCAATCCGGCAAGCCCGTGCTTCGCGCTATTATAGGCGGATTTATAAGGGGATGCGACCAAGCTATGCATTGAACCGGTGTTGATAATGCGCCCCCATCCCTTTGCCTTCATCGCGGGCAAACATGCCTTTATCACATGAAATGCAGATGATAAAATAATCGCAATCACCGCATCCCATTTATCATCGGGAAATTCATCTATGGGTGATACATGCTGAATCCCTGCATTATTGATAACAATATCCGCGCTGCCCATTTCTGTATCGCATCGCGCGACCATAGCGCGAATTTCATCCGGCTTTGTCATATCGGCATCGCTATATATTGCCATTGGTGCGCCAAGTTTTTTAAGCTCGTCAATATGGGCGTTGATTTCATCCCTATCGCCAAAGCCATTCATCATGACATTGGCCCCATTTTGCGCCAATATTTTTGCATAGCCAAGGCCGATACCGCTGGTCGATCCGGTGATTAGCGCCGTTTTGCCGGTTAAAAAAGTCAATGCCATTCTCCTGCTTTGATAAAGTAAGGCCTTTATTTCAGGCTTAATTCAAAATAATAATGCTTGATTGTTGCGTTTTTTGATAAGAACCGCAATGCTGTTGATAATATATTTTTTACTGGGGAAAATCCATGCGCCTTGACGATTATGATGATGGGATTCAGGTCCGCGATCAACGTGGCGGAAATTTTGGCGGCGGCGGCGGTCTGGGCGGCGGCGGTGGGGGATTGGGTTTACTTCTCTCCTTCCTTCCCATGTTGTTGGGCAATCGCAAAATGGGCTGCGGCACCATTTTAATCATCGGTGTTGTGGGATATTTCCTTGTCGCTGGCGGAGGATTAAATTTGGGCAGCATGTTGGGTGGCGGCCAGCCTGCAACACAGGGGCAAGTGCAGGGACAGGGCGGCAGCAATTTAGAAGAAAGCTGTAATATTGATGCCTCCAGCAGGGAGGTGTGCAACACTCTTTCCTCTCTTGACAAAACATGGGGTCAAATGATTCAAGGATATACCCGCCCCACCCTTACCTTTTTTAGCCAAAATGGACAATCAGGATGCGGTGCGGCGCAATCGGCCATGGGCCCATTTTATTGCCCAGCCGATAATGGCGTATATTTGGACAATGATTTTTTCAGTGAACTTGATCAAAAATTCGGCGCAGCGGGCGATTTTGCGCGCCGATATGTTATCGCGCATGAGGTTGGCCACCATATCCAAACCATTACCGGAATTTCGGCAAAGGTACGCCAATTGCAAAGCCGCGCATCCGAGGCAGAGGGAAATGCCCTGCAAGTGCGCATGGAATTACAGGCAGATTGTTTAGCAGGTGTGTGGGCCGCAAAAAACAAGGACAGGTTGGAATCAGGCGATATAGAAGAAGGCATGCGGGCCGCCAATGCCATTGGCGACGACACATTAATGCGCAATGCAGGCCGCCGCCCCGTTCCAGAAAGCTTTACCCACGGCACCAGTGAACAACGCAAACAATGGCTAAATCGCGGATTGCAAAGCGGAAACCCCAATAATTGCAACACATTTGAGGGGATTTTTTAATCCCCATCTTAACCAAATAACCAATGCCCCAACAAACGATCAAAAGGAAATGTAAAAAATCCAGCGACCAATAATGCCCCGATGATAAAACCACGCGCCTGTGAACGGTGGCGTTTTATATCGCGGCGGCGCGCGGATATAATCAGCACCGGCACACCGATGACGGTTATCACCGACAATATGTGGATAAGGCTGAAATTCCCGTCATTGGTCAACCTGATATCAAAGCTAATCAAAGCAGTGGCAAGCATTGACAACGCCCAAATCCATCCGAAAATACGGTGCGATTTGTCCCCTCTTTTTCGCAATAACATAATCGGCGTGATGACCAATGCAGTGGCAAGAGTGGCAAGATGCGCCCAAATTTGCCATGGCAGAATATGCCATTGATCCATGCCCTTTGCCACCGCAATAACTGCTGCCGTCAATAAGATAATGGATAGCAGGGCAAGCGCCCGTTCCATCTTATCTGGCGCAATTGAAACGCGATAAACCTGTCCCTTTTTACCAAAAAAATCACTAATTATACTAGCCAAGACTTATCTCCTGCAATAACATCATGGCAATATTGAACAAGGTGAGGATTAAATCAATGCGGGCATATATATATATTCTATCAACGGCATGTTTGGCGGTATCAAATGTCAACATGCCTGCAAAGGCAATTGACGGGCATCAGGAAAATGAAATTTCCGATGTGACTGCATTGACCAATGAATATTGGGCCTTTGTGTTAAAAGAAGCCCCAACCTTTGCAAGTTCATTGGGCGTGGATGATTATGCCAATGAAGTCGGCGAGTATAGCCGCGAGGCAGATCGCCGCCGCGCGGCAAAGGCCGAGGAGTTTCTAAATCGGTTAAATAAAATAGATATGGCCAGCCTGACATCCAATGAAAAAGTGGATTATGGCATTTTGAAACGCACATTATTAGAGACAATAGAGGGCGATAAATTTCCCCAATCCTATATCAATTTCACCAACAGGTCGGGATGGCACCAAAATTTTGCCAGCATGTCGGACAATTTACCCTTTCGTAATGCCGCCGATTATCAAAGCTATAATAACCGGATGAAACAATTTTCACGGGTAAATGACCAATCAATTGAGGTCGCCAACGAGGCGATAAAATTGGGCGTCACCCTGCCCTGTGCGGCGATGGAGGGATATGAAAACAGCATAAGCGGCCTGATTGTCGGCGATGGCACAAAATCACGTTTTTATGGACCATATTCAAAACCCATGCCCATTGGCATGGATAGGGAAGAATTTGAAGGCTATGCCCTGCAAATGGCAGTAGCCTATTCCAAAATCATCCGTCCAGCATTGGAAAAACAGCTTAATTGGTATTTAACATCATATAAGCCCGCTTGCTCGGTAAAGCCGGGCATTTCCGCACAGCCACAGGGCGCTGCATATTATGATTATCGCGTCAAATTGATGACCACGACAAATAAAAGCGCCGATGAAATTCACAATATTGGATTATCAGAGGTGGCCCGTATTCGTGCAGAAATGGTTGAGGTGGCTAAAGAAGCCGGATTTAATAGCCGCGAGGCATTTATCGAACATTTGCGTACCGATCCGAAATATTATGCAAAAACACCCGAAGAATTGATGGAATATGTGGCCCGCGTGACCAAGGAAATTGATGGCAAAATGCCATCTCTTTTTGGCCGTCTTCCCCGCCTTCCCTATGGCATAAAGGAAATTCCCGCCGAAATAGCCGAAGGGACAACAACTGCATATTATAATCCTGGATCACCAGAAATTGGCATAGCGGGTTTTTACTATGTCAACACATCCAAATTAGACCAGCGGCCTTTATGGGAAGTGCCCGCGCTTTCCGTGCATGAAGGCGTGCCGGGCCATCATCATCAAATCGCCCTGCAACAGGAATTAGAGCTTTCCGATTTTCGCAAAAATGGCGCATTTTTTACCTCCTTTGTTGAAGGATGGGGGCTATATTCAGAGCGGTTGGGCATTGAAATGGGCCTATATGATACGCCGGCAAAAAATATGGGCCGCCTGTCCTATGAAATGTGGCGGGCATGCAGGCTGGTCGTTGATACCGGCATCCATTCCAAAGGATGGAGCAAAGAGCAAGCAATTGATTATATGAAGGATAATACTGCCTTGTCTGAGGCGAATATTGAGGCAGAGGTTAACCGTTATATCAGCTGGCCCGGTCAGGCTTTGGCCTATAAAATTGGTGAGTTGAAAATTCGCGAATTACGTGAAAAGGCATCAAAGCAATTGGGCAATAAATTTGACCTTCGCACATTTCATGATGTTGTTTTGGGTCAGGGCGCGGTGCCATTGGACGTATTGGAACAACAGGTAAATGATTGGATTGAAACAGAGTTAAAGGGATAATTTAACTTATAAGCAGATAAAAGGCGCGGGAAACATTACCGCGCCTTTATCATTTTTTTAGTTATTGTTTATTGTCAAAAATGATTATTTTGGTTCGGGTAAACCCTCGTCAATATCTTCTTCCTCACCATTTTCGCGAGCTTCTTTGGCGGCGCGTGCTTTTTCAAATTCAACGACGCGTTTTTCCACTTCCTCTGACTCCGCATCAATTTTCGACAGACGGCGTTGACGCTCCGCCTCAATAATTTGATTATAGCTAACCCCATCGCCTCGCGCTTTTTCTTCATAGGCATCGGCAACAAATAATTGATTACATCCAGTAAAGCCTGCTGCGCCAGATGGCGAACAACTGTTAATGCCGCTGGCACTTATCCTGCTTAACGTTTTAATTCGTTGATCAAGTGGTTGGATTTGTGGATCATTGGGGTTGGACCGCAAAACAGGCGGGATGCGATAACGCTCCTCCTCATCCAATTGGCCGCACACCAAAATTTCATCGCCCGTCGCCTTGGGACAGGGGTCTTGCCCATAAACAAAAACAAATCGCACCGATTCATCGGCAATATTTGGCCGTAAGTCATTATTGCCACTTTGCGCCATTGCCGGTGCGGTAAATGCCAAATTGCCAATTAAAAATGCGGTTGCTGCCAAATATTTCATATGTCCACTTTCCATAGATTTTCTTATCCATAACCGCTTTGTTATGAACGCGCGATGAAAGATTATATTCTTTTCGATATCGCAATTGCCGCCTTGCAACCCAGTCGGATGGCCGCGCTCATCAAAGGATATCCAATGGCCTGTTCCGCACCATTTTTTAATGCAGTTTCCTTATGCTCCAATTCCTCGGCGCGAAATTCCTCAATCAATGCGGATAATTCCGGCTCTGCCTGTCCCAATTCATCCAATTGCTCGCTATAATGCTTGTCTATTTCGGTTTCCACCGCCACCGTGCACGCCATAGCCGCCTTTGGCCCAATGGCAGCGGTTGCCGCGCCAAGGGCAAAGCCAGCGACATTCCAAAAAGGCTGCAACATGGTGGGGCGCACCCCGCGCTGTGCCATTAATGTATCAAATGCATCAAGATGGCGTTGTTCCTGCTCAGCCATGTGGCGGATTTCGCGCGCCATGGGATGACGATTGCCCATTATCGCCATTTGCCCTGCATAAATGCGCTTTGCGCCAAATTCGCCTGCTTGGTTGACGCGTATCATGGAGGCAACATCATCTTTTTGTAACATAGAAGAAAAATTACCCATATTTACCCCTTTATTACTGATTGAGAGCGGAATAATATTTTCAACGACAATATTGCAGCGCCCAATGAAATGAGGAAATTATATCCCGCAAGCGAGATACCAAATAAATCCCATGGTGCGACATCGCATCTTACAATTGGAGCATTTTCAAGCGCCTCAAGAAAATTTGCGCCATTGCCAATGGGGACGCTGCATGCGGTTAACCCCTGCCACCAGCCATATTCAACACCGGCATGAAACCCGCCAATAAGGCCGCTTATCATCACCGATATTGCAGCAATTAACGCCAAAAATTTGGCCAGCCCGGGATTTTTCCGGTGCAACATCATATATCCAATTACCGCGAAAATAATCGCCGCAAAATGCGGGTATCTTTGCCACCAGCACATTTCACATGGATAAAGATGAAACCCATATTGCCCGATATAGGCGCCCGCCAATAATGCAAAGGATGTTAAAAATGATATGAGTATCGATTTTTTAATATTGTTCATGCTGCGCAGAATGGGCAAAAAGCACAGAATATTCAAGCAATATTATATCAAATAAATCCAATCATTATTCATGGCCAACTTTATGGCTGTTTGGGCTTATTATCCTTATTTTTCGCCAAACGCATGCTATTGGGCCCTAAACGGCGCAGTGTATCCAATGCATATGCCATTTGAAAATCCTCCACACCCTCGGCCTTTAATTGCTCGGCCGTTTTGGTGAAGCGTGGATCATCAATATTATCATCTTCCAATTTGCTGTCATCAACCTTTAAATCATTGACCAAATGGCGCAATAAATCGGATTCGCGCATGACGGTGCGGTTTTTATAATCCGGATCGGATAATTGCGGAACGCGCACATCAGGCTTAATCCCGCCTTCCTGCACCGAACGGCCAGAGGGCAGATGATAACGCGCAATGGTCAAACGCAATCCAGTATCTTGAGATAGCGGCAGCACATTTTGCACCGATCCCTTGCCAAAGCTGCGCTCTCCCATCACAATGGCGCGGTGATGATCCTGTAGCGCACCGGCAACAATTTCGGATGCCGAGGCAGAGCCCGCATCAACCAATACAATGACGGGAAGTCCCTTTGCCAAATCGCCCTTAATTTCGGTTTCAGCATACCAACGTTTGATGCTGGAACGTTCACGGCCACGTTCGGAAACTATTTCGCCCTTATCCAAAAATACATCAGATACGGCAACCGCCTCATCCAATATGCCGCCCGGATTTGACCGTAAATCGACAATATAACCCAATGGTTTTTTGCCCAAATCACGTTCAATATCCTTAATCGCGCTGGCAACATCCTTGCCCGTTTCTTCGGAAAAACTGTTGATAGAGATAATCCCAATTTGGTCCTTCACCTCCCATTTAACAGGTTTCAGATCAATCACCGCACGGGTGATATCCACATCAAATGGGGCATCGCGCCCTTCGCGCACGATGGTAAGTTTAATCGACGTGCCGGGCGTGCCGCGCATTTGCTCCACCGCCTCATCCAATGTCCCGCCATAAATTAACTTACCGTCAAGATGGGTGATATAATCGCCAGGCTTAATCCCTGCCTTATCCGCGGGGGTATCGGCAGTTGGCGCAATAACCTTTACCGCGCCCTGTTCAATGGTAACCGAAAGGCCCAATCCGCCATATTCACCATCAATTTGGGTTTGCAGCGATTGGAAATCGGATTTGGAAAGAAAGCTGCTATGCGGGTCTAGGCTGGACAACATGCCCTGAATTGCGCCTTCCATCAATTGCTTATCATCGACCTTATCAACATAATTGCGCTTTACCTGTTGATATACAGCGAAAAATTCCTCCATCTCGCTCAAATCGCTATTGCTTTGCGCGGTTAATGCGCCCGGGATCATCGCGCCCAAGGAAATTAACCCAATCGCACCAATGATTTTTAACGAGAGGTTCTTTTTCATGCTATTCATCCTCAAAATATTGTCCATATACTATATAGTCGCAATGCCGCTTTGGTGAAAGGCCATTTACCATGAATATTATGCATGGGCAAAATGAACGATAAATGAGCGGGATATTTTAAGTCATTTTACAAAATAGGATATTTATCGCGCAATCATATTTATTGCGCTATCATTGCCGCCACATCCATATTGCGGCCATTGCGGCGTAATTCCACCCTAATCATCGCGGTTTCATTGGGCGACACACCAATATTCTCGCCCTTTGTCACGACGTCAGCCTTGCGTATATTTAACGATGCCATGCCGGTGACCAACGTGGACCAACCCGCGCCATGATCAATAATGACAATATTGCCATAACCGCGATAATTTCCAGCATAGGAGATTTTGCCCCCCGCTGGCGCCTTTATCTTTGATCCGGCATCAACCATCAGGCCAAGCCCGCGTTCGCGATATCCATTAATGCTAATCTCACCAAAGCCAAAAAAAATCTGCCCCTTAACTGGCATTTGGTAAATATCAGGCATGATTGCGGGCCGCTGCCTACCCTCTTTGCGCAAAGTTGGACCTGATAATTTGGCAAGTTCAGCTGCGACAATATCGGATTTTTCAATATTGTCGATGCGATCGACAATGTCCCTTGCACGTTCACCCTCCAATATGGCTTGGTCAAGCTCCAACGCGGCATCGGCCCGAAACTGCCCTGCCTTTTTCTGTGCGCCGCTGGCCAATATTGCCAATTTTGCTTCTTCCTCGGCCAATGCCTTTCTGGACGCGGACAATAGGTTAAGCGCGGCCTGTCTGTTATTTAATAATTTACGTTTGGTGGCGATGGCAGCGCGCAATTTGGCGGTTCGGCGCAATATTTGCGGCTCAATGGCCGATAAAATGGCGCGGGTGCGCGCGTAATTTTTAATTGAACTTGTTCGGGTAAATAACATGGTACGCGGCTGTTTTGCCAATTGTAATAATGCCGCATTTAATCGTAAATTTGGGTTATTCGCCTCGTTCAGCGCAGCCTGTGCATGTTGCAATTGGCTGTTCAAAATGGCCAATCGCGCCTTTGCCGCATCAACCTCGGCGCGCGATGCCTCTACTTCGGCCTGTGCAGCGGCACGTTTCGCGGCCAGTTTATCCGCCTCATATTGGCTATTATCGGCTTGTTCTTGCAATTTTTCAGCACGTTTTCGCGCGGCTTCTGCCTTTTTCTTGGCCTCAATTAACGCGCTACGCTCGCTATCCACCGACACCGCATTTATGGCCGCGGCCACCGGATTACACATCAACACAACCGCCAAAATCACCGAAGATTTCACAATTTTTTTTACGGTTGAATTAGGATAAAATGCCATGCCCCCTATCCTTGCCGATGATAGGGATGATTTGCAAGAATGGATGTGATGCGAAATAATTGTTCGGCCAACATTGCCCGCGCCAACATATGCGGCCATGTTAAACGGCCAAATGATAGTAATAAATCGGCCTCATCACGCTGTGCTTTACTAAACCCATCGGCTGGCCCAATAATGAAACGACAATGCTGCACGCCATCATCGCGCCAATCCCCAACGATTTGCGACAATTCCAATGATGAGAGGGTTTTGCCCCGCTCATCCAATAATATGGTTTTTGTGCGGCCCGATATTGGCGGCAATTCCTTGGCATTATCGCTTAATTCGGTGATTTGGGTTGGCCAGCTTATACGCTTTATATAACGGTCAACCAAATCACCCTCGCTGGAGCGGCCAATTTTCCCATGCGCAATAATTTGCAAGGTCATGGCCATAAATCGCTCCTTTTACCGAATAAATATTATTCAGGCTTTTTCGCAACACCCACCATGGCGGGACGAAGCAAACGGTCCTTTATTTGATAGCCAGCCTGCATTTCGGCAACAATGGTGCCCTCTGGCTCTTCACTGGGGATTTCGACCATTGCCTGATGCACATTGGGGTCAAGCGGCATGCCCATGGCAGCAACACGAACAATGCCATGCTTGCCAAAAATATTGGTCAATTCGCGGCCCGTGGCATCCAATCCGGTGACCAGCCCCTTAAACTTTTCGTCTTCTCGTAATTCAACCGGTATCGCGTCCAATGCGCGGGTTAAATTATCCGATACAGATAAAATATCGCGGGCAAAGCTTGTCGCGGCATAGGTTCGCGCATCCTGCACCTCTTTTTCAAGACGGCGTCGCACATTTTGCGTATCGGCCTGTGCATAAAGCACTTCTTGTTTTAACGCAGCAACCTGTTCATGCAATTGGGCCAATAATTCGGCTTCGCTGTCCTGCGGCTCTTCTTCGGTCAAAATTTCGTCCGTTTCAATTTCGGCATTTGCAAATGGATTATCCTGTTCATCACCGGCAGGTTTGTTTTTATCTTCGTTCATTATTCATTTCTTCTATTTAAGTATAAAATTCAAACTATCACTGCGCATATAGATATTATGTCAATTACATCAAGCATAGCGATGAAAAATCATAAAATCTATTTGATTAAAGTGGATAAAGTCTTTGCGGTAAAATCCACCATAGGAATTATCCGTCCATAATTTAACCTTGTCGGCCCAATCACCCCAACAACGCCAACAACCTTGCCCCCTTCATCATGATAGGGCGCGGCAATGATGGACGAACCGGAAAGCGAAAATAACCGATTTTCCGATCCAATAAATATCCGCATTGATTGGGCGGAACGGGCGCTGTCCACCAATTGGGCAATTTCCTGTTTATTTTCCAAATCGTCCAATAAATTGCGGATACGGTCCAAATCATTTACCGCTGCTTCGTCCAATAAATTGGATTGCCCTTTTACGATTAATACGGGCCGTTCATCCGCATCAATTGACCAAATGGCCAATCCTTGTTTTACTAAATTTGCGCTGGCGCGGTCCAATGCCGCCTGTTCATTTCTAATTTCTGCATCCAATGCCGCCTTTGCATCATTTAATGTCATGCCGCAAAATTTTACGGTCATATAATTGGACGCCTCCACCAAGGCGCTATCATTAACCGGCGCATTTAATTCAATGATACGATTTTCAATATGGCCATCACTTGCGACCATAATCGCCAAAATTTGATTTTGAGATAATCTAGCAAAGCTAAATTGTTTCAATATTGCCTCTCTTTTTGGCGCCATAACTATCCCCGCACAGGAAGATAGGCCGGATAAAATCTGACTGGCGGAGGCAAGAGCTTCCTCTATCGGCCCATGGCCTGTTATTTGCGATTTTATCGCGCGTTGTTCCTCCATTGTCGGTTCGTCGGTGCGCATCATACCATCAACAAATAAACGAAGCCCGCTTTCGGTGGGAAGTCGCCCCGCGCTGGTATGCGGCGCGGCAAGCAGGCCCATTTCCTCCAAATCCTGCATCACATTGCGAATAGAGGCAGAAGAAAGCGAAAGGCCAGAAATTTTAGACAAAGTTCGGCTGCCCACGGGAAGGCCTGAATCCAAATATTGTTCAACAATTACCCGAAATAATGTGCGGGTTCGGTCATTTAATTCATATATTGGCGGCATGGTCATTTTATTTAGATAATGGATTTCACCCATATTGCAAAGCCTGCATAATCAGCTATCAAAGGCGCAAATCAAAAAAGGAAAAAATTATGCGTCCATCCGGCCGTTCCGCAGATGAAATGCGGGCCATTTCAATTGAAACAAATTATATTAAACATGCCGAGGGCAGTGTTTTAATCAGTTTTGGTGATACAAAGGTTATTTGCACCGCCAGTGTTGAAGACCGCCTGCCGCCATGGATGCGCGGCAAGGGTGAAGGTTGGGTCACTGGTGAATATAGCATGTTGCCCCGGGCCACCCACACACGCGGCCAGCGTGAAGCCGCAAAGGGCAAGCAATCGGGCAGGACACAGGAAATTCAGCGCCTTATCGGGCGCTCGCTGCGTTCTGTGGTGGATATGAAAAAATTGGGCGAACATCAAATCACCCTTGATTGCGATGTGATACAGGCCGATGGCGGCACGCGCACCGCATCCATTTCTGGGGCATGGGTTGCCATGCGTCTTGCCGTGGATGGATTATTGGCGAAGGGCGCGATTAAAGAAGACCCGATTAAGGGCCATATTGCGGCCATAAGCTGCGGCATATATAATGGTACACCGGTGCTTGACCTTGATTATATAGAGGATAGCTCCGCCGATGCCGATGCCAATTTTATTTTGTTGGAGGGCGGCCAAATTGCCGAGGTTCAGGCAACAGCAGAGGGCGCAACCTATGATGAGGAGGCATTGCTGCGGTTAATGCGTTTGGCGCGTATTGGGTGCGACCAAATCATCACGGCGCAAAAATCTGCGTTATCGAAATAATTTAGGAAATTTTCCATGAATAAAAAACTGTCCGCCGGAAAATTGGTCATTGCCAGCCATAATCAGGGCAAGGTGCGGGAAATTCGCGCCTTACTTGCCCCCTATGGCATTGAGCCAATTTCGGCGGCAGAGCTGAATCTGCCCGAACCAGAGGAAACGGGAACGACATTTGCCGAAAATGCATTGATAAAGGCGCATAGCGCGGCCAAGGGGGCAAATATGGTCGCCCTTGCCGATGATAGCGGCCTGTGCGTCACATCATTGGGCGGTGCGCCCGGCGTTTATACCGCCGATTGGGCGGAGGAAGAATTTTTTCATGCCGGAAAACGCACCACCGATGGCAGCCGCAATTGGTATCTTGCCATGGGTAAGGTGGAGGGCCGCCTTGCGCAATTGGGCATGGATGTGGACCGCAGCGCCTTTTTCACCTGCACCCTTGCCCTTGCATGGCCCGATGGTAGCGAGCGGGTATTTGAAGGGCGCGTCAATGGCTCACTTACTTGGCCGCCACGCGGGGACAAAGGATTTGGATATGATCCGGTCTTTGTGGCAAATGGCATGGATAAAACATTTGGTGAAATCGACCCCGATGCCAAACATGCGATTAGCCACCGTGCAGATGCCTTTGCCAAATTTATCGCCGACATGTTTTAATGCAGCAGCGCAGTAACATTGCCCCATCATGATATTAAAATATGACCAATAAAGCGCCCATCGCCCTATATATTCATTGGCCATTTTGCGTATCCAAATGCCCCTATTGCGATTTTAACAGCCATGTTCGCGCGCAGGTGGATATGGCCGCGTGGCAGGCGGCGTTATTATCCGATATGGCGTTTGAGGCCGAATTAAATGGCAATCGGCCATTAAGTTCAATATTTTTTGGTGGCGGCACGCCTTCTTTAATGCCGCCGGAAATTGTTGCCACCTTAATAGAACAGGCGGACAAATATTGGCAATTTACCAATGATATTGAAATCACATTGGAGGCAAACCCCAATTCGGTGGAGGTAGATAATTTTGCCGCATTGGCAGGTGCAGGTGTTAACCGCGTGTCACTTGGCATTCAATCATTACGCACCGATACGTTAAAATTTCTGGGCCGTGCCCATAATGTGAATGAAGCAAAACGCGCGATAGACACCGCACAAAGACATTTCGCGCGGGTCAGCATCGACCTTATCTATGCCCTGCCCGATCAAAAATCGGATGATTGGGCCATAGAATTAAAAGAAGCATTGGCATTTGGCACGGACCATATGTCATTATATCAATTAACCATTGAACCAGGGACAAGGTTCGCCAGCGATTTTCGGCGCGGTATTTTAACCCCCACCCCTGATGATAATGCAGCTGTGCTTTATCATCAAACTTTGGATCAAATGGCGGCGGCAAATATGCCTGTCTATGAAATCAGCAATTTTGCAAAGGCGGGACAGGAATCGCGCCATAATCTGACCTATTGGACCTATGGTGATTATATCGGCATTGGCCCGGGCGCACATGGGCGGCGGCCAAATATCATCCAAAATAAGTCCGTGCATATGGCGACACAGCGACATAAAAAGCCGGAAAATTTCACCTCCGCCATCGCCCGAAATGGGCATGGCATGGAACAGGAAAATATTATCCCGCCAACGGACCAAGGGATAGAGGCTTTGTTAATGGGCCTGCGCCTTTATCGCGGAATGGATATTGGCGCATTGTCCGCGCGGTTGAACCGTTCTGTTGACCAATTGGTTAACCGGCATGAAATTAATAAATTAACCGCGCAAGGATTTGCATCATTCACCGACAATCATTTGACCATCACGGCAAAGGGCATGCCCATGTTGGACCATATATTGGGCAATATTGTGGAAATTGATGAATAATCATTGCGGTGCTATATGCATATAATGAACGACGCACCGCCAAATAATAATCAGCAATGGGCCCAGCGGATTATCGCTGATTATCAACAATTTCTTGCCCTTGATCGCCGCCGTTCGGTGCATACTGTTCGTGCCTATATCATCACGGCGCAACGTTTTTTATCTTTCGTAAAATTTCATTTTGGAGATTTGCAAAATATCACCATGTTGCGCGAATTAAAGTCAACCGACCTACGGGCATATTTGGCCAGCCGCCGCGCAGATGGATTGGCCAATCGTTCCGCGGCAAGGGAGCTTTCGGCTGTGCGTTCTTTTTTGAAATTTGCGTTGGGCGATGATTATATATTGCCCATTTTGAAAAGCCCAAAATCCCCCAAAACAGTGCCGCGTCCCGCCGCGCCCGATGATATTATCGCGCTGGCCACCCATATACGCGATGGTGCAAAATCGCCGTGGATGGGCAAACGCGATTGGGCATTATTGATGATTTTATATGGCGCGGGCCTTCGAATATCAGAGGCATTGGGCATTTATATGGATCAGATTCCCTTGGGTAAGAATCTGCGTATTTTAGGCAAGGGCGGTAAAACCAGATTAGTCCCCATCATCCCCGCCGTGCGCGATGCGGTGGGTGATTATATCGCCCATTGCCCCTATAAATTACATAACAAAGACCCGATTTTCAGGGGAAATAATGGCGGGCCACTCTCCCCCGCCAGCATCCGTAAAGTGGTGCAACATGCGCGGCGCAGCTTAAATTTATCTGACAGTCTAACGCCCCATGCCCTGCGGCATAGCTTTGCCAGCCATTTATTGGCGGGCGGCGCCGATTTGCGCAGCCTTCAGGAACTGCTCGGCCATGCAAGTTTAAGCTCCACCCAAATTTATACCGATGTCGATACTGCCATGTTGCTTGATGTATATAAACATGCCCATCCAAGGGGTTAAGTCTATTTTGTTAAGCTCGATTCCCGCTTTTGCGGGAATGACAAAAATGGGCAGTGCAATAAGTGGATTCCCGCTTTCGCGGGAATGACGATGAGGGGGTGCGGGAATGACGGGAAGGAAAGCGAGGGAATGGCATTAGATTGAAGAAGGAATGACGATGAGGGGGTGCGGGAATGACATGCAATATCTGATATTATTATATAATAATAAGCGTCACACCCCCTATGCGCCGTTATCACCTCACCTCATCGCCGACGATTCACCGTCATCGCCATATATGCACCGTCATCGCCATACATCCCTCAGTCATCGCCATATATGCACCGTCATCGCCATACATCCCTCCGTCATCCTCATGAAAATGGGGATCCAGAAAAACATCATAATTTTTCAAAACCCAATTGTTCAGCCAAATCTTGCCAATTAGGATTTTCTTTTTCAATCAATTCCAATTTCCAAGCGCGATTCCATTTTTTAATCCGCTTTTCCCTTAATATCGCCTGCTCCATCTCATCATGCAATTCATACCACACCAATTTTTTTACATCATATTGCTGAGAAAATCCTGAAAAATCACCGCCGCGATGTTGGTGGATACGCTGCATCAAATTTGATGTTACCCCCGCATATAATGTCCCATTGCGTTTGGAGGCTATGATATATACCGCTGGTTGCTTGATGCTTCTCATTTTTACCTTTTGGAATTGTGCAGATCGAACTAGCTATGCTCATACTAGATTCCCGCTTTCGCGGGAATGACGAAACACCAAAATACAAAAACCAAAAACTATCCCAATTTTTTTTCCACAGCATCCCAAATCATCGCTGGTAAGTCCGTCCCATTAAAATTGGAAATGGCCACAATTCCGGTGGGCGAGGTTACATTTATTTCAGTCAGCCACTTACCACCAATGACATCAATACCTACAAATAAAAGCCCGCGTTTTTTCAATTCTGCGCCCATGGCCGCGCAAATTTCCTGTTCCTTCTCGCTCAGCTCGCTTGCCTCCGCATAACCACCCACGGCAAGGTTGGAACGAAATTCCCCCTCACCTGGTTTACGGTTAATCGCGCCGGCAACTTCACCATCGATTAAAATAATCCGCTTATCCCCCATGCTGACATCGGGAAGGAATTTTTGCACCATATAAGGTTCGGGCCACACCTGCCCAAATAATTCCACCAATGCGCCCAAATTTGCGCCATCCTCACCAATGCGGAACACCGCTTTTCCGCCATTGCCGTGCAGAGGTTTAATAACAATTGCACCATGTTTTGATTGGAATTTTTTGGTTTCCTCCAATGATCGTGTAATCATGGTCGGCGGCATAAATTGCGCAAAATCCAGCACGAACATTTTTTCCGGTGCATCGCGCACCGATTTTGGATCGTTAATCACCAAAGTATCTCCGGCCAGCCGTTCCAACAACCATGTGCCAGTTAAATATCCGATGTCAAATGGCGGATCTTGGCGCATTAAAACCACATCCACATCATCGCGCAGGTCAAGACGCAGCGCATCGCCAAAACGAAAATGATTTCCCTGTTCCTGTTTTAAATCAAAAACCGGATGCGCCATGGCGGTAATTTCATTGCCCTCCCATGTTAAATCACGCACATCATAATGATAAATATCAAAACCGCGTTCCTGTGCGCTTAACATCAACGCAAAACTGCTATCGCCTTTGATATTGATGCTTTCCATCGGGTCCATTTGAACGGCGATACGTAATTTGCTCATTTTCGTAAAAACCTTATTTTAATAATGCCAGATATTTTTAATGTGGTGGGGCAGCCGCCAAGGTGCAACCCATATAACATCAATTTGGATATTTTCGGCATTTTTTGCATATTTGGGTATTAAAAATTGCGCTGCCGCCGCCACCCTTTTCAATTGATATTCACCAATTGCTGTGCCCAATGCCTGTTCATTATCCCTTGCTTTCACCTCAACAAAAATCACGCTTTTTCCGCGCCGTGCAATAATATCCACCTCGCCCTTTGGCGTTTTGGCGCGCATCGTCAATATTTGCCAGCCATGTAGACGCAGCCACCAAGCGGCGATTTTTTCGGCCCGCCGCCCCTTATTCTCTGCCTCTATCCTGCTTAATTTTCGGGCCATATCAGGATGCTTCGGATTTAATCTTGGCGGCCCTAATTTCTGCGGAAAGGTCAAACATGTCCTTTCGCTCCACCCCAAATCTTTTGGAAATTTCGGCAGCGGCTTTTCCGGCGGGCAATCGGTCCAATGCCTCGGCCAATGCGGCGCGGATATCACCCTGCTCTGGCCCTTGTTCATCGGGCGGCCCCACCATTAAAACGATTTCACCCTTGGGCGGATTATTGGCTAAACGCTCTTGAATTTCGCTATAGCTTCCTGAAATAACTTCTTCAAATTTTTTGCTTATTTCACGTGCAATAACAATTTCTCTATTCCCCAATTGGTCATATATATCCGCTATACTGGCCGCCAATCGCGCCCCATTTTCAAAAAATATCAATGTGGCATTAATATTTTTTATATCGGATAATGCGTCACACCGCGCCTTTTTCTTATTGGGTAAAAATCCATAAAAATAAAATCTGTCTGTGGGCAGGCCGCTAATGGTTAAGGCGGCAATTGCGCTGTTCGGGCCGGGCGCCGTGGTCACCATAATATTGGCCGCTCGCGCATCACGCACCAGCTTATATCCTGGATCAGAAATTAACGGCGTTCCTGCATCGCTAATCAAGGCGACAACATGATTTCGGGCAATATTCAAAATATCCTGCCTTACCCTATCATCACTATGATCATGATAAGGCCGCATTTTTTTCTTTAACCCTAAATGATGAAGAAGTTTGCCAGAGACGCGGCTATCCTCTACAGCCACCAAATCGGCATGGCGCAAAATGTAAATTGCTCTTTCTGAAATATCAGAAAGGTTGCCGATTGGGGTCGCGACAATGTAAAGTCCGGCAGAGAGTATTTTTGATTCAAAAGGGTCTATCATGATGAACAGCAATGCCGCAAAGCCACTATTGCCGCAAGTGGAGAACGAAAATAGAAGTTTTTTTCGTGCGGCATTGGATATGATTTCAAATAAATATATGAATATTATACGTAAATTATCAGCTTTAATGTTGATTAGCGCGCTTGCCGCATGTCAATCGGTCATTCCAAAGGGCGGGCAAAATCCCGAAACCACCGCACCTGTTGCAAAGCGCACAACCATTGTATCAAATGATGCCGAACGCCACCGAGTCGCACTGTTATTACCAATAACCGGCCCCGATGGCGATGTTGGCCAAGCAATTGCCAATGCCACTGCACTGGCTTTGCAAGATACAAATGACAAATCGCTTCGCATGACCACTTATGACACAGCTGGCGGGGCAAAACAGGCGGCTGAGCGCGCAATTGCCGATGGCAATCGCTTAATTATCGGGCCACTTCGCGGTGATAATGTTGTTGAGGTTGCGTCAATTTCAAAACCCGCCAATGTTCCCATCATCACATTTTCCAACGATATTGGCGTGGCATCGCATGATATATTTTTATTGGGCCATTTGCCGACCCAATCTGTGGATAGGATTTTGCGATTCGCGCAAAATAGAGGCGCAAAACGCTTTGCCACCATTGCGCCTGCCAATTTATATGGGCAACGTTCAACATCTGCATTTTTACGAACTGTGCGCGATATTGGCGCGGTTGCAGTGACCAGCCAAAGTTATAATGAAGGCACAAATGAATTGGATGCTGCGGTGAAAAAAATTGCATCATCGGGCCAAATTGACGCCATTTTAATTGCCGCCAATGGCGCAGAGGCGGTAAAAATTGCCGATGCATTGCGCGCAAATGGTGTCAAAAACGCCAAATTTCTTGGCACTGATTTATGGAATATCAGTACAAGGATGGCATCAACCAAATCATTATATGGCGCATGGTTTGCCACCGTATCCGACGGGGTTTTTAACGATTATGCCGCCGGATATAAGGCACGTTATGGCACAACCCCTCTGCGCCTGACCAGCCTTGGCTATGACAGTGTTTTATTGACCGTGCGTATTGCACAGGATTGGCCAATATATAGCGAATTTCCCGTTGATCGATTGATAGAACAGGGCGGATTCATTGGAGTGGACGGTGCATTTCGTTTCATGCCCGATGGGTTATCAGAGCGCGCATTGGAGGTGCAGGAAGTACAAAATGGCCAATATGTGACCATTGAGGCTGCACCATCCACCTTTAACCAAAGATAAAATATAAAACCCACGCAAATTTGATGTTTGCGTGGGTCAATAAAATGATGTGAAATTATTGATAATATTATCGGGGGGTTTAGGCGGCCCTGCGCGCCTTTTGCAATTTTTTCAGCACCATTTGGCGTTTTAATCGCGACAAATGGTCAATGAACAAAATGCCCTCTAAATGGTCCATTTCATGCTGCAGGCATGTCGCCATCAGGCCATCTAATTCCTTATCATATTGCTTGCCCGTTAAATCTTGCCAACGGGCGCGGATTTTTGCGGGCCGTTCAACCTCAGCAAATTGGTCTGGCACGGACAGACAGCCCTCCTTATAGGCAGATAAATCTTCAGAAGGGTTCAAAATTTCGGGATTGATGAAAATTTGCGGCTGGCGCAGCGCCTTGCCATCTTCATCCTCACCCTCTTGCAAATCAATCACCAATACACGCAGCGGCACGCCAATTTGAATGGCGGCAAGGCCAATTCCATTCGCTTCATACATGCTGTCAAACATATCTTGCACCAAATTGGCAAGACTGTCGTCAAATTTTTCAACTGGAGTTGAAACGGTTTTTAATCGTGCATCGGGCACTTCTAATATTGGTAATATAGCCATGTCGGTTAAATAGGATTGAACAGGAATAAGGTCAACCAGACTTTATGACTATTATCCCAAATAACAGGGTAAATCCTCCTTAACGGGCGTGGCCCGATAGAATATCTATTCAACCGGTCTGCGCGCGCGCAGCGCCTGTGCCAATGTGCCCTCATCCAAATAATCAAGCTCCCCTCCCACGGGAAGGCCATGGGCAAGCTGTGTCAAGCGAACGGGATATTCTTCCAATCTTTCAATCAGATAATGGGCGGTTGTTTGCCCCTCCAATGTGGCGTTCATCGCCAACACAATTTCGTCAATTCCGCCATTTGCGACACGGGCCAGCAATTTATCAATGCTCAAATCCTCTGGCCGAACGCCGTCCATTGCCGACAAACGCCCGCCAAGAACATGAAATTTGCCCGCAAATAAACGTGAACGGTCGAGTGCCCACATATCGGCCACCTCCTCCACCACGCAAAGCGAGCGATCATCACGGCGCGGGTCGCTGCACACACCGCACGGATTTTTTGTGTCTACATTTGCGCATATATCACAAGCGGTTAAATGCTGCTCCACCACTTCTAATCTTTTGATTAAATTTGGCAATTCAACTTCTCGCCTTTTCACCAAATGCAACACAACACGCCGCGCCGATCGCGGACCAAGGCCGGGTAATTTGGACAATGCCATTGTCAATGCGTCTATTTCTTGCGATGCCATGAACCCTTCACTAAAGACACAGGCAGTATTTTGCCAATAGAAAAGATATGTCATGCGAATTGCATTTATGGGAACGCCGGATTTCGCCATTCCTGCCTTAAATAAATTGGTGGCTGATGGCCATGAAATTGTTGCGGTTTATTCACAGCCCCCCCGCCCCGCCAATCGCGGGAAAAAATTACAAAAAACGCCGGTGCATGTCCGTGCGGATGAACTTGGCCTTGATGTGCGCCATCCATTAAATTTTAAGGATGCGGCCGATATTGCCGATTTTTCGGCGCTAAATCTGGATATGGCGGTGGTCGCCGCCTATGGCCTGATATTGCCGCAATCCCTGCTTGATGCGCCAAAATATGGCTGTATCAATATTCATGGATCATTATTGCCGCGTTGGCGCGGTGCAGCGCCCGTTCAGCGTGCCATTTTGGCAGGCGATGAAAAAAGCGGCGCCGCAATAATGCAGATGGAGGCAGGATTGGACACTGGCCCAGTATTTTTAACCAAAGAAATGAACCTGCGTCATAATGATGGCAGTTGGAAAAATGCAGGGCATATTACCGACGAAATTGCACATTTGGGGGCAGAAGCATTAAGCGACTTCATTGATAATATTGATAATTTAACGGCCATTGCACAGGCCGAAGACGGCGTGACCTATGCGCATAAAATTAAAAAAGAAGAAGCGCTGCTAGATTTCTCTAAACCTGCCGAAATTTTGGCGCGAGAAATCGCCGCCTTTGACCCTGCTCCAGCCAGCTATTTTATTTTGGGGGATGATCGTATCCGCTTATTTAATGCCCATATCATCAACGCATCTGGACAGGCAGGTGAGATATTGGATGCAGATATGACCATCGCATGTGGTGAATTGGCCATTCGCGCTGATTTTGTGCAACGTGCGGGCCGCCCCAAATTATCGCGCAAAGATTTTCTAAATGGCACAAAATTGCCCAAAGGGACGATTTTGTCATGACCAGATTTGCCCTGACCATCGAATTTGATGGCCGCCCCTATATGGGGTGGCAACACCAAAATCATGGCCCATCGGTGCAACAGGCGATTGAAGAAGCAATTGAAGCCGTTACCCAGGAAAAAGTCCGCATCCAAGCGGCTGGCCGCACAGATAGCGGGGTTCACGCATTGGCAATGCGCGCCCATGCCGATATTGAAAAGCCCTTATCCGCCTTTCGATTGGGCGAGGCGATAAATGCAAAATTAAAGGGACATCCCATCGCCATTATTTCCTGTGAACAGGTGGCGGATGATTGGCATGCGCGTTTTTCCTGTATTGGACGCGCCTATATTTACCATATTGTTAATCGCCGTGCGCCATTAACCCTGCAAAGCGGGCGGGCATGGCAAATCGCGCATCCGTTGGACAGCGATGCAATGCATGATGCGGCGCAAATATTATTGGGCCTGCATGACTTTACCACATTTCGTTCAACCATATGCCAATCAAAAAGCCCGATTAAAACATTGGATCAATTGGATGTCGTGCGCAGCGGTGATGATATAAAAATATATGCCGGTGCGCGGTCATTTTTGCATCATCAGGTGCGGTCAATGGTGGGATGTTTGGCGGCGGTCGGATCTGGCCGATGGACAAAGGATGACCTGCAATCCGCGCTGGAGGCAAAGGATAGGCAAAGGCTGGCCATAAATGCCCCGCCCGACGGATTATATTTTGTAAAGGCTATTTATCCCGAATAATGGCAAGCTGTGGGTAAGATCACCCAAATAATCGGACAAGCGATTTTTCCAGCATCACCAATTGCCAAATGGTGCGTCCATGATCGACCATGCCGGAAATATGTTGCTCCACCATTTTGGAAATTTGCGCAGAGTCAAATAAATTAAAATCAGCAAAAATTTTGGAATGGCAAAGCGCCCTTGCCTCATCCGCCAATGGTCCTTTAAACCACTGGCTAATCGGGGTGACAAATCCCATTTTGGGGCGATATAAAATATCCTCTGGCAAATCGCGGCGCATTACATTTTTCATCAACCATTTGCCTTCTTTGCCCCGCACCCGCATATTTTCGGGCAATCGCGCGGCAAATTCAACTATCCTATGGTCCAATAAAGGCTCTCTTGCCTCTAAACTAACTGCCATGCTCATCCGGTCCACCTTGGTCAAAATATCGCCGGGCATCCACATTTTCAAATCGGCATATTGGGCGCGGTCCAACCCGCTTTGCGCCGGGGCATTCACCATCAAATCATGCATAAATGTTTCGGCGCGATACCCCGATAATGTAGCTGACATTTGGGCAGAATAAAGCAAATGCCGCGCATCATATCCCGTCACGCCCACGGCATTTGTATATGCCTCTTCCCCGCTAATCGCCAAACCGGCAAAGCTGCTTTTCGCGCGCAGGAAACGCGGCGCCCAATCCGCCTTTGGATAATATTTGGCCAATGGTCCAAAAATATTTGAACGGAAATTTTGCGGTAAAATGCTACGCACTTTTTCTTCATGATGGAAAAAAACCTGCCGCCTATATCCCGCCAAAGCCTCATCCGCGCCATCACCGGACAGCGCGACTTTTACCGATTTTACTGCCAATGCACTTACTTGATAGGTTGGCAAAGCCGACGCATCGGCAAAGGGTTCGTCAAAATGATCGGCCAATATGTCAATTAAATCATATTGATTGCTGTCCACAATTTGGCGGTGATGATCGGTAGCAAATCTTTTTGCAATAATGTCGGCATAATTGCTTTCATCCAATGATTTTTCATCAAATCCAATCGAACAACTTGTCACTGGCCTATTGGTCAATGACGCCATCATTGCGACCACTGCTGAGCTATCCACCCCGCCCGACAGAAAAGCACCAATGGGAACATCGGCGACCATGCGCGATGCCACCCCTTGTTTCATTAAACGGTATAATTCCTCGCCCAGCTCCGCCGCGCTGCCCTTTTCACGATTGCTAAAATCAATATCCCACCATTTTTGTGGGCTTGGCATGGGCTGCCCGCATGATAATGTTAAAAAATGTCCGGCGGGCAGTTTTTGCACGCCCTGCAATATACATTGATGGTCGGGCACATATCCAAATGCCATATAGCTATCCACCGCATGATGATCCAATTTCCGGCGCAGCGCGGGATGTGCCAATAATGCTTTTAATTCCGAACCAAAAATAACACTACCGTCGGAGATTTCTGCATAATATAGCGGCTTTACGCCAAATCGGTCACGCACCAAGTGCATTTGATTTTGCGCGGCATCATAAATGGCAAAGGCAAACATGCCATTTAATTTAGACAAGCAATCCGTACCCCATTGCCGCCATGCATGCAAAATAACCTCTGTATCGCCGCTGGTGGTAAAAACATGGCCCAATTTTATCAATTCGGCGCGGATTTCCTGATAATTATAAATTTCGCCATTAAAACAAATGGCCCATTTTTCATCATGCGCCACCATGGGCTGTGGGCTGCCCTCTACATCAATGATGGAAAGCCGCCTATGGCCCAATCCAATGCCCGGCGCGGTCCAAATGCCGCTGCCGTCCGGCCCTCGATGTATCATGCTGTCTGCCATGCGCCGCACCCTTGACGGGTCCACTGGCTTTGCAGTTTGTAAATGGAAAATACCTGTTATCGCACACATATTGCCATCCTTATCCTGTGCCAGCCATTTGCATAGCCAATTTATCAATAGGTCCAAGCGCCTTTACAAATTTTTGCAATATAAGTTTATTATCCCTGCCGGCTTTTTCCTCAACCGAAATGATAATCGCCACCGCCTGTTCATTGCCCGCAAATAACCGTGCCTTCATGGTCGCCAGCTTTATCTGCAATATATTGCCAGATGTCACGCCATTGACATGGTAAAATGTGATAATCTGCCGCGCACTCGGCCAGTCGGCGGATTGTGATATAATCCGCTCTGCCTTTGCATCAAATGGATATGATGGCGTGCCAACCCATGACCATATGCTGTTTTCACCAATTGCGCCTTGACCAAAAGCAATTAATTCCCTGTCCTCGGCCTGTTTATCATAAACAATGATGGTCAAATCGGCTACATTGCCCTTTTCATCCACATATCGCCCGTCCAAACGGTGCGATGGTGCATGGTAAATGGGCGACCATGGCTGTTCCATTGCCGCATTACTGCGCGTCCATCCGATAATTTCTGGCAATATTATGGTGGCGGGGGTCTCAGACATCCTTTGCCCAGAAAAATATGACCATGAAATTGGCGTCATTAAAATAATGGAAGTTAAAATTGCACCTGTTATGGGCGATAATTTTGGCCAATGAAGATAGGCCGCATATTTTGCCACACGTCCATGATTGACCAGTGGGTCATCAACTTTGCGGTCAAAAAATTTCCAACTTACCGCCATTAAAATTCCAATGATAATGGCAAAAAACACCCATCCAAAAATCAAATGATCCATGCCGGTGGCTGCCTCTGCCCCCCAATATTTGGCGATGATAATCGTGCCCCATGCCCGCACACCATTGGCCAGAATTGAGATGATAATCGCGGCCACCATAAATGCCGCGCGGCGAAACCAGCTGAAAAAACATAAATTGCCAACCAATGCGCCATAGGCAATCATCGCGACCAAAAATTTAACACCCGAACAAGCCTCTGCCACGCGGAATAGGCCAAATGTTGTGCTGATATATATGCCGTCCAAATGCGCGGGAATGCCGAATAAATTTAACAAAAACATGCAAATATCGGCGGTGATAATTTGTAATGGCCCAACAAATTCCTCCCCAAAGGGAAGCAGGAAAAATGCGTAAAAAATTGGAAAACTTAATGCAAGGCCGCGCTCTACCCCCCATGCCAAAATAACCGCGCCTTGAAACATCATAATGACCGATAATTGCCGCGCAATGGCCAAATCCGCCGCATCACCAATTAACCATATTGCGCCTGCCAAGGTTATATATGGCAATGAAATCCAACCAAATTTTGGGGATATTTTTGCCAAATCATCGCGCCGTTGATGATATAACCAAGCCAAAATAGGCAATAATAATAAACAATGATTAAAGGTAGAACTGTTCCACCATATGCCAAACATATCGGTAATATCTGGGAAGAATAACACCGATATAATGATGAACAGGCCGATTAAAATATGATGATGGCGGGCGGCAGTCATTATTTATTCCATATCATCCGGCTGCATAAATTGGTCCAGCACGCCAAGCTGCGGCGACCAATCATATGTTGCAATGACATGCGCCCGCGCCGCACTGCCAATTTCTTCGCGCATTTGGGCATTTTGCAATAATTTTATTGCCAAATCGGCTTCATCCTCGCGCCGTTTCGCCACCATAAAATGCTCACCATTTTGCGCGTCTATACCCTCTGCGGCCAGTGCGGAACATAAAACCGCCTTGCCCATGGCCATTGCCTCCAACACCTTATTTTGTACACCCCTTGCGGTGCGCAATGGGGCAACAATAATGTCCGCCTTGGCAAGCCAGCTGCGAATATCATCTACCGCGCCGATAACTTCCACACCATCAATTTTGGACAGCGCCCTTACATCTTCAGTGGGCGCGCGGCCCACAATGGCAAATTGCGTATTGGGGATTTGTTCACGAATTTTGGGCAGCATATTTTGTGCAAAATCGCATACAGCCTCTACATTGGGCCGATAATCCATTTGGCCAGTAAACACCATATATGGCGATTCATTTTTGTCCAAATGGGGATAATTTGATTCAGGGTCAAAAAATATATGGTCTATCCCATTGCCCATTGCCATGACATTTGCGCCTTTTCCGGATAATTGCCCCCGAAATAGCGCCGCCTCGGCCTCGCTAACCAGAAAATTCACCTTTGCTTGCGCGGCTATCTTTGCTTCAAATGTGCCAAGTTTTTTTGCCTCCCGCGAATAAATATGGCGCATGACAAGATTGCCTTCTTGGGCATAGCTGGCAAATTTCGCGCTATCCACATCGACAAAATCCATGATGATGGGCGGATGGGCATCGGACAAATTTATAAATTGGGCCATTTGACCTGAAAATATAAAAATATATTTTATATCATTGCCTTGCATGCAGTTGTTAATCCATTTTTGCATCTTATTCGATGCAAAGCTGGTCAATGAAATCGGTTTATTGAACAAAATCGCCTCTGCAGCGCTGCGCCATGCCGGCTTATCCCGAAATTCCAAATAATGTGATGAAAGCTGCGAACTAACTTCTTCAAAATATTGTTCATCATCACGATCATCATAAAAACTGGCCAAATGAACATTGCCAATTTGGCGCAATTTATGCAAAATATGATATGACCTTATTTTATCGCCGCGATTTGGCGGCCATGGAATGCGATGGCATATGAATAAAATATCGCCAGTCATCCAAGTCCCTTTGCAATAAATGGCCCAATAAAATTCGCCACGGGCATAGGTAATTTCTTCCAATATTTTACCATTAGGGCATATTTACCACTATTCGGGTTTACATCACGCTTTGCCCTTATATCCGCCAATTTGGTCGCATATGTTAATGGCAGCGGGTCAAATCCCCAATTTTTCTTAAATGCATATGCGCCTGAATCGACCTTTGATCGGCCAAAATCAAAAATTGAACATCCCCGATTGCGGGCATGGTTCATTAATGCAAAATACATCATGTCATTGGCACGCAACCCCCGCGCGGCATATATTCCCCCGCCCCAATATGGCATAACCGCGCCATTATGGTAAAAACTCAATACTGATGCAACGGGCATCTCATCATGATATACTGTTAAAATATCGCAATCATCGCCAAATAAATCCGCCATTTTCACAAATAGTTTTTGGGGAAAAACCGGCGTTCCTAAATTACGAACCGATTGTGCATAAATGGTATAATGTTCCTGCACCATTTTGGCGTCATTGCCAATTTTCACGTTTAAATTATTTTTCAGCGCCTTTCGCACTTCGGCACGTTGTTTACGCGGAATGGCCAATAATTCGGCCTCCTCATTGGCCATTATCGGCCGCGAAAATCCGGCATGCTTATCCTTATCCAAAACCCAATCGTCACGGACCACTATGTCTTTGGGGAAAATACCGCCGCGAAACTCCATTGATAGACAGCCCAATTTTTGGACCAATGCCCATGCAGCATCGGCAATTTCACCCGCAACAATATCATCATTTGCCAATATGCCCCCATCCACGCCAAATGCCGATGCCACCATGGCAGATCCGAATAATGGCGATGAAACATGGTTCATGCATAATGCGCCCAAAATTTCCTCACCCAATTGCGCGACCAAAATATAGGCCCTATGTCCGCAGCTTTGTTCAACAGCCACAGCCCATTTGGGGCGATGAAATGGCCCGCTATTTGGTTTGGACATAATAAATTGGTCAATTTTTGCGATAATGGCTTCATCTGAAATATCGGCAATATTGACAGAAATTTTCATCGCCACATTTTTTAACGGTGTAAAAGAGGCCATATTATTTGTCATATTCATGCCGCAATATTCTTTATCATATTATCGCGTTGCTCAGCGGCAATATTGCGCATTAAATCCCATTCATATGCGCCGCACAACCGTGCCAATTTCCCCTTCATGGCGTCAAGGCGGCTATAATGGCGTAACTTTGATTTTAACGGCGCATTGTCAACCCTCGGTTGATCGGGGTCAATTTCCCATGGATGGAAATATAAAATGGCGGGACGACCATCCTTTTCATTTACTTGATCAATTGCCCATTTGGAAAATTGATAGGGCAAAAGCCGGAAGAAACCGCCGCCACCTGCGGCCAGTCTTTTGCTGCCAAGCACCGCCGTGGTCACGGGAATTTCAACAAAATTTGATCCTTCCACAGGATGAAAGGCAAATCGCGGCGCCTCTGGCCATCCATAATGGTCATGTTTTATTGGCGCGACGCTGGAGGAATAATCATATCCCAAATCCGCCAAAATTTCATGCGCCCATGGGGTGCGCGCATCAATGGAGAAACTAGGTGCGCGATATCCCGTCACGCGGGCCTGCGATGCATCCTCTATCAAGGCGCGGGATTTTCGCAAATCGGCAATAAATTGATCAGGGGTCATGGTAAAAACCCGCTGATGATCATATCCGTGGCTGGCTATTTCATGACCAGCAGCGGCGATTTCGCGCATTAAATTTGGGTAACGTTCTGCCATCCAGCCAAGGGTAAAGAAAGTCGCCACCACATGATGATCGGAAAATAGCTGTAATATTTCGTGAATATTACGTTCCACCCGACATTCCAAACCATGCCAATCGGCGCGGGAAATCGTGGTTTCAAAGGCCCCTACCTGAAACCAATCCTCCACATCAACGGAAATAGCATTACGCACTTATCATACTCCATATCGGCGGATATTCAGCCGCATCATTATCATCATAGCATATAATTTTATGCGATTTTATGCCGCGCGATGTGCACGGGAAAGATTTTCCTGATAATCCTTATCTAATAAATCGGTCATGGCGACCATTAATTGCCGTAATAAGGCGTCTTGCTCAGCCAATTTCTTTTCAATCGCGTCAAATCGGGCATGGTCAATTGGTGCTGAAACTATGGGCGGCGTGGCTGGTGCGTCCAATATTTGCGCGGCCATTATTTCCTCTGCTGGCTTGGATTTTTCTGCCACCACCTGATTTACTTCTTCAATCTCCGCTTCAGCTTCAATCTTCGCTTCAACTTCAATTTCGGCCTCTGCTTCTTCAGCTTCGGCCATTTGTGCCATTTCTATATCATGATGCTCATTTTGCATGGATGATTGGTGCATCGCGGCCAATTCATCGGCACTTGCCTTGGCCGACATGGGCGCTTCATATTCAAATGGCTGCCCTGCCATATCAGCGACAACCGCCCTTACCAAATTGGCGTCAATAACATGCAATTCTTCCACCGCGCCCATTAACAATACACGCTGCATCAATGCATTTATTTTACGTGGCACCCCATTTGTTTCGTCATAAATTGCCGCGAAACTATCTTGTTCAAAAGATGGATTTCCCGCCCACCCTGCTTGGCTTAACCGATATTCAATATAGGGGCGAACTTCATCGCTATCCATCGGATCTAAATGATGATTGGCAATAACGCGTTGGCGCAATTGTTCCAATTGGGCAGAATTTTTAATAAGGTCGCGAAATTCCGGCTGACCCAATAAGAATATTTGCAATAATGCCGATGAACCAAGCTGAAAATTGGAAAGCATCCGCAATTCTTCCAACGCAGATATTTGCAGATTTTGCGCCTCATCCACAATTAAAAGGCAGCGGCGGCCATGACGTGCTTCTTCATGAAGGAAAAGCTCAATTTCCTTTAATGTGGCGGCCTTATCCTTATTTTGGGTTGAAATTCCAAAACATTCCGCCGCCATTTGCACCATATCATGCCCGTCAAGCTGGCTGGTCACAATGGTCGCAGCGGTTAAACGCTGGCGATCTATGCTGGCCATTAAATGGCTGACCAAGGTGGTTTTACCCGCGCCAACATCGCCGGTTATCACGATAAAGCCCTCGCCCTGTGCCAAACCATATCCCAAATAGGATAATGCCTTGCGATGCGTCACGCTTTCAAAATAAAATTCAGGATCAGGGGTAAGCTGAAACGGTCTACCGTTTAATTGATAAAATTGATCATACATTTTCAATATTCCTAAACATTAAAAGCTATAACGCAGGCCGACAAGCGCCGAACCGGTTATTTGGCTGTCAAAATCTACCTGACGTTGGGCATCTACACCCACCGCAGCCGAGGCGGATAAACCGCGAAAGATTTGACGATAATATGCGGCATTTGCGCCCACTGCGATGACATCATTTGACCCTGCAAATCCGGGAATGAAATAATTGCCATAAAAATTGGACTCGATGCGCGAATCTTCATCCAATGTCCGGCCCACAAATATGGAGGCAAAATAATTTTGGTCCACATTGCCGCTTAATTCTGCCTGCGCACCAATGTTGGAGGCAAGGAACCGGCGCCGTGCATAACCTGCTGCCACACCCGTATTCCAATCACCATCCGTCATCGCAACCGAGCCAGTCACACCGCGCGAACGAAATGCTGCGGATGATGCACTTTGCAATGCCTGTCCGAAACAGCTGCCGCCGCTTGCCCCAAATGCACAGCCGCCAATATCACCCGATATAGGGTTGCGATATGCGCTAAATTGAGTAGGCAAATTGGACAGGCTGTCATTGATAAGATTACCAAAACCCGTCACCGTGTCATAAACGCTGATATTCGCGCCGACATTGGCATTTGGTTGATAATTGATGCTGGCAATATAGGTATCGCTGTCATAACGGCGGCCATATCGCGCCTCAAGCGACGTTCTGCTGCTGGGGCGCCATAAAACGCCTGCATCCCAAAATATCCCATCGCTTTGATATGCGACAAGGCGCGGTGATGAAGGGTCGGTGACCAAACGGCCATCATTGCCCCTTATCGGATCATTATTCACATCACGCAGCGCATCACGCTCGCTCACCTTTATATCTTCATATCCCACACCGCCAACAACGGCTAAGGTCGGGCTGACCGGCACGGTAATGTCACCGCGCACATATTTGCTATCAAATCTTTGGTCCAATTGTCCCGCATCCTCACGCGACCAACCCGCGCCCACGGCCCAACCGACGGGCAAATCGCCCGGTTGTATCCCCACCGATACCGATGCGGCTTGGCTGACACTATCATCAAATGCGGATATAGGTTGCTGTCCATTGGGCAGAGTGCCCACATCGCGGCTTTCCAATTTGGTATAACCAACACGATAGGCGGCATTTACGCCAAGCTCACCCACATTTGTTGATAATGTTGGCCCGGCATAAATGGAATAAACCTGACTGATATTATCGGGCGACCCGACAATATTTGTCGGCGATGCGCCGCGCCCGTCAATGCGGCTGCGTGTCGCGATACCGCCTGCTTCCACACTTAATGCGCGGTTTACACGGTAACTGCCACGGGCAAGGCCGCTAATATTATCTTGGCTATCAATGCCATCATCATATCCAATGACACGTTCATAACGCACATTCATCTGTGCCTCTGCGCGATTTGTCTGGATAGAGGCATCAACCCCGGCGGCAATGGTGCTATATGTTAAAACATCGCTGCTGCCGTCTTTAAAATCGGTAAAGGCGACTTGGGTTACCTCCAAATATGGGGTCACATCAACATGGGGGCCACTTTTCTTGCCGCCTTTGCGTGTTGATTTTGAATTGGAACTGGATGATGCGTCATCGCCGCTATCTGCATTTGATGGGGCGGGGTTCACATATCCTGAATAATCGGCGGATAATTGCTGGGCAGATGCCTGACCAACAACCAGCGGAGATGTTGCAACCCCCATGATGAATGCGATTTTTTGAATTTTCACTATAGTAGACATGATTATGCTCCATATCCGTAATAGGACCCGAAACTGCGTCCTGTGGGAGAGAATTTGGCGCGGTTGAGCAATAATTGTATATTGTCACATCCGTCCAAAAGGCCGATTGCATCGCGCAGTGCGCTTTCCGTTGTCACATCTGCATGCACCACGACCAAGGTTTGCCCAACATGATATGCCAATACCGATGCGGGAGAGGCAGCCAAAGCGGGCGGCGAATCGAAAATGATAATGCGGCCTAGATCGGTGCGGCTTAATTGATCAATCAAACGCGCCGTGCTGGCCGCTGCTAAATATTCGGTATCCTGATTTGTCCTAATCCCTGATGGTAAAATGGACAGGCCGTCAATATCCGTATCCAAAATCAGATTTTCGACATTTTCGGTAGGATCAGACAGCGCGTCCATCAAACCTTTACGTTTTTGGGTTTCATCCAATCCCAATTCACGCATGATGCTGGGCTTTGCAAAATCCGCATCCACCAACAACACATTATTGTCTTTTTCACTGGCAATGGATAGCGCAAGGTTAATTGAGCTATATGTTTTGCCTTCATTGGGATGGGCCGAACATACCAATATCCGTGTGCCATTTTCAATGGGCGGCGCGCCCTTTGACCCACGAGCAGCCATCAATAATTGCCTTTTTGCGATGCGAAATTCCTCCGCTACGCTGGTCACCTCGCCGCCTGGCACAATATAATTATGCTCGGCCAAAAATGCACGGTCAATTCGCAATGTTTCCTTGCCCGATGATGCGGTCCGCTGCTCCACTACAGCCGACTTTACGGGTTCGATGGCTGCGCTTTGGGTGATTTTTTCTGGCTCTATTTCCGGGGTGGATGCCGGCGTGGATGCCGGCGTGATAGCAGGCGCAATTTTGGGAGCAATTAAAGGTGTAGCTTGCTTCGCCTCTATTTCCGCCACCGATTTATGCGAGACGTCCTTTTGCGATACGTCCTTTTGCATAACATCTTTATGCTGGGCATCCTTATGAGGGCTATCCATTTTCTGAAATTGCTTATCAAAACCATAAAGCTGGCCCGCTCTTTCCAAAAGAGACGATCCGGCATTATTTTTTGCTTTTATGTTGGTTTCTTTGTTCATTTCATATCCTCAAGCAGAAAGCCCGCGCTGCACAAATTCGACGATCAATAATAAAGCAAACACGCCGATTAAGGCCGCGCTACCGCCGTAAAATAGGCGCATTTTGCGGGCGCGGTCGGCGCGCTGTGACTGTGTCAACATTTGCGAAATTGACCCAATAACGGGTAATCCGCTGGCTTTTTCCAAACGCGATGCGGTGGGGAAACTTGTTTGCAAATGCGTCAGGGCAAATACCGCGCCCATGCCGCCGCCAATTGCCGCCAATAATATCATGGTTAGCAATAATGGGCGATTTGGCGCCGATGGTGATGAGGCAAGGCTGGGCGTGTTTAAAATGTTAAACCTTATCGAATTGGTTTCATTGGCCACCTGCCCACGTAATTTAACGGCCTCTCTTTGCGCCAATAATTCATCATATTGTTTTTTTAATACTTCATAATTGCGGTTTATATTGTCCATTTCTGCCGCGACGCCAGGCTCTTTAATCTGTTGAGATGTTAACTTCGCCATATCGGCCTGAATCGCATTTTTGCGCGCGTTTAACGCGCTAACGCTGGCCTGACGTTCCGCCTGCATCGCCTGTAATGAAGTATATGCCGGATTGGGTGATGTGCTGCCGCTAGATGCACTTGGACCTTTGGCTTGTCCGCTTAATGCTGAAATTTGCCGTTTTAACGCAATAATATCGGGATGTTGATCGGTTAAACCGCGCGCACGCGCAGCCGCCAATTCACCTTGCGCCGCGCTTAATTGGCCATAGGCTGCATTACCAGCTGTGCCCGCACCGCCCGGAACATTCAAACTTTTCGGCGTGCCAGCCAATTGACCATTCAACGCCGCCAATGCGCCGCTTGCCTGAACCAATTGCGAATCAATTTGCGCCAATTCTGCGCGGCTGGCCTCCAAACGCTGCGACACCGAACCCACACCGGGCAATAACCCCAAATGTTCGGTTTCAAATGCCACTCTTTTGGCCTCTGCTTCTTGTAATTCTTTTTGCCTCTTGGCCAATTCTGCATCCAAAAATGACATGGATTCGCCATTTTCGGTGCGGCCATTTAACAAGGCATCTTCCTGAACCACATCGATTAATTTTTGCACAATATCGCGCGCTAATTTCGGATTGCCTTGTGACACGGTAATTTCAAAAACATTGTCTTTTTCAGCAACAATTTTCACCTTGCCGCGCAATCCCTCCACTGCACCGGCCATTTCCTTGGCCGATTTAATGGACAGGCCCAAATCGGTGCCCTTAATCACTTTTTCCAAATTGCCCGATGACACAATGGTTTGTTCCAAACGGTCAACTTCGCGCCGCTGGTCATTGGTGGAAACGCCGGTTTGGTCGGTTAAAAAACTTTGTGTGCGGACATAAATTCGTGCCTTTGATTCATAGCTATTGGGAATCATTGAAATGGCAAGCCAGCCAAGCAGCGCAATGCCCCACGCAATGGCAAGGGCAAGCCAACGGCGATTCCAAATGCTATGTATAGCAATCCTTATTTCATCATATAGACCGTTCATCTATGGTCCGCTTTCTTTATATTATATACAATATTTTTCATGAATATCATTATGTTAAATTAAAATGCGCTTTCGGGAATATAAATCACATCTCCTGGCTGCAGGGCGACATTTGCCTTGCTATCGCCGCGTTTTAGCAAATCATTTAACCGCAAAGCATATTGCATTTCACGGCCCGTTCCTTTGTTAACCCGCGTCAATTTGGCCCTATTTCCATTGGCAAATTCGCTTAATCCGCCAACCGCAATCATCGCATCCAATAATGTCATATTGGCGCGATAGGGGATGGCGGCGGGTTTATCCGCACCGCCAACAATACGAATTTGTTGTGATGTCGCGGCAAAGCTGTTGACAATAACCGACACAATGGGGTCGTTAATATATTGGGAAAGCTGTATTTTAATATCCTGCGCCAACATGGTGCTGGTTTTACCAGCGGCGGGCATATCGGAAATTAGCGGCGTGGTGATTCGGCCATCGGGGCGAACCTGAACCTTTGCGCCCAATTCCTCATTTCGCCATACAAAAATGGTGATTTCATCCAATGGCCCGATTAGATATTCCTCCGCTGGCGCCCCTTGTTGCGGGATAGAAGGCGCGGGCGGCAATTGCTGCCCTCCACCAAAACCGCCACAACTGGCCAGCGTCAACGCGCTTGCCCCTGCAACCATTATTGCCTTATATTTCTTAATCTTAGCCATTACAGCACTTCCTTTAAATCATGTATTTCTGCCCAAAAAATCATATGCAATTGGGTAAAAAATATTAATCGTTCAGAAGTTTTGCAGGAAAATAGTGAAGATACCGTTAGCTTTATTTAAAAAACTGCATTTTTTTTGAAATATATGTGATTTTACAATAAAATCTCTTGGGCATGGCCCTGCCCTAAAAATGCCGATGGGCTGGCCGTTGCGCCATATGCGCCTGCACAAAATACCGCGACAATATCGCCAATTTCCGCCCGTGGCAGCAATGCCTGATCGGCCAATCGGTCCAATGGGGTGCATAAACAACCCACCACAGAGGCGACTTCTTGATCAGTTGATTCAAATTTATTGGCAATCGCCACAGGATAATTGCGCCGTACCACCGTTCCAAAATTGCCGCTTGCCGCCAATTGATGGTGCAATCCGCCATCGGTGATCAGGAATATTTCACCATGGCTGATTTTTTTATCAATTATCTTGGTCACATATACGCCCGCTTCTCCCGAAATATATCGGCCAAGCTCAATACAAAAATGGGTATTTTGCAAAATTGGCGGCAAATTATTCAACTTTTCCTCCAATGCCATGCCAATGGCAAAAACATCCAAGGGCATGTCGCCAGGAAAATATGCAATGCCAAAACCGCCGCCCAAATTCACCTTGGGCGCGGGCACGCCAATTTCGTTGCAAAGACGGGCGGCCAAATTAATTGTTTGCGCCTGTGCATCAATAATCGCATCGGCAGACAACGCCTGCGATCCAGAAAAAATGTGAAACCCGCGCCAATTTGCGCCTTGGTCAATCAATGCACGAACCATGGCGGGAACGCGCTCCTCATCCACACCAAATTGCTTTGCCCCGCCGCCCATTTTCATCCCCGACCCTTTTAAATCAAATGATGGGTTAACACGCACGGCCAAATTGGGGATTATATTTAATTGCCTGCCAATGGCGATGGCGCGCGCCATTTCATTTTCGGATTCCAAATTTATGGTGACGCCGCATTTTATTGCTTTGCTTAATTCCTCATCGCGCTTTCCAGGGCCGGCAAAACTAATTTTCTCAGGATCAACGCCATTTTTAATCGCAATATCCAATTCCCCACCTGATGCAATATCAATGCCGTCAACCATAGGGTAAATATGCTGTAAGAAAGGACCAAATGGATTGGCCTTCATCGCATAATGCACCGCCAATTTTTGGGGCATGGATTGGCGCAGCAACGCTATTCGGCCATCCAACATGTCCTTGCTATAGATGAATAGCGGGGTTGAACCGGCCGCTGCGGCAATTTCACTCACGCATTGCCCAGCGATGATCAGCTCGCCATTTTGGGCTGCATAGCCCTGCGGAATAGGTCCTAATTTCTTCATCCTTGAATCTTTTCTATCAATGCGGTGCGATCAAGTTTTCCATTCGCATTTTTGGGAAATATATCCAACCATATCATTTCTTGCGGTTGCATGAAATTGGGCAAATTTTGCCTTAAATATGATGATAATTTATCCTGATTATCCCCCGCTTCCTTATCCACGGCCCGCACAAATAAAATAATCGCCTCCCCCAATTTTTCATCCTTGCGTCCAATGGCACATGCCTCTGCCGCAATATGTGACGCAATGGCAATCTCTTCAATTTCGGTCGGGCTAACCCGATTGCCCGACACCTTTATCATCGCATCATCACGGCCCATAAAATATAATAAACCATCCGCTGCCCGCTTTACCGTGTCGCCCGACCAAACGGCCATAGCGCCATATTCGGAAAAATCAGGCGCAGGGCGAAAACGCTCACTGGTTCGTTTTGCATCTTGCCAATATCCTTTGGCCACCAATGGGCCGGCATGAACCAGCTCCCCTTCCTCATCAGGGGCAGCCTTTTCACCATTTTTATTCACCACCATAATTTCGGCAAAGGGAATGGCGCGGCCCATGGATGTTGGATGCGTGTCAATTAAATCAGGATCAAGGAATGTTGAACGAAATGCCTCGGTCAAACCATACATGGCGAAAATTTTACTTTTGGGGAAAAATGACCGCAATTTTTGCACCAAATTTTGGGTTAACGCCCCGCCGCTATTGGTCAATCGGCGCATATGCCGCACGGCTTCCTCTGGCCAATGCTGCTCCACCAATTGCACCCATAGGGGGGGAACAGCGGCAAGCGTGGTGACGCAATATTTCTCACATGCCTTTACCACATCACGCGGCAATAAATAATCCAATGGCACAACCGCGCCGCCCGCATACCATGTGGAAAATAGCTGATTTTGGCCATAATCAAAACTTAATGGCAAAACCGCCAATGTCACATCATCTCGCTCCATTGCCAAATAATGCGCCACTGATTGTGCGCCCAATGTTAAATTGGCATGGCTTAACATCACACCCTTGGGCCGTCCGGTTGACCCTGATGTATATAAAATCGCGCACAGGCTATCGACATCTAAATCGCCCGGGTTCATCGGCCATGACGGTATGTCATTTTGCAATGCGGCAAAGACTTGCTGTTCTTCATATATAGCAAAATTTTCTATATTTTCATCATGTTCATTCAGGGCGGCCAATCTGCCCTTATTTGCAATAATCAACTTTGCGCCGCTATCATGCATAATATGCGCGACTTGCCCCGCCTTTAACAATGGATTTATCGGCACATAAATAAGCCCCGCACGCGCGGCGGCAATTGGCATGATACAGGCGATAATCCCCTTGCCGCTCCAACAAGCAACACGATCCCCGCTATTTACATTTTGCGACCGTAGCCAAAAAGCAAAACGCCCAATATATAGGTTCAATCTTTCATAGCTATATTGTTCATCCTTAATGATTAAGGCAATATCGTCGCTGCGCCCTTTCAAGATGATATGGTCAAGAGGAACCGGATGGGGTGTCGGAGATGAAGACTTCATATTTTTAAGTAAGGCCTTAACTATTTTAACGTAGAGAATGTCAACTTACAGCATAGAATCAATTTGATATATAAGCTTTACAGGGGTTAATAGTGCCAAAAAGTGAACATCTGGATAATATTCTTGACCTGCAAGCGAAAATGCGGGGCGGATTAGACCGTGATGCACAACCGCATTTATTTAACCGAATTGATTGGCTGGATTATCTTATCCGCTATGCAATGCCAAAGGATAGGCAATATTTATTTTTAACCAGTGGTGGTGATAATGCGCGGGCGGTTTTGCCGCTGTATAAACATGGTTTTGGGCAATATCATTCGCTTTCCAATTGGTATAATTTCACCTTTCAACCCATATTTTCGGGCTGTAAAGACTTGCCCGACCGTATGGCATTATTGCGGGCCATTGCCGTTAATGCGCATCAAAAAATGTGGCATATCTGCCTTACCCCTGTGCCGGATGAAGATGATATTACCGACCAAATCATCACTGCCTTTACCCAATCGGGATGGATTGCTTATACCCGACCCATTGATGAAAATCATATTTTGCGCCTTAATGGCCGCAGCTTTGATGAATATTGGGCCACGCGCCCTGGCCAATTGCGCAATACGGTAAAGCGAAAGGCAAAAAAAAATGCCGTTTCGATAAGAATCGATAAAAATTTTACCCCTGAAAATTGGCGCGATTATGAAAAAATCTATGCCAAAAGCTGGAAACCGGGTGAAGGAAACCCCGTTTTTTTACAAAATCTGGCCAAGAATGAGGCCGAATATGGAAGTCTGCGATTGGGCCTTGCCTATGCCGATGATGTGCCTGTGGCAGCGCAATTTTGGACAGTGGAAAATGGCCATGCCTTAATCCATAAATTGGCGCATGACGAAAAATATAAAAATCTTTCCGCAGGAAGTTTATTAAGCGCGGCATTATTTCAACATGTTATCGATGTGGACAAGGTAGATATCATTGATTTTGGGACGGGCAGCGATCCATATAAAAAAGATTGGATGGAGGAGGTGCGCCACCGCAATCGTATAAACCTATATTGGCCTGCCCATCCGTGCAGCTGGCCCTATATCGTAAAAAACAAGCTAGTTGCTCTTGCCGAACGCAAAAAAAATGGCCAAGACAGTTAAATAATAATGATGCGGGTTACATAAAGGGAAAATTGTGTCCACCAAAGCAATGAATTTAAATGATCATGATGGCAATGAAAACACATCCATCATGTCCGATGATCTGATTACCAAGGTAAAGGAAATTTTGCGCGATGCGCTTGGCCTTTCCGATCATCAAATTGATGAGATGGATTTATCCACCGAATTATTTGGCGCACTGCCCGAACTTGATTCCATGGCCATTGCGACCTTGTTAACCGAGATGGAAGACCGGTTGGATATCATTGTCGATGATGAGGATGTCGACGGCGAATTATTCGCCACATTGGGCAGTTTAGTTACCTATGCGCGGATTAAAACCAAAGGTAAATGAACGTACTTCATCAAAAAACCTATCATATAAATGGGGCCGATGAACAATTGGTCATCTCCCTGCCCTATGCCGAAACCCGCATTTTAATCATCCCGCCCTTATTTGACGAGATGAACCGGATGCGGCGTTTTATTTGTCAATTTATGACATCGTCCATATCATTTCAACTGGGCAGCACAGTGCTTGATTTACCCGGATGTAATGAAAGCCTGCAATTACTGGCTAATCAGGATTTGGAAATTTGGCAACAGGCGGTGGCCGTGGCCGCCACCCGATTTCAGGCAACACATATTTTGTCATTTCGCGGCGGCACTTTAATCGACCATGTGCCAAATTTGCCGATATTTCGCGTTGCCCCATGCAAGGGCCGCAGCCTATTATCCACTTTAATGCGGACCGAAATCATCACGCAAAAGGAAATGGGTAATATTGTAAATAGCGACCATTATTTTGCCCAATCAAAATTGGGGCCCATTTGTCTTGCCGGCAATATGTTGGGCACAAATATGGTCAATGCCCTGCAAAATGCACAGCCCCATAACGCGCCCCATGTCCACACCATAAAAATTGGCAATGGCGATAATATGATATCGGGAAGCGCCCTGTGGCTGCGCGCTGAACCGGGCGAGGATGAACATATGGCCAATATGTTGGCCGCGCATATCGCCGCCAATTTGCACAATGAAAATTTCACCAGCGCAGGGGCCGAAAATGACGGTTGAGCGCACATTTTTTTACCGTGATTGTATGGGTGACCAAATCGCCATGACCATGGACAAACCCACAATTCCGGCGAATAAAATCGGCATTGTCATTGTGTCGGGTGGCAATGAAATCCGCACTGGCGCACATAGAGGGCAAGCAAAATTGTCTCGTGAATTGGCCAAAAAGGGCTTTACCATTTTGCGATATGATCGGCGCGGTGTGGGCGACAGCACGGGTAAAAACAAAGGTTTCATGCATGCACGTGACGATATTTTTTGCGCCTTAACCGCAATTTGCGATGATGAAATCGGCATGGAAAAAATATTCATTATTGGCAATTGCGATGCCGCGACCTCCATTGCCATAAATGCACATGCCGCATCGGAGCAATTTCCCAAATTATCCGGCCATATATTGACCAACCCATGGACAATTGACATTGCCGAACCAAATCAAATTAACGCCGCAGCGCCCCATAATGCCGTCAAGGATGATTTACCCTCCGCCGCGGCAATACGCGCGCGATATTTGAAAAAAATAACCGATCCCGCCGCATGGAAGCAATTATTATCCGGCGGGACAAATATTGGCAAAATCTTTGCCGGATTAAAAAAATCATTTCAAAAAAATAATCTGTCAGTCACAGGTAAAATATATTTTGACGCGCTGTCATCGCTTAATCAACCAACAAAAATATTATTGGCACAGCATGATAATACCGCCATTTCATTTTATGAAATTTGGAAAGGCAAATATGGCCATGCCGCCCGCGCAAACCCGCATATTCATTTGGCCAAATTGGACAGCGCGTCACATAGCTTTGCCGATGAACAATCCTTTGACTGGCTCATCACCCAAATCACCGATTATATAATTGAAATTTAAAAACACAGATTTTATCGCCTGAAGTCTGCAAAAACCATGTTTAATATTTGGGGGGGATGGTAGCGAAGGAGGGACTTGAACCCCCGACCTATGGATTATGATTCCACCGCTCTAACCAGCTGAGCTACTTCGCCATCACAAATTTGCATCAAATAATGCAATTGGAAACGGGCCTATAGTCCGCTGGGCATAGCGGGTCAATATAGCAAAGACAAAAATATGAATATTTTTTCCCTTTGGCGTGAAAATATTTTTATCCGGCGCGAATTTGCCCCCGAAATTGCCATTTTTTTAATAATTCCCACGGCCCGCCCTTATATGCATGGGCGGCAAAGCCGGTAATGGTCATGTCGCGCGGGGTGAAATCCGCCTGTAAATTTTCCAATAAATTTTTTGCCTCTGCAGGAATAACCTTATTTTGAATGGTTATATGCAAACGGGGCTTATGTTGATCCTGCTGGGTTAACAATCCATGAAATGCATGCGCCATTTCTTGGCGCAGATGCACCAATGCGGGGCAATCGACATGATAGGCAACGCCGCGTCCCAAATGTATTAAACGGTCAATCTGGGCGTTTAACGGGGCATATTGCGCGCATAAATTTTTGCACATCGCAAATATCTCTGCCTGATGATGCGGCGGCAAATGGTGAAATAGGGTTAAATGCGCATCCAAATAGTTTCTTTCCGCCGGAAAATGCGTCTGGCGCAGCTTATTGGCCCATGCCTGATTTTTTGCATCAAATTGCGCGGTTAATATTATGGGGCATAGCTCATCATTCATCATATTGTCATGATGGCAATTACCCCATTTGGCAAGCAATGCATGACATGCTTTTACTTGACCAACGCCGCAATTTACGGAAACATTCGCGATAATGGGAAAAACATAGCCATGGAGAGGGGATATTTATGACAAAATTTGAGGTGAAGCCGCCGGTAATTTTCTGGGTGGTGGCCAGCATATTGACATTGTGGAACATTATGGGAATTACCGCATATTTAATGGATATGATGACCAGCAAGGACGCCATTGCATCAATGGATGAAATGACGCAGCATTTTGCATCAAAACAAAGCCTATGGTCGTTAAGCGCCTATGCCATTGCCGTTTGGGCGGGTATGGCAGGTGCGATTTCATTGTTAATTCGCCGCAAATTTGCCCTTACCGCCTATATCATTTCATTCATTGGCGTGATGGTTCAACAATATTGGATTTGGTTTGTGGCCGATGGTCAAAAATATATGGTCGGCGCAAATATTATCATGCCCATTTTGGTGGTCGGATTTGCAATTTTCAGCATATGGTTCGCGCGTCAATCGGCAGATAAGGGATATTTAAAATAAGTTTCTATTAGGGGTAGGCCGTGATACTCACGGCCCGCCGCTAATAACTCGTAACTTGTATTTTGCGAATTACATTTCACCGCGCTGTTTACGAATGGCATACCATTTTTCCACATTGGCATTATGTTCGGCCAATGTATCAGCAAAAATATGCCCACCCTTGCCATCGGCAACAAAATAAAGGGCATTGGTTTTTGCAGGGTTCAACACCGCCTCAATCGATGCTTTCGATGGATTGGCAATCGGCCCTTTGGGCAGGCCAATCATCGCATAAGTATTATAATCATTAACCGATTGGATTTCAGATTTCAAAATCCGCCGGCCCAGCGGTTTACCCTTTGTAATTGGGTAAATAATGGTGGGATCGGCCTGTAACATCATATTTTGGCGCAGGCGATTGGAATAAACCCCCGCAACAATGGGGCGTTCAGCCGCAATTTGGGTTTCTTTTTCCACAATGGCGGCCAAAATAATGGCCTCTTGCGGCGTTTTAACAACCGTATTGGGGGATCGTTTCGCCCAAAGCTCATCAATTGCCTTGGTCATGGCATCCTGCATACGGCCCAGCACTTTGGCGCGGCTTTCGCCCTTTTGAAAGCTATAGCTTTCGGGCATGACCGACCCCTCGGCTGGCACATCAATATCGCCGCTTAACTCCTCAATGGCCATTAAACGCTCATATACCATGATAGAGGGCATCCCCTCTGTTATGGTGACCAATCTTTGCCGAACCTTGCCACCTTGAATAATATTCAAAATATCGCGGTTGCTGGCCCCTGCGGGGATTAAATATTCACCCGGCTTTATGCTGGTCCCGCCGCCCAAAATTTTGGCGCGAAATAAAAATGCATCGGCGGATTTTAATAAATCGGCCTCCTCAAGCTGCTTGGCCGCCTTTGTTAACGACGCCCCCTTGGGAATAACCACGGTGACGTCACGTTCAGATGGCCCTGCCGCCGTCCAACCATAAACAAAATTTCCACCAATCAGCACCGCCGCCAATGCGAAAATACCAAAAATTAAGCAGCCAAATTTGCGCATTAAATTATATCGCCTTCATAATCAGGCTGGCATTGGTGCCGCCAAAACCAAAGCTATTGTTCAAAACAGCCCGCACCTGACGTTTTTTGGCAATATGGGGGACAAGGTCAACGCCGTCCGTTCCCTCATCAGGATTATCCAAATTTAATGTGGGCGGCACAATTTGGTCACGAATAGCAAGGATACAGAAAATCGCCTCTACAGCCCCTGCTCCGCCCAATAAATGGCCAATGGCTGATTTGGTCGAGCTCATCGACATATTGGCAATATCATCGCCAAATAACCGCTTTACCGACGCCAATTCAATGGTATCCGCCATGGTTGATGTGCCATGGGCATTGACATAATCAATATCCGCCGTGGTCAGACCAGATTTTTTCAATGCCATTTCCATGGCGCGATATGCGCCAAGGCCTTCTGGATGCGGCGCGGTGACATGATGCGCATCTCCCGAAAGGCCATAGCCAACAATTTCGGCATAAATTTTTGCGCCGCGTGCCTTTGCATGTTCATATTCTTCCAACACGACAACACCCGCGCCCTCGCCCATGACAAAGCCGTCACGGTCCTTATCATAAGGGCGGCTGGCTGCCTCTGGTCGGTCATTATAGGTCATGTTGAGCGCGCGCGCCTGTGCAAAGCCGGCAATGCCAATCGGGCAAATGGTGCTTTCAGCACCGCCCGCCAACATAATATCACAATCATCGTCGCGAATCATCCGCGCCGCATCACCAATGGAGTGTGCGCCCGTTGAACAAGCAGTCACAACCGCATGATTTGGCCCCATCAGGCCATATTTAATGCTAACCTGACCGGAGATAAGGTTGATAAGGCGTCCATGCACAAAATGCGGGCTGACTCGGCCTGGGCCTTTTTCCGCCAATATCAATGATTCAGATTCAATGCCCGGCAAACCGCCAATGCCCGACCCGATTGAACATCCTGCGCGATAACGCTGCTGTTCGGTCATTTCGGTCAATCCGGCATCTTCCAATGCCTGTCCCGCCGCATCAATGCCATAAACAATAAATGGATCAACCTGCCGCTGAACCTTGTGATCCACGCGTTTATTGGGGTCAAAGCCATATTCATGATCCGCTGGCTTAACTTCGCATGCAATGGTGCATTTTTGGTTGGATGCATCAAAACGGGTAATTGTTCCCGCCCCTGATTTAGAGGCCAAAATATTTGCCCAGCTTGTTTCAACATCCGCGCCCAATGGCGTGACCAAACCCAATCCCGTTACAACAACACGGCGCATCGAATATTCTCCAATAAATAATAAGATATATTTTTTGCCACAAATTTTACATAAAGACAAAAAAGAAAATGGCGCCTGCCACCCAAAATAAAGGGTCAACAACCGCCATTTATAATTTTAACTATAATCAATGGGTTTCACGCCCAAAAAGATTAAGCCTGCTTTTCAATAAAGTCGATTGCGTCCTTAACGGTTGCAATATCTTGTGCAGCTTCATCAGGAATTTCTACGTTAAATTCTTCTTCAAAAGCCATAACCAATTCAACAATGTCAAGGCTATCCGCGCCAAGATCATCGATAAAGCTTGCTTCTGGATTTACCTTATCGGCTTCGACGCCCAAATGTTCGACAACAATTTTTTGTACCCGTTCTGCTGTATCACTCATCTTTTGCTCCATTCTTCCTTTTGGGAGTTTCAATTTCACCTTTGCCCACTACTGCCAATATTACGTATAGGCAAGGGGGCAGTTATAATTATTCAATAGTTAATCACAAAATTTCCAATTTACAACATCGCCATGCCGCCATTTACGTGCAAAGTTTGGCCCGTCATATAACCCGCCTCATTTGATGCTAAATAGGCCACTGCCGCGCCAATGTCGCTTCCCTCGCCCATCCGGCCCATGGGAATCCGGCCATTTAGTGCATCTTTTTGCGCATCAGGCAACACATCGGTCATGGGCGTGGCGATAAAACCAGGTGCAACACAATTGACCGTAATGCCCCTGCTTGCCAATTCCTGTGCCAATGCCTTGGACATGCCGACAACGCCCGCTTTTGATGCGGCATAATTTGCTTGCCCTGGATTTCCCGTTGCGCCGACCACGCTGGTAATAGAAATAATTCGGCCAAATCGCGCCTTCATCATTGGACGGGCCGCCGCGCGGGCAAGGCGAAAATTTGATTCCAAATTAACGCGTATGACATCCGCCCATTCATCATCCTTCATCCGCATCGCCAAATTATCGCGGGTAATGCCGGCATTATTGACCAAAATGTCCAATTTACCGACCTTTTCAATCACCGCAGGGATTAAATTTTCAACATCTTCGGCATCGGATAAATTACATGCTACCACCTCATGATTATCGCCTTTCATTGTTGCTTTTACCTCGGCCAGAACAATTTGGCGTGTACCCGACAAAACAACCTGCGCCCCCTGAGCGGCCAATGCATGGGCAATCGCGCTGCCAATACCGCCGCTTGCACCCGTTACCAATGCAGTTTTTCCCGTTAAATCAAACATCAGATCATAACTCCTTTAAGAAATTTTCAATATCATCCATGGTCAAAATGGATGCTGTTTGCATGTCCGCTGCGCTGCGCTTCATCATGGGGGACAACACCTTGCCGCCCAATTCCACGCTATATGTCACGCCATCGGCCGCCATATTGATGGCGGTTTCGCGCCACCGCACCCTGCCCGTTACCTGCCGCACCAATAAATCGGATATTTCTTCGTTATTGCATGTTTTGGCGGCGGTGACATTGGCATATAAATCAACCACGCATTTCCCAAATGCCACATCGGCCAATGCTTCGGCCATTGCTTCACCTGCGGGTGCCATCATGGGGCAATGAAATGGCGCGGATACGGGCAATAATATGCCGCGTTTAATGCCATGATCCTTTACCATTTCAATCGCACGGTCAATCGCGCCCTTTGCGCCGGAAATAACAACTTGGCCTGGGTCATTATCATTGGCCACGGTGCAAATTTCACCCTGCGCCGCTGCATTTGCCAATGCCTCGGCCTTTTCAATATCCGCGCCCAGCAAAGCCGCCATGCTGCCCTCCCCCACGGGCACAGCCTTTTGCATTGCCTGTCCGCGCAATTTCAACAACTTTGCGGTGGTGGCAAGGTCAAACACCCCCGCCGCGCATAATGCGCTATATTCGCCAAGACTATGCCCCGCGACACAGGCGGCTTTTTCTGCCAAATTCATACCGCCCTCAACCTCCATCACGCGCAATGTTGCAATGGCGTTGGCCATGATTGCGGGCTGCGCATTTTCGGTTAAGGTCAAATCGGATTCCGGCCCTTCGCACATTAATTTAAATAAATGCTGGTTCAGAACATCATCAACTTCTTGAAAAACCGCCTTTGCCGTCGGACTTGCCTCGGCCAATGCCTTGCCCATGCCAACATGTTGACTGCCCTGCCCTGGAAAAATAAATGCACGCATTGAAATTTGCCCCTTAAAATTATTATAAATTTATCATGTCATGATATTTTATTTGCGATTAGCCGCTCTATATCCCCCAATGCAACAGCAAAGGGTATAATTTTATTATCGACATCATGCCCCATATCCGCATGACCCAAAAAGGGCAGATCCATTTTATCGCACCAATATCGCGCCATTTGTTCTATATCCATGCCAAATGCCCGGTCATTTTCGGGGATTGCGCCAAATCGGCCAATCATTAAACCCGCGGCCTTCATTTTTTTCAAATTGCCAATGACGTGGAAAAATAAACGGTCAATCGCATAATGATATTCGCCCACATCCTCCACCATCACTATATGGCCGCTTAAATCTGGCATAATATTCGTGCCCAATAACATGGATAGGGTCATTAAATTTATCGGCAGTAAAGGTTCGTTGAACTGTCGTCCCAAAACCGCATCAATTGAGGCAGAACCAGAAAGCCAATCCAGCACGCGGCGCACCGCCGCCTCGCCGCCTACTCTGCTTAAATCAATAGGCATCGGCCCGTGAACGGGAAAACCAATTTTATTTTTTGCCAACATGGAAAGCATATTTCCTATATCGCTATAGCCGATATAGATTTTCTGCCGCGCGGCATTGGTCAATAATGGGGCGGCTTCTTCGGCGATTCGGCATGAACCATATCCCCCCTTGGCAAACCAGATAATATCAATATTTGGGTCATTGGCCATTGACACAAATGCATCGCGACGCGCCGCATCATCCCCCGCAAAATGGCCATGATTGGCATAGCATTGCGGATGAATATTCAGGTGAAGCAAGGGATAATCCCTTTTCACAATGGCTTCTAAACTTGCGCCCAATTCATGGTCAATTGCCGTGGCCGGCGCACAAAGGCCAATATGTAATCCCATTTTATTTTCCATAAAATCATCCATCATGCTTGTCAGCCCATTGTCAAATGCTTTGAAACTAAATAGGCAGCATTTATGACAAAAAACACAGAATATTATTTTTGCGGCATTGGTGGTTCGGGCATGTTGCCGCTTGCCACCTTGGTTCAACGCGCTGGTTATTTGGTAAAGGGGTCGGATCGAAGCTATGATCAGGGACGTATTGCCGATAAATTTCTTTGGTTACAAGATGAGGGCATAGAAATTTTCCCCCAAGATGGTTCGGGCATCACTCATAAGGGGCAAATATTGGTCGCCTCTGCTGCTGTAGAGGACAGCGTCGCCGATGTTGTCGCTGCCCGCAAATTGGGCCTTGCGCGAATGACTCGCGCCGAATTATTGGCTAGCCTGTTTAACAAATCAAATCTGGGTGTTGCCATTGGTGGGACCAGCGGCAAATCAACGGTTACCGGCATGATTGGATGGATTGCGCATCATTGCGGCCTTTCCCCCAAAATAATGAATGGCGCGGTGATGAAAAATTTCATCAGCGATAAAAACCGCTTTGCCAGCGCCATTTCCGGTGATGGAGAAGCTTTTATTTCCGAAGTGGACGAAAGCGACGGCTCAATTGCGCTGTTCAATCCCCAAATTGCGGTTTTGAACAATATCACACTGGACCATAAATCAATGGAGGAGCTGCACCAGCTTTTTGGTGATTTTGCCGCAAAAGCGCCTCATCTTATTTGGAATATTGACGATGTGGAAAGCCGCAAATTGATGGATCTACGCCCGCATAGGGGGGCGGTCAGCTTTGGATTTACCAATGATGCGGATTTTTGCGCGACAAATATTATCCTGCATCCCATGGCCGCCAATTTCGATCTTTTATATAAGGATGAAATTTTTAAAGTGGCGTTACAGGTGCCGGGCAAACATAATATCGCCAATGCGCTGGCGGCAATTGCGGCAAGCATGGCGATGGGCATTAAATTATCAGATGCCATTGCGGCAATTGGCCAATTTTCCGGCCTGCGCCGCCGGTTTGAAATGGTTGGTACAACAAATGGCATAACCATTATTGATGATTTTGGGCATAATCCGGATAAAATAGCCGCCACATTATCGGCCATGAAGTCATTTAATGGCCGCGTTATCGCATTTTTCCAACCCCATGGTTTTGGCCCATTACGCTTGATGAAGGATGAATTGGCAGAGGTTTTTGCCAAATATTTAACCAAGGATGATCAGCTTATAATATGCGATCCGGTATATTTTGGCGGAACGGTTGATAAATCAGTCGGCACGCCGCAATTGGTGGAGGCGATTAACGCGCATCAACAAGTTCAAGCCCGCCATATCGCGCTGCGTGAAGAATGTGGCGCATATATTTCTGCTATTGCTGAAACCGGCGACCGCATCGCCATTATGGGCGCACGTGATGACAGCCTGTCATTATTTGCAGCCGATATGCTGGAAATGCTTGCAAATAGCGCGAAAGCAGACTAACGCCGCGACTTCGCAATAGAATCAGGCAACTGTTTTTATGTGAAAGATGAAAGCCGGAGGGGCGTTCGCATGGGGCGGCGTCAGCGATCGGTAGATGAAAGGAAGTGCCCATGCCGTTGTACGAGCATGTATTTTTGGCGCGTCAGGACCTGTCACAGGCTCAAGTAGACGCGCTGGCGGAAGCCAACACCAAATTGATCGAAGAAAATAAAGGCAAGGTTGTAAAAACCGAAACTTGGGGTCTTCGCTCTTTGGCTTATAAGATTCAAAAAAATCGTAAAGCCCATTATGTCATGTTGGAATTTGATGCACCAACCGATGTTGTTGCCGAATTGGAACGCGTGACCCGCATGAACGAAGATATTGTTCGTTATATGACGATCCGTGTTGATGCGCATGAAAGTGGCCCTTCGGTCATGATGCGTAAAAATGAACGTTCCGAACGTCGTCGCCCACGCGACAATAATGACGATTAATCTGGTTTAGGAGATAAAAAATATGGCACGTCCATTTTTCCGCCGCCGCAAATCTTGCCCTTTTCATGGCAAGGATGCGCCCGTAATTGATTATAAGGACACACGCCTGCTTCAGGGTTATATTTCTGAACGTGGCAAGATTGTTCCTTCCCGTATTACCGCCGTATCGGCAAAGAAGCAGCGCGAGTTGAGCAAAGCAATCAAACGCGCACGCCATATCGGCCTGCTTCCGTACATTGTGAAGTAAGGAGACGCGATCATGGATATTATTTTGTTGGAACGCGTTGAAAAGCTCGGCTCTATTGGTGACGTTGTTACCGTTAAAGACGGCTATGCGCGCAATTTCTTATTGCCGAATAAAAAGGCGTTACGCGCCAATGCAGTGAACAAGAAATTGTTCGAAGCAAATCGTGCAAAAATCGAAGCTGATAACGAAGCGCGCCGCGCCGAAGCTGAAAAAGAATCTGGCAATGTTGATGGTAAGCAGGTCGTCCTGATCCGCGCTGCATCAAATAGTGGCCAGCTATATGGTTCAGTATCGGTTCGCGACATTGTTGATTCTCTTGCTGCGCAAAATGCAGTTGTGAACCGCAGCATGGTCATTTTGGAACGTCCTATTAAGGAATTGGGCGTTTATGAAGTTCGTGTTGTTCTTCACCCCGAAGTAAGCGTTACCATTAGCGTAAACGTGGCACGCAGCGAAGACGAAGCTGAAATGCAAAAAGATGGCATTAATGTGATTGATCAAATGTTCGAAGAAGAACAAGCTGAAATCGCGGCAACCACCATCCAATTGCAAGAAGATCGTGAAGCAGCAGCCGATGAAGCAGAAGAAGCCGACGCTGCACGCGTTGCGGCACTTGCGGCGGCTCAAGCTGCTGCGGCTGCAGCGGCAAGCGAAGGTCTTTCTGCCGAAGCTGGTGAAGATAAAGACGCTTAATCAGCATTTATCATATTATAAAAATACCGCCTCATTCTTTGATGAATTGGGGCGGTTTTTTTATACATAAAACATAATCTTAAAACTGGTTTATCTTATTACAGATTAAGTATATCATGGCCAAATATATATCACAGCCAGCTTTGCGGCAATGTCACGCCCTCGCGCTCATTGTCCCAGATAATCGACATAATCCACCATCGCCCCGAACAATCGGCTCCATCATTCCATAAATGGACCATATTAACCCCGCGAAATAAAATATCCTCATCATCTAGATGTTCCCGCGCCACATATTCGGAAAATATATGCGCAATTTGGCCAAAATGGCTTTCACTTCTTTTGGTTTCAATTTCATAAAAGCTTTTATCTTTTAACAAGGGGATGGTCGCCGCGACAAAGCCATCATAATCAAATGTAAAGGCAACCGGTTTTCCATCAACGATTCGCGTCCGGGTGATTAGCGCGCTGGGATGATAAATTTCACGGTCGCGTACCCAATCCTGCCCCCCGGGCGGACCAGAAATTGATTCATATAATGTGCGCATCACCTCATCAATATTATCATATTTTGACATATTATTTTCTCTCCCATAAATGCACAGAATAATGCGAACTTAAATTGCGCATGGCGCAATCATCCGCTATGGCGATGCGCATAGTGCAATGCTTTGGCCAAAAAGGACAAATAAATAATGACCCGTCGACGCAAAATATATGAAGGTAAAGCCAAAATCCTTTATGAAGGTCCAGAGCCAGGCACGATTATCCAATATTTTAAGGATGATGCCACCGCCTTTAATGCCCAGAAAAAGGGGACGATAAATGGCAAAGGCGTAATCAATAATCGCATTTCGGAACATGTGTTTACACGTTTGGCGCATATTGGTATTCCCACCCATTTCATCCGCCGTTTGAACATGCGCGAACAATTGGTAAAACAAGTAGAAATAGTCCCGATTGAAGTTATAGTGCGCAATGTTGCTGCAGGCACTTTATCAAAACGCCTTGGTATCGAAGAAGGCACACCCCTGCCGCATACTTTGTTGGAATATTGCTATAAAGATGACAGCCTGGGTGATCCCTTAATCGCAGAGGAACATATTGCCTGCTTTGGTTGGGCCACGCAGGAGGAAATGCAAGATATTTCCAGCATGGCCATTCGGGTTAATGATTTCATGTCCGGCATGTTTGCGGGCATTGGAATTCGTTTGGTTGATTTCAAGCTAGAATTTGGCCGTTTTTTCGATGGCGATTTTGCGCGCATTATCCTGGCTGATGAAATCAGCCCCGATGGATGCCGCCTATGGGACATTGAAACCAATGAAAAATTGGACAAGGACCGTTTCCGCCGCGATTTGGGCGGAGAGGTAGAGGCATATCAAGAAGTTGCCCGCCGACTTGGCCTGTTACCTGATGAAGGCAGCAGCGAAATTATGGATTTGGATGCGCACCGCGCAAAGAAAAGTAAATAATTTTATTTGCCTAAATTATTGAGCTTTATCCCTTTTGAAGACAGCTATGCTGTGATAGCTGTTCTTCATGAGGAAAAATATTTTATCTAGCATTTCGCTATCCCGCCATGCCCTTGCCGCTGCGATTATCTTTTCTACGCCGCATATTTCATATGCGCAGGAACAGGTAGAAAATCAGACTGCTGAGCAGGAACAAGCCGAAATAAAGCAAGATGATGATAATCAAATTGCCAAAAATGCAGCGGATAAAATTGAAATTTCCCCCTCGCCCTATCGAGTAAAGGCATGGAATAGCGACAAATCCGACCTGCCTGCCCATCCAGATATTATCTATGGCCGCCTGCCCAATGGGCTCAAATATGCGATAAAGAAAAATTCGCGCCCCGAAAATCAGGTTTTAATCCGCATGGCGGTTGATTTTGGTTCAGCCGTAGAGGGCGAAGACGAACAAGGCCTTGCCCATTTTATTGAACATATGGCGTTTAATGGAACAACCAATGTTCCCGAAGGGGAAATGGTCAAAATATTGGAACGACTTGGCCTTGCCTTTGGCGCAGATACCAATGCATCGACGGGATTTACCCAAACACAATATCAATTGGACCTGCCAAATAATAGCGCAGAGTTAATCGAGGAATCATTATTCCTTATGCGCGAAACCGCCAGCGAGATAAGCTTCGCCCCCTCCGCTGTGGAGGCAGAGCGCGGCGTTATTTTAGAAGAAATGCGCGTGCGGGAAAATTATCAATATCAGGCATATAGGGCGGCGAGCAAATTTTTATCCCCCGGCACATATTCCGCAACCCGTTTTCCCATTGGCGCAGAAAATATATTAAAAACCGCCCCCGCCGACAGGATGAAATCATTATATCAAAAATGGTATCGCCCCGACCGCACCCGTATCATTGTGGTCGGCGCGGTGGATGTTGACCATATTGAAAGCCATATTATCGATCAATTTAGTGATTGGTCCGGCAGTGCGGCACAATATGGCCCGATAAATGGCTGTTATATTGATGTAAATCGGCCCAGCGAGGCCCAAATTTTTGAACATCCCCAAATCACGAACAGCATATTATTGGCCCAATTTTTTCAAGATAAATTTAGGGTGGATGATAAGGAACGTTTGGAAACATCACTCGGCCTATCCATCATCAACCAAATTTTAAGCAGCAGGATTGGCAGGCGGCAACAAGAAGAAGAATTGGTCCTACTGGGCGGGAATATATCCTATGACATGAACCAATGCCGCGAATATGCCCAGATTAGCAGCTCCATTTCCAGCAAAGATGGCGAATGGGAACGCGCATTGAACGAATTTTTACCCATGATTAAGCAAATTTCTGATTATGGATTTTCGGATACAGAATTTAACGATGCCATCAGCCGCATTGACCAAAATTTCAGAGATAATGCAGCGGGCGAATCCACCACATCCAGCGCCACATTCGCCAATGCATTGGTTGATGCAAATGACAGCGAAGTGGTGAATAGTGCCATTGATTTATTATCGGCATGGAATGAGATAAAATCCCATTTGGATAAGGATAAAATCCATAAATTATTCAACAATATTTATGGCAAAATGGACCGTCCATTGGTGTTCATGGCCACAAAGAATAAAGGCGATATTGACGAAAAATATCTTTTAAACGCGGTCAACAAAGCACGTGAAATTGATTTTGGTCCACCGAAACAGCGTGAAAAGGCACAATTTGCCTATGCCAAATTTGGCAAAGCGGGCAAGGTTGTTTTTGATGATAAAATTGATGATTTGGACATACGCACCATCCGTTTCAAAAATGGCGTGATGTTGAATCTGAAAAATACGGATTTTGAGGCCAGCACCGTGCGATTTGCGGTGCGCGCGGCGGGCGGCGCATTATCATTTGGCAGGGACAATGCAGATTATTCCACTTTTTTCAGCTCAACCTTTGCACAGGGCGGCGTCGGCAAACATGATATTAGCGATATGAGATCGATTTTGGCCGGTTCGTCCGCCAGCTTTGATTTGGACATTGGCGATGATTATTTTGGTGAATATGGAACGGTCAGCCCAAATGATTTAAAATTCCAAATGCAGCTTATTGCTTCTTTGATGACCGATCCCGCCTATCGCCAAGATGCCGTACGTTTATTTCAAAAGGCATTGCCCGAATTTTACACAAAATTAAAATCAACCCCTGGGTCGGTTTTGTCTATTGAATCGGCCAATATATTAAATGGTGATGATCCGCGTTTTACCCTGCCCTCATTGGCGCGATATAATGAAATGAATAGCGCGCAGTTGAAAAAGTTAATCGGCAATCAATTGATGACTGCACCGCTGGAAATCACCTTAATCGGCACATTTGACCAAGAAGATGCGATAAAAATTATCGCCGAAACATTTGGCGCATTGCCCAAAAGAAATGATATCATCCCCCAATTTACACAAGCCAGAGAGACAAATTGGTCGGATAATCGCGGCGAACATATTTTATATCATTTGGGTGAAAGAGACCAATTGGCGTGGCAGCGCGTTTGGACAATATCCGACGGGCGCGAGCAAAAAAAATCTGCCGCCATGGATTTATTGGCCCGAATCATCAATATTAAGCTGACCGATAAATTGCGTGAAGAATTGGGCGCAAGCTATTCCGCAGGGGCAAGTGCGGACATGTCGGAAATTTACCCAAATAGGGGAAGTTTTTCCATTACCACCAATGGCAATGTTGATAATGCAGACTTAATTGGCAAGGTTGTGGACGATATTATCGCCGATGTTACAAATAATTTGGTCAGCGAAGATATATTCAATCGGGCACGCACGCCGATATTGGAAAATTACCGCGATTGGAAAAGCAAAAACTCAACATGGGTTGGATGGATTGATGAGGCGCAGACCCTGCCCTCTGATTTAGATAAATTCCGCCATAGCGAGGATATTTTCCGCAGCATCACCATAGAAGATATTAGGATATTGGCGGCAGAACAATTATCGGGCCAAAAGCCATTTACGTTTAAGGTAATGCATGAAAGCTATCGCCCCAAAGCGGCGGAGACGCAAAATGATACGGCGCAGCTTGCAACAGGAACAGAGGGTTAAATATCAAAAATTTAATATCGTAAAAATTAAATATAAAATAAAATAGAAGGGGCAAAGCCATGCTTACCCCTTGGTTTTATAACCCGCGATAATACCAAAGATAAAGGCAAGAAATAACCCAAGTTGAACCTGCTCATTTTCGCCATTCCAACCCAATAATTCATGGCCAAAACCGAATAGTGCAATAAACATCATCGTTGCCAAGCCAACCATTTTATTCTCCTGCATCATGAATAAATAAAATAAAAATTCGCCAGATAATTACTCAATTGGGGTTAATATTTGGTGAAAATCGCTTGGATGTATATTTTTTGGGCAATGCCTCTTGCTTCCCACGCCATGCACTTTATAGCAGCAATAAATTATACAGCATGTAATTTAAATTTAGGCATGAAGGAAAGTTACCCATGAACATTCGCGTTTTTGTGACCTTAAAAAATGGCGTTTTGGATCCCCAAGGTCGCGCAATCCACCATGCAATTGAAAATTTGGGATTTGAAGGCGTGAATGATGTGCGCGCGGGCCGTTTAATTGAATTGGATGTTGATCCGGCGGTAACCGACGAACAAATTGCAGAAATCTGCACCAAATTACTGGCCAATATGGTGATTGAGAATTTCGAAATTCAACGGGTATAATTTTTTTACAGCAAGGGTTAAGATGATGAAAGCGGCCGTTATTCAATTTCCAGGTTCCAATTGCGACCGCGACATGGCGGTGGCAATTTCCAGCATTACCGGCGCGGAAACCTTGCTTGTTTGGCATGGTGATAGCAGCCTGCCCGATGGGGTCGATTTAATCGCCATTCCGGGCGGTTTTTCATATGGCGATTATTTGCGTTCCGGCGCAATGGCTGCGCGTTCCCCGATTATGCAAGACGTTGTTGCGGCGGCAAATCGCGGCGTTCCTACTTTAGGCGTGTGTAATGGTTTTCAAATTTTGACCGAGGCAGGGTTATTACCCGGCGCGTTAATGCGCAATGCGGGTATAAATTTTATCTGCCGCAATGTGCCACTAAACGTTGAAAATAATAGCACGCCATTCACATCACAATATAAAAAGGGGGAGCAGGTAATGTTTCCTGTTGCGCATCATGATGGCAATTATTTTGCTGATGATGCCACATTGGATATGTTGGAAAATGATGGCCGTATTGCATTTCGCTATGGCGAATATGTCAATGGTTCGGCGCGTAATATTGCCGGAATATTAAACGAAAAAGGCAATGTTTTGGGCATGATGCCGCATCCTGAACGGATGATTGAAACTATGCATGGAGGCAGCGATGGCCGCCGATTATTTGAAGGGCTTATCGCTGCTTTGGCGTGAGTGATACTTTATTTTTTTTGAATAATCTTTACTAACCGCCCTATATTAAATCGGTGCTTTTCTGAATTGGCGCATCCTGTTCAATAAAATCAGGGCCGTCTTTGATATTTTTCTTTGCCGGCTGCAACCAGCGTCCAATAAGCAATAATATGCTGGGCCAAAACATTGTATTCCAAATATCATGCCAATGTTCGGCATCGGGCACCTGTCCTGTATATTTATAGGATTGGATAATATCGACCTTATAATCCAAATATTCACCCGTTAATGCGGCAATAAGCGCAGCAGACCAGGCAACAAACCATCCACCACGCCCGCGCCAGCAAAGCCGAACGATGATAAAAATCGCCATTCCGATATGCACGTGCATCGCATCTTTGCCAAGGCCAGTCATGGATAATATATCAAGTTTAAATGACTGAAAACTAACGGGGTCTAAAAACCAATTCATGTAAATAAATATGCCTTTTTACGGTTAGTTTTGGGCCGATGATTTATTATTGGCAAAGGGCGAGAAATTCGTATCATCATCATAAACGTCAATCGCCTCTGCCTTTTTTAATTTATGCACCACAAAATAAGTCACCGGGGTTAATAATATTTCCCAGCCCACTTTCAATGCCCAATTGGTGTACATCACCTCGATTAACTGGGCATTACTCCATGTTAAATAAAATGCAATTGGATAAAATAACAGGCTGTCGACCGCCTGTCCCACTATTGTCGAACCAATGGTCCGCGTCCATAAATATTTACCCTTGGTCAATAATTTTAGCCGCGCCATGACATAGCTGTTCACAAATTCGCCCGCCCAAAATGCGGTGATTGAGGCCAAAACAATGCGCCACGCATTGGCAAATACCGTTTCATATGCCGCCTGCCCGTCCCATCCATCCGCAGGTGGCAAGGCAACAACAATATAGCTCATCACCGCCATGAAAATCATTGCTGCAAAGCCGGTCCAAATAACTCGCCGTGCGCGGGCATAGCCATAAATTTCGGTTAAAATATCGCCAATAACATAACCAAGAGGGAAAAATAAAATGCCTGCGCCAAAAATATGCGTGCTACCCCCAATATTTATGGCGGATAATTTCGACGCGCCGATAATATTTGATAATAATAATATGGTGACAAAGGCTGCCATGACATATTCAAAATATTTAAACCGATATTCGGTTAAATTTTTCGCGCTCATATGGTTGATTT